>JAZRKV010000021.1:0-25872 GCA_045646545.1 Acutalibacteraceae bacterium
AAGTTTGCGGAAGAAAACAGTCCGGTGGACTGTTTTTGCCGACGTGTGCGTGTCGGCGACAAGGTCGCCGAGCAAGTGCTCGTCACTCGGACCAAGAATATGAGTAGCTATAAGGCTACTCATATTCTTTTTTTATTAAAAAGTGACGAGACTTGAAAAGGAGAGAGCAAACGAAGTTTATAGTTGATTTCATTGAAATTCTAATTTTGTTGTAGTATAATATTGTAAAAATTTTGTTATCGGTAAAAGTAAGGAGCTACAGACATTTAATGGTTTTTTTATTGGTTGTTATATACATTGCGTTTATAGGTCTTGGCGTTCCCGATTCACTTATTGGTTCTGCCTGGCCTGCTATTCATACAGAGATGAATGTTCCCGTTGAAGCAGTGAGCGTTTTAACGTTTATTATTTCGGGCTGTACAGTATTATCCAGTATGTTCAGTGTCTACATTCTTAACAAGTTCGGTACTGCAAAAGTGACCGCCTTCAGTACTGCGATGACCGCGGCAGCTTTGTTCGGTTTTTCTGTAGTACCATCATTTTGGCTTATGGTACCATTAGCGGTTGTTCTCGGTCTTGGTGCAGGTGCAATTGATTCGGGACTTAATAATTATATTGCACTTCATTTCAAAGCAAGTCATATGAATTTTTTGCATTGCTTTTATGGTGTGGGTGTAAGCCTCAGTCCGTATCTTATGTCACAAGCGTTGAGTGGTACAAGTTGGCGTAGCGGTTATCGTTATGCATTTTACGTGCAGGCGGCAATTACAGTGCTACTTATTTTGTCGTTACCCTTATGGAAGAAGAATGTTTCTTCAGGGCAGGATGAAGGAAACGAATGTGTGAACCTTACGCTTTGGCAAATGTTTAAAAAGTCAGAAGTCCGTCTTGTGTGGATTATTATGCTTGTTACCAATGCAATTGAGTACGCATGTGGAGTGTGGGGTAGTACGTATCTTGTAGCAGCAAAAGGCTTCGAGATGGAGCATGGTGCCCTTGCTTTGACAGTGTATTATGTGGGCATGTCCATAGGTCGTTTCGTTTCGGGCTTGCTTTCCGGCAGAATCAGTACATGGAAGCGTATCGGTATAGGTTCCGTTATTCTTGCACCTGCTATTGTGCTTATGCTTCTTCCTTTGCAGGGCTTTGTTTCGGTGATGGGATTGTTCCTTATAGGTCTTGGCAACGGGTCCATCTATCCGAATATGATACATCTTACACCTCACAATTTCGGTAAAGAGGTTTCGCAATCAATTATGGGTTCACAGATAGCGTTTGCTTATATCGGTGTTATGTTGGCACCGCCTGTTGTCAGTCTTATAAGCGGACTGCTTGGTATAGGGGTGTATCCTATTTTACTTGCGGTGCTTTACATGATAATGATTGTGGCTCTTAAGTGCTTTGTAAGTAAATTAAAAAAGCAGAATAAATATAATGAGAATGTTTGAGTTTCGGGGATGATTAAAATGGTAGATAACGAAAGATTTGATATAAAAAAATTCACGTCACCCGATGTTTCTTGTGCCCCTGCATATGTATGGGTATGGAATGACGTTTGCAGTAAAAATATTATAGATGCGCAGCTTGAAGAAATGCAAAGACTGGGCATACGGGTATTCTACATTCTTCCTGAACCCAAAAGATTCCGACCCGACAGTATGCCCACAAATCTTACACCTGATTATCCCTCGGCAGAATACTTTGAGTTATGTGCGTATGCTATTGAAAATGGCGGAAAACTTGGTATGCAATGCTGGCTTTACGATGAAGGCGGATGGCCTTCAGGTGGAGCCTGTGGAAGTGTACTGGCGAGTCATCCTGAATATGCCCGTCAGACATTGGAGTTTTGCGAGCGTTCTTTTTCTGCGGGAGAAGTGTATAAAACAACACCTGATGTTCTTGCAGGCTTTTTAAATGAGAATAAAATTATAAAAGAGGGATACAAATTTTCCGAGGATACTGTTGTAACCGAATATTTTACAGAAAAAAGAATCTGCGGTAATGCAGATTATCCTGATTTGTTTAATAAAAATGCAACAGAATATTTTATTGAAATTACTCACGAAAAATATGCGCAAGTTTTGAAAAATGCTCTTGGTAAGAATGTTACAGCCGTATTTACAGATGAACCTAAGGCACCGTCAGGAGCATTCAATGAAGAACTGATGAAGGAATATGAAGCTTTATATGGAGAGTCAATTATTCCATATCTGCCGTTGCTTGCAGAAAAAGTTTTGCCTACAGAAGAAAATATACACGTTTTGTATCGTTGGTATGATTTGTGCAGTCAATTATTCTGCCGTAATTTTCTTCTGCCTTGTAAAGAGTGGTCAAATGAACATGGTATGGCTTTTACAGGTCATATGGATATGGACCATAGCCCTGTTGGGTGTATCAGAGGCGGCGGGAACTTTAATTTGATGCGAGCTCTCAGGTGCTTTGATATTCCCGGAATTGACGTTATCAGAAGGCAACTTTACCCTGAAAATAAAATAAAAAAATGTGACGATTTTAATGGATATAACGGATTTTTTCCGCGGTATGCCTCATCTGCCGCAGCACAAAATGGTACTAAGCTTGCAATGAGTGAAATTATGGGTGTAGCAGGAACAGGTATCAGTTATGATATAATGCGGTACACAGTAGGCTACCAGGCAGTACGAGGAGTAAACATTTTTAATCTGTTTAATTTCCCTCTTGGGCGTAAGGAAATGCTTCTCGCTCAGGAACTTCCTGTGTTTACTGAAAATCAACCCTATTATCGTTTTCTCAGTGCGTTTAATCGTTACGTTGAACGTCTGTCATATATATACTCACTTGGTGAAAGAGTCTGTCAAACGGGTCTTTATTATCCCGTTCATGATTTTCATGGTGGTGTGAATACAGATGAAATGTCAGAGAAGTTCAATGCTCTCGGCAGGACTCTTGAGGATATGATGGTGGATTTTGATATTGTTGACGATGATGTTATTCAATGTGCAAACGGAATAGAAGATGGTAGTATTACTGTTGGCGGTGCATCATATAAACACATTATTATACCTGAAGGGGCTTTTGTTCCTGAAAAAATTCAGGAGATATTGAATTGTTTTGTAAGTAATGGCGGCAAGGTTTCCTGTGTGCCTTTCGGACTTACGCCTGTATGTAAGATTGATGGTGATGGCTTACGTGCAATGCACCGAAAAACAAGTAACGAAGAGCTTTTCTGTCTGTTTCGTGAAAAAGGTGAAGAAAAAAACTTTACTGTTCACCTACCTTCATCAACAGGGTATCTGCTTGATTTGGTAAGCGGTACGTTACAACATTTTGAAGCAGATGACGGTATTCTTCAACTTTCACTTTCCATAGGTGAAACTGCTATAATATTGCTCACAAATGAAGAATTTGAAGTTGAAAATTTAAAGAATTATACAAATAAGTTTCGCATTCCTGAAGCTTTTGTTTTCCGTAAAGAAAATGAGCTTATCTGTAATGAAAACGGTTTTGAAATTGTTGAAAAATCAGATGAATCGAAAAGTATTAATCTTGGCGATTGGTCGCATCTTAATGGTGAGAGTTTTTCAGGAAGCGGTATTTACGAAGTAGCTTTTGCGATACCTTCTGAAAAAGTAGGTAAAGAAGGTGAAATTGACCTTGGTGACGTGCATTTTGCTGCTCAGGTATATCTTAACGGACAATATCTCGGAGCGTGCTTTATGTCAGAGTATAGGTTGAAAATACCTGCTGGGGTACTTGATGTTAATAATAATTTGAAAATAATTGTTACGAATACGTCGGCCAATTGGTATAGCTACACCGATTATTTTGATAAATGGCAGATAAATGAATTATCGCCATATTTTGAAGCAGAAAAGGAATATTCTGAGTGTTTTGTTTCGGGTGGATTGTATGGACCTGTTACACTCTATACGGAGTAATATTAATTTGAATAATCTTCTTTTTTTGAAAGACCGTATATTGATAATTGGTGTATTTACTGCAAATATATAGTTATAAATTTTTTATTGAGGAAGCTTTTATGATAAAAAAAAGTAAATTGAAACTGACCACAACACAGACAATTTTGCTTAGCTTTTTATTAGCGATTTTATTAGGCTCATTTTTACTGTATCTTCCCATCAGCTCGGCTAACGGTAAGGCAGTTGCATATATGGATGCATTGTTTACTGCAACCACTTCAACCTGCGTTACAGGTCTTGTTACGTTACCTGTTGTTTCAGCATGGAGTGGTTTCGGGCAGGCAGTTATTCTTGTTTTAATTCAGATAGGCGGTCTGGGTGTTATTACGATTATGTCAGGAGTAATGATTCTTCTTAATCGTAAAATGGGAATAGGTGACAGGCTTCTTATTCAGGATGCCTTTAACTTGAATACAATGGCAGGTCTTATATCTTTTGTTAAAAAGGTTCTCGCGGGTACTTTTATTGTTGAGGGAATAGGAGCTCTTCTTTATATGCTTGTGTTTGTTCCCGAGTTTGGTGCCAAGGGGATATGGATATCTGTTTTTAATTCCGTTTCCGCATTTTGTAATGCAGGTATTGATATATTTTCTCAGAAAAGCTTATGCGATTATGCAACTAATCCCATAATAAACGGTGTAACCTCTACTCTTATTATACTTGGTGGTCTTGGTTATATTGTGTGGTGGGATGTGCTCAGAGTAGTAAAAGGGCGTTCATCTAAAAATAAAAAGATACTCAGGCATCTGACGTTGCATAGTAAAATTGCAATTACGGCAACGCTTACTCTTATATTCAGCGGGGCAATCCTGATTTTTGTTTTTGAATATTCAAATCCGTTGACTATTGGTGGAATGTCGTTGTTTGATAAAATTCAGGTATCTTTATTTCAATCAGTAACCACGAGAACGGCAGGCTTTGCCACAGTACCTCAGGAAAATTTAACAAATGCTTCATCATTGCTATCATTACTGCTTATGATGGTAGGTGGTTCACCTGTAGGTACGGCAGGCGGAATAAAAACTGTAACAATGGTTGTGCTTGTTTGCTCTGCTTTTGCAACAATAAGAAACAAAAATAATGCATCTTTATTCGGTAGGTGCATATCAGAAAACACAATAAAAAAAGCAGTTTCGGTAGTGGTGATGTTTATGGCAATATGTCTTACGTCAACCGTGCTTGTTGCCGCAACAAACGAAGGTAGCCTGATTGATGTCTTTTATGAAACAGTCAGCGCAACTGCAACTGTTGGATTATCACGTAGCTTTACAGCAAGTCTGAATACGTTTGGTAAATTAGTAATTATTTTTACAATGTATTTTGGTAGAGTCGGTCCGATTTCGTTGGCGGTTGCCCTTGGTAGTAAGAAAAAAAGAGAAAATATTATAACTGAACCCACAGAGGAAATCAGCATTGGTTGATTTTTGGCTCTGTGTTTGAAAAGGAGAAAATGTATGCAAAAGAAAAAGAGTTATGCAGTTTTTGGGTTGGGTAGATATGGCTTTGCAGTTGCAAAAGAATTAGTTGAAAGTGGTATGGAAGTACTTGCTGTTGATACCGAGCAAAAAATAGTTGATGAGGTTGCTGCATATTTACCTGTATGTAAATGCGCTGATATTACAGATGCAGAGGTTATATCACGTCTTGGGATTGGTAACATAGACACGGTTGTTGTTTGTATTGCGGGTAATCTTGGAGCAAGTGTTATGGCGGTTACTCTTTGTAAGGAAGCAGGTGTCAAAAACGTTATTGCAAAATGTGCCAATGAAATGCATCAGAAAATATTGCTTCGTGTAGGTGCAGATAAGGTTGTTTTCCCTGAAAATGAATCGGGTGTACGTCTTGCTAAAAACTTGTTAAGCTCAGGTTTCGTTGATATTTTTTCTTTGTCTCAGGACGTGTCAATGATAGAAATTGACGTAAAAAAGGAATGGAGCGGAAAGAATCTTATTGATTTGAATTTACGTAAAAAATATGGGTTCAATATTGTTGCAATAAAGAAGGGTGAAGACGTTAACGTAAATATTAAGCCTGAAAGTGTTCTTGATATGGGCATGACTCTGATTGTTATTGTAAATACGGCAGAGTTGCACAAGTTGAAATAAGTAGTGAAAAACTATTCTCGGAAACGTTGAACGGATTGTTTTTCAGGAAACTTTAAATTTTATGAATTGAATATTTTTGTGCAAGTGAAACAGAAAAAACCTCGTAATACCTTGTGTATTGCGAGGTTTTTTATATGTCCGAAAAAATAAATTTTCACTTCTTTTTTCAGGTTTAATATGATGTTATACTTTTTTTATTTCTGTATCTGTATAATAATGTGCGAGAATTTCCTTGTAGTTGTATCCTTTTTCTGCAAGAGCATTTGCACCGTACTGACTCATACCGATACCGTGACCATAGCCGTATACAGAGAAGGTTACAGTTTCCTCTGTCGTTTTTACTGTGAAAGTGGGACTTCTCAAAGAAAATGCCTTGCGTATCTCTTCACCTGTATAGTTTTTACCGTTTATTTTTACGTTAAGAACTGTTCCTGTATCAGATGTTTTCGATACCTTTATAACGTTCTTAAGATTGTCGGAAGTGATTGTTATGTTTGCTTTTTTTGCAGCATTTAAAAAGTCTTTTTTTGAAAATGAAACGGTTGAGGCGTAGTTTGGCGAAAGCTTATCTGCAGAACTGTCTACACTTACAAGATAATTAACCTTTGTACCCCATAAATTTTCTGCGTTTTCTGTTTTACCGTTAGAAATGGCAGAAAAAGCGGCAACACAAATTGAACCATTGTAATAGAGGGTTTCGTTTTCTACTTCGGTTACGATTTTTTTTAGTTTTTCTTCGTATTTGTTAAAGTCTTTTCCCCATTTTTCCTTTCGTTGGGAAAGGTCTATGTACCCTTGATGTACGGAGGTGTCGTCACTTATGTTGCCATCGGACTTGTTTGTGTCTTTTTCCTTTAATCTTAAGGCGTTGGTGTAGCATGCAACGGCTTGAGCTTTAAGGGCTTCTTCGTTGTATGCAAGGGGCATTTCTGCCGCAACACTACCGCATACATATTCAAACATAGAAATTTCTTCCGACGAGTTTGTGATTGTTCTGAAAACGGAGATTGTTTGTTGATTTTGTATGTGGGAAGAGGTATCTTGAACTTGTACGGAAGAAGTATCGGGAGATACATTTTCTGCTATGTTTTTATCAGTTTTTATTATTAATGGTACCATAAGAATGGAAATTGCACAAAAAAATATTAAAATCAAGTAGTTTTTCATATAATCACGACCTTTTATTTTAGTTAAGTTTTATTGACATTAAAGTTGTTTTGTTATAAAATAATATGAATTATTATTTAATTGTATGACAAATGAAACAGATAAGGAGTGGAAATATGCATTCATACATAAAGCCGGTTCCGTCCGGTGAATTTTCGGCACTCTGCGACGAACTTAAAGAATACAGTTCAATTAAACCCGAATATTTTGATAGATTTGAAGTTAAACGTGGCTTGCGTAACCGTGATGGTAGCGGTGTTATGGCGGGTCTTACAAAGGTTTGCTCTGTTGAAGGCTATTATATAGATGACGGTGAGCGTAAGCCTGTTGATGGCAAGCTTATTTACCGTGGCGTAAATATTAATGATATTGTTGATGGCTGCATAAAAGAGAATCGTTTTGGTTACGAAGAAACTGCATGGCTTCTTCTGTTTGGGCATCTTCCTACAAAAGAGCAGTTAGACAGATTCAACGAGATTCTTGGTCAATGCCGTGAGCTTCCTGAGGATTTTATTGAAGATATGATTATGAAGGCGCCATCACCGAATATAATGAATAAGCTTGAAAGAGGCGTACTTTCACTTTATTCTTATGATGATAATCCTGATGATATTTCAATTGAGAATGTTTTGCGTCAAAGTGTACAGCTTATTGCTCAGATTCCTACAATTATGACGTATGCATATCAGGTTAAAAGGAGATATTATCTTAAGAAGAGTATGTATCTTCATCCTGTTAAGCCTGAACTTTCAACTGCGGAAACAATTCTTTACAATACCCGTTCAAACCGTAAGTTTACCGATGAAGAAGCAAAGCTTCTTGATATCTGCCTTATTCTTCATGCGGAGCATGGTGGCGGTAATAACTCTGCTTTTGCAACAAGAGTTTTGTCATCAAGCGGTACAGATACTTATGCGGCAATTTCTGCAGGTATCGGAGCTCTCAAGGGTCCTCGTCATGGTGGTGCGAACCTCAAGGTTGCAGAAATGATGAATTATCTCAAGGCAGACGTTGCAGATATTACCGACGAAGGTCAGGTAGCAGATTTCCTTAAAAAGGTTATTAACAGAGAAGCGGGCGATAAGTCAGGTCTTGTGTATGGTATGGGGCACGCTGTGTATACACTCAGTGACCCTCGTCAGGTTATTCTTAAAAGAGAAGCTGAAAAGCTTGCAGATGAAAAAGGCTTTGCAAAAGAATTCCGTGCGTTGGAGCTTATCGAAAAGCTTACTCCCGAGATTTTTGCAAGTGAAAAGAATAATAATAAAAAAATCTGTGCTAATGTTGACCTTTATTCAGGTCTTATTTATCAGATGTTGGGTATACCTGAAGACCTTTATACACCTCTTTTTGCAATTGCACGTGTTGCCGGCTGGTCTGCACACCGTATAGAGGAGCTTATTTCAGGAAACAGAGTTATCAGACCTGCATATAAAAATATGACTGTTCCTAAAGAGTATGTTTCAATTGATGAGAGAGTTTCAAATTTCAAGAACTCATCAGTTTACGTACCGTTAGATGAAAGATAAATTTCAATTTCGGAAGGGAATAAATTATGAAAAGACTTAAAGGAAGTATAAGTGCAATAAAAATACGTTATCTTGTATTTGTTTTTGCTATTGCTTTAGTTGCAGCATTGCCTACAAGAGTTTATCAGCTTATTGCTTTGGTTGATGCCAACAATGGTTATTTCAAGGAAAATGATATAACAATCACCGTTCTTTACGGAGCACTTTTTGTTTTCGCATTACTCTTTATGCTGCTTAGTTTTTTGAGTAAAGAAGTTCCGTCACCTAAACTTCCGACAGGTAAAAATATTTTCCAGGGAATTTTTGCTCTTGTTATGGCGGGCGGATTTGTATGGGATATTTTTGCCATCGAGAAAAAGGTTGTTCCTGCATTTGAAGATGGCTTGGATTCAGAGATAATCACTAAGCTTGTTATGTCACGTATACAGGATAACGGCGGCATCTTTCTTGTTCTTGAATTTGTTTTTGCTGTTTTTGCTATTTTTTATTTTGTGATTTTCGGCGTGAGTCACCTTAATGGTAAAGCGTCATATTCCGAATATAAGCTTCTTGCTCTTTCACCGGTTTGTTGGACAATAGTTAATCTTATTGTAAGACTTATGACAGCAGTAAGCTTTGTAAGAGTTTCTGAGCTTCTTTTCGAAATTTTTATGTTCGTATTTACAATGCTATTCTTCCTTACTTTTGCAAGGATATCCTCTCGTGTGTATACGGTGGATAGTATGTGGGGCATTTATGGTTATGGTTTTTCTGCAGCACTCTTTGCAATTCTTGTTTCAGTACCGAGGGTTGTTTGTTTGGCTGTAGGTGCACCTGTTGTTGAAGGTCACACATTTAATTTTGCGTATCTTGCAATTGCATTATTTGTTTTATCATATATCATTTCTTCATTGGGAATTGGTTATGAATATACACGTTCTTTTGAAAGAACGGTTTCAGAGGTAGAATTCTTTGATGATATTGTTATTAAAAAAAGCACTAAAGTTCAAGAAACACCGGCTTCAGATTATGAAGATTTATTGGCGTTTGTGGAATCTTTTGATGATGTAGATGAAGCAGAAAAAATACCGGAAATATCAGAAGAAATAGTTGAAAACGAAGTTGTTGAAGCAACAGAAGAAGTCGTTGAAGATGAAGTTGTTGAAGCAACAGAAAAAGTCGTTGAAGACGAAGTTGTTGAAGCAACAGAAGAAGTCGTTGAAGACGAAGTTGTTGAAGCAACAGACGAAATCGTTGAAGACGAAGTTGTTGAAGCAACAGAAGAAATCGTTGGAGATGAAGTTGTTGAAGCAACAGACGAAATCGTTGAAGATGAAGTTATTGAAACAACTGAAAATGTTTTTGAAGATAAAGTTGTTCCTGCCCCTGTGGTAGTTGCTTCTACAGTTGAGAATAAATCCAAAAAAGAAAAAAAGAGTTTATTCGGTCTCAGAAAGGCACCTGTTCAACAAGAAGAGGTTGCTGATGACCTTAAACCGATTTCTCTCGCAGATATGAAGAAAATGCAAAAATAAAACCTAATTTTGGCAGGAGATGTAAAAAATGTTTTTTACTAATATGATGATGGCTGCACAACAGGTTTTAGTTCTCTTTTTGATTGTTGCGGTCGGCTTTGCAGCCGACCGTTTGCGTGTTTTTACACAAACAGTTGCAAAAGCATCAAACGACCTGTTGTTTTATATAATCACACCAACAGTTATTGTTCAATCTTTTATGACCGTGGATTTTAGTGCACAAAAAGCAGGTTCGTTGGGTATAGCCTTTCTTTGTATGGCGGGTACTTTAACCTTGGGCATTTTTCTTGCAAAGCCGTTTTTCAATAAAAGTGGCGATAAAGGTACCGTTTATAAATATGCCGTAACTTACGGCAATATGGGCTATATGGCGTTGCCTCTTTGCCAGGCTCTTTTAGGCGAGGATGGTGTGTTTTATTGCTCTGCGGGTGTTGTAGCATTTAATATTTATTGCTTCACACACGGTGTGTGGTTGATGACTAAAAACGGGAATAATACAAAATTTGATTATAAAAAGCTTATTCTCAATCCCGGTGTGATTTCTGTTCTTATTGGCTTGCCGTTGTTTGTTTTTGGTATTAAAATGCCTACACCGGTAAGTTCGGCTATTGCCCATATATCAAATCTTAATACGCCTATTGCGATGATTTTCTTTGGAACGTATATTGCAAATACAGACCTGAAATCTATGTTCAGGGTTAAAGAAAATTATTTTGTGGCTTTACTAAAGCTTGTTGTTATGCCACTTATTATGTTTGGCGTGTTTAAACTTGTAGGTATTGAGGGTACGATGCTTACTGCATGTGTTATTTCTGCCAGTGTTCCAAGTGCAAATAATACTGCGATGTTTGCAGCAAAGTATGGTAAGGATACAGGTGTTGCTTCACAGGTGGTGTCCTTTGATTCCACTTTGTCTATCCTTACAATCCCTGTTATGATAGCGTTGAGTAAATTATGATTAAATTACCGTTTAGTGAAATTTTGCCTGTGGGAATATGTAGCTTTTCCAAGGCTACGGAGCTTCGTAATTGCAGAGCAAAAAGTCGTATTCCGGATAACGCCCGGAGTATTATTACGTATTTATTCCCATATTTTTTAGGTAAGGAATTTTATATAAACTCCAATATTTCAAAATATGCTGTGCCAGATGATTATCACCTTATTGCAGGTGAATATTTAAAAAAAGCGGCAGAGCAGTTAAGTGAGCAGTTTCCGCAAAATTCTTTTGAACCGTTTTGCGATAATTCACCTTTGAATGAGGTGGAAATTGCAGTGAACTGCGGCCTTGGGGTCAAAGGTAAAAACGGATTATTAATTAATCAGGAATACGGTAGCTTTTGCTTTATCGGTGAAATAATTACTGACTTAAAAACAGAATACTCCTTGTCAGAAGACAGGACTTGCCTTCAATGCGGATTGTGCGAAAAAAAGTGTCCAGGGAATGCTTTGAATGGTTATAAAGTTGATGTAACCAAGTGCCTTTCTGATATTACGCAGCTTAAAGGTGAGCTTTCAGCTGAACAAATTGAACTTGTAAAGGCAAGTAGCTGTATATGGGGCTGTGATATTTGTCAGGACGTTTGCCCTATGAATAAAGAGATTTCTGTTACGCCGATAAAAGAATTTTTTGAAACTGCTAAAAATATATACGAACCTACAGATGATATTGCTAAAAGGGCGTATAACTGGCGTGGTAAGAAAGTTATAGACAGAAACTTTGAAATAAATTGTTGTAAAGATATTTGAAATATTTTATAATAATATGTGTGATAATATTATGAAAGGAACGGCAACCTATTGAGGTGATTGCGGATGAATTGATTTCATCTGTGACAGAGGAACTATGAGTAACGTGATTTTACCTGAAAATGTGCTTTCTTCTCTTGATAGTTTATTTGCAGATGGCAGGTGTCCTCATGCCGTTTTGATAGATGGTTCGGGAGAAATGCACAGAGATGCTCTTGCACGTCTTACTGCAAAAATGATTGTATGCTCCAATCAGGAGCGTACACCGTGTGGTGTGTGTGAAAATTGTCGCAAGGCAGAAGAAAATATTCATCCCGATATAATTACCGTAAAAAAACCGGAAGATAAAAAATTTTTTGTTAAAGCGGATATCAAAAAAATGGTTGCCGATGCATATCTGACTCCTAACGACGCAGATAAAAAGGTGTACGTTATTTCTGAACTTCAGAATATGAATGAGGAAAGTCAGAATTTACTTTTGAAAATTCTTGAAGAACCGCCAAGATATACCACTTTTGTTCTTACATCTCAGACGTCAAATGCAGTAATCGGTACTGTGTTATCAAGAGTTGTCAGATTAAGATTAGGTGAAATTGAAAATTTTCAGTATTCTGAAAAGGTAATCGAAATAGTAAAGGCGTTATCAAAGGCTGTGAACTCATCTTATGAATTTGATAAGGTTAAGGCAACCGCACCTCTTGATGGTAATAAAAAGCTTACCTCAGAAGTACTGGTTTTATTTGTTTCGGTTTTACGTGATGCAATAGCATTAAAATCAGGTGGTAAAATACTTATTGATGATTTTAAAATACAAAGCGAAGAATTAAGCTCAAAAAATACTTTAAAAAAATTACTTGATATGTACGAAACTGTTTCGGGTATATATCAATCTCTTGATAATAACCCGAATCAAGGATTGCTTGTAGCAACACTTTGTGCAAGACTTTGATTCAGAATCTTAAAGGAGACAATTATGGCAGAAGTTGTAGGAGTACGTTTTAAAGAGGGTGGCAAAGTTTATTACTTTGACCCTGATGGTAAAAACTTTTCTAAAGGTGAATATATTATTGTTGAAACTGTACGTGGTATTGAGTGCGGTGAGGCGGCAGTTGCCAATCATACGGTGAGTGATGAAGATATTGTTCATCCGTTAAAAAAGGTTATCAGACTTGCCAACAAAGATGATATGAAAACCGTAGAAAAAAATCGTAAGCTTGAACAGGAAGCGTTTGCTTTTTGTGAAAAAAAGGTTCTTGAATTAGAACTTGATATGAAATTAGTTGAGGTTGAGTGTACCTTTGACGGTGGTAAAATACTTTTCTATTTCACTTCAGATGACCGTGTTGATTTCAGGGAGCTTGTAAAGATTCTTGCATCACAGTACAGAACAAGAATAGAAATGCGTCAAATTGGTGTGCGTGACGTTTCAAAAATGTTGGGAGGTCTGGGAATCTGTGGCAGACCGTTTTGTTGCTCTCAATTTTTAGACGATTTTCATCCTGTATCAATAAAAATGGCAAAGGAGCAAGGTCTTTCCCTTAATCCGACAAAAATAAGTGGTACTTGCGGCAGACTTCTTTGCTGTCTTAAATATGAGCAGGATTCATACGAGTATCTTAATAAAATTACTCCTCGCGTCGGCTCTGTTGTTGATACAAGAGAGGGTAGAGGTACAGTTACAGAAAGTAATCTTCTTACAGGAAAATTGAAGGTTGCCCTTGAGCGTCGTCCGGAAGCAATTCCGTCAGAATACAACAGAAAAGAAGTAAAAGTTATCAAAAAAGCGAGAGTTGAAGACATAGATACTGAAGAGTAAGAAACATATTTTATAAAATTCTATTGATTTCTTAAAAAATTGTGTTACAATAAACAAAAAAGGCAAGGGAGGTAAACGTTAATGGCATACAAAATTACAGACGCATGCATCGCTTGTGGTGCTTGTGCAGCAAGCTGCCCTGTTGAAGCAATTTCAGAAGGCGATGGCATCTATGTAATCGACGCTGATAAATGCATCGATTGTGGTGCTTGTGCAGGTGATTGTCCTGTAGAGGCTCCTGTTGCTGAATAATTTAAATTAAAGAATTAAACCGTTCTCTCTGTTTTGAGAGAACGGCTTTTTCTTTTATGTAGTATTACGGGACGGATATAATGTTAATTTTTTGAAAATTATTCAAAAAAAAATAAATAACTATTTTTTTTTATATATTTATATGGTATAATTAAGCGATTATGGATACGTGTCTGAAAAATTCGCAAGATTTTATTTGGATTTTGTGCGGAGGTGTAGATTTATGTCTATGAAAAGATTTATAGATATTACTGATTTTACCCGTGAAGAATTAAGGGAAACACTTAATCGTTTTTCATTTGTAAAAGAGAATAGCAGTGTGTATGCAAATGAAATGAAAAATAAAACAGTAATCAATGCATTTTTTAAGGAAAATCAGTTTGCACAGGCAAATTTCTCTTCAACGGCAATCCGTACAGGCGGTTCGTACGTCAATTATAATCATACAGAAGGCAGAACGTTAAAGGACGAGGTTATGGAGATGTCTTCTATAGGTGACGTTATTGTTTTAAGTCATAATAAAAGAGGTGCCGCAAGAGCAGCATCACTTTATGCAACTATTCCTGTTATAAATGCAGGTGACGGTGGCAGAGCGTACCCTGTAAAAACACTCTCTGATATTGCATCTGTCTGGTTAGAGAAAAAGCACGTTTCAAATATGAAAATCGGGTTTTTAGGTGATTTTTCAGACAATGCTTATGTAAAGGGCTTGCTTCAATGCCTTAACCTTTATAACGGTAATCAGTTTTATTTTGTTTCAGTTAATGGTAAGCCATTATCGGATGAGTATGTTTCGTTGATGGATAAAAGAGATAAACCGTTTCTTGTGGTTGATAATCTTTTTGAGGTTCTTCCTGAACTTGATGTTCTTTATATGACAGAGGTTTCAAAGGCTTCCTTTGATAGTGAAATAATGTATGAGTCAAGAAAGCATAATTTTATTCTTGATGAAAAGATGCTTATGGTTGCAAAGGATGAGCTTCTTATTATGCATCCGTTTCCGAGAGGCAAGGAATTGGATATTAGTGTTGATGGTGATCCTCGTGCAAAATATTTTAAACTGTTCAATAACTTTACAGATGCATGTCTTATAAGTCTTACAAAAACAGTTTCTAATAAACCGGGCAGGCAGATTGAGCCTTGCTATGAGGAAGCAACTCACGAAAAATGTTGTGGAAAAGAAAATTGTATCACCTCAACAGAAAATTATTTGCCATCTCTCTTTTATGAAACCGCAGACGGCAGATTAATTTGTAAATATTGTATGCAGGAATCAAAGGAATGAATAAAAAATATCTCATAATAAAAGGCTCGGGAAGAAAAGATGGCTTTACGAATAAAATTTGTGAAGACATTATATCTTTTCTCGGTGATGAAAATGTAATCGTATTTGATACGTATAAAGAGAAATTCGACTTCTGTAATGGTTGTAATTATTGCGAAGAGCACGGCAGATGCTCAAAAGATGATTTGAATGATTTTTATAATGTGTTTGAAAAATGCGACGAAATTATTTTCTTTAGTCCCGTGTACAACGGCACTTTTTCTGCACCGTTCAAAAGTCTTATGGATAGGTTTCAGGTTTATTATACGACCTTTTATCATAACGGAAAAATTCAACCTATTACAAAAAGACGTAAAGCGTGGTTTATTGCCGCTGCGGGCAGAGACGGTAAAATATCGTTTGAATATATGCGCAGTCAGTTATGCTGTGCATTTACAATACTTAATATTGAGTTAGTTGATAGTTTTTTGTGTGCACATACAGATAGCGGCAAAGCTGACTATTTGTCAATGGCGGAAGATTTGAAGAGGAGTTTAGGCAATGGCTAAAGGTAAAAAAAGAACAATTGCAATATTACTTGCCGTCGCAATACTTTTAAGTGTTACAGCGTGTTGTGGTATAGCTATGTCTGTTACCGACACTGTTTTTAAAAATAATACACCTACATACATTAAGATAGGTAACAATATCCAGGGCAAAATTACGTCTTCAAAGGATTATGAAGCGTATGTTTTTGAGCTTGAAGAAAATGGTTCTTTGACAATTTGTCTTGAACACGAAAAGGTAACGGACCCAGGTAAATCTGGTTGGGTTGTAACACTTTACAAAATTCAGGATACACAAACTGCACTTCAGAAAAATTATGTTGAAATAGCGTACTTTGAATCCTTCTGGGCAGATGCAACTTCCGACTGGGACCCTGTTGGTCTGAGTGCAGGTGCCTATTGTATTGTTGTTTCACCGGGACTTTATTTCCTTGAAAGTGAATATACTCTCACAACATCTTTTAATGCAACGGATACTTACGAGAAGGAGCCTAATGATGCTAAAGAAGATGCAACATCTATTGCAGTAGGCTACGGTAAATACGGTAATACCTCTAACAGACAAGAGGGTGTTGATTGTGACTGGTATAATTTTACTCTCACTTACGATAGCTGTGTAAACATTACTTTTACTCATGAAGAGGGTACGTTGCCGACTGTTGGTTGGACAATAACGCTTGTTAATGAAGAAAACGAAAAAATTACTCAATTATCTTCAAGACAGACAGACCTTATTGTTGAAAGTGGTAAACTCGGTCTTAAAGCTGGTGAATACCATCTTCTTGTAGAAGCACAATCGGATGCTGCTGATGATTATACAATTCTTGTCGGTTCTGAAAAGGCAGTTAATTTCGAGTTTGAGTTCAACGATATTCCTGAAGAGGCAATTCCTCTTCCTCAGGGCGTTGGCATCAGTGGTAGCCTTGCAGACAGACTTCTTAGTCTTGATAAGGATTATTATAAATTTACAGTTGACGGTAACGGATATATTGATATCGATTTTACTCATGAGCTTCTTGAAGGTAACAAAAAAGGCTGGAATGTACGTATTCTTAAGGTTTTACCTGATGGTTCTCTTACTGAAATTGTAAGAAAAATTTCTTACTGGAATGTAGATACAATTTCTATCAATAACTTCGGTATTGCTCCTGGTGATTACTATGTACTCATAGATGGCGACTCTGTTTCCTATAATTCTGCAACATATACTGTCAAATGGAAGTTTACAGAAAAGGAAAATTGTGAGCTTGAGCCTAACAGTACAATGTATAACTGTCAGACTCTTGAGTTTAATCAGTATTATTACGGTTCAATAATTTCTTCTGACGTTACTTATGATGAGGATTATTACAGATTTAATCTTACTGATGCAAAAAATGTTTGTGTGGAATTTGCACACGAAATTACAGGTAGTAACGATATATGCTGGACTATATCAGTTATTGATGATAAGGGTCAAATTAAAAAAGAAATAACTTCTGCACTTAATCAGAGCCTTTCATCAACAGGTGTATTTGAACTTCCGGCAGGTGTGTATTTTGTTAAGATAGAAACGGGTATATATGGTTCTGAAATGCCGTATAAATTCAGATTAATTGGGTGACGGAAATTGAAAAAATTAATAGCATTATTCCTTTGTTTTTCAATTCTGTGCCTTTGCGGATGTACCGCAACAACCGAAAAAAATAATAAGTTGATTGCGGTCTCCTTTTACCCTGTTTATATTTTTACTCTTAATCTTACAGATGGAATAGATGATGTAACCGTTCAATGCATAGCAGAGCAGAATACAGGCTGCTTACATGATTATACAGTTACTGCAAAGGATGCAAAGCTTTTAAGTGATTGCGATGCTTTTGTTATAAACGGAGCCGGTATGGAAGGCTTTGTGGAAGATTTGTGTGGTACTGTTGAGGATTTGTTTGTTATTGATTCTTCAATAGGTGTGAATGTGCTTTGTCAGGATGAGGAGCATAATGAAGAACATCATGAGGAGCATCACAATCATGATCATACACAGAATTCTCATATATGGATGTCTGTTGAAAATGCGATTAAGCAGGTCGAAAATATAAGCACAGGTCTTATAAATGCCATGCCGGAATATGAAAAGGAAATAAACGAAAACAAGCAGGCTTATCTTGTAAGGTTAAATCAGTTGGCAAAAGAAGTAAAAGATGTGGCTTTGTCACTTGATGGTAAAAACGTTGTGGCTTTTCATGATGCTTACGAGTATCTGGCAAAGGATTTAAGTTTTAACATTTTTACTACTGTTGAGTCCGATGAAGGTGCAGAGCCTTCTGCTAAAGAAATAGCAGTTCTTGCAGACGGAATCAAAGAAAATAAAATTACTGCTCTCCTTGTTGAGCCACATTACGAAGGAAGTGCGGCAGATATTCTGAAAAATGAAACCGGTGTGCAGATATATATTATTAATCCTGTCACAAGTGGTGAAAAAGAAAAAACAGCGTATGAAGATATAATGCGCAAAAACATTGAAGTTTTAAAGGCGGTGAAATAATGGCTACGGAAAACGGATGCGGTCTTTGTAAAATATACGTTAATAATATTGGTGTAAAAAAAGGCGGAGATACGCTTCTGTCTGATGTGTCGTTTCACCTGCATTGCGGTGAACTTACTGCAGTTATCGGCGTTAATGGTGCGGGAAAAACTACTCTCGTAAAGTCAATTCTTGGAGAAATATCTCATGAAGGTGATGTTTCGTTTGAATCCCACGATGGTGATAAAATTGATAAGGTGACAATAGGCTACGTGCCTCAGCATCTTGATTTTGACCGTTGTGCACCTATCAGTGTTGAGGATTTTCTTCTCGTTGGCAGAACAAATTCACCCGTTTGCTTTAAACGCAAAAAAGCTGCTATTGAAGAGATTGATAAAGCATTGGAATCCGTGGGATGCTTAGGTCTGAAAAATCGTAAATTGGGTGAGCTTTCGGGCGGCGAACTTCAAAGGGTTATGCTTGTTAATGCGTTGTATCCATTGCCGGAACTTCTGATTCTTGATGAGCCGGTTTCTGGTGTGGATGCAAAGGGTAGTGAGATTTTTTACGAAGCAATCTGTAATCTTAAAAAGAATTATCACATGGCGATAGCAATGGTAACTCACGATTTAGGAATCGTTAAAGAGTATGCAGACAATGTGGTGCTTATAAATAAAACAGTTTTAAAAAGCGGCTCTGCACAAGAGGTCTATAATTCCGAGGAATTTAAAAAGGTCTTTTTCAGTGTGCCTGAAAGGTGGGAGTGATATGGGAACTGTTTACGGATTTTTTTCACTTCTTCCCTTTGTCTGGGCAGATTATAAATTTATGGTAAATGCGTTGATTGCAGTTGTTCTAATTGCTCCTCTTATGGGTATTCTTGGTACAATGGCAGTTAACAATAAAATGGCGTTTTTTTCCGATGCATTAGGGCACAGTGCTTTTACAGGCATTGCTTTAGGTGTGCTTTTAGGGATAGAAAATCAGGTAATATCTCTGGTTGCGTTCGGTGTTTTGATTGCTTTGCTTATTACAAAGGTTAAAAATAATGGCAAAACGTCTTCAGATACGGTAATAAGCGTTTTTTCTTCCGCAAGTATTGCCATCGGTTTACTTGTGCTTTCTTATGGGGGAAGCTTCACAAAATATAATTCCTATCTTGTAGGTGATATATTAAGTGTAACAAAGGAAGAAATTTTTGTTCTTCTGATAACACTTGTTGCTGTTATTGCAATATGGTGTTTTATATATAACAAGCTTCTTGTTATTTCAGTCAACAAGGAACTTGCAGCAAGCAGAGGCATAAAAACTGCACTTTATGAAAATATTTTTGTAATAGTTGTTGCAGTTGTTGTTATGCTTTCAATAAAATGGGTGGGAATATTACTCATAAATTCGTTGCTCATTTTACCTGCTGCCGCTTCAAGGAATGTAACAAAAAATTCGCGTCAGTATTTATTTGGCTCAGTTGCAATATCACTTTTCAGTGCAGTTACAGGTTTGTTGGTATCTTTCTATGCCAATACGTCTGCAGGTGCAACAATTGTAACTGTTTCTGCTATAATGTTTTTTGTTACTTATGTTATTTCAAAGAAAAAATAATCCGAAAGGAATGTGTATAAATGCTTTTCTCACAAGATATAGGCGTAGATTTAGGTACTGCGAATACACTTGTTTTTGTTAAAGGTAAGGGTATAGTTATAAGGGAACCATCTGTTGTTGCGGTTGATGAAAGAACAAATCCTAAAACCGTTGTTGCAGTTGGTGCCGATGCTAAAAGAATGATTGGCAGAACTCCGGGTTCGATTACTGCAGTAAGACCGATTAAGGATGGTGTTATTGCAGACTTTGATATGACTGCGGATATGCTTAAGGCTTTTATTAAAAGGGCAATAAGCAGTTCTCCGTTTAATAGAGCAAGGGTTATGATTTGCATACCGTCAGGTGTAACAGAGGTTGAGCGTCGTGCTGTGTATGATGCTGCGAAAAGTGCGGGTGTACGATATGTAAGCCTTATTGAAGAGCCAATGGCAGCGGCAATTGGTGCAGGTCTTCCTGTGCTTGAAGCAACAGGAAGTATGATTGTTGATATTGGTGGCGGTACAAGTGAGGTTGCCGTTATTTCTCTTGGTGATATTGTGACTTCAAAATCATGCCGTGTTGCAGGTGATAATTTTGATGATGCAATAATTTCTTATGTAAAAAGAACATTCAACCTTCTTATTGGTGAACGTTCTGCAGAAGATATAAAATTGAAATTGGGCTCTGCGTATCCATATGAAGGTGAAGCCGCAATGGAAATTAAGGGCAGAAACCTTATTGATGGTTTACCGAAATCTGTGGAAATTACAAGTGAACAGGTTCGCCAGGCTCTTGCAGACCCTGTTGATGAAATTCTTGATGCAATCAGGTACACTCTTGATAGAACTCCACCGGAGCTTGCAGCAGATATTATAGAAAGAGGTATTATGCTTACAGGTGGCGGTGCACTTCTTCGTGGACTTGATAAGCTTATTGCAAGTGAAACAGGTATGCCTGTTAATATTGCAGAAAATCCTCTTGATTGTGTTGTTAACGGAACAGGCATTTGCCTTGAAAAAGACCTTTTGGGTATTAGCGGAAGATAATAGATATGAAGAGATTTTTTCAAAGCGGCAGCTTTAAAAGCCTTTTAATTATTGCCGCAGTAATTATAATGGGGATTATATTTGCGGCGGTAAGTCATAATGCTTCTTCGCCTTTTTCTTCTGTGGTCGGCACGGTTTTTTCTCCTCTTCAGAATCTTTCTGATGTGATTTCACAAAATCTTACAGATGTTTCTGCTTCTTTTAAATCCTCTTCTGTTTATAAGTCAGAGGTTGATGCTTTGGAGGCAGAGCTTGAAGAGTATCGTAAAAAACTTGTAGAATACGATGAGATGAAGCAAAAGGTTGATGCTTATGAAGAGTTTTATGGCATCAAAGAAAAAAATGATGATTATAAGTTTTGCTATGCGTCTATAGTTTCTAAGGATGCGGCAGATGCTTACGGCTCCTTTGTGCTTAACGTGGGCTCCGGTGATGATGTTTGTGTAGGTGACCCTGTTATTTATGGAGAGTACGTGGTTGGTATTGTTGAAAAGGTAAGCTTTTCAACCTGTGTTGTTTATTCGGTTTTTGACCCAAGAATAAATATAGGTGTGTATGAAACAGGCACAAAAGAATATGGTTATCTCAGTGGCGATGCACAACTATATAACGATGGCATTTGCAAATTCAACGGTCTTAGTGCCTCTACTTCAATAGTAAGTGGAGGAATGGTTTGTACTTCAGGTGCAGGTGGTGTTTTCCCAAGCGATTTGCTTGTTGGTGAAATTGTTTCAGTAAAAAGTGACGAAATTTCCTCTGCATACTACGCCGAGGTTAAACCATTCTGTTCTGTTGAGGATATTGCAGATGTGTTTGTTATTACGTCCTTTGAAGGTCAGGGAGAAACTGGTCTTGAATAATATCTGATAGCTTTTATGGGAAGAGGTGAGGCTTTTGCATTATGGTGACAATAAACCGAAATATATACGGTATGCTATTTATATAGGTGTTATTTGTATTGCTTTTATATTTCAAAATACAAATCTTGCGGTTCCAGAGCTTTTTGGTGCAAGGGCATTCCTTCTGTTGCCGTTGAGTGTTTGTATATCTATGTTTGAAAGAGAAGTGCCGGCGGCTGTGTTTGGTGCAATTGCAGGTGTTTTTTGGGATGTTTCCGTGATTGCCGATGGCTTTAACGCATTTGTTATTATGATTCTTTCCGCTGTTTGCAGTATTCTTGTTAATCGTCTTATGCAAAATAACCTTGTTACGTCTTTTGTTTTGTCTGCAGGTGTTATTGCGGTTTATGAATTACTTTACGTTGTTGTTAATCTGGGCTTCGGTGGTGCAGGCGGTATTCTGAAGCAAATTACAATTTTTTATTTACCTTCATTTGTTTATACAATGGCTTTTGTTCCCATTTTTTATTTTGTTATTCGTAAAATATATTCTCTTTATTATAAAGCGGAGTAAGAATTTGTATGTCTATTGAGTTACGTAAAAAAAGAAGAATATCAGGTACTGTCCTTATAGGTTTGGTATTTTTAGTATTGATTGTAGTGGTTGGTAAAACTCAGATAATCGATGGAGATAAATACAAGGCCGAGGTGCGTAGTCTGTCGGTGAGTATGAGCACTGTAGAGGCAGCTCGCGGAGAGATTCTGGATAGCAATGGTAACCCTCTTGTTGTAAACAGGCAGGGTAACTCTCTTGTGTTTAAATTTTCTGAATTTCCTTCAGCAAAAGAGCAGGATGAGAGAAATGAAATTATTTATTCTCTTATAAAAATGCTTGAACAAAATGATGTTGAATGGATAGACAGGTTGCCTTTGATTTATGAAAACGGAGCTCTGGTTATTGACAAGGATAAATCTGCAGAGTTTACGTTTATGGTATCGGAAACGATGCTTGAACTTGAAAAAGGTGAAAATTCAACGGCAGAAGAATGTCTTGATGCCTTGATTGAAAGATATAATCTTTCATCCTATTCAAAAGAGGATGCCAGGAAAATAGCATCTGTTTGTTTCGGGATGAAGTATCTCGGTTTTTCAACGCCTAATCCATATACCTTTGCTGAGGATGTTCCCGTTGAAATTGTTTCAAGTATTATGGAGAAAAGCGAAACGTATAAAGGTGTTGTAAATGAGGTCGTAAGCTACAGAGAATACGGTGATAAAATAAGTTATTCTCATATATTAGGTGTTGTTGGCTCAATAAGTGCTGAAGAATATGAGAAGGAAACAGTTAAATTAAATGAGTTGCTTAAGGATGAAACTCTGACCGCAACAGAGATTTCCGTGCTAAAAAACAATGCATATTCTCTTAATGATAATTACGGTAAAAGTGGTATTGAAGCTGCTATGGAGAATTATCTGAGAGGTAAAAATGGCATAAAAACAACGTCCATAGGTGCAGACGGTGTAGTTACAGAGGATTATATTGTAAAACCGCAGCAGGGCTCAACTGTTGTTACAACCATACGCTCAGACGTTCAGCTTGTTGCAACGGAATCTCTCCAGAAAATGCTTGTGGATAATAAAAAGTCCGAATATTTTGATACTGCCGGAGCAGTTGTGGTGCTTGATTGTAAAACAGGCGCCGTGCTTGCAAGCGTTTCTTTACCGTCTTATGATATTACCAGATATTATGAAGATTATGATAATCTTGTAAAGGATTTATCAAGCCCCTTGTGGAATAGAGCGTTGCAAAGTGCTTATGCACCGGGTTCAACAATGAAGCCTGCTATATCTTTGGCAGCTTTAGAGGAAGGCATTATTGATAAAAATACCTGTCAGTACTGCGGTCAGACATATATTCTTGAAGACCAGACATTTAAATGTCTGGGCTTTCATGGCTATCTTAATGTAACGACTGCTCTGGAAAAATCCTGTAACATCTTTTTCTTTGAAATGGGTAAGCAGCTCGGTATTGATAAAATGAATAAATATTGCAATCTTCTGGGGTTAGGTCAGAAAACAGGCATCGAATTACCTGAGTCAGAAGGTATGCTTGCAAGTATTGCAAATAAAGAGGCAGCAGGCCAGGTATGGAATCCGGGTGATACTGTACAGGCGGCAATTGGTCAGTCAGATAATCTTTTTACTCCGATACAGTTAGCTAATTATGCTGCAACAATTGCAAACGATGGTACACGCTATCAACCATATATTGTTAAATCTGTTATGTCATCAGATATGACAGAAATTGTTTACGAAACTGAACCTAAAGTTATTAATAAACTTAATTGTAGTAAAGAAAATATTGATATTGTCAAGCAAGGTATGAGGCAGGTTATTCTTAATAGCTCCTGTCAATATCATTTTGAGGATTGTATCGTAGATGCCGCAGGTAAAACAGGTACTTCTCAGGTTAAAAGAACAACAGAGTCGGGTGTGAGTATGACGTGTAATAACGGCTTCTTTATATCCTTTGCACCGTACGATAACCCTGAAATCGCCATTGCAGTAGTTGCCGAAAACGCTAGTTCGGGTAGTGGTTGTTCCGTTGTTGCGGCAGATATTTATAATTATTATTTTGGGCAAAAGGAAAGTGTAGATGTATTGGATGTTCCAAATACACTTATAGGATGATAGAATGAAAATTATTACAGTTGCTTCCGCAAAAGGTGGCGTGGGCAAATCAACTTTTTGTTGCCTGATAGGTGAGCTTTTGGCAGGGAATAAAAAAAGAGTTCTTCTTATGGATATGGACATAGGTGTAAGGAGCCTCGATATTCTCCTCAACGTTTCCGAAAAAACAGTTTATAACTGGGGAGATATAATAAAGGGTAATTGTGACTATCGTAAAGCTATGTTAGAAACAAAGACCAACCTGTTTTTGCTTCCTGCACCTGTTGATTTTTCTGAAGAGTATACTACGGAAAAATTCAGAAATATGCTTTGTTCATTTGAAAAGGATTTTGATTATATATTGCTTGATGCTCCTGCAGGATTGGAGAGCGGTTTTCGTCTTGCTTCATCATCTTGTGATACTTGCATTATTGTTACAACGCCTGATGCCACAAGTATCCGTGCCGCTTCGTATGCATCGCAAAGCATTAAAAAAACAGGTTCTGTGGACGTGCGTCTTGTAGTGAATAAATTTAATAAAAAAATCCATAAAAATATTAATGTAGATGAATTTATAGATACCATTGGAGCAAGGATTCTTGGTATTGTGCCTGAATCAATTGAGATTTATCAATCAATCAATGGTAAAAGAATTCCATACGATTGTAAAGGTAATCAAGCGTTTTTACGTATTTCAAAAAGAATTGCGGGAGAAAATATTCCGCTTAAAGCTAAATTACTCTAATTATTTATTGACAAATTGCGTCTGAAGTGTAATAATTAATGTGCAAGGACAGTAGCGCTACGTTTTTGCCGAAAATAAAACAGGGGAGCTGACGGACGTCGGGTGAGAAAGAAAACAATCCTTTTCTGACCCTAATAACCTGTTGCGGATAATGCCGCCGTAGGAAAAATATCGATGAATTGATTTCTCTCTATGGCAGTGTTACCGCCGTAGGGAGATTTTTATTCGGAGGTATTTTTAATGACTTTAACAAAAAAAGATAAAATTAGAAGGCTTGTTGAGAGTGCGTTAATGCTTGCTCTTTCAACTCTTTTAGCGGAATTTGCCATAATCAAATTCCCCTTTGGCGGAAGTGTTACAATTTTCAGCCAGGTGCCAATGGTTTTTATATCATACCGCTATGGTATTAAATGGGGGGCATTTTCAGGTCTTTGTATGGGTGTAATTCAGATGCTTTTCGGTATGAGCAATTTTGCTTATGTCAGTGGCATAGTCGCTTATCTCATATTGATTTTCGCGGACTATATAATCGCTTTCGGTGCTTTGGGTTTTGGCGGTATGTTTAAAAACAAG
>JAZRKV010000022.1:0-34766 GCA_045646545.1 Acutalibacteraceae bacterium
GTAAGAGCACTTTGTTGTTTAACGATTGCGATTATCTCTTCTTCGCTTTCCTTATCTATAATTAGTTTGTATTTCATCTTTATCAACCTTTACTGTTTTTTCATTTGTCGCAAGAACAATAAAACCGCACCTATCGTTATCACAATTGTATATCCAATAACAACGCAAATATGTGGTAAAAGTTTAGAATAATCACCACTTATCATTGCTCTTTCAAGTTCGACTGCATGAACATATGGTAACATATTCGCTATTTTTTTAAA
Source organism: Acutalibacteraceae bacterium (assembly GCA_045646545.1). GTDB lineage: Bacteria > Bacillota > Clostridia > Oscillospirales > Acutalibacteraceae > DTU089. The sequence goes on from JAZRKV010000022.1 coordinate 264, forward strand.
AGAGCCTCCCACAAGGTCAAGGTCAAACCAAACCCCCGAAAGCCAAGCAGTCAAATTAGTAAGCAATGCACCACAAACACCACCTACTTGCTTTACATTCAAAACACTTCCACATAATAACCCAAGTGCAATTTGAAATATCGCAAATGGAATAATCATCAGAATCGCATATAAGATATTCACCGTAACGGGCAAACCAAGAATAACTGCTATAAGATAGCAAACTACACATTGTGCTATTGCTATCGGTACAAGAGGCAACATATATCCGATGATAAAATCAGATGCTTTTAGTGGAGAAGTATACAACCTCTGCAACAAAGCACTTTCCCTGTCCCTTGCTACCAACGTAGCAGAAAAAAGGGTCATAAATGAAAGACCAAATACTGTAATGCCAGGTGCCAGACTTTGTATCTCAAACAAACTCACAGGAGCATTGGCTTGTATCGCATTCAGTAATAACAATAACACAATAGGAAAACCTAATCCAAAAAACAAATTCAACGGGTCTCGCAAAATTTCTTTTGCACATCTTTTTCCAAATGTAAGTATTCTCATTTTGTTACATCCTTTACGATTGTGATAAAAGCATTTTCAAATTTATCGGCAGAGGTATTATTCATAAGCTCACGGACTGTTCCTACAGCCAACATTCTTCCATCCTTCATAATACCGATGCGGTCAGAAAGCGCTTCGGCTTCTTCCATATAGTGTGTTGTAAGTATTATTGTGATTTTTCCTTTCAAAGAGCGAATAGTATCCCAAAGTTCGCTTCGAGCAATCACATCAAGGCCAAGTGTAGGTTCATCAAGGAATAGTACTTGAGGTTCGCTTATAAGAGCCATAGCAATACTGAGCCTTCGTTGCCAACCTCCAGAAAGTTTGCCTGCTTTTTTATTGAGTACATTTTCCAAGCAAAATTGCTTTGAAAGTTCTTGGAATTTTGTTTTGCTTTTCTCTTTTGAAAAACTGTGAATACCGCACATGAGTTCCAAATTCTCTTTAACAGACAAATTTGGAGCAACAGCAGTTTCCTGTGGAGAAACCCCAATAATACTTTTAACACTTGCTTCTTTGTCTATAATACTGTTGCCTCCGATAAATGCATTTCCGCTTGTAGGGTTTGTAAGACAAGAAAGCATTTTAATTGTTGTCGTTTTTCCTGCTCCATTGACACCAAGCAATGAGAATAATTCTCCCTCTTCAATTTGCAAATTCAAATTGTCGACTGCAGTTAAATCCGTATATTTCTTTGTAAGGTTAATCGTTTTTATGGCTTCCATATTTCATTACCTCCGCATTAGAAATTTACGATTCTAATTATAACAGTTCATATTGAGAAAAGGTAGCTTTTGGCCTTATCGGTTGGTTTTTGTGTTTAATCGGTAAGTATTTCCTTGTGAAGCCTCATTTTAATGTGTTCGATACTGCTTTACTTCTTCAGTGTCGTCATAATGGCAATACCAATATTCGTCACCGAAACTACAAGTGTCATATTGTTTGTTCAATCTTCTTCCCAAATGCCATTTTGCATTTTCCTTTGGTCTGCGATTAAAAAACATATCCATTGTGTTTTTGTGTTCATATCTGCCCTACGTCAATCAGGGGACGGTTCTGTGGTTGATGAGTTTTCCCCACTTTGCTAACTGCACCACAGGCTTTAATATCACTCTGATGAATAAGGGATATCATTAAAAACTTGTTGCTAACAGCAATATGTAACAAATATATCGCGTCTGCAAAGCAGACATATCGCTAAAATTTGTCTGGGGCGTATTGCGAAAAGCAACAGGGCATGCTATGATATGATTACAAATTACCACAAAAAGGGGTGTGTTAATAAAATAGGCTTAATATGTAACGGCGACATGGAACTTAGTATTACATAAAGGAGAAACGTTTTTATGGATGAATGGTTAATTTCAACAATTTTTTCAGTGGTTTCTTTAGTAGCGTTGATTGTTTTTGTAGTGTTAACAAAAATTAAAAAGTTTTCTGGTATGGGGAGCAAAATAGGCATTTGTTTGTTAGTTGTTGCACTTATTATTAGTGTAGTTGCTCTGGGTGTTAGTTTAAGTGGAGATTACGGGGAAACTAAAGATATGTATAATTATTATATACACAGTGTAAAAGAATATGAGGAGCAACTTGATGGGTATTCTCAATCCCCGTACGTAGACGATGTGACAGAAAAGATAGAAGATAAATTGGATGAAGCTGAAGAAAAACTATCGGAGTATAAAGAACAATATCGTAACTATAACTCTATAATTCTTTTTTTAAGAGCTACAACAATAATTCTTTGGTTAGCAGCAATCGGTTATAAATCTTATTTTATATTAAACAAACACAACAAAGAAAACTATAGATTTAAGGACTAATTCTTAACTGAATTATGGAATAAGCAAATAACTAAACTAAAACCCCTTGGAGAAATCCAAGGGGTTTTCTGTGTCTGTTGCAAATGTTTTTTTGCGATGATATAATATACAAAAACATGATAGTAAACGAAAATCTACATGAAATATTTAAAAGCGGAAAAATACGATATTGATGTAATAAGTCAAAAAATTATGGGCTCTAATCCATTAAAATTAGAAGAACTTATGAAAGGCAATAGAATTAAAATAGGTTCAGATGTTATAGGTTTAGGTAGCGGACAAGGTATTACATCTGTTTTTTTAGCAAAAGAATAATGATAGTGAGATTGTTTTAAAGAGAAAATAAGAAATAGAGCGTGGTGAAAATATTGGCAGCTGAATATCAATATATTACACTTCGGGAAAAGCCTGAACTGATACTTCGAGCAGCGGAGTGGTTCAGCAGTAAATGGTCGGCACCCACTGAAGCGTATCTTGAATGTATGACCTCATACTTGCAAAAAGAAACCGAATACGGATGGTATCTTTGTTTGCACGAAGGTCACTTTATCGGTGGTCTGGGTGTTATTGAAAACGATTTTCATGAGCGAAAGGACCTTTCTCCAAATATTTGTGCTGTTTTTACAGAAGAAAAACACCGAAGACAAGGTATTGCGGGATATTTACTTAATATGGCAGTTGAAGACTTGAAATTAGCAGGTGTTTCCCCTGTATATTTGGTTACTGACCACACAGGTTTTTATGAAAGATACGGTTGGGAGTTTTTTTGTATGGTACAATGTGATGGCGAGACAGATATGTCAAGAATGTATATCCATAAATAGCGAAAACAGGAATTGCCCACTTTGCTAACTGAAATACAGAAGCTATTAAAGAATCTGAGCAATTTGATTTATAGAGTAAATCAAAACCTCTGCCGAGAAATTGGCAGAGGGATTTTTATATAAAGCTCTTTCTGTTTTAAACATAATATGGTATAATAAATCGAAGTTCAAAATAAAAATTTAACGGAGAAAATTATGACGATTAAATTATTTATCGGGGCAATAATTAAGTTTTTGTTGGGTGTTGCTTTGGTTGGCTTGTTAATATTTTTACCTGCGGGTACTTTTTCGTTTTTTAATGGTTGGTTATTGATGGGTGTTTTATTTGTTCCTATGTTCCTTGCAGGAATTGTAATGATGTTCAAAAATCCTGACCTTCTGAAAAGCAGATTGAATGCAAAAGAAAAGCAGCAGGAGCAAGGACTTGTTGTAAAAATGAGTGGTTGTATGTTTCTTGCGGGCTTTATCGTTGCCGGACTCGGTGTGCGTTTTGGTTGGTATTGTCTGCCCAAGGGTGTAGCAATTGGTGCGGCAGTTTTATTTGTGGGCGCTTATATTCTTTATGCAGAGGTGCTTCGTGAAAATACATATCTTAGCCGTACAATACAGGTGCAGGAAAATCAAAAAGTAATTGATACCGGGTTATATAGTGTTGTGAGGCATCCAATGTACAGCTCGACCGTGATTTTATTTTTGGCAATGCCCATTGTGTTAGGCTCTGTATATTCCTTTTTGATTTTTTTGGTATATCCTTTTATTATAGCAAAACGAATTAAGCACGAAGAAAAATTTCTTGAAGAAGAGCTTGAAGGGTACCTTGAATACAAGCAAAAGGTTAAATATCGTCTGATACCGTTTATTTGGTAATAAAGACTATTTAAATAAAAAAATCTGCTCCCTAAAGGAAGCAGATTTTTTATATTGAAAATTTGTGTTTTAAAAACTTTGTAATGTTCTCAAAATATTATGCAGTACCTTTTATAGTACAATCAAGTGGTTTCGTTTGTTGATTTTTGATGATTCGGTTTGGTATAATGATAATACTTTATAAATGAAAGGATTGTTAATATGCAGAATAAAAATTATATTGATTTTTCCAAAAATATTTCCCCTGTTGAATTTGCCCATGAAATGTTTAAAAACACAGCAGAGGACGGCACGTTGTATTTAAAAAATTGGTATGATGTTGATTGTGAAGATTGCTTAACTTACAATAATTACGTGGCAAACATAAAATGGACTGCAGAAGATGTTGAATATGCAATATGTGAATATAACAAACTTTATAAGGAGTTAGACGTAATCGCTGACCATCTTGATGATTTGGATGGTACGAATGCTACTGCAAGTGAAGTGTTACCTGATGAATTAGTCGCTACTTATTGTATTTTTGTTGCACCATTTGAAACAAAGAGTCAACAAGAATTAAATGCTGAAGTTATTGGCAGAGTATCAGAAGGTCTTTGCGGCTACCAGTTAATTCGTCATTCTCAACGCTTGTGCCGTTTGTTGTCACTCAATGCACCAAAAATAGTTATTCAAAACGAAGAAAGAATGTTATTTGCAAGCCTTGCTTTGTACCAATTCGGTGAGAAAATAAATTGAATTGTTGTTTTTTGCAATAAATAATGATATAGTGTAAATATAGAAAGTTTTATTAGGTCGGAAAGGTGTGCTCTATGAAATTCAGAAAAGTTTTAGCTATGCTTCTTGTGATGGCTTTGTGCTTTAGTCTGGTGTCTTGTCAAGGCAAAGAGAATGATGAGACGAAGACAACTACACAGGCGGAGCAAACTACCGAAAAGGTGGAAAATACAACGCTATCTTCTGGAAAACCCAGTGGAGCTACTGACGACATAGGTTCTGCCGATGCAGAAGATATAACAGAAGAAACGTCTTCTGTAACAACAAAGCCAGCAGACGGAACTACCGCTTCATCAACAAAACCGCCACAAAAACCGTCACAGAAGCCATCGAAAAAACCAACTACTCCAACAACTAAAGGTTCAAAGCCTTTGCTTTACCGCGTTACAGATAAAAAGGGCAATGTTGTTTGGCTTTTTGGCTCAATTCACGTTGGCAGAGATGATTTTTATCCGCTACCTAAATATGTTATGAATGCGTATAACGGAGCAGACGTGTTGGCAGTAGAAGCGGATATAAAGGCTTTTGAAGAAAATACGCTGCTTCAAATGAAACTTTTGCGTAAAATGATGTATAAGGACCGCACAACAATCAAAGACCATATTCCGAAAGACGTGTATAATAAAGCAGTAAAAATCCTTGAAGATAACGGTATGTACGTATCTGTAATGGATTCTTATTATCCTGTTATATGGAGTAGCCTGATAGACGGAATAATGATTGAAAAAGTTGGGGTGAAAACGGAATTAGGTATAGATAGTTACCTTCTCAACAAGGCATATGAAGATGGTAAGAAAGTATCTGAAGTTGAATCTGCAGAATTTCAATACGATATGCTTGTAGGCTTTGATGATGATATTCAACTTGAACTTCTTAAAGGTTCCATAGAACAATATAATGATATGGACAAGGCCAAAGAAGATTTGGATGAAATGATGGATTTGTGGGCATCAGGTAACGAAAAAAACTTTGAAGAGTTTTTAGCCTATAACGACGAAGGTCTTACTGAAGAAGAAAAAGATTTATATCAAAGATATAACAAAGCTATGGAAACCGATCGTAATATAAATATGGCAGACTATGCAGAGGAAGCTCTTGAAAGCGGTAAAGAGGTTTTTATATGCGTCGGTGCAGCTCACGTTGTAGGTGAAGGGGCAATGGCAGATTTGCTTGCTGAACGTGGCTATAAAGTGGAACTTATTATAAAGTAATTTGTTATTAATTTATAATGGGAGGTGAAGTTTATGTATAGTAAGGTAGGTAAAATTATTTGCGGTATCGCAAAGGTATGTGGTGTTCTTGGCATTATTGCAATGGTACTTGGTTTTCTTGGTTCAGTTTTAGGTTTGCTTGCAGGAGAAGATGAATTGTTCGTTATTGCTTTAATCGTTTTAGGTTCAGGTTTGGTTGTGTTAATCGGCTCATTCCCGCTTTATGCAATCGGTCAGTTAATCGATGACGTTCACGAAATCCGTAAAAAAGTTGTTGATGAACCTATGCAGAATGCAGCATATATGTATTCATATCAGCCGGTATACCAACAGGCGCAACCTGTATATCAGCAACCGATGGCTCAACCATCTGCACCACCTATGGCTCAGCCTGTAGCGGCTCCAGTTGCACAACCTGCAATGGCTTCTGCTCAGATGGATTATGAAAAAACTATGTAATAAAAAAGGAAGGCTATACTTTAATAAGGTGGCCTTCCTTTTTTGTTGCAATTAATTACGTGGTATGATACTATTTAAACCATAAGAAAATAATTGGAACGGTGTGATGTGCATGGGCAAAAAACCTAACGTTTTATTTATTGTTACCGATGACCAGAGGTTTGATACAATAAAGGCTCTTGGGAATAAAGAAATTATTACGCCTAATTTAGATAAATTAGTTCAGCGTGGCATGGCGTTTACACGTGCTCATATTGCAGGCGGTACGTGCGGTGCCGTTTGTATGCCCAGTAGAGCGATGATTATGTCGGGGCGTAATCCTTTTCACCTGGAAGAGTTAGGTGGTAACATTCCTGAAGCACATAAGACCATGGCGGAAACTTTTAAGAACAACGGTTACGAAACAATCGGTCTCGGTAAATGGCATAACGGATGTCCTGCCTATGCACGCAGTTTTACACAAGGTGCAAAAATCTTTTTTGGTGGTATGTGGGACCATTGGAACGTTCCCACTTGCAGATATGACCAGACAGGTGAATACGATAACGTAATTAACTTTGTTGTTGATTTCTTTGGTGATAACAAGCCCATAAAACAACATTGCGACGAGTTTGATCCCGGCAAGCATTCAAGCACTTTACTTACAGATTCTGCAATTGAACTTCTTGGTAAAAACGTTGGAAAGGATAAGCCTTTCTTTATGTACCTTGCATACCTTGCACCTCACGACCCTCGTACTATGCCTGATGAATTCCGTGAGATGTATGATGCAGAAAAAATAACTTTACCAAAAAACTTTCAAGAAATTATAGATACAAACTATCCTTTGATGGTGCACCGTGATGAACACCTTGCAGCTTATCCCAGAAAAGAAGATGAAATTAAACGTCATATAGCGGAATATTATGCTATGATAACTCATCTTGATTATGAAATAGGCAGACTTCTTGATGCTTTACGTTCTTCAGGTGAAGAGGAAAATACAATTGTTGTTTTCACAGGTGATAACGGTCTTGCAGTAGGTCAACACGGATGGCTCGGCAAGGAAGATATTTATGAACACGGTGTACGTATTCCACTTGTTCTTGCGGGACCCGGAATAGCCAAAAACACACGCAACGAAGCATTTGTTTATCTTTACGACGTTTTTCCTACTCTTTGTGAAAAGGTAGGAATTGAAAAACCGGTTTCTGTTGACGGTAAAAGTTTTGCAACTCTTCTTGACGGTGAGCACGGCGAAAATTTCCGTGATGAATTGTATTTGATATTCGATAAGTTTGTGCGTGGTGTTAAAGATGATGCATTTAAGCTTATTGAGTACCGCAACGGTGATAACGAAGAAGATAAATGGACCTTCCTTTACGATATAAAAAACGACCCATGGGAAACGGAAAATCTTGCCCATAATCACGAATATTCTCAAAAGATTTCGGATATGAGAAGCCGTATGGTTAAGCACCGTGACGAATGGGAAGAGCAGTTGCATCCTTGGGGCGTAGATTTTTGGGAACGTTTTTGATTTTAGAAATTCATAAAAACTCAGGAGTATAAAGGATTACAAAATATGCTTACAAAAAATAAAAATAATCTAAGTGCAAAAGATATATTTATATTTGTTCTTATGGGCATTACAGGAGTGCTTATAACATTTACGGGTATTTACTATAAACAAGATTTTTTGCGTATTTTACCCTTGTATATTTCTTTGGTAATTGCCATGCTTCAATCACGTGTGAACAGATATGCAAGTCTTATGGGAAGTATAAATTCCTTGCTTTACGGAGTATCATATATATTCTATGGGATATACGCCTCCGCAATATCCGCATTTTTATTTTCGTTCCCTGTTCAGATGTTAACGTTTGTACGGTGGAACAAAAACAAATGGAAGAATTCAACAGTTCTTCGCAAATTAAATATAAAACAGCGTATTATAATTTCTGTGGGATTTGTGGTTGCCCTTGTTGTTATGTGGGTTGTATTACCGCTTATAGGTTCACAATACGTGTTCCTTGACAGTGTTACTAATCTGCTGGGTATACTTATATACTTCCTTACAATGTTTGCTTTTGTGGAATATACTTTTCTTATGGTTATAAACGGGGTAATAGGTATTGCATTAAACGTAGAAATGCTTGGGAATGAGCCTGAAATTGCATCGTATCTGATTTTTTCTGTATATTCATTTATATGTATCGTCTTTGCATTTTTTAATGCGAAAAAGCTTTACAAGAGTCAACAGTCTGAAAAAATATAAATTACTTTATGGAGAGATTGAGTTATGAAGTTTTTTAAAAGACTTTTTTATTTTTCATATAAGGTCAAGGATTACAAAAGTTTTGCCTTTGCCATTATTTTTTATATGGCTATAAATATGGTGCTTGGTCTGGTAGGGTATTTATCCGGCTTTGTTCCATATGTGGGTAGCGTGTTGTTTGTTTTATTTGGTGTGCTTTCAAGCTTATATGCTTTAATTGGGGTCATACTTTCATTTGTTGCGTTAATAAAAAAATGAAATCCGATTAAAACAAAGGTCGCAGTGATTAATACACTGCGACCTTTTCTATTGAAAGCTATATATTGTTATGATATAATTAAAATATATGTAAAAATGTGGCAGGTGATTAAATGAAAACCGTGGAACAAATCAAGAAAAAAGAATCTGATACACTTTCTCGACTTAAGAAAAAACAAATGAGAGGAACTTCAAGCAAATATTTTTTTGTTCTGCTTTTTCTTATTGCTATTGTAAATATTCTTGATGAGGTAACAAGTAACCTTACCGTTACGGTGCAGTCTTCTTTCGTTACAGAGTTTTTTGTCAATAATCCTTTTATGGGTAAATATTACACTTATGAGGACGGTCTTGCTTTCCATTCGGGAATCGGTGTGTTTACGTACGTTTTAGGCATATTTACGCCGTTTTACAAAGCTCTTGCAGATAAATGGGGCAGAAAGCCGCTTTTTGTTCTTTCAACCTTGGGTATGGCGGCAGGTCTTTTGGTGATTCATTTATCATCAAGTTACATAATGTTTCTTGTAGGTTTTGCCATAATAAGTTTTTTTATGGGGCACGATATTCAGATTATTTATATTTTGGAAGAAGCACCAAGTAAACACAGAGCAAAAATATATAGTTTTCTTAAAAGTTTCGGTATTTTAGGTGTTATACTTATCCCTGTGCTTCGTGATGCTCTTATGGGTAATGATGCAACAAAATGGCGTGAGATTTTTCTTGTGCCGGCTCTTATAGGCTTTACATCAATTTTTCTTATTATCCTTTTTGCTAAAGATACAAAGGTTTTTGTAGAAGACAGAATAAATTATCTTTCTCGCCCTTATGAAGAAAGGCTTAAAGAAAAACAAGAGGTTAAGAAAAATAAAAAAGCACAGCGCAATCAGGCGGGCGTGTTTAACGGTGTAAAATACATCTTTTCAAATAAAGATACAAAAATGCTTATAATTTCCCACATTATTTTTGATGCGGCAATGCCTGCAATTGCTTTGTATTTTGAATCATCAATGCACCGTGTCGGAATGAGCACCGGTGAAATCACAAAAGCACTTTTTATGGTGCCTGTTATTTATGCCTCTGTAACGTTCTTGTCAGGCTTTATTGCTGATAAAGCGGGGCGCAAAACAACAGTTACACTATTTTCTTCCACTTGTGTTATAGGCTACATTCTTTTTGTGGTTGGCATATTACGTGGTTGGAATCCGTATATTATCGGTGCTTTTGCAGGTCTTTACCAAGGCTCCTATTGGATTGGCAGAGATTATATGAATGTTATGATGACCGAAAAAGTGCCAACAGATATACGTGCATCTGTTGTTGGTGCAGAAGGTCTACTTGTTATAATCGGCCTTGCGGTAGGGTATCTTGTAACGCTGATAGGCATAACAGTGTTACCAATATGGTGGGCATGCCTTTTAGTTTCTATTCCTGCAGTAAGTGTTGCAGCAGTATTGTTTGTTATTTATGTTAAAGAAACAAAGGGTACTATATTAATAAGAGAGGATATGTAAATTATGTTTGATTCCTTTTTGGATTTTGATCTTAAAGTTTTTGAATGGATTCAAGGTATACAAAATGAATTTCTTAATTATTTTATGCTCGTTGTAACTACATTGGGTGATGCGGGTATAATATTTATAATAATCGGCCTTGCTCTTTTTCTTACAAAGAAAAACCGCAAAGCAGGTTTCACAATGCTTATTGCATTACTTGTAATGCTTATTTGTAACGATTTGTTCCTTAAAGAGTTTTTTGCAAGGCCAAGACCTTTTAATCTTTTTGAAACAGACCCTGAAAAGTATTCTTTTTGGAATGAAGTTTATTCATATCCTCATATTGTTATAGATAAACCAAAAAGTTTTTCTTTCCCTTCAGGTCATACTTCTTCTGCTTTTGCAGCGGCAATTGCTCTTTTGTGGTATGATAGGAAAAAAGGTATCCCTCTAACTATATTTGCGGCACTTATGGGCTTTTCAAGAATCTATGTTGAAGTTCACTATTGCACAGATGTTATTGCAGGTGTGGTTTCAGGCTTAATATGTGCACTTATTGGTGTTTTTGTTGCAAAGTTCCTTTTCCCATTTGTAGAAAAAGGTATGAGCAAGTTAGAGGAAAAAGCAAAAAAGAAAAAATTGGGTGAAGGTAAATGAACGGCTTAACAAGAAGAGAAAAATTAATATCTGAAACAAGTGAAATTATAAAAATTCTTGATGAATCAAAGGTGCTTCACCTCGGTCTTGTAGATGGTGATGAGCCTTATGTTGTTCCCATGAATTATGGTTACACAATGGAAGATGGCAAACTTACCGTCTGGCTTCACGGTGCCACACAAGGCAGGAAGCTTGATGTTATAAGAAAAAATCCAAAGGTCTTTTTTGAAATGGAGTGTAACCTTGTGCCTTTTGAAGGTGAGGTTGCCTGTAAATACGGTCTTGCATATTCTTCACTTATGGGTAAAGGCATCGCCACTATTATTGATGATGTTGAAGTGAAAAAAGAGGCTTTGAGTATTCTTATGAAAACACAGACAGGTAAAGATTTTGAGTTTAATGAAAAATTAGCATCTGTTGTAGCTATTATTAAAATTGATGTGACAGACTATACCGCAAAATACAGGGCAGTACCTGAAAAAAGGTGATGTTTTATGAAATGTCCAAACTGTAATGGTGAAATCGGTAGGTTCGATTTGTCGCCAAATTGCAAACATTGTGGTGTTAATATTTTTTATAGTCAACAAAAAACATTGTTGACTGAAGATGCAAAAAAATGCGAACTTGAATATGCAACCTTCCGCATATTGGTTGCAAAAATCAAGACGTCGTTTATTGGTGGCATTATACCTATATTGCGTATTGTTGCCATGGTTGTTGCAATAGGTGCAATTTTTGTGCCATTTGGTAAAGTGTACGAGAATATTCTGGGCAGTCAGATAAGCTTTGGTGCCTGGGGAATATACAGTGCTTTTTCAGATGGTACCCTGGTTGCTTTATATAATATTAAAGAATATATGCCGGAGCAAAGCGGAATCTGTTTTGCTTTGTTAGGATTAATTGTTGCAATTTTCCTTGCAGGGTTCGGCGTTTTTGTAACCCTTGTTTTATCCTTTGTAAATATTCAGAAAACTGCAAAAATTATGAGAGGTTTTTCTGTTGTTGGTGCAATTTTGTCCATAGTGGCAGCAGTTGTAAGCTTTTTATTGCCGGGCTTTATGGTAAATGGTGGTTTTCTTCAGGGGGAAACAGGATTAGGTGCGTTTGCCTGTTTGCTTGTGTTTATTTTTATTTTTATTTTAAATCATCTCGTTGTTAAGAAAAATATTCAGCCTGATATTAAAGAGGTGGATATAAAACGAATCGAGATGCATAAGAGGGTAAAAGCAGGTGAGGTATCTCTTGCAGATTTGCCTATTCCTGTTTTTGAATCGGAGGAAGAAAAGGAAGCAAGACTAAAAAAAGAAAAGGAAAGTAAAGAGCTTGCACAAAAAGGGAAAGAAGGTGAAAGCCTTGGCAAATAAAGGTTCAAATCTTCAGACTCAAAGCAAGAAAAAACAATTTATTGTATTTGGTCTTTGTAGTTTTCTTGCCCTTTGCATTTGTCTTGCAACTCTTGTGGTAACTGTAAAAAAGCTTGAAAAAGATAATACTAACGTACAAACAGGTGATATATACGGTTATAAAGTGTTGCTTGATAACAGTAGGGATTCGATTTGTGAATATATTTATACTGCTACAAATAAAACGCAGAATAATAAATTTATAAAAGTAAATACATATACGGATATTTACGTTGATGACGATAAGATTTCTGTGAATGGCGAAGCACATAGTGCTGATGTAAAGCTCATAGCTTTTGCAAAAAATAAGCTTCTTCCCGTAGTGGATACATATTATGGTGAGGATTACACAGGTGTTTTTGGTACTGTATATAACAAAATGCCTTTGATAAATCTCGGTGCTTGCGAGGGTATTTCCTGTAACGTTACTGTGGGGCAGGCAGACGAAGCAGGAGCACCGATTTATGATGATAGCGGTAACCTTGTTGATGCAGAATATTATTTCTTTGAAATTTCTGCAGAGGATGTTTCTGCTTTGGATGAGGCGTTTCTTGGCTCTTTTGGTGCAGAGGATTTACCTGACGTAAAGGGTAATTTTATAAATGACGTATCAGACTATTGTACGGTTTCTGATATGGAAATTAAGGCATCAAGCTACACAATACGTGCAAAGGTCAATATTTTTACCGACGAGCTTTCGTATATAGAGCTTGAGAGAATTTATGATGTGAAATCTGATGTTGCTTTTTCTGAGGAAATGGCAGTTTTTGGCGAAAAGAAAGTTGATTTTTCTTATAAGGTTATAAATAAATTTGAATATTCCTATGCAGGTGTTATACTTTCTGCAGATGAATTGTATCTTGAAAAAGGCGAAGAAAGTGTAATTAATGTTAATGCGGTAATTGAAAACGATAGTGAGTACAAAGTCACTTTCTCATCATCAGATGAAAGTAAAGTTACTGTGGATGAAATGGGTTACATTTATGCAAAAGAGAATGTGACTGAGCCGGTGTACGTTACAGTGAAACTTGAATATTTAGGTGAAGTTTTCACTGATAGTTGTGCGGTTTACGTTGAATCGCCAAAAGACTAGGAGGTGCTTTTGTGAGTGAAGAAAAATTATTGAATCAAAGCACCGAAGAGAATGTCAGGTATTACGAAGGTCGTAACTACGTTGGTGTAAGGGAAACCGTTTCCTACCTTTTTAACGACTGGTCAAACTCTTTTAATATTAATGCTTTTTCCGAAAGATATATATGGGACGTTGTTAATATTGACTTTACCGTAAGTGCGGTTATGAATCTTGTTACTGCTGCATGGGACGTTATAAACGATACTTTTATATCTGTAATTGTAGATAACACAAGAACAAGAATCGGTAAATTCAGACCCTATCTTGTAGGTGTGCAGTTGCCGCTTACAATTATGAGTGTGTTTACCTGGCTTTTGCCTTTGTTCTTTGGTACAACAAGCGGTACACACTTACCAAAGCTTATTTATTATTACATTTTTGCAATAATAAACGAAACTGCGGGCACGTTCACAAATGTGGCAAAAAGTGGTTATATGTCCACAATTACACCTAACCCTGATGAACGTATACGTCTTATAACTCTTGCTGAACTTCTTACAGGTTTTATGGGTGAGGATTTGCCACGTTACATAATGGGTGTGCTTATTGACCTTGTAAACAATAGGGTTGTTAATTGGAAACTCAGTTCCGTATTTATGGTGATGGGAGGCGGTACGGCACTCATATCCTCTCTTTGCACTTTCTGGTTCTTTATGCAGTCTAAAGAAAGAGTTCCACAGTCAATAGAAAAGCCTAATATAAAAGAAGGCTTAAGGGCTATTGTTTCAAACTATCCCGTACTTCTTATGTGTTTGTCAGAATTTTTAGGTAATTTCTCAATAAGTAAGAGCGAAACTAACTACTTTATTGACGTTTTGGGAAGTTATTCTCTTATAACAATTCTTAACATTCCATCTTCTATGAATGGTAGCATAAGCTACGCTTTTGTTGGTCCATTAAGAAGGAGATTTTCGTCCAAATCTTTGTGGATTTTCAATGATGTTTATAATAGTGTGATTTCTATTGCAGTTTTCCTTTTTGGTATGACAAAGAAGAAAACTATGTTTATGAAAACAGTACCTATGTGTATTGCTTTTGGTCTTAAAGAGTGGTTTGTTAAGTGGTCCTGGGGTATTTCAAAGGTTATTAACGCAGACCTCTGGAACGAAGCAATGGATTATTGCGAATGGAAAAATGGTTACCGTATGGAAGCCACAACAGGTGTTGCAAAAGGCTTGATTTTAAAGGTGCAGAGTGCACTTCTCGGCTCTGTAACAAGTATTATTATGAAGAAAATCGGTTATGTTCAGGGTCTTGAAATCGGTACTCAGAATGACCGCACAAAGTTCTGGGAATTTGCCCTTTGCACAATTATTCCGACAGTAACGGGTATTTTACGTATTGTTCCAAAATTCTTGTGGCCAATCTCACGTCAGAAGAGAGAGTGGATGTACGCAGAGCTTTCTGAAAAACGTCAGCAAGCGGTTATGGGGTATACGGAAAATTTTGTGGAAGAAAATTAAGGTGAAAAAATGGTCGTTTTTTTAATATTTGCGGCAGTATTGTTGCTTCTTCTTTTTGTGGTGTGCTTTCTTGCGTTTAATGCAACGGTATGGCGTAAACAAATCAAAATGCCTGATTTTATTATGAAATTAATTGTTGGTGAGCCTGAGGTAAGTGATTACGATAAGGATTATTGCCGTGCGTATAATACCTTTACAAAGCTTAACCACAGAAGAGAAGAAATGGTTACCGCCAACGGTGAAAAAATAATTGCTCATATTCTTGTTCCTGAAAAAAGTAATGGTAAATTGCTCCTTGCTTGTCACGGTGCAAGAAGCTCAGGTTTAGGTGAGTTTGTATTTTTAGGGAAAAAGTTTTATGAAGAGGGCTACACTCTTCTTATGCCCGACCACAGAGGTTGTGGCGAAAGTGACGGTAAATTTCTCGGCTATGGCACACATGAATCTCAGGATACATATCTTTGGGTAGATTACGCAAAAAAGGAATTTCCTGATTTAGCTATTTATCTTTTGGGTATTTCCATGGGCGGTGCTACCGTTCTTATGATGAGTCCTCAAGCTAAAGAATATGGGATTAAAGCCATTGTTGCCGATTGCTCTTATACCTCTGCTTGGAATGAGTTTTCTTACCATTTATGTAAGGGCTTTAAGATGCCAGAATTTCCCATTATGCACATAACAAATATGTATGGACGAATTTTTGCAGGTTACGATTTCAGAGATGCATCTCCGCTTAAGGCAGTTGCAAGTTCAAGTGTGCCGATTTTGTTCATACACGGTACGGCAGACGATTTTGTACCATTTTATATGATGGATGAACTTTATAATGCTTGTACTTCCCAAAAGCAGAAATTAGAAATAAAGAATGCAGTGCACGCAAGAGCGTTCTACACTGCACCAGAAGAATATTACTCTGAAGTAGAAAAGTTTTTTGAGTAAAGATAAAACAGTGGATGATTTATTCATCCACTGTTTTATTATCTTTTAATGATTCAATTGTTTTGTAGGTGTTGATTTTGATTCCTTTTTCTTCAAAAAACTCTTCGTGAGAAAGAAAATCTTCGTAAGAAAACCAGGTTGAATTGTATAAATCAATAATCTGACCACTTTTTGTTTTTATAACAATGTATTTTTCTTCTCTGAATTCATTTTCAGCATAGTTGAAGCCCTCGATTATATTTATACTATCAACTGCAGTATACTCGCAGGTTTCCTGTGATGTGGGGAAATCTGTATCTGCATAGCTGAAATGTTCTTTGTAAAAAGCAGTGCAAGATAAAACAGAGGTAGTACAAATTATAATTGCAATAGATTCTGCCGCAATTGTGAAATATTTTATAAATTTCTTTAACGTAACAGGATATTTGGGTATATGTATGTCATCAGGTGAAACCTTCTTTTTGCTTTCTTCTTTTTTAATTATGTAATTCAAAGAGAAGCAGAAGCTTAAAGGAAGTGCGGTAAACGGAATAAGAATTAAATTATCAATTATGCCTGAAACAAATATGTTCCCTCTGAAGATTACGGCACATAACAGTAAGAATATAATTACCAGGCATAAGCTTACAGGTATCATAAAAAGCAATAAGTATAAAATAATCTTTAAAGCTTCTTTGAGTCCTCCGCTTTGTCTTTTTATTCCTTTTTTTGATGATGCCTCTTTCACAACCTCAGAAACGCTTTCGTTTTTGCCACCGTTTTCCAGATATGTAAGAAGATTTTTTTGGTAATATGTTTTTCTTTTTGCTTTTTTAAGCTTTTTAAGTGCTTTTTCGTGGTTACCGTTATAAAAGAATGATTGTGTGCCCACAATAGCCGCTTCAATTTCACTTTCATAAAAATTATTGAGCATCATAGCGATTATTTTGTCTGCGGCACCGCCAATCATATCACTGCTTTCAAGTACGTTGTCACCAAAATATCCGTTGATGTTCTCTTTTTGAGTTGTGATAATTTTGTTTTTTGTGATACCGTTGGAAAGCAACTCTTTAAGCGTGGGAACAGTTGTTTTTAAAAGTGCTTTTAATTCACCAAAGCATTTTTCCATAAGCTTTTGTGAATCAACATAAGTGTAAGTGTAGCAATTGAAGTTTTGGGGGTCGGTAAAAGCAAGTATATCGTACAAGGAATATGGTATACCCTCGTCGCAATCCAAGCTAAAAGAAACCCAGATAGTCTGTTGTGCGTAAGAGAAATTACCTTGCTCGGTATAAGAAATATTAATTTTAAAATCCTCAAAATCAAGGATGCCCATAACACCTGCAATTACGTCTTTTTTACGTGCAGGTACCATCTTTTTTATTGAAGGGCTGAAAGTATGCAAATCAACGGCAAGCTTTCTGCATTGAGTTGCGAAAAAATCTTTTAAATCCATTTTTTAAATCCTTTGATGTTTAGTAAAAGTATTTTACTAAAATATACTACTTTAGTCAATATTATTTAAAATACGCTATTGCGTTGGTATTTTTAATGGAGTATTATATTATTATAAAACAGTTAGTTAAAAGGATGTGACTGTATGCTTTCAAAAAAATTCATATGTGCGGGTAAAGAATATTCAACCTATAAGAATTTTGTAGCTTCACCATATTTAAGAAAGAGTTTCATTGTTTATGAAACTCCTAAAAAATGTACGGTTACAATAGGTTGTGCAGGTTTTTATGACGTGTTTATAAATGGTCATAAAATAACAAAAGGTATAATTGCACCGTATATTTCCAATCCTGACCATATTATTTACTATGATGAGTATGATGTAACAGAATATCTTAATGAGGGTAAAAACGTTTTAGGCTTACAATTGGGTAATGGTATGCAGAATCCTGTGGGCGGAGAAATATGGGATTTTGATAAAGAAAGTTTCAGAGGTGCACCACGCGTTGCATTCAGTATAGAAATAGAAAATTTTGATGGTAAAAAAGACGTTATTGAAGCAGACAGCAGTGTGAAAACTGCACCATCTCCTGTAATCTTTGATGATTTGAGAAACGGTTGTTTTTATGATGCAAGAAAAGAGATTTTAGGATGGTCAGAGCCAACGTTTTTTGACGATATGTGGAGAAATGCCGAAATTGCAGAAACTCCACGTGGTGAAAGGCGTCTTTGTAAGGCTGAGGCGGTTACTGCCATTCGTCACCTTAAAGCGGTTTCAATAAAAAGAGCAACTTTGGTGGATTTCAGAGCAGACGGTAGAGTTTGTAAGGATACAAATCCGCTTCCTTCAAAAGAAAAAAGTGGTTATCTTTTCGATTTCGGTATAGATACTGCAGGTATTGTGCGCTTTAAGGTGAAAGGTGCATCAGGTCAGAAAATAGATTTACAATATATAGAATATTTAGATGAACAGGGTAATCCTGATGCAAGTAACGTTCAGTTTTATCCTGATGGTTATGCACAGAGGGATATTTATATCTGTAAAGGCGTAGGAGAAGAAATTTTTGAGCCTCAATTTACTTATCACGGCTTCAGATACGTATTTGTTATGGGCCTTGATGCAGAGCAGGTAACAAAAGATATGCTTACATACATTGTATGTAGCTCTGCTCTTGATGAAAGAGGTAACTTTAAATGTTCCGATGATGTTGCAAATAAGCTTCAGGCAATGACAAGGAATGCAACAAGGTCAAACTTTTATTATTTTCCTACGGATTGTCCTCATCGTGAAAAGAATGGCTGGACAGGTGATATAAATATGTCCTGCCGTCAGATGCTTCTTAACTTTTCTGTAGAAAAAAGCTTTAAGGAGTGGCTTAACAATGTACGTAAGGCACAAAAGGAAAACGGTGAAATTCCGGGCATTGTGCCAACAGGTTCATGGGGTTATGGTATAGGTTCTGCATGGGATGCGGCTTTGATTAATCTGCCATATTTCATGTATCTTTATAGAGGGGATAAAGAGATTCTTCAGGAAAATGCAGATGCTATTTTCCGTTACGTTAACTTTATTTCTCAAAAACGTACACCTAAGGGTACAATAAATTATGGTCTTGGTGACTGGTGCCCTGTTACTGTTGTAAAAACACCTGTTGAATATACAAGCACAGTTATTACAATGGATAATATTAAAAAAGCAGCATTTATTTTTGATGTGCTCGGTCTTAATGCACAAAAGGAATTCTGTCTCACTTTATATGGCGAATTCCGTACTGCTGCAAGAAAATATCTTGTGGATTTAAAGAGTCTTACTGCAAAGGGCAGATGCCAAACCGCACAGTCAATGGCAATTTATTACGACGTGTTTGATGAAGCCGAAAAGGCAGAGGCGTTCAACGTGCTTGTTAAAATAATTGAAGAGGATGACGACCATATTGACTTCGGTTTTATCGGAGTAATGACTGTTTTTCGTGTATTGTGTGAATACGGCAGAGCAGACCTTGCCTACAAGATGATAACAAGAACAGATTATCCGTCATTTGGTTGTTGGGTTAAACGAGGTTACACTGCATTGGCAGAAAATTTCCATCCTGACGGTGAATTTCCTGATTCTCTCAATCACCATTGCTTTGGTGAAATCTCTGCTGTATTTATTGAGTATTTTGCAGGTATAAAGGTAAATCCTTACGAAACGGATTGCAAAGAGGTCAATATTGAACCTTGCTTTATTCCTCAACTTTCTCAAGCACAGGCTTTTTATGATACTGTCAGTGGCAATATAAGTGTTAATTGGGAACGCAAGGGCAATGCTATTGTTCTTGCAGTAGAAAAGGCTGATGATATTTACGGTGAAATCAAGCTACCCGATGGATATGTTTTCAAAAATACGTTGTTGCCTTTTGCAAAGTATCAGAGCGGTGAATATGTTATTGTAAAAAAAGGTGAAAAGAATATCGCAGAAAAAAACAATGATGTTATAGAGGTGTAAAATGGAGTCACAGGTAAAAGTGATTGATTATGGCTTTTTTAATCACGATGGTTTGGATTTTGAATATCACGTAAGTGGAAATGAAAATGGTGAGCCTCTTGTTATGCTTAACGGTAATGGCGGTGATTACCGTTGTTTTGAAGGAGATTTGTATGTGCCGTTGTCGGACCACTTTAAAATTATCCGTTTCTCAACAAGAGGTACGGGCAAAACACCTTTAGGTGACAAAAAATTGACCTTTGAGTTGTTTTCTGATGATTTAAAAGCACTTCTGGATTTTCTGGGTGCAAAGCCTGTAAATATCTGCGGCTTTTCCGATGGTGGTAATCTTGGTATGGTTTTTGCAGTAACGTATCCGGATTATGTTAAAAGACTTGCGGTTTTCGGTTCTAACCTTAATACGAGAGGTACTAAAACAGGTGACCAGCTTGGTATTATAAAGGACCATCGTATTTATGCAATTAAAGCATTTTTCACAAAAGACCCTGAGTGGATTCGTCGACGTGAAATTGAGGGTATGATGGTAGGTCAACCGCATCTGAATTACAAAAAATTATCTGCTCTTAAAATACCGTTTCTTAACTGCTTCGGTGAGTTTGATATGATAAAAAGAAGTCACTCAAGAAAAATCACAAAAGCAGTAGAAGGTGCAGAAGAAATTATGGTGCTCAACGGTGGTCATAGCACAGCTTTTAAGAAAACAGATTTCCTTATTCTCCCTGTTGTTAAAAAGTTTTTGGGTGTGGAATAAATTGATGAATAAATAAAAGTAATGTTGTCCGAATAACTGATTCGGGCAGCATTATTTTTATTGAAATACAAGGTGTAGTGTGTTATAATAAACTGTAAAAATGTATTTGGGTGATTTTTTTGAGTCGAAAAAGATGGGTTGTATCCAAGTGCGACAAAGACCGTGCTGCTGTTATAGCGGAAAACTGCGGTATAGAGCCGTTTGCGGCTTATTTGCTCTGCGCTCGCGGTATGACAGATGAATTTGAAATTGAGAGTTTTCTTTTTGATACCGATTTAATTGACCCGTTCACTTTGCCTGATATGGAAAAGGCTTGCGAAAGAATTAACGTAGCATTGGATAATGGTGAAAAAATTACCGTTTTCGGTGACTATGATGCTGATGGTGTTACATCAACGGCACTTTTGTATTCTTTTTTAACCTCTATTGGTGCAAACGTAGATTATTACGTTCCTGACAGAGAAAGTGAAGGGTATGGTATGAATTGCGGTGCAATAGATACTCTCGCACAAAGAGGCACGAATCTTATTGTTACTGTGGATAACGGTATAAGTGCTATTGAAGAAATTAAATATGCAAAAACCTTAGGTATAGACGTTGTTGTTACTGACCACCATAAAGCCGGTGACGTTTTGCCTGAGGCAATTGCCGTTGTTGACCCGCACAGAGAAGATTGTTACTGTGAATTCAGGGAATGGGCAGGCGTAGGCGTAACCTTTAAGTTGATTTCTGCTTTAAGCGAAAGCGAAGGTTACGATTTGCTTGAGCGTTATGCAGATATTATTGCTCTGGGCACAGTTGCGGATATTGTTTCCCTTAAGGGCGAAAACAGAATTATTGTGCGTAGCGGCGTTGCGTTCATAAACGTTGCTTTGGCAGAAAAAAGACTTCGTAAGGGTCTTTATGCTCTTTTGAGTGAAAGTGGCACAACAGGTGCATTGGACGCTTCTTCTCTTGCCTTCAGGCTTGCACCGCGTATTAATGCTGCAGGTCGTATAGGCTCTGCAGAGCGTGCAATTAAACTTTTGCTTACAGAAGATAGCAGAGAGGCAGAGGATCTCGCAAAAGAAATTTCGCAGGCTAATGCTGAGCGTCAGGAAATTGAAGGTAAAATTGCAGCTGAAGCAATTAAAAAGATTGAAAATGACTCTTTCATTAAGCATCAGAGAGTTATTGTTGTAAGTGGTGAAAACTGGCATCAGGGCGTTATCGGTATTGTTGCATCAAGATTAGTTGAAAGATATGGTAAGCCTTGTATAGTCATATCAGAAAATGATGATGTTGCCAAAGGTAGCGGCAGAAGCGTTGATGGTTTCTCTTTATATGATGCTTTGAACTACTGTAAGGATTATCTTGTTCAATTTGGTGGTCATGTTCTGGCTGCGGGTCTGAGCGTGGAAAAAAATAAAATAGATTTGTTCCGCGAAAAGATTAACGAGTATGCAAGGTCACAGGTGCGTCCTGTTGCAGAGCTTAATATTGATTGTAAGCTTAATCCTGCATCAATTAATCTTGATATGATATCTTCCGTTGAGCAGTTGGCACCATTTGGTGCAGATAACCCTCAACCGGTTTTTGGTTTGTACAATATGAAAATAACAGGTCTACAACCTGTAAGTAACGGCAAGCATTTGCGTATGAGTTTAGAAAAAAACGGCTACACAATTGGTGCTATAATGTTTTCTGTTGATATGAGCTCTTTCCCTTACAAAGAATCCGATAAGGTTGACCTTGCGGTGCGTCTTTCTTTGGGTGAATATATGGGCAAAACTAAAATCAATATTCAGGTTAAAGATATTAAATTCAGTGATATAAATGATGAGAAGGTTATTCTTTCTCAGCAAATTTATGATGATTTTTGTAACGGTGAGATTAATGAAAAATGCTTGAGCGTTACGAGAGAACTTTGCGGTAGTATTTACAGATTTATGAAGGTTAATAATAATTACCGTTATTCTGCAGAAACTTTGTGTTACAGGTTAGGTCTTTCAGGGGATATGGTAGCAAGCTGTCAGATTGCTCTTGATGCTCTTGTTGAGTTGGGTATATTACTTTTTGAAAACGGTGTGTACTCTTTGCCTGTGGAAAATGTAAAAAATGCTATAGAAAATTCAAGTATTTTCAATAAAGCTATTGAATATAACAATAAATGACGGAGGTGATAGGTGTGAGTGAAAATACAGGTGTTGAATTAATGTATAATGAGTTAAGGCATCAGGCTGCAGAAGTATTTTCGGTTGAGGATGCGGCAATAATTGATAAAGCATTCAGGATTGCAAAAGAGTATCACAACGGGCAGATGCGCTCGTCGGGTGAACCATACATCATTCACCCTATTGCAGTTGCAAAAATTGTTCTTGATTACGGAATGGACTATCAATCCGTAGTTGCAGCAATGCTTCACGACACCGTTGAAGATACCGAGCTTACTCTTGAGGAAGTGCGTAAGGAGTTTGGTGCAGATATCGCGGCTCTTGTAGATGGTCTTACGAAATTGGGTAAGGTGCCTCTTGATATTAAAGATAAAGAAGAACAGCAGGCAGAAAACGTGCGTAAAATGCTTCTTGCAATGTCAGAGGATATCCGTGTTATTATCATAAAGCTTGCGGACCGTCTTCATAACGTGCGCACGCTTAATTTCGTTGCACCTCAGAAAAGACGTGATAAAGCTCTTGAAACCCTGGAGATTTACGCTCCTATTGCTCACCGTTTAGGTATCAGGGCTATTAAAGAGGAGTTGGAGGACAGGGCAATCAGTTTCCTTGACCCTATTGGTTATAAAGAAATAGAAGATGAGCTTTCAAAGCAGGGCAAGTCACACAAGGAGTTCCTTGAAACCATAAAAAAACAAATCGGTGAACGTCTTAGCTCAACTGTTCCTCACGCGAAGCTTGAGGCTCGTATCAAAAGTGTTCACGGCATATACAGAAAAATGTATATGCAAAACAGAAATTTCGACGAAATTTACGATATATATGCTGTAAGAATTATAGTTGACTCTACAATTGAGTGCTATGACTGTCTTGGTATAATCCATGATATGTTCACTCCGATTCCGGGTCGCTTTAAGGATTATATTTCCACACCAAAACCGAATATGTATCAGTCACTTCACACTACTGTTATCGGTAAAGCTGGTGTGCCTTTTGAGGTGCAAATCAGAACCTGGGAAATGCATCATACGGCAGAATTCGGTATTGCGGCTCACTGGAAATATAAATTGGGTCTTAATGGTACACAGAAGTTTGAAGAAAGGCTTCAGTGGATTCGTCAGCTTCTTGAAACACAGAAGGATGCAGACGACGTTAAAGATATTGTACGAACAATCAAAAACGACCTTGTTTCCGAAGAGGTGTTTGTGTTTACACCTAAGGGCGATGTTATCAACCTGCCTGCAGGTGCGACTGTTATTGACTTTGCTTATGCAATTCACTCTGCCGTTGGTACGAAAATGGTTGGTGCCAAGGTTGGCGGTAGAATTGTTCCCCTTGATTATAAGGTTCAGACAGGTGAAATTGTAGAGGTTCTTACCTCGTCTCAACCGGGTAAAGGACCTAGTAGAGACTGGCTTAATATAGTTAAAACAAGCAGTGCAAGGACTAAAATCCGTGCATGGTTCAAAAAAGAACGTCGGGATGAAAATATTATTGAAGGTAAAGCGGAGCTTGAAAGGGAAATCAAGCGTAATAAAATGCGCTTTACCGATGAGGAGTATACCGCACTTATCGAAACTCTTGCAGAGCGTCAGCACTGTGGCTCTGTTGATGATTTTTATGCTGCGATTGGCTATGGCGGAATATTCATTTCCAGAGTTCTTCCGTTTATCAGAGATGAATACCATAAACTTTCCGCTGCAAATCAGCCTGAAAAAATCAAGGTGCAGGATAATAAATCTGTTAAGAGAGCGGTTGGTGAAGGCGTTTCCATTGAGGGTATAGATAATTGTCTTATCAAGCTTTCACGTTGTTGTGCTCCTATTCCAGGTGATGAAATTATAGGTTTTATAACAAGAGGTCACGGCGTTTCTGTTCATAAAAGAGATTGCCCTAATGTACCGCAAGATATTACTTCTTGTGAAGAGCCTGAAAGATGGGTAAGTGCAAGATGGTTAAGCTCTACTGTTAATCAGGAGTTTAAAGCAGGTCTTACAATTCATTGTGAAAGCCGTGTTGCACTTATGGCAGACGTTGCAACTCTTCTTGCAGATATGCGTGTTATGATTAACTCAATCAATACACGTGAAATGAAAGACGGCAGATACTTTATTTATATTACAATCACTGTTAAGAGTACGGAGTTTCTTAACGTGGTTATTTCCAAGCTTAAGACAATAAGCGGTATTATAAACGTAACAAGGAGTAGTAACTGATGAAGGCAGTTATACAAAGGGTTAAGGAAAGCTCTGTGAGTGTGGACGGTAAAACTGTTGGCTCATGTGGTAAAGGGTATATGATACTTCTCGGTGTTGCAAAGGGTGATACTGAAAAGCACGCCGATTTACTTGCTAAAAAAACCACTTCTCTGAGAGTTTTTGAGGATGAAAACGGCAAAATGAATTTATCTGTTCTGGATATTGACGGTGAAATTCTTGCGATTTCACAATTTACCTTGTGTGCCGATTGTAAAAAGGGTAACAGACCGTCCTTTACTCCTGCAGAAGAGCCTGGAAATGCCAACAGGTTATATGAGGTTTACTGTCAGAAACTTCAGGAATATGGTGTCAAAAGGGTTGATAAAGGTATCTTCGGTGCAGATATGAAGGTTTCTCTTATAAACGATGGCCCCGTTACTATTTGTTTTGATACAGATATCTGGAGTGTATAATTATGCTTATTAAAACTTTTCCTTTAGGGCATGTATCTGCTAACTGTTATATTATTAGTGACGGTGATTGCGGAGCTGTAATTGACCCTGGTGATTACAATGTGCATTTAGCAGAGGCTATTTTAAAAGCAGGGATAAAAAAATTAGAATATATCATCTGTACTCACGGTCATTTTGACCATATTTCAGGTGTGAAAAAATTAAAAGAACGTTTTCCCGAAGCCAAGGTTGTTATAGGTGAAGGTGATGCACCTTGCCTTAGTGACAATTATTTATCTGCGGCATCGTTTTTTGGCGTGGAGATTGACCCTTGTTATGCAGACCTTACAGTGAAAGACGGTGACGTTTTGAACGTTGGTTCTGTTTCTTTTCGTGTTATTTCAATGCCAGGTCATACTGTTGGCGGTATAATGCTTTATTCTGAAAAGGAAAAGGTTGCTTTTACCGGTGACTCTCTTTTTAAGGGCGGGTTCGGCAGAACAGACCTTGCAGGCGGTAATCACTCAGAACTTATTAAATCTTGTAAAAAAATCAAAAATCTTTCTTCCGATACAATTCTCTATTGTGGTCATGGTGAAAGCACAACGGTGGAAAGAGAATTAAAGTATAATGTTATCTGGTATGAATTTTTATTGCATTAATCACAAATTTTTATATGAAACAGAAAAATTGTTGT
Organism: Acutalibacteraceae bacterium; assembly: GCA_045646545.1. Taxonomy (GTDB): domain Bacteria; phylum Bacillota; class Clostridia; order Oscillospirales; family Acutalibacteraceae; genus DTU089. Next base: position 26,558 of record JAZRKV010000022.1, read on the forward strand.
TTTTGTTTTTACCATTTGAAAAGAATGTAGTATATGATAATTTTATAGAAGACGACGGCAACTATTTTTATACAGAGATTGCCGAAGACGGAAAAGAAATTTTCTTCAAAGCAGAGTTTTCTTATAATGGTAAAAAAGAAGGCGCAAACAAGAAAATGAATATAGCGGATTGTGTTGATAAGGAGTATGAGCTGCTTTCGTTAGCGTATCCGATTTTAAAAAATATATGTGGCAAATCACCAAAATGGGGTATGCTCACAGGAGTAAGACCATCAAAGCTTCTTCTTAATAAGATGGAAGAAATTGGTGAGGATGAGGCGGTAAAATACTTTAATAACCGCTTTTTTGTAGCACCTCAAAAAACTGCCCTTGCATTAAGCGTTGCAAAAGCAGAAAGGGATATTATAAAAAATTCTCCTGAAAATTCTTTCAGTCTGTATATAAGCATACCTTTCTGCCCTACAAGGTGTAGCTATTGCTCTTTTGTTTCTCATTCGATTGCCACAGATAATGCAAAAAAACTTGTTCCGGAATATGTAGATAAATTGTGCGAGGAAATTGCGTTTGTCGGCAAAAAAGCAAGGGAACTCGGGCTTGTTCTTACTACGGTTTATTGGGGTGGAGGTACGCCTACAACCTTAAGTGCAGAGCAATTGGATAAAATTCTTTCTGTAATAGAGGAGAATTTTGATCTGTCATTTTGCAGAGAGTACACTGTTGAAGCAGGCAGACCTGATACTATAACAAAAGAAAAGCTTTTAACTTTGAAAAAGCATAATGTAAACAGAATTAGTATTAACCCCCAGACCTTTAATGACGGTGTTCTGAAGGAAATCGGCAGACGCCATACAACTGCATTGACAGAGGAAATGTATGGTCTTGCACGTGAAGTTGGTTTTGACGTTATTAATATGGACCTTATTGCAGGTCTTCCTACGGATACTGTTGAAAGTTTTAAAAATAGTGTGGACAGAGCGATTGAATTAGGTGCAGAAAATATAACCGTACATACACTTGCTCTTAAACGCTCTTCTACTCTTGTAACAGAGGACGAAACTGATTCTGTTACACAGAAATATGTTGAAGAAATGTTGGATTATTCCCGTGAAGCGTTGTCTAAGGCAAATTACCATCCGTATTATATGTATCGCCAAAGTAAGGCTTTGGGTAATTTTGAAAATGTTGGATGGTGCAAAAAAGGCACAGAATGTGAATATAATATTCTTATGATGGAAGAATATCAGCATATATTCTCTGTTGGTGCAGGCTCTGTTACGAAGTTGCTTTCACCCGGAATTGAAAAAATAGAAAGAATTTTCAATTTTAAATTTCCTTTTGAATATATTTCAAGATTTCCTGCTCTTCTTGAAAAGAAGGAAAAAATATCAGAGTTTTTTGAGGAGTATCGTTAAAGAGAGGAGATATCGTTATGTCACAGATGAATAATATTCTTGAATATATTGTGAATGAGAGTAATTCTCCTGAGGAGTTTATTGCTCGTTGTGAAGAAAGATATGACAATAAAATCAAAAATATCGCAAAAGTTATTTTTGAAAGAGATGTTTCCGAAATAGTTATGATTGCAGGCCCAAGTTCTGCGGGTAAAACAACAACTGCCAAAAAATTGTCGCAGGCACTTTTAAAATTTGGCATAAATAGTTATACCGTTTCACTTGATGATTTTTATCTTGATAACAAGGATGCACCACTGTTTCCTGATGGTACACCTGATTTTGAAACAGTTCATTGCCTTGATATAAAGTGCTTTAAGGAGAAAATGGAGGAGCTTCTTTATAAAGGAGAAGCCGAGCTACCCGAATTTGATTTTTTAAAAGGTGAAAGAAAAAAAGAGTATAAAAAAATCAAAATTACCTCTAAAGACGTAATTATTGTTGAAGGGCTACATGCTTTGAATCCTATAATTACTGATGTTTTACCTCAAGATAGATTATTGAAGATATATATTAACTTGTCTTCGCGTATTTATGATAAAAAAGGCAATATAATTCTTAATAAACGTAATATGCGTTTTATAAGAAGAATGGTGAGGGATTATAAATTCAGAGGTAGTTCTGTAGAAAAAACCTTTAAATTGTGGATTAAAGTACGTTATGGAGAAGATACGTACCTTTTTCCATTTAAAGATAATGCAGATTACAAAATTAATACAATTCATCTTTATGAAACTTGTATATTTAAAAATAGGGCAATCGAGTTATTGTCATCTTTAAATAAAGATTCCGAATTTTACAATGAGTCACAACGTCTTGTACGTAGTCTTCAAAAATTTCCTGTTATAGATTCCTCATTAGTGCCACATGATTCACTAATGCGAGAATTTATCGGAGCAAAGGAGCAATAATTTAATGGCAGATAAAAAAACAAAGCAACAAAATATTTTAGGCGGTGCAATGGTTCTTGTTGTTGCTACTGCTATTGTTAAAATAATTGGTGCAATTTATAAAATACCACTTCGTAATGTTATAGGTGTATTAGGTTCAGGATATTATGATTCTGCATACAGTATATACACGGCAGTTTATGGCATTTCAATGGCCGGTCTTCCTGTTGCTATTTCTGCAATTGTTTCCAAAAACACTGCTTTAGGTAAATACAGAGATGTAAAGCAAGTTATGAAAATAACTTTCCCTCTGTTCTTATTGTTAGGTGTTTTAGGTACCGGAGCAATACTTCTGGCATCATATCCGTATGCTAATTTTATTGTTAAAAACCCAAATACTATTTATAGTGTTTTAGCTATTGCTCCCTCGATACTTTTCTGTTGTATTATGAGTACATACAGAGGCTATTACGAAGGTCTTCACAATATGTATCCAACGGCAATTTCCCAGGTTATTGAATCTGTTGGTAAACTTGTTTTTGGTCTTGCTCTTTCTTATGGTGTTGTTTGGTATGCTGAGGCTCAGATTGCCGAAACAGGCTCTGTTTTTGGTCAGGTTATTGAAACTCAGAGTGATAAATCCATTGTTTACGCTATGTCTTCGGCAGGTGCAATTTTAGGTGTAACATTAGGTACGGCGTTTGCTACCTTGTATACTTTCCTGCGTCACAAAATAAAAAAAGACGGCATTACTAAAGATATGCTTGTCAATTCCCCATTGGCATCACCAAAAAAAGATACTCTCAGAGACCTTGTTAAAATTGCTCTTCCCACAGCGATGAGCTCTTTGGTTCTTAATATTACAAACTTTATAGATACAAGTATGATTCAAAGCCGACTTGAAGACATAGTTGAAAGTGGCTATGATGTGATTATGAATCTTTACGGTGAACCCATTACTGCAAGCGGCACACCTCTGAATGAAATTCATACCTTCCTTTTTGGTGCATATGGCATGACAAGTGATTTCAGGAATCTTATTCCCACTCTTGTTATGACTTTAGGTGTTAGTGCTATCCCTGTTATTTCGGGTGCCATAGCAAAAAAAGATTATAAAACAGTAAATAGCTCAGTTAACACTGTTTTCAGAATAACAATGCTTATTTCATTACCTGCAGGTGCGGGATTCTTTGTGCTTTCAGAGCCTATACTCGGTATTCTTTACGGCGGTGATGGAGATATTTCAAACGGTATTGCAATAGCGGCACCTATTCTTTCTCTTTATGGTCTTATGATGGCTATACTTGCTTTATCATCACCTCTTACAAATATTCTTCAGGCAATCGGTAGGGCAGATGTGCCTGTTAAAGCACTTCTTTTGGGTTGTGTGTTTAAAATTGGTCTGAACTATATTCTTATAGGCGTTCCTGAAGTAAACCTTAAGGGTGCAGTGTTTGGTACGGCAGCATTCTATTTGATATGCATTATTTATAACTTTGTTGTTCTCCGCAAAGAAACAGGTGTTAAATTAGATATCAAATCAGTATTTGTAAAGCCTTTGATTTCTGCCGTTGTTTGCGGTGGAGCTGCATTCGGAAGCTTTAGATTTTTAAGTCAATTCCTTACATTTAACGAAGGTAGCAGATTGAGCGGCCAGTCACTTTCTTGCTTGCTCGCTATTGGTATTGCAGTTGTTGCATATGTAATTTGTGTGCTTTTAACCAGAACATTGGTAAAAGATGACATTTTAATGCTTCCTAAAGGAGAAAAAATAGCAAAAATACTTGAAAAATACAAATTTATCGTTTAGAATATAGGAGTATTCAATAGTTATGGTTAATGGCTTTGAATTTAAAAATGCGTACGATTTCAACGACTTAGTTGCAATTGTTAAAATCTTAAGGGAACCAGGCGGTTGCCCTTGGGACAGGGAACAAACTCACCAATCTATAAGGGAAAATTTTCTTGAAGAAACTTACGAGGTTTTAGAGGCAATAGATTCCCTTAATCCCGAACTTATGCAAGAGGAACTTGGTGATGTTCTTCTTCAGATTGTTCTTCATTCTGATATGGCTCGTGATGAAGAGTGGTTTGACATTAACAATGTTTGTAACGATATATGTCAGAAACTTATAATTCGTCATCCTCACGTTTTTGGAGATGTGAGCGTCAATTCAACAGAAGATGTTCTTAAAAATTGGGACGATATTAAAAGGCAGACAAAAAGCCAAAAAACTCAAAGTGAGGCTATGGCGCAAATCCCTGCTACATATCCTGCACTTATGAAAGCACAAAAGGTTCAGTCAAAAGCCAAAAAGGCAGGATTTGATTGGGATAACGCAGATGGTGCTTTTGATAAGATTGAAGAAGAGTCTGCAGAGCTTAAAGAAGCTTTGGCAAAAGGTGATCAGTTTGAGATTGAAAACGAGTTGGGCGATTTGCTTTTCTCAGTTGTAAACGTTGCAAGGTTTTGCCATTGTGATGCTGAAACTGCTCTTGAAAAAGCAACTAAAAAGTTTATGACTCGTTTTACCGTCACAGAGAGACTTGCCCAGGAAAAAGGCATAAATATGAAAGAGGCATCGATAGAAACTCTTGATTCTTTATGGGATGAGGCAAAGACTCTTACTAAATAATTTGTCCATAATAAATCGGTCAACGATTTGGAAAATAAAAAACATATTTTTTTGGAGGATTTTAAAATGAACAAGACAGATCTTGTAAAAGCAGTTGTTGCTGAAGGTTTATCAAAGAAAGATGCTGAAAAAGCAGTTGCAGCAGTTTTCGGTGCAATCGAAGGCGCACTTGCTAAAGGTGATAAAGTTCAGCTTATCGGTTTTGGTACATTCGAAGTTCGTGAAAGAGCAGCTAAAGAAGGCCGCAACCCAAGAACAGGCGAAACAATCAAAATCGCAGCAGCTAAAGTTCCTGCATTCAAAGCAGGCGCAGCTCTTAAAGAAGCAGTTAAATAATTATATTAAATAAAACAAACTCCGTGAGCTTGCTCACGGAGTTTGTTTTTTACTTTAACGATAAAAGACTTTTGCGAAAATTAACAGTTTTTACGCACAAACCGCTTACCAACCATCTTTTCACGGTACGGATATTTTAACTCAAATTAAGATACAATAGCAAGAAATTTGTAAATTCATGTCATATAGTGAGGTAGAGATTCGATTAATATTATAGCAGTCGAAAAACAGAATCAACTCTTTAATTGATTCTTATAACAAGGTCGCTTTCTGGGTAGCAACAGCAAGGATGTATGAAATTAAACTGCATATCTGCTACACGACGCTTATCTTCGCCCTCAGGAATATAAACCTTGCCGTTTACAAGCTTGCTTCTGCAAAAACCACATTCACCTGTGTGACATCTTGCAGGAACCTCTATGCTTGCTCTCTCTAATGCGCAAAGTATAGTTTCACTGCTGTTTGCTTTAATTACCGATTCATTTCCACGATTAATAACTGTGATACTGAATTCTCTCGGTTCTTCTTCAACCTTTTTACCGGAAGAAAAAACTTCAAATCGGATATATTTTCTTTCTATTTCAAGTTTTGGAAGTTCTGTTTCAAGGAATTTATACAAACCACCAGGTCCACAAACGAAAATGCTGTAATTTCCATGGGGAGCATATTTCTTTATAATATCTGCACCTACAAAGCCCTTTTCATAGCCATCTTCATCGCTATGGCTTAACACATAAACAACATTGATTTTTTCGTTTCTTTGTGAAAGCTCATCAAGTTCCGCTTTGAAAAGGATTTCGTCTGATGTTCTGCAGCCATAAAGCAAGGTAAGGGAACAATCCTCATCGCCTTGGTCTATTGCTCTGGCAAGTGAAAGGAAAGGAGTAATACCGCTACCGCCTGCAATAGCAACGATATTTTCGGCATCTCGTAATGGGCAATATGTCATATTACCCTCTGGTGCATAAGCAATAACTTCATCGCCTACACTCCAGTTATCGAGAATATAATCAGAAACGAAGCCGTCAGCAATACGCTTAACGGTAATTTGATATTCACCATTTAAAGCACTGGCAGGTGAGGAGGCAATTGAATATGAACGAGTAACAACTGAATTACCTATTTCAAGCTTAAAGGTAAGATATTGACCTGCTTTAAAATATGCAAGTTCTGTTTCGCTTTTAAAATAATAGCTTTTTGCAAGGCTTAAATGCTCTTCAATTCTGCTGATTACAAGCTTTTGCTCTTTAGGGTGAAGGCTTTTTGCAACTTTGTTTACACCAAAATCGTCAGTACGAGTTGGCAAAACTGCTTCAGCACTATCAATAAACTGTTTTCTCTCTGTTAAAAACTTTATAGTATTCACACTATCCTTAAAAGTGCCATTTACAGAAAATTTTTTCTTACTCATTTATTTTACCTCCTTTTCCATAGCGAGAATTGCATTCTTTGCTGCCATATCACCAGTTGTATAGCTTGGAGAATAACCCATATGTCTTGTGGTATAGCCACCTGCAAAGTAAAGTCCCGGTATACCCTTATCTATTAAATCAAAAACAATTCTTTTAACAATACCGTCTTCCTTACTTGCTTCATAACCATAGATAGTTCCTGCAGGGGCATCGGTATAACGAGCATATGTCATAGGAGTTGCAATTTCAATTTCTTCTATATAATCCTTGATTTTAATACCTGTTGCTTTTTCAAAATTATCTATCATTTTTTCTGCAAAGGCATGCTTTGTTTTATGGTAATCCTTAACAGAAACCTTGCTCCATTCGTTGCCTGCAAAAATAGAAGTCATATAAAGTATGCTTGTGCCTTTAGGGGAACAATCGTCAAATGCCTTGTTAAGACAAACCGTTGCCTGAACATTATTTGTTTCAATGTTTTTGCTAAGCTCATAGCATTTTCTGTTATCATTAGTCGGATAAATGAAATAAGTGTGGTTGTTAAGTCCTAACTCATCTGCAGAACGGTTAAGTCCCAAAAATACTGCAAAACCTTTTGCACCCAAGGTTTTAGCATTTACTTCCTTTTTAAGTTTTTCAGGAATAGCATTTTCATCAATAAGCTTTGTATATGCATTATATGGTGAAGCATTGCAAATAACCACTTTAGCGTTTATTTGAGTACCATCATCAAGCACAACGCCTGTTGCTACGCCGTTTTCAACATTTATTTTTTTAACACTCGTGTTAAACCATGCTTCGCCACCATTTTCGGTAAATGCCTCAAGCAAAGCAGTGCTTATCTGATGACTTCTGCCTCTAGGAATAACAGCACCATCGATAATATATGAGTGAAGCATTGTGAAATAGTGAATAGCATTAAGCTCATCGGTAGGTTGACCAAGGTAACACCAATATCCGTTAAGTATATCCCTTGTTTTTTGACTTGCTCCGAATGCTTTCAATACTTCGTCAACAGAATAGTTTGCAATCTTAAGAAAATCTGTGTGTTGAGAAAAAATTTCTTTAATCATTGATGGCTTGAAATCTTCAATGTTGCTTACGAAATCTAAAGTTTTTTCAATGCTCTCAATAAGCTCAAAAATCTTTGTAACTACAGGAGCTGAGCCTGGGTCATATTCCTCAAGCTTATTTATAAAGGCATCCTTGCCCAAAGGCATTAAATAGTCGCACTTTTCGTTTTCATTCAAGGTGAGCAATCGGTATGCTTCATCAAGTGCCACCCATTCGATTTTATCTGCTGCTCCGACCTCTTGGAAAATCTTCAATAGTGGCGATTTTCCAGTAATAGAGCCGATGCCACAAAGCTCATGAAGTGATGCCTCAAATTCAAATCTACCTCTTACAAAGCTTGTAGCAAATCCGCCGGGCAAATTATGACGCTCAATAAGTAGTGTCTTTTTTCCCTCTTTGGCAAGACGAGC
>JAZRKV010000023.1:0-3847 GCA_045646545.1 Acutalibacteraceae bacterium
TTTTATTATACGTGCCTTACGGCACTATAACTCTCCACCATCGCAAGCGATGGTCCCCCTCTCTACACTAGAGAGGTATAGGCTATCGCATAATTATAAGTCTTGCGAAGCAAACTTCACTACGAAGTAACTTCACTCACTTTAGTGAACTTCACTTGCCGTTAGGCAAACTTAGTTGTGCAAAGCACAACACACTTGACAAATATTCCACAAGTGGTATTATATATTTACGAAGCTTCGGGGCGGGGTGCAATTCCCCACCGGCAGTATAGTCTGCGAGTCTGTTTCACAGATTGAACGGGTGCAATTCCCGTACCGACGGTTATAGTCCGGATGAGAGAGTTTCTTAAAAAGTAACCCTTTTTTGTTTTGCCCTGATTTATTTCGGGGCAATTTTTTTTAGAGGTGATTTACTTGTCAAACAATATCAATGCTCAGAAAAATAAATCAATCAAACCAATTAAAAAGCTTACACTTTCCGCAGTACTGTGTGCACTTTCCCTTGTGCTTATGAGCACAATAAGGTTCCCCATATTCCCAAGTGCCGCGTTTTACGAAATGGAATTTGCAGATGTGCCAATTTTGATTTGTTCAACTGTTTTAGGTCCTGGTTATTCTATTGTTTCACTTTTTATAGTGTGCCTTGTTCAGACTTTGTTTTTTAGTTCGGGTAGCACTTGGATTGGATTTATGATGCATTTTGTTTCATCCGGTCTTATGATTCTCGTTGTTTGGATTTTAAGAAACTGCATCAAAGGCTTAAAAGGTGTAATAATTTCCGATATTGTTGGTGTTGTTGTTTTAACACTTGTAATGATACCGTTGAATATGTTAATGGTTACGGAGTTTTTACATGCACCTATTTCTGTTTTCTTTGAACAAATTCTTGTTGTTTGCATTTTGTTCAATATAATTAAATCAACGTGCAACTTAACAGTTTTCTCGCTTGTTGAAACCCCATTAAAAAAAGTATTTCAAAAATTAAGGTGATTAATATGATTACAGAAGTTATTAAGCTCAAAAATAAAGATGTAACTCTTACAACTTATATACTTGATACATCCTTTGATAACAGAGATAATTATAAGCGTCCGTCAATTCTTGTTTTACCAGGTGGCGGTTACGGAATGTGCTCAAACAGAGAGGCGGAGCCTATTGCAATGCACTTTCTTTCTATGGGCTACAACGCCTTTATTTTAAGGTATTCTCTCAATGAGGCATCTGCATTTCCTCAACCGTTGGAGGATGCTGAAGAGGCGTTGTCTTTAATGCACGAGAAATGTGACGAGTGGTTTGTTGATAAAGATAAAATTGCAGTTTGCGGTTTTTCTGCAGGCGGTCACCTTGCGGCTGCACTTGGCACAATGGGTAAAATCAGACCCAATGCAATGATTCTTGGTTATCCTTGTATTACTAAAGACATTTGCAATGATGTGGATGTGCTTAAAAACCACAAAACCGTGCCTGTGTTGGACGATAAGGTTGACGATGATACTCCGCCTGCTTTTATTTTTGCGTCCTCAGATGACGGCCTTGTGCCCATTAGAAGCTCAATTAAATTTGCAGAAAGCCTTGGTGAAAACAAAATCCCTTATGAAATGCATATCTTTTCATCAGGCGGTCACGGCTTTTCAACGGGTGACTACGTTACAATTGATAATAAAGATACCTTGCCTTGTTACCAATGGCTTAAATTATGCAGGGATTGGTTATATAATTTGTTCTATAAAACTATTGACTAAATAACGTAAAATTTATATAATTTATTAGTTAATTATAATATACAATTAAATAATTTAATTCTTACAGGAGTTGTTTGTTTTATGACATTCGAAAAACTTAAACAGATTTTTTGTGATGAATTTGAAGTTGATGAGGAAATCATTACTCTTGATGCGGTTTTGTTGGAGGATTTAGGCCTTGATAGTATTGATATGGCAGACCTTGTTATGAGTGTTGAAGATGAGTTCCTTATGGAGCTTCCCGACGAAGCACTTGAAAGCATTAGCACTGTTGGGGATTTAGTTAATTATATTGACGAAAATAAGTAATAAAGAGGAAGAAAAATGGCAGAACAGAAAAAATTAGTTGAAGCAATTACATCTATGGAGGATGACTTTGCTCAATGGTATACTGACGTAGTTAAAAAGGCAGATCTTGTTGACTATTCAAGTGTTAAGGGTTGTATGATTATTCGTCCATACGGCTATGCTATATGGGAAAATATTCAGAAAATTCTTGATACTGAGTTTAAAAAGACAGGCCACGAAAATGTTTATATGCCTCTTTTTATACCTGAAAGCTTACTTCAGAAAGAACAAGACCATGTTGAAGGCTTTGCTCCTGAGGTTGCATGGGTAACACACGGTGGCAGTAATCCTTTGGAAGAGCGTCTTTGTGTAAGACCTACTTCAGAAACACTTTTTTGTGAACACTATGCAAAAATTGTTCAGTCACACAGAGATTTGCCAAAGCTTTATAACCAGTGGTGTAACGTTGTTCGTTGGGAAAAAACAACTCGTCCTTTCTTAAGAACAAGAGAGTTCTTGTGGCAAGAGGGTCACACAGTACACGCTACTGCACAAGAAGCAATTGAAGAAACAGAGCGTATGCTCAACGTTTATGCAGATTTCTGCGAAAAATCACTCTGTATGCCTGTTATAAGAGGCGTTAAGACTGAAAGTGATAAGTTTGCAGGTGCAGTTTCAACTTACTGTATTGAGGCTCTTATGCACGATGGTAAGGCTCTTCAGGCTGCAACATCACACTATTTTGGTGATGGCTTTGCAAAAGCATTTAATATGACTTATCAGGATAAAGAAAATAAGCTTCAGTACGTTCATCAGACTTCATGGGGTTCAACAACTCGTCTTATCGGTGCACTTATTATGTCACACGGTGATAACAACGGTCTTGTTTTACCACCTGATGTTGCTCCTATTCAGGTTGTTATTCTTCCTATTGCTCAGCATAAAGAGGGCGTACTTGATAAAGCATACGAGCTTCGCGACAGACTTTCAAATCTTTTCCGCGTTAAAGTTGATGACAGTTCAAATTCACCAGGTTGGAAATTTGCTGAATACGAGATGAAGGGCGTTCCGCTCCGTCTTGAAATTGGTCCTAAGGATATTGAAAATAACCAATGCGTTCTTGTTCGCAGAGATAACAGAGAAAAGATTTTTGTTTCTCTCGATAATCTTGAAGAGGGTATTAACAATGCTCTTAAGGACTTTGCACAGGCTATTTACAACAAATCTCTTGAAAATATCAAAAATCGTACATATACTTGTACAACACTTGATGAAATTACTGCTTCACTTGAAGCAAAAGGCGACGGCTTTGTAAAAGCAATGTGGTGCGGTGACGAAGAGTGTGAAGATAAGGTTAAGGAAGCAACAGGCGTTGGCTCACGTTGCATACCATTCAACCAGGAAACTGTTGCAGATACTTGTATTTGTTGCGGTAAGCCTGCAAAGCACCTTGTTTATTGGGGTAAAGCGTATTGATTATCTTTCTAACGAAAGATAATCAACTAAGTTTGCCTAACGGCAAGTGAAGTTCACTAAAGTGAGTGAAGTTACTTCGTAGTGAAGTTTGCTTCGCAAGATTTATAATTATGCGATAGCCTATACCTCTCTAGTGTAGAGAGGGGGACCATCGCTTGCGATGGTGGAGAGTTATAGTGCCGTAAGGCACGTATAATAAAACAGATAACAGCCGCCAAAGCTTTGCAAGATTTATAATTATGCGATAGCCTATACCTCTCTAGTGTAGAGAGGGGGACCATCGCTTGCGATGGTGGAGAGTTATAGTGCCGTAAGGCACGTATAATAAAACAGATAACAGC
>JAZRKV010000024.1:0-42671 GCA_045646545.1 Acutalibacteraceae bacterium
GTTTGCGAAGCTTTGGCGACTGTTATCTGTTTTATTATACGTGCCTTACGGCACTATAACTCTCCACCATCGCAAGCGATGGTCCCCCTCTCTACACTAGAGAGGTATAGGCTATCGCATAATTATAAATCTTGCAAAGCCTTGGCGGCTATAAATGCAAAATTAAAAATTAAAAATTAAAAATTCAGGTGAATTTCATTTGCCGTAAGGCAAACTTAGTTGTGCGTAGCACAGCATCTGGTATCTGAATTTTGAATTAAATTATAGTGAGGTTATTATGTATAAACTTATAAAAACAGAAGGTAATGCAAGAAGAGGTGAGTTCCATACTGTTCACGGTGTGGTTCAGACTCCTGCGTTCCAGAATGTTGCAACTTGTGGTGCTATAAAAGGCGGTTTATCTGCCTATGATTTAAAAGAAATTGATTGTCAGGTTCAGCTTTGTAACACCTACCATCTTCATGTAAGACCGGGTGACAAGTTAATTAAAGAGCTTGGCGGTCTTCATAAGTTTACAGGTTGGAGTGGCCCTATTCTTACAGATAGTGGCGGTTTTCAGGTGTTTTCACTTGCAAAACTGCGTAAAATTAAAGAAGAAGGCGTAACCTTTAACTCTCATATAGACGGCAAAAAAATCTTTATGGGTCCTGAGGAGAGTATGCAGATTCAGTCAAACCTTGCATCAACTATTGCAATGGCTTTTGATGAATGTGTCAAAAACCCTGCAGAGTATAAATATGCAAAAGAATCTATTGCAAGAACTACACGTTGGCTCGAAAGATGTAAAGCTGAAATGGCACGTCTTAATTCTTTGCCTGATACAATCAACAAAAATCAACTTCTTTTTGGTATAAATCAAGGTGCAACCTTTGATGATTTACGCGTTGAGCATATGAAAATTATTGCTGATTTAGACCTTGACGGTTATGCAATAGGCGGTCTTGCAGTTGGTGAACCGAAAGAGGATATGTACCGCATAATTTCTGCAGTTGAACCCTTTATGCCTAAAGATAAAATACGTTACCTTATGGGCGTTGGTACACCGGGTAACATTATTGAGGGTGTAAGCAGAGGTGTGGACCTTTTTGACTGCGTAATGCCGTCAAGAAACGCTCGTCACGGTCATTTATTTACCTGGAATGGTATAATTAATATGAATAATGCCAAATATCATAATGATGATACGCCAATTGATACTCAGTGTAATTGTCCTACTTGCCAGAGATTCAGCAGAGCTTATCTTCACCATTTATTCAAAGCAAAAGAGATTCTTGCAATGCGTCTTGCCGTTACTCACAACCTTTATTTTTATAACAATCTTATGGCAAGAATACGTGAAGAATTAGATAATGGCACCTTCACTGAGTTCAAAAATAAATATGTTGATTTACTTGACACAAGAATATAGTTGGGCTATAATGTTAAAGTATTTTTATTTGGAGGAAAAAACTTATGTTTTCAATTATTAATTTAGCAGCACAACCGTTTGACATCAAGGCATTTTTACCAATTATTCTTATGGTTGGTGTTATGTATTTCCTTGTTCTCAGACCACAGAAAAAGAGACAGGCTGAAGAGCAGAATATGCGTGATTCTGTTATGGTTGGTGACGAAATTACAACAACAGGCGGCATTATGGGTAGAATTGTTACTGTTAAAGATGATTCAATCGTTCTTGAAACAGGTGCAGACAGAACAAAAATCAAGTTCCACAAATCTGCAATTTATACAAATAATACTGCAAACGAGCGTATGGAAGCTGAAAGAAAAGCAGCTCAGGAAGCTAAAAATGCAAAAGCTGAAAAGGACGCTATTGACGGTAAAGTGAACGGCGGCAAATTCTCAAAGAAGAAAAAAGCAGTTGTTAAAAATATTGCTGATGAAGCTCCTGTTGATGAAATTCCTGCAGAAGATAAATCTGAAGAATAATTCATAAAAAAATAACTCTCCGCATACTTTTTAGTAAAAGTAGTGCGGAGGTTTTTTTATGCCCAAAATACTGAAAACCAAGTCAAAAAATCAAAAAGTGAATAAACCTGTTGTAATATATCCATTGTGCGCCCTCAGAGGCGTTATAGTAACGTTTTTGTGCTTTGGGGTAGTTAGTTTACTGCTTTTGAATAAATCCAGCTTCACAACCTTTACAAAGCTGTTTTTATATTTTTCGATTGCTCTCGGGTCGTTTGTGTGTGGCTATTTTGCAAATAAAAAAATAAAGGGGAAGGGTATAATAAACGGTTTGCTTTCCTCTGTTTTTTATTCTGTAATATTCATTATTGTTGTGTGCTTACTTTTGAAATTCGGTGTATCAAAGTTACTCTTTCTTACTGTACCGTTAATTGTTGTGGGGTGCATAACAGGTGGAGTAGTATGTGCAAATAAATAAAAGGAGTAAATTATGTTAAAAAAACACGTTGTTTTTAATTTCAGAAAAGGCTTTGGCAAAAGAACAGTGAAAAAAATGGCAATGCCAGACGTTAAAACCTTGCTTTTCTTTGTTTTTATGATATGCGGAATTATAATCGGTACTTATATTTATAAAAAAGGCTCGCAAGAAGCTTTGTGGTTTTTTGATAAGCTATTTGGTAATTTTATATTACCCCTTAAAGATGACTCATATATCAGGGCATTTTCTAAAATGTTTTTGCCTTTTTTTCTTTTGATATTGTTATGTTATTTAATAGGATTCAGTGGTACAGGCACGTTGTTTTTGAGTTTCATTCCTTTTTTGTGTGGAATACTTGCAGGTCTTTATATATCGCTTTGCTATAACTCCTTTAATGGTAAAGAGGTAGTCTGCAGAATTTTGATTTTTTTGCCTTTATATGCAACTGCAACAGCCACTTTGATTAAGTGCTGTTGCAGAAGTTCAGTTATTTCCGGGGAAATATTTTCGTTTGTGTTAACAGGAAAAGGTGAGGGCAAAGGCTTTTTGAAGGAATATACAACAGAGTACATAGTGTTTATTGTTCCTGTTGTTTTAAGCTGTGTGGTAAGCCTGTTAATTTTTTACACATTAAAAAATTCATTCAACGTCTTCGGTTAAATCATCCTCGTTTCCTGACACGAGTTCAGGTCTTTTTGGTGCCTTTACAGAGCTCAATGGATTAGATGCGGCAGCTTTTTTTAATTGCTCGTTCATTACATGAGTGTATATCTGGGTTGTGCTTAGACTTTCGTGGCCGAGAATCTCTTTAATTGCGAGTACATCAACATCACCATATTGGTACATCAACGTTGCGGCAGTGTGCCTGAGCTTGTGTGTAGATAAATCTCTTTCGCCAAGACCTGCTTTTTCCAGTGTTGACTTGACTATGTATTGTACGGTTTTGGGGCTTATTCTGCCTTTCTGACGGCTTATAAATAAGGCGTTTTTGTCTTTTACTCCATCTACGGGACGATAGGGCAGGTAAGCATTGATTGCATCTACACAAGCATCGTTAAGGTAAACAGTACGCTCTTTGTTACCTTTACCTGTGATTACAATTGTATTGTTTGAACGTATATCTGATAGGTTTAAGGAAACAAGCTCAGAAAGACGCATACCGCAATTTAAGAAAAGGGTAATGATGCAGTAATCACGTTCTTTAAATTTGCCGTCTACGGCGTTTAGAAGTGCAAGACTTTCGTCTAAAGTCAAATACTTGGGTAATGATTTTTTTATTTTTGGAGAATCTAATTCCTGTAAAGGATTTTCATCAATTAATTTTTTCTGCACAGTAATATATTTGTAAAATACTCTTAATGAGGTTGCTTTACGTGCACGTGTTGATTCGATATTATTGCGTTCATCCTTGCAATAAACAAGATACATATAAGCATCGCTTAAGGTGACGCTCGAAATTGTTTCAAGTGAAATATCTTTAACCTCAATTTCCTCAAAAGGAGTATCCTTGCTAACAAGCCCACGTATTATTTTAAGAAAACGAAAAAAAGTAAGCAAATCGTTTGCATATTCTTCAACAGTCAAGGACGATTTATTTTTAATAGCACTGTAATAATTGAGAAAATCCACAACGTACGAAGGTAACATGCTTGAAAAATTTTCTTTTTTCATAAATAAAGAACTCCTTTCAATAAAAGATGATTATAAGCTATTATCAATTATCAATTATCAAGGTTGGTATATTGTTAGCTTGAATAACTGAAAAATCCCATAAATCAAAAGGGAACGAAAATTACAACACGCTTCTTTTACTACATATCCACTTATACAAAATTAGAGTTTTGTATAAGTCGGGGTGTGAGATTAGGGGTAAAACGTATTAAATACCGATAAAATCGGTAAAAATAAGATTAAATCGATAAATTTAAATAAAACGGTATTTTATGTCCCGGACGGCTTAAGTGACGTGTTTTCCCAAATTTCTATAATAATGGATTTAATTATTGTAATTATTATTAATTATGTATACTAAAGTTTAATTATAGTTTTTATAAGCTGATTATTTATCCTTGTACTTTTTCATACAAACAAATATTGCAGTTGTAACTACAACCATTGTAATTGTATAGCCAAGTTTTGCTGCGGCGTTCTTTTCATGTTTTTTCATAAAATTTATTTCCTTTCACATCGACTCAGTTTTTCTCGAACGATACTTTACTCATTTCAAAAATTTCCATCGGATGGCATTTTTTGAAAAAAATAAAAAATCCGTAAAAATCTCACAAATCCACAAAAAATTCATCCTCTCAGTTTTTTTGAAATGAGGTTTTGGTCGTTTCAAAAATTTCTATCGGATGGATTATATTAATATAAAACCGCCAAAATCAGTTAACGGTCGGTTTTTCTTAAATATGGGCTTAACGCCGAAATCATTTAAAAACTCTATAATTCGGTCGTAATCAGGATGACTGCTCAGGTCTCCGTTGAAATAAATAAGGCCATCTGAAAGCTTCACACCGGCACCGCCAATAAAACCATAGTGCTTATCTGACAAATGTACGTAGCCCTTTTGTATCTCTAAAACGTTAATTTGATAATTTTTTAACAAAGAGGAGAGATTGGGGTCTTCTGTAATAACGGTGTTACTGTTCACAACACATAAACTGCATTTTGTGTATCCCTGATTTGTATGTATAATAGTAAGATTATTTTTCTTTGCGTATGCAGATATCTCAGGAGCAACACAGTTTTTGTTACACACAAGCAAATCACCCAGAACTACAACATTCAACTTGCAATCATCAGGATACGGACTTTTTATACCCTGCACTGTATGTACGTTGTAGCCGTCAAAATTCACCTTTAATTCCCCTGCTATATTGCTACATATAAACAGATTATTATTGTGCTTAAAAGCAAGTATATCGGCGTGATTATTGACCTCATCATCTAAGCTTTCATTTATCGGTAGAGTGATTGCATTAAAGCCGTTTTCTTTTAATTCATATATAACATTTGTGTATTTTTCACCAATAAGGCATGTTCTGTTTTTTGTTTCCATATTAATCGGTAGCAGCCTCAAATGCCTCACGTATATTTCTTACACCGATAATTTCAATTGACTTGAATTCACCTTTAGGTAAATTTTTTATATTCTGGCGTGGTATAATGCAACGTTTAAAGCCGAGTCTTTCACATTCGCGGATACGTTGCTCACAGTTATTTACAGTTCTTATCTCACCTGCAAGACCGATTTCACCGAATACAATTGTTTCACTGTTTATAACGGCGTCCTTAAGGCTTGAAACAACAGATAACGCAACGGCTAAGTCGCATGCAGGTTCATCAGCACGTAAACCGCCTGCAATATTTACGTAACAGTCCATATTTCCCAGGAAATAACCAGCACGTTTTTCAAGTATAGCAATAAGCATTACCATTCTGTTGTAGTCAAATCCTGCAGCCATTCTTCTGGGATTACCGAAGCCTGAAGTTGTTGCAAGACCTTGAACCTCTGCTAAAATAGGTCTGGAGCCTTCAATAAGGCACGTTACACACGTACCCGAAACATTTAACGGTCTGCCACTTATCATAGCTAATGAGGGGCTTTCTATCTCCACAAGACCTTTACTTGTCATTTCAAAAACACCGATTTCGTTTGTGGAGCCGAATCTGTTTTTGGCGGCACGTAAAATTCTGTATGTTAAATTACGTTCACCTTCAAAATATAAAACAGTATCAACTATATGCTCAAGCACCTTAGGACCTGCAATGTTACCGTCTTTATTTACGTGGCCTACAAGTATGATTGAAATATCATTCTGCTTTGCAGTGCGCATAAAAAGATTTGTACATTCTCTGACTTGTGTAACACTGCCTGAGGTTGAATTTACGTCTGTAATATTCATTGTCTGGATAGAGTCAACAATAACAATATCAGGTTTCTCGGTACGGATATACTCGCAAACAACCTCTGCATCTGTTTCACAAAGTATTTTAAGGCTTTCGCTTGTGACACCAAGACGCTTTGCCCTCATTTTAATCTGATAAGCAGATTCCTCGCCTGATACGTAAAGTATAGAAAAGCCCTTGGCTATTTTTTCACAAATCTGCAAAAGAATAGTTGATTTACCGATACCAGGGTCACCACACAAAAGAACAAGGGAACCTTTAACAAGTCCGCCACCAAGTACACGATTAAGCTCTTTAACGCCTGTATCATAACGTAGTTCAATGCTTGAATCAATCTGTGAAAGTGGTAAAGCAATATTTGAATATTTAGATATTTTATTTTTAGCATTTTTTACGGATTCTGTAATAATCTGTTCCTCGTTAAGTGAATCCCATTCACCGCATCCGGGACATTTGCCGTACCATTTAGCAGATTCATAACCGCATTGGTTGCAAACAAATACTGTTTTGTTTTTTGCCAAGTTAATCAACCTCTGTATATATATTCCTGTATACCGACTGCTATTGTAAAAGCAATTTGCTTCTGATAAACCTCGGTTTTTAATTTTTCGGCTTCTTCTTTATTTGATAAAAAACCGCACTCTACAAGGCAGGCAGGCTTAACGGCATTATAAATAAGATAAACCGATGTGCCACATTCCTTGATTTGCCTTGTGTTATCTTTTTGAATTAAATTAACTGTATTTTCTTGAATCAACTGTGCAAGTAGTGAACTTTCTTCTGAAAATTGGGGTGAATAAAACACCTGCATACCACTGTATTTTTCCTGAGAATAAATATTCTGGTGAACAGAAATAAACAAGGCGTTATCCTGATTTTCCATAATTTTCATTCTGTTATGTAAATCAGAAGACTTTTTCTGACGTATTGTTTTTGCATCACTATCTTCCAGGGAAATATCACTTTCGCGTGTGAGAATTGTCCCGAATCCCATTAAAGTGAGATACTTTTGAAGATACAAGGAAATATTTAAATTAATATGTTTTTCCGCAAAACCGGTACTGTCACTTGCGCCACCGTCAAAGCCACCGTGACCTGCATCAATTATAATAACAGGAAAGTTGTTTTGAGCCTGAGAACTAACTGTATGCGAGGTGTTTCTTTGTGTGTTATAAACTGTGGAAGAAAATACAATACCGCAAGCAACCAATAAAACTACAAGTAAATATAACTTTTTCAAATATATCACCTGTAAATTTTATGAAAAGAAAAAGATTTTTATACGAACTCTGAGCTGTCTTTCATAAGAAGTTTATGTCGTGTGATACGGTGAAGAATATTTTCTTCTCCTGCCATTTCAAAAAGCTTGTTACAAAAGCTTACAGGATTGATTGTGAAATCATTGCCTGCAGGTAATTTGAAATACAACACAACTTTATCCTCGTGATAAACTGCTCTGAAATCTGTAATGTGTTCACTTACGTTAATAGTTTTGAATGTTTTTTTCTTTGTTTTCTTTTCAAAAGTAATTGTTTGATTATCAATAATATCTTTTAATTTTTCGCAAAGTGATTTTGGGTTTTGCGATGGAATTTCAACACTGTATTCACCTCTGAATATTTCAAGAGGTTTGTTAACAGGCTCGCGTATCTCTAAAAATTCCATACCGGGAACCATAACGGAATTCAACTGTTCAATTACCCTTTCCAGAGGATAATTATCGTCATTAAGGCGTATATCGAGAGGTTCCCTGAGTGCTTCAACACCTAATGGTAATGAAAGACCAAAAACAAGATAGGGATGAGGGTTAAAGCCTTCTGTATACCAAAGAGGAATATCTGTTCTGCGGAAAGCCCTTGTCATACATCTTGTCATATCAAGATGGGAGATATACTTTGCGGTATCTTTTTTATTAAACCATATTCTCACTGAGCGCATCGCATTTACCTCCGTTTAATTTGTTTGAGCCACATCCTGCACATTGTTGACGACAGTTTTGTGTTGTTTCTGCCTTTTTTGCTTTTTCATATTCTTTCAGAAGGAAAGCTTTTGTTATACCTGAGTTTATGTGGTCCCAAGGCAGAATTTCATCATAACTTCTTTCTCTGTTAACGTAGAACGAAGTATCTGTTCCGCATTCTTCAAAGGCTTTCTTCCAACCGTCAAGGTTAATTTTGTCATCCCAGCTATCAAAGGTACAACCGTTATTATATGCCGCCTCAATAACGTCACAAAGTCTTCTGTCGCCACGGGCAAAAACACCTTCAAGGAATGTGAGTTCAGTATCGTGGAAACGGAATGTAATTTTCTTTGTTGTGCAAGTTTCAAGAAGTAACTTTTGTTTGCGTTCCAGTTCTTCTTTTGTATCCATAGGAGCCCATTGGAACGGTGTGCAAGGCTTAGGAACAAAGGATGATACACCTGCACTTACAGAGCAACCCTTGCCCTTTGGTTTATCAGGGTTATTATAAAATTCGTTAACAACCTTTTGTGATAATTGATTTATTCCAACAACGTCATCATCTGTTTCAGTTGGAAGACCAATCATAAAGTAAAGCTTAACTGCAGTCCAACCGCCTGTAAAAGCTTTGCGACAAGTAGAAAGAATTTCTTCTTCACTTATGTTTTTATTTATAACGTCACGAAGGCGTTGTGTACCTGCCTCTGCAGCAAAGGTTAAACCTGAACGCCTTACAAGAGCCAACTTTTCTTTAAGCTCATCAGAGAAGTTATCGATACGTAATGATGGCAAGGAAACGTTGATTTTATCAGGAATAGTCCAACCTAAAAGTTCTTCGAGAAGTTGTGTTATTTTACTATAATCGCTTGTTGATAAAGAACAAAGTGACAATTCATCATAACCACTTGTACAAGCAAGACGTTTACTTTGTTTGCTTATTGTTTCTACGCATTTTTCACGGATTGGTCTGTACCAGAAACCTGCCTGACAAAATCTGCAGCCGCGTATACAACCACGGAAAATTTCGTGAACAACTCTGTCGTGCACAACCTCAACGAAAGGAACAACAAACTTTTCAGGATAGAAGATTTTATCAAGGTTCGCTACTACCCTTTTATTTATTATTGCAGGTGCACCGTGTTGAGGTTCAACACATTTTATAGTACCGTCATCGTTATATGAAATATTATAAAGTGACGGCACGTAAAGCCCCTCAATATGACTTGCTTTTATAAGAAATTCATGCCTTGAAATACCCTCTTTTTTTGCTTCTTCAAGCAAATTGAGGAAATCGAGCATCATCTCTTCGCCTTCACCGATTTGAAATACATCAATAAAATCTGCAAGTGGCTCAGGATTACAAACACAAGGACCGCCTGCAACAACAATTGGTATTGAAAGGTCATTGCCACGGTCTTTACTACGTAATGGAATACCTGACAGATTCAACATATTAAGCACGTTTGTGAAAGATAATTCATATTGCAAAGTGAATCCTAAAACGTCAAAATCTTTAAGAGCATCTCTGCTTTCAAGAGCAAAAAGAGGAATGTTCTGCTCTCTCATAATATTTTCCATATCAGTATCGGGAGCAAAAACTCTTTCGCACCAGTAATTATCTACTGAATTTATTAAACTGTATAGAATCTTCATCCCCAGGTGACTCATACCGATTTCGTATGTATCAGGGAAACAAAAAGCAAAACGTATATCTACTGTTTCTTTGTTTTTAACCACCGAATTAAGCTCACCGCCTGTGTATCTTGCAGGCTTCTGAACAAGTGGCAGAATTGATTCGATTTTATCTTTAAACATTTATTCAACCCCAAAAATTCATATACAATAATTGTACAATAAAATAGTATAATAATCAAGATAACAAAACAAAAAAGCAAGGGTAAATTATACCCTTGCTTTCTCTTTTTTATTTTTAGTCTGAGGAACAGAATTGTATTTTTTAAACAACATCTTTAACGGAACAAACAAAGGCTCATCTTTAATGAATATATTAAATGCTGCCTGTGTTAAACCGATAATAAACATAAAGTATTCAAGTGGCTTAAGACCATAGAAAATGCAGTCTGTCATACCACACATACACATTGCAATAATGGAAATACCAAAGGTTATTGCAAAATTTCTTGCACTGCCACCTTTAACAAAAAGACGGATTATTTTGTATGCAAACATTGAACAAGCAAATACGAAAAGCAATACACCAATTATTCCGTTTTCCATTTGAATTTCAAAAATAATGTTGTGAGCATGTGGTTGTTTGATGTTATATTCGTTATGAAGTATGCTTCTTACGGAATCAAAGCCTGTACCATAACCGAAGGTGAATTTTTGCGGTATTTTTTCGGATATTGCAGCATAAATTCTTTTGCGGGTATTAATTGATCTATCTGTTGTGCTGCCTAAGGTTAAAAGTCTGGTAACAATAGTGTTTTTGAAAAGTATCAGGATTGTTCCTGCACTAAGCGCACTGATACCGAGAACTTTTTTTGCTTTCTTACCACCATATACAAGAAGTAACAATAGAATAGAAACAGTTACAATATATGGTCCTCTTGAAAGCGTTGTAACAATACCTGCAAGATTGAATGCGATGCATACAAGACTAATGATTTTCTGTTTTTTTGTTTTTGCATTCAAAAAACAATAAAAAGAGAAAGAGAGCATTGCAACAAGGAATGTTGCTAAAAACAATGGATTAGAAAACGTTCCGCAAGACCTGTCATCATATATTCTGAAAGCCTTTCTGGGAAGCCTGTCCTGAATAATTGCAGGAAGAACACTAACAAATTTCTCAAAAAGAATATCAATAATACGCCAGATAGGATTGATTATAGTTGCAGCCTTTTCACCAAAGATATAACGTGCAATTGCCTGAATAACAGCAATGAAACCGTTTACACCTGCTGCAATGGAACCACCGTAAATAACCTTCTCTAACTTTTCTTCAGAGTCTACTAATGTTGTACACAGCCACATACCCGAAAGCATAAACAACCATAAAAGTAAGCTCACTAATGCAGAAATAATGGAGTTTGCATAAAATGCACCGACTACCATCCATGCAATAAAGAGTAAAAATGCATACCCTACTGTGAAAGATGATAAACTTAATTTCTGAGCTTTTTTTGTTGCAAGCGTATACAGTAACGTTCCTGCAAGGAATAAAGGAGCTATATATTCAGGAGATAAAGCCGAAAAAGTAAAAGTAATAAAAAGCATCTTAAAATAGTCGACTTTTACTCCTTTTAATTTAGCTAAAGCCATAGAAGATTCCTTTCTAGAGAAATAATATAAATTATTCACTCTGAACGTTCTTTTTCGAAAGAACCTTTTTATATACTAAAGATAATACGACGGCTAAAACGGCAGAGGCAGCAAAAATCAGAATTGAACCTGTGTAGTTACCGTCAATAAATTCTGCACCACACCATGTTGAAATCAAAATGTTTGGAATCCTTGCAATTGTTGTAATTAAAAGGAATTTACCGATTTTGATATCAGAAAGACATGCCGCATACACAAGCAAATCTTTCGGTGAGCTTGGAATTATGTAAATGAAAAACAATGTAGTATACATTCTTTTTTTGTTTTTAAAGATAGCAAAGTTATCAATCACTTCAATTGGTACAAATAAATCAACAACCTTACGACCGATTTTTTTAGTGATTAATACAATAACAAGTGTTCCGATAAATGAGCCGAGTAAGCAATATAACATACCCGGTATAATACCGTAAAAAGCACCTGAAGCTAACTCCAAAGGCTCGGCGGGTATGATTTTGACTACTGTCTGAAAAGCCCTTATAGCAACAAAAGCAATTTTATCAAAACCGCCGAATTGTGCTAAAAAAGCCTGAAGATTTTCTTTATTGCAAAATATATTGTAAAGATAGTTTCCGTATTTTATATAAGAAACTATAAACGCAATCCCAATAAGAGCAATAACACAAAGTGCTAATATTCTTTGGGTGCGTATTGCTTTTGAGACTTCTTTTTTTGGCATACTTTTCAGCCTTTTAACGAAATCGTTCAAAATATACACCAAGTTTCCCCTTGTAATCTTCTTCAGTCCAAGGCTTCTTTTTGCCGTTGAAATGAACAATAACTGTATTTTTATCAACCCAGTCTAAATCAATTTTCTTGAAATGAGAAAATGTTTTTTCATCCAGGTTATATTTACGCTCGTCCAATACAAGGATTTTGCCTTGAAAGAACATATTTATTGCATCTTGGTCGCTTAGTTTAAGCTTACGGATATTATCAGCAACAAACTGAATAATTTCTTTTGTGTTAGTTACCCTGCGCCACGCATCAACATCTATCATAATAATACCGGCATTAACATATCGGCTACGTCTTTTTAAATTAAGCCTTGTAATATTTACAGATTCAACTATGCCGTATGTATGAGGAGCTGCGGCAATAACGTTACCCTTAAAATCAATGTTATATAACTTGTCCAACGGATTGATTACAACGGTATCAGGGTCAATGTATAAAATTCTATCAACGTTTTCCGGTAAAATGCTTTCAACAAGAAGACGATAGTATGTTTCCTTGCTTATACGCGAAAGAACAGGAGCAGAATCAAAAACACCGTCATCAACAACAATCGGATGAATGGTCATATTAGAATTGATGTTTTTATTTATTTCATCAAAATCATTTTCTGTTAAAGATGAGTGAGCAACGTATATATCAAAATTTGTGTCAGGATTTGACTGTTGCAATGAACGCAACATAACACAAAGACAATATATATATTTCGAATTTAAGGTGACAAGTAAATTCAAAATTAAGCACCTTCTTTTTAGTTAAGGCATTGTAAATCTGAGCATACAATACCTACTTTACTATTTATTTAATTATATACAAATACGTAAATTTATCAATACTTGTAACAAAAAATTAATATATATTACAAAATAGTAACAAAATAAATAATTATACAATTTTATGTGTGTTTTTGAATATTTTATATACGAAAACAGAAATAAAATACATATTTAATACAATAACGGATATATTTATTTTATTTAAAATGGCAAGTTTTACATTAATTAATGTAAATATAAGTATTATGATAAAGGATACTGCACTTATAATGTCATCTGTCACCTTTTCGTTTAAAAAATGCATACAAAAATACTTGAGTGCCATTCCGCCATCAAAGTTAAAAAAAGGCAGGATATTAAAAATACCGAGCACTATATTAACTTGTCCCCAAAGGTTATTTGGTTTTATTATATGTATAATTATTCCTGCGAGAATATTGAATAATGGTGCAGATAAATTGATTATTATCTCCTTGGTATCCGAAGCTTTGGATACCTGTTTTCTTATAATATTTCCACCGAATACGTTAATGTTGAATTTAAGTATTTTACAACGGAATATTAATAAAAACACAAGATGAACAAGCTCGTGAAATGCAGAAACAACAAGAGATATAACAAGAATTTTTTTGTAATCCCCTAAAAAATAAAATAATATCAGTGCAAAAAAGCTGAAACTTATTTTTACGTGCGTTTCCCCTATTTTAAACTGCATCTGTTGTACCGTTAAGGGCAAATTCAGGGTTAAGTGAAACGTTATCTACCCTTATTTCGTAATGGAGATGGGGACCCGTAGAGGAGCCTGTGGAGCCGACATAAGCAATGACGTCGCCTGCTTTTACCTTGTCACCTTTTTTTATATTAAGCTTACTGCAATGGCAATATACTGTCATAATATTTCCTTCGTGCTGAAGCTTTATGTAATAACCGTTCCAATCATCATAATCTGCAACGGTACATACACCCGAAAAAGAAGCGTAAATTGGTGTGCCACTATCTGCACCGATATCAATACCTGCATGGAATTTTTCTTCATTTGAAATAGGATGTACACGCTCACCAAATTCTGAAGTGATTCTACCTTTTTTTACAGGTGAAACTATTTTTTCGTTTAAGGTATAAAACGATACGCACACGTTATCAGGAACATTTTCGGGTTCCTTTGCAGGTGAAATTGAAGCAGATAAAAATTCAGCTTTTTCAACAGATTTTTCACTCTGTCCTGAAGCTTGTGCCTCGGTATTAGAAGCTGTTTTATCTGTTTCTTCTTTATCCAATTTATCTTTTGGTTTTTCATCCTCTTTAATAATAACAAAATCAAAATTCTTATGTGTTTGCGAAAAAACTTCATTTTTTATTTCATAAAAAAGATTAGCGTTTGTCTGTTTTAACGCATATAACACACCGAACAATATGATACATATAGCAAATTGAAATGCCATTGTATAGATTAAATAATCTCTTTTCTTTTTTTGCATAAAAAAATCACCTGCATAATATTATGCAAGTGATTACAATCTTATAACTGAAGGCTTTCCCATTCGTTATATAAATTATTTAATGTGAGTTGCAAAGAATCAAGTGTTTCCGTCATTTCAAGAAGTTTTTCGTAATCTCCCGAAATCTCAGGTGAAGAAATTTTACTTTCAGTTTCCATAATCAATTCTTCTGTTTGTGTGATTTCTGATTCCAGTTTATTGATACGTGATTTCTTGAGGCGTTCTTCCTTTGCTTGTTCTTTACGAAGCTTATAGTCGTTGGTTACAGGCTTCTCGTCTTTTTTTGTTTCAATAACGGTGTGGGATTCTTTATATTGCAGATAATTGTCGTAATTACCCTCAATACTTACAGCCCCTTCGTGAGTAAGATGAACTATTTTAGTTGCAAGCTTATTAATGAAGTATCGATCGTGGGATACAACAAGAAGTGTACCGTTATATTGAAGCAAGGCGTTTTCAAGAACCTCTCTTGATGTAATATCAAGATGGTTTGTAGGTTCATCAAGAATAAGGAAATTAGGACGTGCTAACATAATTTTTAAAAGAGCAAGCTTAGCACGTTCACCACCACTTAAAGCAGATACCTTTTTGAATACATCTTCACCAATAAATAAAAACAAGGCAAGTGCTGAACGGATTTCCGTTTCAGTCATAAATCTGAACATATCCCAGACCTCATCGAGAACGGTTTTGTCTGAATCCAATTTATCAATATTCTGGTCAAAGTAGCCGATTTTAACGTTTGAGCCGTATTTAATCAAGCCGTCATCTTGTGAAATTTCCTTGTTGATAATTTTTAAAAAGGTTGATTTGCCACATCCGTTAGGACCGAGAAGGAATATTCTTTCATCCCTTAAAACAGATAAATCAAAGCACTTGAATAACGGCTTTTCCGGAAAGCTCTTTGATAAATTACTTACGATTAAAACTTCATCACCTGCACGTATATCTGTGGTGAAAGTAAAATTTATGCTTCTTAATGCTTTGTCGGGAACAACAAGCGTCTCTTTAAGACGTTCTATCTGCTTTTCCTTACTTGCGATTGTAACGTAGTTGTGGGCTTGATTAAAGCGTTTTTGCTGCTCTATTATGCCTTCAATACGTTTGATTTCCGTCATTGTTTTTTCATATTCACGCTCGACAGTCAATTCTCTTTCTGCTTTGAGCTTCTGGAATACCGAATAGTTACCCTTTGTTAAAATCAACTTTTTATGAGATATTTCCATAACAGAAGTTGTGATTTTATCAAGGAAATATCTGTCGTGGGATACGACGATAAAAGCACCTTTATACTTTTGCAAATAATCTTCAAGCCAGTTTATGGCATCAACGTCAAGGTTATTTGTGGGCTCGTCAAGAAGAAGTAAATTTGCATTTGATAAAAGAAGCTTACAAAGAGAAAGCTTTGAACGTTGGCCACCTGAAAGATTAGATACTTTCTGAGTTAAATCCTTTTCTTTAAAACCAAGGCCTAAAAGAGCAGATTTTGTTTTTGCCTGATATACAAGACCGTCACGCTTTTCAATTTCTTCGGTAAGTCGGACTTGCTTTTCTATAAGTTCAATGCTGCTTTCTGTTAAAAGAGTATTATTAACCCTTTCAAGCTCGTATTCCATTTCAATAACGTCGTTGAATACTGTAAGTGCTTCACTATATAAGGTTTGGCCGGCATCACAGTCAAGATACTGTTCCATATACCCTATCCTTACATCTTTGCCACGTACAATTCCGCCCTCATGAGGAGTGTATTCACCTATAATAAGCTTGAATAATGAGGTTTTACCGCATCCGTTGGCACCAATCAGACCGATTCTGTCACTATCCTCAACCTTAAAAGCGGCGCCTTTAAACAAGACGCCGTCCAAGAAACCGAATGTTAAGTTTTGAGCAGTCAATAAAGACATAAAAACTCACCTTTTATAACGTACTGATAAGAACCTTTGTGTCACCACTGATTAAAACGTCACCGAAACCTGCTTCAATAAATAAGCTATCCCCTGCAGCTGCATCAATACCGCCAATTGTTGCGCTACCTTCAAGTACAAGGATTGAAGCAAAAGACTCTGCAGTCACTTCGAAAGTATAATTACCGTCAACAGTAACAGTATCCATCTTGAAGAATTCACATTGGCAGAGAGCTTGCTCAACGCCATCACCGTTAACAACAGGCTCACCATCAGGTGCACCGTTACGTACAGGTGGTACAGTATCTGTAACGTCAATTGCTTTTTCAACGTGAAGCTCACGAGGTTTACCGTCTACAAGACGATTATAGTCATATACTCTGTAAGTTGTGTTGCAGTTCTGTTGAACCTCTGCAAGTAAAATACCGCTACCAATAGCATGAAGTGTACCTGCATTAATAAAGAATACGTCACCTTTTTTTACTTCAACCTTGTTTACGTAATCAAGGAATGTATTGTCTGCAATTGATTTTCTGAATTCATCACTTGTAAGCTCTTTGTTAAAACCGTAAATAAGCTGAGCACCTTCATCACAATCAAGGATATACCAAGCCTCTGTTTTACCATAACTGTTTTCGTGAATGCGTGCATATTCATCATCAGGATGAACCTGAACAGATAAATCTGCTTTAGCATCAATAAATTTGATAAGAAGAGGAAATTCGTCGTATTTTTCGCCTTTTGTACCTAATACGGATTTGTTTGCTTTTACATATTCGGTAAAGGATTCCCCTTTATGTTCTCCGTTTGCGATTACGTTATCGCCATCATTTCTTGCACATAGCATCCAGGCTTCTGCAATATTCTTAAGGTCTGATTGGAATCCGTAAATATTTTCAAGACGGTTACCGCCCCATACAATTTCTTTAAAAACAGGAACAAGTTTTATAGGTGTTTTCATTTTGTATCCTCCGACTCAGTAGTTGTTTTAAAGCCACCGTTTTCAACGGCAACTACACTGATTTCTTTCTTTTCAATAAATGGAACAGAAGATGATTTAATATCAACTCTGTCGTAATATTCCTTAAAGCGTATTGTGAATCTTATTTTTCGTTTACATTTTTTACAATGGAAAACGGCTCTGAACGCTTGATTTATTACACGCCATTCAGAAATACGTTCACACTGACCGCCACATACGTCACATAAACAACGCATTTTTGATTTATCAATAAGTGGACTGTTGATATCGGTTATAACCTTCGGCTTAAAGGTTATTTTTGAGTAAAAACCGGTATCACAAACAAGTGTATATGAACGGAACATCTGCTCGTTATATATTTTTTTAAATAAATCTGCAGTGAGAAGACTGTCGTCAAGTGCTCTGTGAAGAGAATAGCTTTCAATATCAATGCCAAGCTTTTCTGCTGCTGCAGAAAGACCAATCTGGTCTGCTTTGGAAATATTCATAAATGCCTGAGCGTACTTTTGTAAATTAACGTAATTACTCAGGAATGGTATAAATGATATACCGTTAAAATACCTGAAATTTTCAATAAGCACACGTATGTCAGTGTCACCCCAGGTAAGAATAACATTATCGTTACCGGCAGACCACTTACGGAAAAGTGACATAGTCTGTGAAAATGGCGTGCCACCGCTTATATCATCGTTTGTTATGTTGGTAAGCTCTTTGACTCTTGAATGAAGCTTTTTGCCTAATTGAGCTTTGATAATCATTGAAAAGGTGTCAACTACCCTGAGTTTTTCGTCAAGCTTGACTGCACCGATTTCAATAATCTCATTAATGAAGCCTTTTTTCTTTTTACAATAGGCGTTATTCCATTCAAGGTCCATTATAATATAATTCATTTTCTTCTCCAAATTAAACAACTTATGACCGAAGCAACGGCAACGGTCATAAAAATAAATTATTGTAAGCCTTCCTCATCGTAGAGGCAAACAGTTTCTAAAAGAATTTCTGCACCGACCTCAAGCGCATCAGGACAAAGCATTTCAGGTGTATCAAGCCTTGTGTGATAGTATCTTGGTGGTGTTGGGTCCATAGCAGCAAAGCCTGTTGCCTTAATGCCTGCCTGAGTAAATGCAGCAGCATCACAAGCACCAAGATAGATTGAGGCATACGGAATATCGTGACCGCAGTTGAGAGCAGCTTTTTTTACAAGTTGCTTTACTTGTTTGTCATGCTTTAACGTACCGCTTAAGTCTCTGTCGTAAACCGCCATATCCTTAAGGTCACGTAAAGTATCACAAGCAACAACAATTGTTTCCACGTCTTTAAGCTCTTTGGCGTGTGCTTTAGCGTAAGCCTTTGCACCACGTAAACCTGCTTCCTCTGAGCCGGAAAGAATAACTCTTACCTCTGTATTTTCAAAGCGTACATCTGCTTCTTCAAGATGCTTGAGAACAGACATACAACCGAGACAACCTGAAAGGTTATCGTTTGCACCGGGAACGCTCTTTGTACGGCTCTGAAGGAAGAAAAAGCCGATGTATGGAACAATAAATAAGCAAAGGATTATTCCAACAACAAGGAAAAATGTGTTTGATTCAGGAGTATCGATTTTTTTGAAGTCAACAACAATACCTTTTATAAGACTTGCGATTGAGCAACAAATAAGCCCTACAACGCCCGGAATAAGGAATGCCTTCATTCCTGCGCCACCTAATTTGTAGTTTAAAATCCATTCGTATTGGGAGTCGGCGTGAGCAACAAGAATAACTCTCTTTTTAACCTCGCCTTTCGGACTTCTTGTAGCAATAAGGTTATGTGAGGTGTGACTGAAAAATAACGGGTCACAAAATTGCTTATACATAACAAATTCAAGCACAAGAGGAATGAAGCCGAGAATTGTTAAAATAAAGCTGATAAGAGCATAATCTGTAAAGAAAATAATTGTTGCAAGAATTGCCATTACAACAGTAAACGGAATAAAGCCCATAAATGCCTGACGATGAACAATAAAGTCTTCAACTTCAACTTTATCAGACCATTTTTTTAAGTCCTCACCCATATACTCCTGAGCTTTAAGCTCTTCAGCGCTACCTGGAGCACGTGGACCGATTTTTTCACATATATCGGTAATTGCTTTTACCATGTATTCAACCGTAGATTTAACATCAATCTTAGTTGAATCAAATTTACTTTTAAAAGTTTTCATTTTCTACCATTCCTTCCCAACAATAGATTAAATATAACACATAATTTATAAATTTACAACTGTTATACTTATAAAATATATTGATTTTGCGGAATATTTAATGTAAAATAATATTTAATATTTTATTTACAGGCGGTGTAAAGATGTTGAACGATTCAAAAAATTTATTTTATAAAAGAAGTGCCAGAAATTGGCTTGAGGCTTTACCTTTAGGTAACGGTTCAATCGGTGCTATGGTTTACGGCAGAACAAGGGATGAAATTGTTGCCATGAACTCCGATACACTCTGGACAGGTTTCCCTCGTGAAACTGCCATAAAAGACGGAGCATACGACGCATTTCTTAAAGCACGTGAGCTTACGATGGACGGTAAATATTACGATGCAAAAATATTGCTTGAGGATAAGGTTCTTACAAACTGCTCTCAGGCATTTATGCCACTTTGCGATATCCATTATTCCTTTGGTAATACAGGTTTCCAAAAAAATTATACAAGAATCCTCAATCTTGAAACAGGTATTAATACCGTTGAATATTCAAGAGGTCAGTGTGATTTTATAAGAGAAAGCTTTGTATCTTTCAAGAAAGATGCTTACGTTGATAATATAAGATGTAAAAATGGTAATAACCTTAGCCTTACAGTTTCTTTATCAACAAAACTTAAGGGAAAATCTTTTACTGAAAACGGTGCTTTGATTCTTGATGGTATTGCACCATCTGATTCCCCTGCTAACCAGGAAACATATGCTGCTATGAAGGGTTCACTCTATCCTGAAGAAAAAGAGCTTCAGGGTATCTCCTTCAGATGTGCTGTAAATGTTATTTCTGACGGTGAAGTTACAGTTAATCAGGATAGTATATCTGTAAATAAAGCTACATATGCAACTGTTATTTTTACAACTGCAAACTCCTTCAACGGATTCGATAAACATCCTGCTCTTGAAGGTAAAGAATATAAAAACGCTTGTCTTTCACAACTTAAAGAGGTTTGTAAAGTCAGCTACGATGAGCTTAAAAACGAACAGATAGATGTTTTCTCCTCTTACTTTAACAGAGTTTCACTTGATATCGGTACAGATAACAAAGGCAATATTCCTACAGATAAACGTCTTCGTGAGCATCACTCAGGCAAGTCAGATATCGGTCTTTATGCTTTGATATTCAATTTTGGCAGATATCTTATTATCAGTGGTTCACGTGAAGGTACACAGCCAACTACTCTTCAGGGTATATGGAATGATAAGGTAGCACCACCGTGGAGCTCCAACTACACTGTTAATATTAACACAGAGATGAACTACTGGCCTGTTCTTATGTGTAATCTTACAGAGTTTAACCTTCCTCTTATTCAATTTGTTAAAGAACTTTCTGTACGTGGTAAAGTGACTGCAGAGAAGATTTTTGGTGCACGTGGATTCTGTTGTTGCCATAATGTTGACATCTGGCGTTTCTGTGACCCTGCATCAGGTGATACACAATGGGGATTCTGGCAGATGGCAGGCGGATGGTTCTGTCAACATGTATATAACCATTATCTTTATACATTAGATGAACAGTATCTTAAGGAAACAGCCTATCCGTTAATGAAGGAATCCTGCGAATTTATGCTTGATTTACTTATTGAAGATAAAGATGGTTACCTTATACTCGCTCCTTCAACTTCACCTGAAAACGAATTCCTTATTGACGGTGTTGCTGCATCTGTAAGTGAAACAACAACTATGACTATGTCAATTGTCAAAGAGCTTTTTGCAAACACAATTGACGCATTGAATACACTTAAAATTGACGATGAATTCAAAGCAGTTCTTGAAGAGAAGCTTGAAAGACTTCTTCCGTTCAAAGTTGGTTCACGTGGTGAGCTTCTTGAATGGTACAAAGAGCTTAAAGAGCACGAACCGAACCACAGACACAAATCACATCTTTATGGCTTACATCCGGGTCAGCTTATCACTCCTGACGAAACACCTGACCTTGCAAAGGCTTGCATACGTTCACTTGAACTTCGTGGTGATAACGGTACAGGCTGGAGCCTTGGCTGGAAAATTAATATGTGGGCAAGACTTTGGGATGGTGACCACGCATTAAAGCTTCTTGATATGCAGCTTTCACCTGTTCCGTCAAAAGGCGTAAGATATCGTGGCGGCGGAACTTATCCTAACCTCTTCGATGCTCATCCACCGTTCCAGATTGATGGTAACTATGGTTGCACAAGTGGTATTGCAGAAATGCTTCTTCAGTCACGTAAGGGCAAAATATTCCTTTTACCTGCCCTTCCTACATCTTGGAAGGACGGTAAGGTTACAGGTCTTAAGGCTATGGGTAATATTACTGTTGATATTGAATGGAAAGATGGCAAAATGCTTTCATATAACCTTGCAGGTAATACAGACAATATTGAGGTGTACTGCATGGGTGAAAAAATTAAATAATAAAAGAAATGATGCAGTACAGTTTAATCTGTGCTGCATCTTTTTTTCAGATATTGAATTCAATAAAAATAATGTTATAATCAGAAAATTTGTTTTTCCAACTCTTTTGTTAAAGCGTACATCTGCTCAATTTCAAGCTTGCGTGTAAGTGTAAACTCATCGGTAGAGCGTGTGCGTGCATTGTATGTAATATCAACACCGTCAAGGCTTAAGTAATATTTTGCATTTATTGGGTAGCATTGACATTCTGCAACAGAGAAGAAGCCAACTACATTCTGAATAAACTGTGCTTTTTCGTCATTACCCTCTTCATTTGCTTTTATAAGTGCAGAATATAAATCAGGATGGAAGTTTGCCATAACACCTGAAAAACCATCACAACCGAGTCTGAGACTCTCTAAAATTGTTGCGGAGTTTGCGTTATATAATTTAATAGGGCTACCCTTTATTGCATCAAGTTTTTCTTTGATTTTATCTAAATTGCAGCAAGTATCTTTAATAAAAGTATATTTACCGCTTTGTGCCATTTTCTTTAAAAGGTATGGTGTTAATTCCCTTTTGTAAGGATAAGGACACTCGTACACACCAAAAGCAACATCAGGCAATGAATTGGCAACATGTTCCATTCTTTCAAAAAGCACGTCGTCGCTTTCATCTGCAGTTGCGAATCTGTTTGAAATAAACACGTATGCATCTATACCTGTTTCAATAAAAGCTTTTGCTTCCTTTATCTGAACTTCTAAATCGTCTGAAGTGTGACCTGAAGCAACAATAGAAAGTCCTTCAGGCTTGTTTGCCATAATAAACTTAAGAAGCTCCAATCTTTCTTCAAAAGAAAGGAAGAAGATTTCACTGCTCTGACAGATTGCAAAAATACCGTCAACACCTTTTTTTACATACCAATCAAGAAGTTGTTTTACACCATTGTAATCAATTTTATTATCTTCTGTAAATGGTGTAACCATTGTTGGATAAACACCGTTATTAATTATTTTCATAAAAACACCTCGCTTAATCCATTCTAACATATTAAATCATAAAAATAAATAGACTTTTCAATAAAATAAATATATAATTAAGAAAAATATATTTTCGGAGAAATTATGGATATATTAATTAATCTTGCTTTTATAACGGTTGCTATGTTTGCACTGTCTTACGGCTGGGGTATGCGTGGTACAACAATCGGTGGCGAAAAGGGAGCGATGCTTCCCGGTGCATTAATGGGCACACTGATTGCAATATTCAGTGGAGTATATATCGTTCAGGAGAATTTTTATGTTTTTTCTGCACTTGGTGCAATCGGTATGTATTTTGGCGGTTGTATGACCTATGGTGAAACATTATCACTTTCAATGAGCGCAAAACCCGCAATCAATATGAAAAAAGGTATAACTGCCTTGTTTTTGAAAGGTTTTTTGTGGTTTGCAGTGTTCGGTGCGGTTTTTTCAAGCGGTGTATGTGCTGTTTCGGGAATTTACAGATGGTATGAGCTTTTAATAATCTTTATAGTGACGCCTTTATTATCTGTTGCAGGTCTTTGTGTTTTAAACAGACCTATAAATGCCGATGAAGTTAAATTTCCTAAAATATACTTTTCAAAAACACGTAAGGAATATTGGGGTGCAATGCTTGGTATCGTTGTTGCCTTGTTGATAATCAACGCATTCAAGCTTAATTTATATTCGGTAATATTTACACTTTTGTGTGGTATTACAGGTGGATTTGGCTTCAGTTTTGGTCAAGGTGTGCAGATTTATCTTAAGCATTATGCAAAAAACTCAAAACTATCCCTTATTAGAAAAATAGTTCAAACAAATACCATTGACACCTGGAAAGCTATGGAATGTACTTTCGGTGCAATCGGCGGTATGGGTTCTGCAATTGCTTTTATTTTAACAAAAAATCAATTTAAAGACATTGTTTTTAATATAGAGAAAAACGGCGGAATAATGCCCCTGAACAAAACACTTGTTATTGTGTTTTTTGTAATATGGCTTTTGTTACTCTTAATAGATAATCTTCACTATTTTATAAAAAAGCCACTTAATGTTTTTCAAATCAAGAAATTCAAAGAAGAAAATAAAGCTATAAACAAAGAATTTTTTAAATTACTCTTTAAGCCGCAAACCGAATCTGACGGACAAGAAAAAAAGCTTAAGTGGTACTTTGAGGTGTACGAATTTATTGTTTATGCCGCAATACCCTTTGTTGTGATTTGTTTTGGTGATAAATATACTGCATCACTGATGTCTGTATTTGTGCTTTTCTGGGTACTTGTGCAAGAAATTGTTTTTGAACAGAAAGAAAAAAATAAAGAAAAGCTGATATGCTTCTCTGTTATAGGTCTTGTTATTATTATCGTTCAGATTGTTTTTTCACAACCTTTTTCTGCTTCTTTTACACTTTTACTTTACACACTTTTTTATGAAGCTTTCACATTAGTATATTTTGTACCCACAATTATATCTGAAAAAATAAAGGCAAACAATATAAGCGGTAATATTACAATAAAAGAAAAACTGATGCTTGTTTTACAAAATAAAGGCTTCGTGATTACACACGCGTATTTTGTGTTTGCTATTATTATAACGTTTATTATTGCTTTATAAAAGAAAACTGTTACAACCGATTAAGTTGTAACAGTTTTTGTTTTATATTAATTTTTCATCCATAACGCTTATGTATGCGGGACGTATAATTTTATCTGCGCCAATAAGCTCCTCAACTCTGTGTGCACTCCAACCAACAATACGAGCAATCGCAAACATTGCGGTATATAATTCCGGAGGAATACCAAGCATATCATATACAAAACCGCTATAAAAGTCTACATTAGGGCTGACACCTTTGTATATACGACGTTTTTGCGCAATAATTTTTGGTGCAAGTTCTTCTATATTTTCGTAAAGCTCCAAATCCTTTTCTCTACCCTTTTCTTTAGCAAGAGTTTCAACAAAGCCCCTGAAAACTCTTTCGCGAGGGTCTGATAAAGAATATACGGCGTGACCCATACCATAAATAAGACCTTTTTTATCAAAAGCATCTTTATCAATTATTTTTGCAAGGTATTTTTCAAGTTGTGTTTTATCGGTATAGTCTCCTGAATTAGCTTTGATATCGTTAATCATATCGATAACCTTAATGTTTGCACCGCCGTGCTTAGGTCCCTTTAACGAAGACATAGCCGCCGCAATTGTTGAATATGTATCTGAGCCTGATGAAGTTACAACTCTTGTGGTAAATGTTGAGTTATTACCGCCACCGTGTTCCATATGAAGAATAAGTGCAGTATCGAGAACCTTTGCCTCTGTTTTTGTATATTTTTTATCAGGACGGAGCATCATGAGAATATTTTCTGCAGTTGAAAGCTTGGGGTCAGGTCTGTGAATAATCATGCTTTCGCCTTTTTCGGAGTAATTGTATGCATGATAACCGTAAATTGCAAGTAACGGGAATTCACCAATCAACTGAACAGATTGACGCAACACGTTAGGTACTGAAGTATCAAGAGCCTTTTTATCGTAAGAAGAAAGCGTAAGTATGCTACGTGTCATAGAATTCATAATATCCTGTGTAGGCGCTTTCATTATAACATCTCTTGTGAAGTTAGAAGGCAACTGCCTGCATTCACCGATGTATTTTGAAAATTCCTTTAACTCATCTTTATCAGGCATTTCACCAAGTAAAAGAAGATAGGCATATTTTTCAAAACCGAATTCATCTTCACCCAAGGAATTAATTAACTCCTCTACCTTGTAGCCTCTGTACCATAATTGACCGTCACAGCCTTCTTTAACGCCATTTATGATTTTATTTGATACAATTTTAGATATATTAGTTAAGCCCGTAACAACACCGTTACCGTTAATGTCTCTTAACCCTTTATTTACCGCATATTCTTTAAATAACTCAGGATTAATACTGTCATTGCTTCTGCAAATTGCTTCTTTCCCTTCGATATACTCCTTGAATTTAACAAAACTCATTACGTCACCTCATCTTTAATTGGATTTTTTTATTATTTAATTATACGGATTTTTTGGTGTATAGTCAATATTTGTGAAGGAACTGTAAGCAAAAGTTTACAATTTTGTAATCTGTATTGACACTATAAATTACGTGTTGTATTATTGTGATAGTACAATAGTACAAACAAATTGTAAAGGAGTGATTTAATGGCGTGGCACTTTTCTTCAGATAGAGCCGTGTATTTACAAATTGCCGAAAGAATAACAAAGCATGTACTTGCCGGTAATTTTAAGCCCGGTGAACAAATACCAACAGTAAGGCAACTTGCTCTTGAAGCGGCAGTTAACCCCAATACAGTTCAACACGCCTTTTTAGAACTTGAAAATTGTGGTCTAATAATTTCAAAAGGCACTGCAGGTCGTTTTGTTACAGATGATACAGATATCATTAATAAAAACAGAAAAAAACTTGCAGAAAAAACTACAAAAGATTTTATTAAAAATATGGAAAATTTATCTATATCAAAAGAACAGATTATCGCTTTGATTGAGGAGGTAGCGCAATGAATGTTTTGGAATGTAAAGGCATTACTAAGTGGTACAAAAAGAACGTTCCTGTTTTAAACAATCTTAATCTGGAAATTCCTGCGGGTAAAATTGTTGGTCTTCTCGGCCCTAACGGTTGCGGTAAATCAACTTTAATTAAGATGATTGCAGGTATTTTGCAACCAAACCAAGGTGAAATATACGTTAACGGTACACTCGTCAGTGAAAAAACAAACGGAATAGTTTCTTATTTACCTGAAAGAACATATTTTGATCCGTCAATGAAAGTTTGCGAGTTACTGGCTTTCTTTAAAGATTTCTATAATGATTTTGATATTGACAGAGCAAATTTGCTTCTTAAAGATTTAGGTATAGATTCTAACGCTAAATTAAAGACACTTTCTAAAGGTACAAAAGAAAAAGTTCAACTTATTCTTGTTATGTCCCGTCAGGCAAAACTTTATCTGCTTGATGAACCTATTGCAGGCGTTGACCCTGCAGCAAGAGAATACATATTAAGTACAATTGTCAGCAACTATAACCCCGAAGCATCAATTATTATCACAACTCACCTTATTACTGATGTTGAACAAGTGCTTGATGATTTTGTTTTCCTTGGCTTTGGTGGTATGGTGCTTATGAGCGGTAATGCAGAAGCTGCCCGTAACGAAACCGGTAAATCTCTTGATGAACTTTTCAAGGAGGTATTCAGATGCTGAAAAAAGTTTTAAAATACGACCTTAAACATGTATTTAAATATTGGTGGATAGGTGCAATCGCCTGTTTTGCACTTGCAACACTTGGTGGTGTTGGATTAAAAATTGATGATATGTCAATGGAAAAGGAATTACCTATTGTTATCAACATTTTTTCAGGCTTATCAATTATTATTGCGTTGTTTGGTTTTGTTATATTCTCAACTTTTTCCGAAGTACTTGTAATTATAAGAACATATAAGAATTTTTATTCGGATGAAGGCTATTTAACTTTTACTTTGCCTGTAAAAAGATCAACATTGCTTGTTTCAAAACTTCTTACAAGCTATATTGTAACGTGCGTTACGCTGATAACCGCATTATTTAACTTTTTTATAATGATGTGCATACCGTATTACAAAGATATTTTCTCAAGAGATACAATAATTGCAATAAAAGAATTTGTCAGAGATGTAATATGCGAAATGGGTGTACCCTACTTTATTTTTTACGTTATTGAAATTCTGGTTATAATAACACTTGCAATTACGTTATCAATGCTTGTTATTCTTCTTTGTATGAGTGTTGGTTCTTTGATTGCCAAAAAAGGTAAAATTATTGCATCCTTTGCTTTATATTATGCATTTACAAACGTAAGCACATCTGTAATATTTGTTTATATGACTGTTGTTGCACCGGCTTTAATGAGTTGGTTAAACGATATAAGCGATGCAAACTTCAATATTGTTCTTGCTTTATTGTTAAGCGTATTAATTGCTTTCCTTCTCATGATTTGTACATTAGCTTATCTTGCTCAGTACAGGCTGCTTGACAAGAAACTTAACTTGCAATAAGGAGGTAAGAAATATGAAAAATAAATTATTGGTTTTATTAACTGTAGTTGTTTTATTGTTCTCGCTTACCTTACCTGTTTTTGCAACAGAATTGAAAATGGTTACGTTTTCTGATGACTTTAAAACGCTTATTTTTAATGACGAAACTTATTCACGTATAAATTCAAATAACAAAATTTATCACTTCGGCTCTATATATGATTATGAGTTCAATATTGGTGAATATGAAGAAGGATTTTATTACGAGTACAGTGATTCATATACCGATATTGAAGTTGAAGAAAAATTTGAAGAAAAATTCTTCTGTGATTTAACCGAAGAGCAAAAAAATTCAGTTATTGACATTGATATAGTAGATTTACACAATAATCAGATACTGTTTGACGTATCAATTTATTATAAAGATGGCTCTGTTCTTCAGGTTAACTATATGCGTGATGATTATATTGCAAAATATAATGAATTATTGAAAAGCAACGATAATACAAAAATGTATCTCGACCTTCTCTTTGAAACAGAAGAAGATGTTTTAATATTTGAAAAAGGCGATTTGAATTTAGGCGATAAAGAGAAAATTGACGTAAACGATATATCTGATTTTTTTGATATCGTTTCTTATTCTGACGATGAAACACTCAATATTTACGGCGGTATGTTGATAATTGTAGATAGTGACTATTATTTTGTAGATATCAATTCCCCTAAATATGCAAAAGAAGAGTATTTTGATCTTTACAGTTATAGTTACGTTGAAGCATATAAAATCAACAATGAAGAATTATGTGAAAAGTTCGAAGAAGATATAGATGATTTTTACAATGACTCTTTTAACTACATATATGACGACGAGCTTCTTGAGGGATTGACAAAAATTCTTTTAACAATAGTATTCCTTGTTTTACCTCTTGCTTTGTTCGTGCTTTTCCTGATTCTTTGGATTAAATCAAAAGAGAAAAAGTACAAAAAGATTTATTTTGTACTTGACGTTATAGCAGTTATTCAGGTTATTCTTTTCTTTGTAACAAATCACTTTATGTTCAAGTAAACAAAACAGTGCTCCATAGGTTATTCCTACGGAGCACTTTAATTATATCTCTTTTTCTATTAATTCGGTTATTCCCAGTGTTATGTAATTTGCAATATCTTTTATGCGTTGTACACCATTTGCCATGGCGTATGAACGAAATTCTTTAATCATTGCTTCATCGTTTACGTTATCACCTACTGTAATAACATCTTCATACTTACCGCCAACAACAGTAAGCAAAGCATAAATTCCTGATGCTTTATCGATACCAAAAGGTGTGATATCAATACAATTTCCGTTCTGCAACGGATTTAAAAGTCCATTGTATTTTTCTTTGATAATTTCTGTGACCTTTTCTGCTTCTTCATATGTTTCAAGTTGAGTGTTCATCTGATTAAAATATACTATATCAGGCATAGTTTGCAAAGTGTACTCGCCTTCTTTACGCATTTGCGTTTTATTGCGAACCATAATTGCTTTTTCTGAATCTATATTAACAAATGGGCAATCCAAAGTGAACATATACTCAACAAAGTTTTTGCAAATGTCACCTTTACAGGTGAATTCTTTAAGCACATTAAAACCCTTATCGCATATTATTGCTCCGTTATTACAAATCAAAAAATCATATTCGAAATCTTTGTCTTCGAGCACATCTGCAAGGGAAAATTTGCTTCTTCCACTTACAATACCAAACAAGTTACCTGCTTTGCGCCATATCGAAATGGCGTTTTTCTTTTTATCATCAATTCCGTTATGGTTTAACGTGCCATCGTAATCTGTTGCAATAATCTTCATAACCAACATCCTTAAAAATTATAATTCAATTATATATTATTTAATAAATATTTCAATATCATTTTGTTGCCTTTTGAAATCGTTTTATATATAATAAAGAAAAAACTTTTAAGGTTGATTATATGAACGAAATTTGCAGAATTTTTTTGAATGCACAAAACAACACTGCTATTACTCTTGAACAGAATAAAATTTATCATATATACCAAGATGATTCATTTGAATTAACCGGATACTACTGCTCAAACACAGCAAGAAGAAACGAAAATCCTTCAGGAATGCGTAGAACGGCACTTTATTTAAAAGACAAGAAAGATATCACCATAGACGGTAACGGCGCTACAATACTCGTTCACGGTCAAATGACGCCTGTTCTGTTTGACAATTGTGATAATATTACGCTTAAAAATCTCACAATTGACTATTTTTGTCCTACAATGAGTGAATTTACGGTGCTTGAAAACAATAATGGCGTCTGCCGTATAAAAATAAATGATGATTGCCTTTACTATATCAAAAAGAATGAAATTTTCTGGCATGGTGAAAAAGGTAAAAAGGGAAACCATTATTGGGTTGACAGTTATAAAGGCAAAAAGCGTCACAATAAAATTCTTTATCCTCACACTCACCTTTTTAATGACCTTAGCAGAAATGATTTTGTGTTTGAAACAATTGAAGAAACAAACGAAAAGAATGTTCTTAAAGTTACTTTGAAAAACAAAGAACTTGATTTTCCTGCAGGTGCAATTATTCAGACACGTAATATTATCAGGAATCAGACAGGTAGCCTTTTTCAAAGGTGCAAAAACTTGTATTTTGAAAATCTGAGAATCAAGTTCATGCACGGTCTTGGTATGGTCAGTCAATTTTGCGAAAATGTAACATATAAAAATTGTGATTTCACTCCTGCTGAAAACAGAACCGCAGCATCAACTGCAGATTTCTTTCAATTTTCAGGTTGCAAAGGTCAACTTGTTCTTGATAATATTTGTGCTTCAGGTGCTCACGATGATTATGTTAATGTTCACGGCACACATCTGCGTATTGTACGTAAAAATTCGCGAAAAAACACAATCACAGTCAGGTTTATGCACCATGAAAGCTGGGGCT
Source organism: Acutalibacteraceae bacterium (assembly GCA_045646545.1). GTDB lineage: Bacteria > Bacillota > Clostridia > Oscillospirales > Acutalibacteraceae > DTU089. The sequence continues at coordinate 31,130 of JAZRKV010000024.1, forward strand.
TTCAGGCATTTGAAAAAGGAGATAAGCTTGAATTTATTAAATGGGATACATTGATTCCTTATGCTAAAACAACTGTTGTTGATTACCAAAAACTGAACAATACGGATATTCGCCTTTATCTTGACCGCGAATTGCCTGAAAATATAACTATTGGTAAAGATGTGGTTGAAAATGTTACCTGGACACCTGATTTACACGTTAAAAACTGCAAATTCGGTCTTACTTGCGGCAGAGGTATACTTGCAACAACAAGAGGTAAGGTTGTTATCGAAAACAACTCTTTCAAAGATGTTTGGGGACCTGCCTTGCTTATAGAAGATGACTGCAACTTCTGGTTTGAATCAGGTCTTACAAGAGAAATTGTTTTCCGTAATAATTTCGTTGATAATTGTAATTACAGAAACATGTACGGTAATTACCCTATTATTTTGTTTTCGCCAAAGGTTATGGATGAAACCTCAACGGAATACGTTCACCAATTTCTTTCAGTTGAAGGTAACAATTTTAAAAATCCTGTCAACGGTACTCATGTTTTTGATTTTAGCTATTTAAAAGAGGCCGAAATTATTAATAACACCTTTGATATGCCATATATAATAAACACAAAAGTTGTTGAAAATATATTAGATAAAAATAACAAAACGGAGCCTTAAGGAATAATCCTTGGCTCCGTTTTTACTTAATATTTAAAATTATAGTAATGGGCATTGATGTTGAATTTATATGTTAAATCGTAATTTGCAGAATCCTCAACAGAGGTTATATTTGCATTAACGTGAACATCGGTATAATGCTTGATATCAACAAATTTGCCCGCAGATGTCATTGTGGCAACAATTTTATAATTCCTATAATTAAGGTTACCTCTATTTATTTTGGTAATAGTATTCTTACCTGTTTCATCATTTAATATCTGCTTTGATAAATCATCGCGATAGATAAGGTCTGTAGACATTAAATTAAGGCCTTGAACATCTGACTTACCAGGGTCGGTCTGGTCTTTTAAATAAATCTCAACAATATAATTACTGCCTGATTTTTTTGTTTTTGCTAAGTTGATATACATATTAGCAGTGTTACTTATAGGCATATTACTTTTTGCTTCGGATGAATTTTTGGCATAAACTGTTTCAACAGCGTCTGCCTCACTAACCATCAATCCCTTTATAATCGTGCTCACTGTAGAGGAAAGAGTTTCGTTACCTGCTATCTGAACATCACTGCTCATACTCTGCCATGTTTTTTTGGTGTAACCTGCAACACCTTTGTCGTGAATTTCTTTAGCAGCTTTTTGGTAAATAGCAACCGGATTTGTTTCAACTGTATCAACAAAGGTTACTGTATTTGTGCCCGGCTTCGGTTTAGCAGTAGGCTTCGGAGCCGAAGTTGTACCCGACGAGGAACCACCTGATGCAGGTTTGGTTGTTGTTGGTTTGGTTGTTGTTGTGTTGTTACCAGGCTTTGTTGTGGCAACACCTGTTGTGTTTGCAACAGTAGCCGTATCTGATGATTCAACTAAAACAGTTGAATCTGATGATGCTTCGGTACTGCTTACAGTAGAGCCCTCACCCAATGTAGTTGTTGAAGAAGTTGTTTTACTATTGTCTGAACATGCAGGGAGTAAGCAACTGAAAGCAAGAACAATAACTAATATAATTGCTAATTTTTTCTCCATTTCAGCACCTCACGATTAATATTTAAAGTTATAGTAACGTGAATTGAATGATAATCCACCTGAACCACCGAGTGAACCTGCAACTGAAGTAATATCTGCAACAAGGTCAGCATCTGTGTAGTGAGTGATATCAACGAACTTACCATCAGCTGTCATAGTAGCTGTAATTGTGTATGATTTGTAAGTAATTTCACCCTTATCAAGGCTCTTAACAACCTTACTTACAGTATCATCATTTTTAATTGTATCATCAACATCTTCCATATAAAGAAGATTATTTGACATAACATTTATTCCGTCAGTATCTGTCTTATGTGGGTTAATCTGGTCTTTCAAAACAATTTTAACAACGTAGTTACTACCTGATTTTGTAACGGTTGCACTTTTAACATAAGAGCTTGAAATCTGACTTGAAGGCATACGATTTTTAGCATCAGAAGAACCTTTTGCACACACAACATCCACTGCATCTGCCTCTGTAGTCATAAAGCTCTTAATAAGAGATGTGAGTGTACCGCTAAGGAAGTCAAGTTTTGTGAGACGAAGCTCTCTTGTGATACCCTGCCATGATCTAACAGTGTAGCCGGCAGAGCCATTTTCATGTATAGCTTTAGCAGCTTTTTTATATGATGAGAGCGGGTCTGTCAGAATGGCGTTAGGTTTTGGCGTTGAAGGTGTGCTTGGTTTAGTAGTTTCGGGTTTGGTAGAAGTGTTATTGCCTGATGAACTGGGTTTAGTAGTTCCAGGAACTGCTGGCGAAGTATTGTTTGAGGAATTGGGTTTAACGGTGCTTGATGAACTTGAAGAATTGTTATTTGATGCACCAGGTTTAGCAGATGCTTGATTGTTTGGCTTTACGGCTGATGAATTATCAGCATTACTGCCTGAAGTAGGCGCCTCAGTATTATTTGCCACATCTGTTGTTTGATTGTTACTATTTATATTGATATCAGGTAAAACGATATTGACATCTGGCAATATTGATGAATCGTCATCTTTATCAGATTGCTCCCCTTCTTCGTCATCTTCGTCATCTTCTTTTTTATCATCATCATCGTCTTTATCTTTATCTTTGTAGTTTTCTGTTATTTCTTCAGAATCCTTATCCTGTTCACCACAGGCGGAAAATGAAAACAACATAGTAAATGCAACAAGAATTGCAACGATGAATGATAAAAGCTTATCGAATTTTGTGATATTCATATAAAATTCCTCCGTGTTTTTATTTTTTCGTTTTATATCAAAACTGTTTATTCAGTAAAATTTTAAAAATAAAATCTTACGTTAAATCAGTTTACTTCCGCCTCATAAATACCAATAGACTCTCTGCCCACCAAGTTATTTGAAACGTTTCTGGCATTAAAATATAATCTTAATTTATTGTTATGCTTTGTAAGGCAACAAGCGTACACGTATTGAGCCATCCACTTGTTACCGTGGCAAATCTGCGGAACAAGAAACTGCTTTATGTACTCAAAATGAGTGCCGTCATCTGATTTTAAAAGCATAATTGCAGAATGACTCTTCCCATCTTTTTTATAAATACCGTTTTGAAGACCGATATAACAATCTTTTAATTTATATACCTTTAAACATCCTGAGCAAAGATTAAGATATTCTGTATTTTTGTCAGGCTTGATTATTGGCTCATCTATTGAAACATAATCTTGATTTATACTGTCACTTTGTGCATAAGAAATATATGTTGGCTCATAAAAACCGCAATCGTCAATAAAAGTCTGACCACAGGAGTAATAAAGCCTGTTCTTGCCATCAATATTAATTAAAAACGGATTAGAAATTGAATAACCGTTCTCAAAGGTTTGGTATTGCTTTGTGTTTTTTATAACAGAATACGGTTTTGACCAATTAATCAAATCTGTTGACTCAGTACAGAAAATTTCCGATTTCCACTTTGCACCTACAAGCGATAACAAATTAAATATAACATTTCTTGTACGCTCATAAAACAAGTAATATTTGCCATCTACATAGTTAATGTTTGGTCGCATAGCTTTCGAAACTATTTTACTATGCTTTTTAAAATCAACTCCGTTATCGCTGACGTAATGATATACGCCAAAAAATGTGTGACAAAATAGATGGAATTTACCGTCATGAGAAACATCAGGAGTCAAAACGCTTGGGTCAGCAATAACAAAGCTGTTCCACGGATTTTTAAGAACAGGATTACCATTATACAATTTAAAATCCAGTTGTAAAAATTCGTTAAAAGAAATATTATTCATATAACAATTCCTTAATATAAAGATATAGTTATTTTAACATATACTATAAATTATGCAACATAAAATACTCCTTACACAAATTAGTGTAAAGGATAAATTTTTTATTAAAGTTAAACCGTAACCGGTATACGCTTTTCTATAATTTGTTCACAGATTTCTAAATCTTCAGGAGTATTGATACCACGAAGGTCGTCACCATCTTTAGTGAAATAAGTTTCAACCCTCATACCCTTTTTCACCATAAGCTCAGGAGCCTCGGTAACATAGTATTCTTTTTGCACATTGGAGCAGCCAACTTCAGGTAAAATACGGAAAAGCGACTCACTGTTGAACACCATTACACCGGAAAAAAGCTCTTTAATATTTGATTGTTCAGGTGTACAGTCTTTACCTTCAACAATTCTTTCAAAATCACCTTTTTCATCACGAATAACACGTGCCCAGAGTTTAAGAGAAGGATTTTCTGCAGTCATAATGGTGCAATCGGCTCCATTTTCTGCGTGTTGAGAGCACATAGCCTTCATTTCCTCGTAACGGAATAAAGGCATATCACCAAAAGTAATCAATACGTTACCTTTAAAATTTTTAAAATATTCAGCACACTCCATAACAGCGTGGCCTGTGCCGAGTTGTTGCTTTTGCTCGACATAGTGGAATTGATTCCCGAAATGGTTGAATATATTTTCTTTACCGTAGCCAACAACAATAAAAGTATTATTTTTATCAATAAAAGAAACGTTTTCCAGTACATATTCAAGCATGGGTCTGTTTGCAATAGGAAACATTGCTTTTGGCAAATTACCACTAACCTTTTGCAATCTGCTACCCTTACCTGCTGCAGGAATAATGACTCTTAAATTATCCATTTAACACTCCATAATTTTATAGAACATAAGCCTCAAAACCATGTTCGTTATAAATTTTTTGTAATATCTGCTTTATTTCAGGCAATTTTATCTCCATATCCTCTAAAAGCTTTAACTGTGTACGTGCCCTGTCAAGGTTATGGTCCGGATAATCAACGTGATAATAAGTATCGCCGTTAATATAATCCATCAAAAATCTGATGCCGTCTTCTACAGTAATAATCAAAGCTGCATACGGCAAAAGCTCCAATTCTCCTTTTGTGAAAATATCACCGCATTCATTTAAGTAACCACGTGCATATGCTTCGTATAACCGGAGATTACAAGAAACCTTGCTTAAATCAGTTTCATCTTCCTTTGCAGTATTTGTACCGATTCGCATACTATCGCCAAAATCATATAATGGTGACGAAGGCATAACAGTATCAAAGTCAATTATTGCAACAGGAAGATTTGTAGTTTTATCAAAAAGTATATTATTAAGATTGCAATCATTGTGACATATCCTTGTAGGAATTTTGCCACATTCCAAAGCATCGGTAATTTTTGAAAATAAAGAAACATGTTCACGAACAAAAGCAATTTCTTTCTCGACGTTTTTTACCCTGTTTTTCGGATTATTAGAAATTGCAGTTTCCAAATCCATATAACGACTCTGAGTGTTATGGAAATTAGGTATTACCTCTTTTATTTTTGTGCATTCAACAGAATCCATCGCCTTAATAAAACGCCCAAAAGAAACACCTGTGTAGTAAAAAATATCAGGTGTTTGTGGGATATCAAGAGAGTACACGTTATCAAAATATGTCATCATACGCCACACACCTGTGGAATCTTCATAATATGGCTTACCGTCTTTAGTGGTACGCAACGTTTGTACTGTTCCTCGTTTGTGTTGAGCCGGCATGTTAAGTTTATTTGATAAATGAGCAGTAGTCAGTTGAAAATTACTCATTAATGCATCAACATCAGGAAAGACATTTGTATTGATTCGCTGAAGTATGTACTTGTGTATATGATTATTTTCAGAAAGTGTTTCCACCTTATAAGTACAGTTGATATACCCTTTTTTTATATATTCAATTTTTGTTATTTTTCCTTGAATAAAAAAACGCTCTGCAATACTCTGCAAATTATTCATAACAAAAAACTTCTCCATTTTTTTAATAGTATCTCACTATAAAATTACAATTATAATCATTATACCTTGAAATAACTTATTTTGCAATATATTGAACAATAAACAAAAGTCTTTATATAAAATAAATTCAAATCAAATACGTAAAAGTTAAGAATTCTATTTTTTATTAAAATTCGACATATAAAAAAGAACCAAATCTTTCGATTTAGTTCTTTTTGTTTTTTGTTACTTATATGCACCTATGTCTACAGAATATCCTCCAATATATTGATATGTGTATTTAGTACATCCTGCTTTTTCTACTCGGTCCATAAAAGCAAGTAGTTCGCTAAACCAATCAGGATTACCAGGAATTTCTATTACACACCCATCGTATGCGTTCGGTTGACCATCTATGCGAGTTAAACCTTTTTTATAGGCATAGTCTTCAATTAACTGTCGCGTTGGTGCATCTTTATTTAATTTCCCATCCCACCAATAAGCCTTTACTTTTTCAGTTATTTCAGTGGTGCCTGTTTTTGTATCAACCTTTAATCTAAAGGCTGCATAGGTATCTACGGCAGTAATTTTCATTGTAATGATATTCCCATTAATTTTCACGCTACAATATTCGTATCCAACAAGTTTGAAACCAGTATTTCCACCATTAGACATATTAACTTTATAAGTTAAAGTATCGCCTTTTTGGAAACAAGTATTTTTGCCAAAAACTCTATCGAGTACTGGCATACCATCTACATTATACGAATTCGGTCTATCCGTCTTAATAAGTTCAAGACTAACGAAATAGGGCTTTTCGGTAGTTGAAGGTGTAGTAGGTTTGGTAGAAGGTTGAGTAGGTTTAGGTTGAGTAGGTTTAGGTTGAGTAGGCTTAGTTGAAGGTGTAGTAGGTTTAGTTGAAGGTGTAGTAGGTTTTACAGAAGGTTGTGTGGGTTTAGGAGTAGGTTTCTGTGTATCAGGTTGTGTGGGCTTCACAGAAGGTTTTGTATTTGATGTTGTAGGTTTCTCTGAAGGTTTTGAATTATTAGAATTTTCAGTAGAAACATTTACTTTTTCATCATCGTTCTCTGTAATAGGTGTTTTTGTTTCACCAAGCGTTTCATCAACGACATTGCTCTCGTCGATATTATCGTCGAGTGCTACATCAGAATCCTCACTATAAGTAACATCTTCGTTAGCGATAGTTGTGCTAACATTTGTTTTTTCGTCGGTAGTTGTAGTGTCTTTCTTATTGTTGCAACCAACTAATGCGAACAACATTACAAGCACCAAAATTAAACTGATGACTTTTTTCATTTTTATAACTTCTCCCTTTGCTATCCTATCATGCTTTAGCATAATTGCTCTGAAGCCCTATAACGGGTTTCAGAGCAATTGGAAGCCATTTATTATTTCCCTTATTCCCACTCAATTGTGCCGATTGGCTTTGGAGTAAGGTCGTAAAGAACACGATTGATACCTTCAACCTCGTGTGTAATTCTGTCTGTAATATGGTGAAGAAGTGCATAAGGGATTTCTTCGATTGTAGCGCTCATTGCGTCTGTTGTGTTAACAGCACGGATGATTGCCGGCCAACCTTCGTAACGCTTTGAATCTCTTACACCAACACTCTTAACGTCAGGCACCGCAATAAAGTACTGCCATACCTTACCTGCAAGACCGTTTTTATCAAATTCTTCTCTGAGAATAGCGTCTGCTTCTCTTAAAGCATGAAGTCTATCTCTTGTAATAGCACCAAGACAACGTACACCAAGACCAGGACCCGGGAATGGTTGACGATAAACCATTTCATCAGGAAGACCAAGAGCAGAGCCAACAACACGAACCTCGTCCTTGTAAAGAAGAGCAACAGGTTCGCAAAGCTCAAGCTTCATATCCTCAGGAAGGCCGCCAACGTTATGGTGAGCTTTAACGCCGTCGCTTTCGAGAATATCAGGATAAATTGTGCCTTGTGCAAGGAATGAAATACCTTCAAGCTTAAGTGCTTCTTCGTTGAATACTTCGATAAATTCATTACCGATTATTTTACGTTTCTTTTCAGGGTCAGAAACATCTACAAGTTTATCAAGGAAACGGTCTGTTGCATCAATATAAATAAGGTTTGCATCAAGCTGTTTACCAAAAACTTCAATTACCTGTTCACTCTCGCCTTTTCTCATAAGGCCATGATTAACGTGAACACAAATAAGTTGTTTACCAATCGCTTTAATAAGAAGAGCAGCAACAACAGATGAGTCAACACCACCTGAAAGTGCAAGCAAAACTTTTTTATCTCCAACCTGAACACGAATTGCATCAACTTGTTCTGCAATAAATGCATCTGCAAGTTCTTTTGTTACAATTCTTTCCATAGATTCAGGACGTACAATTACATTTTCACTCATTTTAATAACCTCCGTTATTTATAATGTATACCAAATAATTAATCTGTATAGTTATCAAAATAACCTTGAACAAGGATAATAGGTGTACCTTTGTCACCTGAACCACTTGTAAGGTCGCAAAGTGAACCGATAAGGTCTGTAAGTTGACGTGGTGTTGTACCCTGTGAAGCCATATTACCTACAAGACTACCTGATTTAGCTTTAATGCTTTCTGAAATTGCAGCTTTAAGCTCTGCACCTGAAAGACCGGCAAAATCGTTATCTGCAAGATATTTTAATTTAAGTTCATTAGGTGTACCAATGAGGCCATCTGTATGCGCAGGTGAAACAACAGGGTCAGCAAGCTCCCAAATTTTACCTTGTGGGTCTTTGAATGCACCATCACCATAAACCATAACTTCTATATGCTTACCTGTTCTTTTAAGGAACTCTGCCTGGATATCAAGAACAAGGTCTTTGCATTCTCTTGGGAAAAGCTTGATAGTATCTTCTGTTGATTTATTTGAGCCTAAAAGACCATATTTTTCGTTGCAACCACTGCCATTTACAGGTGCATTAAGAATATCATCAAGACCACAAACAACTTTTGCGCCTGCAGCTTTAAGAATTCTCTTTGTTCTTGCTCTTGTGTGAATATCGCAAGTAAGAACACAATCTGTATAATCGAGAATGGTTTTTGCCTGGTTAGCAAACACAATCTCTACCTCTGCACCGGCAGAAGTAATTATATCTGAATAATATGCAACGTAATCAACGCCTGTAAATTCGTGTTTGTTTTCACCGAAAAGCTCTCTGTATTTTTCGAGAGATAAAACATCTGAATATGGGTTGATGCCTGCATCATCAAGCTGGTCGTATGTTAAAAGAGAGTTACCAACTTCATCACTTGGATAGCTGAGCATAAGCACAACTTTTTTCGCACCCATAGCAATACCTTTAAGGCAAATTGCAAAACGGTTTCTTGATAAAATCGGGAAAATAACACCAACTGTTTCACCACCGAGCTTTGCTTTAACATCTGCCGCAATATCTTCCACTTTAGCATAGTTACCTTGTGCTCTTGCAACAATTGACTCTGTAAGTGAAACAACGTCGCGGTCACGAAGCTCGAAACCTTCGCTTTCTGCTGCTTCAATAACGCTGGTTACAGTGATATCAACAAGATTATCACCTTGTCTGATAATTGGGCAACGTATACCTCTTGAAACTGTACCGACTTTTCTTTCCATAATAATCTCACCACTTTATATAGTTTACCAAAATTGGAATAATTAACTTAAAAAAAGTATGGAGCGACTTTCAATGAAAGCCGCCCTCAATTGAAATCTTATTTCATCATGCTGGCAACTTCGTCAGCAAAATTGTCTTCTCTTTTTTCGAGACCTTCGCCTTTTTCAAGACGAACAAAGCTTGCAACTTTAATATCTGCACCAGTTGCTTTTGCAACCTGTGCAACGTAACCTGCAACGTTACCGTCGAAAAGGTCTGAACGAACAAAACCTTGTTCAAGAAGGCAAATTTCTTTAATCTGCTTCTGAATACGACCGTTAACAGCACCTGCAAAGATTTTATCGTTGATAAATTCATCTTTACCTGCGATTGCAAGTTCAGCAAGAGTAGCAACTGCTTCTTTTGAAAGGAAGTTGAAGAGATATGGGCTCTTCTTCTGTTCTTCGTAAGCAGCAACGTCTTCAGCACTCCAAAGATTTTCTGCAATTGCTTTATCAATGATTTTACCAAGGATTGGCTTTGGAAGTGAATCAGGTTTGTTAAGAGAACTATCAATTGTGATAGATTTCATCTTTTCAAGTTCGTCTGCAGAAATGCAATCCTTGCTAAGATATTCTGGGTTCATAGCAGCTACTTGCATAGCAATGTTTTTACCCATAGCAACGAATTCTGCTTCGTTATCAAGGTTTGTATCGAATTTAACTGCAACACCAACAGCGCCACCGCCATGGATATATGTTACAACGTCGCCTTCGATGATTTCGTAACGACGAATCTTAAGGTTTTCACCGATAACAAGAATAAGGTCATGAAGATTTTCTTCTACTGTTCTGTCAGAACCAACAAGTGTTTCTTTAAGAAGTGCTTCAACATCTGCAGGTTTAACTGCTGCAACTGTTTTAGCAACATCAAGACCAAATGCCTGGAATTTTTCGTTCTTACCAACGAAGTCTGTTTCTGAGTTGATTTCGAGAAGAACTGTTGTTTTTGTAGTTGCATCTGTGTAAGCGATGATTGCACCTTCTGCTGCAATACGGCTTGCTTTCTTCGCAGAAGCTGCAAGGCCTCTTTCACGAAGAATGTCAAATGCTTTATCCATATCACCGTCAGCTTCTGTAAGTGCCTTTTTGCACTCCATCATACCAACGCCTGTTTTTTCTCTCAAATTTTTAACGTCTTGAGCTGTGAATGCCATAGATTTATCCTCCTAACGAGTAGAAATTTAATTATTCAGCTGCTGCTTCTTCAGCAACTTCTTCAACTGCTTCAGCAACAGTCTGTTCACCTTGACGACCTGCAATAATAGCATCTGCCATTGCACCTGCAATAAGCTTAACTGCACGGATAGCATCGTCGTTACCAGGAATTACATAATCAATTTCATCAGGGTCACAGTTTGTATCAACAATAGCAACAATCGGAATACCGAGTTTCTTTGCTTCGAGAACAGCGATTCTTTCTTTTCTTGGGTCAACAATGAACATTGCTGCTGGCATTTTCTTCATTTCTGTAATGCCGCCCATGAATTTTTCAAGTTTTTCTCTTTCGAGGTTGAGCTTAATAACTTCTTTCTTAGGAAGAAGATCAAAAGTACCGTCTTCAGCCATGGCTTTTAACTGAGCAAGACTTTTAATTCTTCTTTGAATTGTGTTGAAGTTTGTAAGCATACCACCAAGCCAACGAGCGTTAACGAATGACATGCCGCAACGTTCTGCTTCTTCTTTAACAGAATCCTGTGCTTGTTTCTTTGTACCTACAAAGAGAACTTCGCCACCGTCTTGTGCGATTTGGTTGATGAATGTGTAAGCTTCTTCGAGCTTCTTAACAGTCTTCTGAAGGTCGATGATATAAATACCATTTCTTTCTGTGAAGATGTATTGAGCCATTTTTGGGTTCCATCTTCTTGTTTGGTGACCGAAATGAACACCTGCTTCGAGAAGTTGTTTCATTGATACTACTGACATATTATTGTCCTCCTTTTTGTTAAACCGCCGCAA
>JAZRKV010000025.1:0-44616 GCA_045646545.1 Acutalibacteraceae bacterium
TAGTCGATAACGATCTTCTCGCTGACATGGATACAATTGACCTTTCCATTATCGGTGAATTAAGATTAAATAAGATTGACTATATCCTTGCAGATATCCATTCGCTCCGTAACGGCTTCATTTGGAGCATCGGTAAAGGCCTTCTTGGTGACGTTGGTGATCTCGATTTCTCTGGTCTTACTGTAAATGATGCTGACAGCACAGCGCTTCAGCGTTCAAACGGTGACTATGCAGTTATTTCTGGTCTCCTTCTTTTCCTCTCTGAAAACGCAGGCACACTTTCAAAAGCTGCTTACGGTCTCAGCGGTGGCGACGGTATCAGCCTCGGTCTTATCAGCTCTTTCCTTGACCTCGGCGAAGTTGGCGATATGCTTAATGATATCCCAGGTATGCTCGTTGGCATGGTATATGATATGCTTATCTACGGTTCATATGGCTATGATAAAGATTTAGATGATATTAAAGAAGCTAAATCAACTCTCACAGCTACATATCCGGAAATGGATACTCTTGATGAAATGGTTCCTAACGCTATCTATAACCTTCTTACAAAACCTCAGGATTACACATGGGAAGGTGAAGGCGTTAACGCTGTTAAGGTTTGGGACATGGATTCAGTTATCATGCCTGGTCTTTCACTTTCAGCAAGTGATATCAACCCACTTTCAAAATCATTCTTCCAGCTTCTCGATACAGTAGCACAGATTGCTATTGACGAGATTGCTGTTCCTGCTCTTAACAACAACCTTAAGAAAGCTCTTATGCTTGCTGTTGAAGCAGACCTTAACGAAATTGATTACGAATCACTTCCTGCAGACGTTAAAACATGTTTTGACGACGAGGATGCTTACGTATCATATTTCGCATACGACAGAATGATGAAATCAAACGGTGCTTGGTATTATACAACTCTTGAATCAGAAGTTGTTGAAGATCCTTCAACAGGCGAGCCTGAACTTGACGAAGAAGGAAACGAGATTACAGAAAAAACTCGTAAGTACTTCAAAATCAACATGGCAGCAGGTAACGAATTTGCTTCTCTTATCAACTGGGATTGGGAAATTCTTCCTTCAGGTTCAACAGTTACAAACACTAAGAACCAGAGAGTTCTTGATTATGAAGAAATCAAAGCAATTGATGGTACTCTTGTAGGCGGTATCAACTCTCTCATCGGTATGGTTTATGATGTTGCTCTTACAGAAGAAGCTAAGGCAGACTTTGTTGCAAAAGCACAAACTATTGACCCTGACTACACAGGTTGGGCAACAGAAAACGGTAACGATGACCTTATGACAAACATCGATTTCCTTACAAAGTATATTCTTACTCAGTTTGGTGAAAGAATTTTCGGTTCAACTTCTAAATATGCTCACTATGAATGGGAAGATATTAAGGACTTCACAATTCTTCAGCTCGTTGCTATGATTGGTCCTGAATTCTTCGAAGATGCAATGCCACAGATTATTCTTCCTAAGAATGATGACGGCACATATGCATTCCATGAAGGTGTTCAACTTTGGGAGTTTGCAGCAATCGTTCTTCGTGAACTTATCACAGGTATCGCACCTATCGTTAACTACGACAGTGTTATCTTTGCAGCTGGTAACGTAACATCTGCAGAAGACAGAAAGTTTGCTGAACATGATGCAGACGTATGGTTCGATATTATTCTTAACATGGGTACAGACCTTGCTCTTGTATATCTTCAACAGATTACAAACTTTGAAGATTACTGTGCAGAAGCTTTCGGTGCAGAGTTCGTTCTTGATGATTACATTTCAACAGGCGGCACAAATGCTGACCACTGGAGAACAAGCCTTAACCATGCAATTCTTTGGGCAGTTGGTTACATAAGTGATGGCGATAAAGCAAACGGTATTCTTAACGGCATCTCTTATAATGCAGTTGCAGCTATCAGCGACCCAATTGATAAGCTCAGCTTTATTCTTAACAAGCTTCTTCCTCTCGGTTTCGTAGGTAATGGTACTTATACATCAGATGCTTATGACCTTGACTTGAACCTTGTTGTTGATGGTCTTAAAGACCTTCTTACAAACTTCAACCTTGTTGCAGTTCTTAACTTGTTCGGCCGTAACCAGGATTCATCATACAACTTACTTGATGATGCATCACTTGGTACAGCAGTTCTTGACCTTGTTAACCGTATACTCAACCTTGTATTCGGTAAAACAATCCTTCAGAACGTAAATACTGTTGGTACAGTTAGTGCACAAAGCCTTGACAATGTTATTTCTAAGGCAGCTCTTAAGACAACTGTTCAGAACCTTCTTCAGGGTCTTAATGGCAGAAAAGATGCTATCCTTAAAAATGCTCTTCCAATCGTTGGTAAACTTATTAAAGGTTGGGGTACAGAACAGCGCTTCCAGAACCCTGTTCACAACATTCCAACTCACATCAACGTAGAAGATACAGGTTGTTCATACTGGTATGAAACAGAAGAAGATTGTAAGGGTAACAAGACTTACACAATCCAGAATAAAGATCCTCTTGCATATACAATCCGTAACGGTTCAGACGGTATGTGGAGACACTATATTGACCCAGCAACCGGTGCTTCAAAGCAGGATGAACAGTACAAGATTCAGATTGCAAGCGTTCAATTCTTTAACTATGACGGTTCAGCAACATCATACATTCACAGTATCAACTTTGATACAGGTATTATTGACTATGGTCAGAGTGCAAACCTTAACTTCAAAGTAGGTTCTATCGTAACTCCTGACAGTCAGACAGCAGGTTCAGGTTCAGCAGTTCCTGAAAGCGGTGTTGTTCAGAAACTTAAAATCGGTTACAAAGTTTATATTGAAGACGGTTCAGCTCTTCTTGGCGGTACAATTTTCTATGATGAGTCTTATGTATGGCTCTCAAGAAGTGCTAACGATGAAATGAAGAACTACGAAGCTTCTTCAAAATCTTACGAAACACACGTATTCTCACCTGCATACGTTCCTTATAATGAAGAGGATCCACAGGAAACTCTTGATTACATTAAGAACCTTGGTTTAGGTGAATTCTGGCGTGAAAAAGTTACAGCTGGTTCTGCTCAGGACCATAAGATTGAAGTTCAGTCTTCTCCTGATACTGACGGCTTTACATTAAATAATGTATCAGCTTCTCTTAAGAACGAAGACATTCAGTCAGTTCGTATCAGACTCTTTGATACTTATACAGCTCAAGTTCTTAAATCTGACGGTTCACAGAGCTCAACATTTAGTGTTAGCGGTGCTGTTCCATCAGTAGCAACATTCGTTCAGAAAGTTACTCCTGCAGAGGTTGACTCAGCAGCTGGTGCTTCATCATCATGGACTGTTGGTCTTCGTACAAAGAACGATGACCTTGATGGTGCTCCTATTGTTCTTAAGTATTACAATGCAGAGTATAGAGATATGCTCCTTGACCTTGTAAGTTCAGAAAATAACGCTCAGCGTGTTGCTTCTGACTACAAACATTATTACAATGTAAATGCAACTGTTGAAGCTTCTGAAGCTCTTAACAATGTTAACATTCCTGCAACAGAATCAGAATCCGGCGAGTTTGAACTTCGTGACACTAACTTCTCAGTTGGTGCAAACGGCGTAACAGTTATTAACTGTCAACAAGCTTGGAACAACTATTACACAGCTCTTAAGAATGCTCTTGATGTAGGTCTCCAGGAATGGAACCCAGCATCTAAGTTCAACTTCAGAGAAGTTTACGAAGCACTTCGTGTTGCTGTAAACGATATCGAATACTGTACAGCTACTGTTGAAGACGGTGCTGCTTCTCTTGGCACAAGCATCGACACTCTTGAAAATGAACTCAGAGCAGCTCAGGCTCGTACAACTGACATCTACAATCATACTGATTATAAGATGTACAGACACAACAGATTCAACGATGCTCGTAGCGACGCTAACTGGTACATCACTCTTAAAGATGATGCATCACCAGCAAACGTAACATACATCGATGAATACTTTGATTACAACTGGATGGAAGAAAATGACTTCCGTGCACTTGTTGGCGCACATACAGTTAAGTACGGTGACGCTGCAGGCCAGAATGTATCAGCAAACCAATATCAGAAATATCTTCTTGCTCTTCTTGAACAATTCGATGAAGAAGAAATTGCAGGTAAGAAACAGTGGCTTAACGATAGAAAGAAAGAATTTGCAAACCTCAATGCTCTTGACCTTGCAATGGCATCTAACTATCTTAAAATCACTGAATATCGTCTTCTTAAGAGAGATTGCGGTGTTATTTATACTCAACTTAACGACGAAATCGCATCTGCACAAAACATGATTGGTACAACTAACGGTGGTAGATACACTGAAGGTTCATGGGCTAACTATATTGAAGCATACAACGCTGCTGTTGATGCTCAGGATTGTGGTTCACAGAAACAAGTATTTGACGCTAAGTATCAGCTTTGCGTACAGAGAAAGAACCTCGTTTCTGTTGACGACGCAGCAGACTATAATGAACTTGATGCTCTTATAGCTAATGCACAATTTGCTCTTGCAAACGTAAATCTTTATGATAATACTGATAAAGAAATCGGTCAGGTTCTTGCTGAACTTGGTATGGATCCAATTATCAGTGAAGATGGTTATGACGTACAACTCTTCCCTGGTTCAGCTCTCTTAGTTAAGGATGCTGCTTACAGTGCAAACGACCAGGATAAGGTTGACGACGCAGCAACAGCTCTTAAAGAAGCTCTTGCAAGACTTAAATTCAAAAACCTTGAAGTTGAAGACGTTGCTACAGGTAGCGTTCTTGAATCAGAAATTCTTGTAGAAGCTGATGAAGAAGAAGGTATCGAAGCAGTTACAGCTCTCATTGGTTATATTGAAAAAGAAACTACAGAAGAAAATGCTAAAACATACTTCGACGTAGTTGCTGATAACCTTACAAACATTACTGTTGATGATGTAATCGTTACTAACGATAAGAACTTCTCAATTTCTTATGAAGGTGCAGAAGATTTCGTTGGTTTCGCAGGTACAAACTCAACAATTACATTCTACACAACATATAATGGTGTTAAAGTTCCTGTTGCAACAGTTAAGGTTGTAGTTGAGGGTGATATCAACGGTGACGGTGCTATCAACGTACTCGATACAACTTATGCAGCAATGGTTGAACAAGGCAAGACAACTCTTGCTGAAACTTACCTCCTTGCAGGTGACCTTTATGCTGGCGATAGAGAAGTTACAGAAAACGACTTTGCTTTAATTGTTAACGAAGCTATCGCTTAATCTAATGGTTTTATAGGCTATATATAATATAGTATATATAACAAAATCCCTTAAATTGATTGTTTCTTAATATAGACCTTGCCTGTCAGGCAACTGACAGGCAAGGGATAAAGGTAAAATTTACCGTTGAGATATTCTATACTATTATATATAATATGTATGGTTGCTTCAGTTTAAGCGGTGTGGCTTATGTCACTTTTGGAAAGAAATGAAAAAAATTCAAGGAGGCAAACAAATGTCAAAGAAATTACTTAGCGTAGTTCTTGCACTTGCTCTCGTTTGCTCTGTATTTGCTGTAGCATCTTTTGCTATCGGCGGTTACGGATTTGAAAGCGAAGAGGATTTGGCAGAGTTTGGCTACGCACAGACTTGGGCTCTTGATGAGCCAGTTGATAACGGTAACGGAACATATTCTGTTAACGTTAGACTTACTGCTAACTATACAGTTGGTCCGATTGAATTTAGTTTTGTTAAAAATGTAAGTGCAGGTTCTCTTAGACTTACAGGTGCACAAAAAGGTTCCGCTATTCCAGCAAACTGGAATGCAGCTGTATCTTATAGTGATGCAACCAACAAAGTTATAATTACAGCAAGACCAACTGAAGACGCTATCAGTGGTATTGTTAATCCAAACAATGCTGTTGTAGCAGTTCTTACTTTCACAGCATCTGATGATGTTGCTGCAACACTTGCAATTAACGTTGATGATGCTTACACAAAAACAAACCCAGCTGGTACTCTTATTGCTGCACGTATGAGCGACGGTAACGTTGTTACAGGTACAGCAATCTGTGGCCAGACAGTTAATGCAACAAATACAGTTACTATTGGTGCAGCTGCATCAACACCTCCAACACTTGCTGTTGTTGACGGTACAATTGGTGTAATTGATACATCAAGAACAGACCTTGATGCAGAAGGTGAAGGAACAGTATGTGATGGTTACCTTTATGGTTTTGACCTTGAAGGTAATGCTGATGTTTCAGAACTTTTCATGGTTGTTGGCGATGGTACAATGAATGTTGTTGAAAACAGCGAAGGCCTTGTAAATACAACAGGTACAATGGTACAGGTTGTTGACCTTGATGGTATCGTTGTTGCTGAATATGTTCTTATCGTATTCGGTGATGTTAATGGTGATGCTCTTATCGATGGTACTGATGCTTCTGTTATTGAACTTCATGAAGCTTGGGAACAGAGAGTGTTCACATATCAGGAGTTTGCTGGCGACGTAAACGTTGATGGCATTACTGATGGTACTGACGCAAGTATCTGTGAACTTCACGATGCTTGGGAAGAACGTATTGATGTTGCAACAGTTATTGCAGCATTAGGTTTCTAATTTTTTTTAAAACTAAATAGGAGGCACTTAGAAATGTCTAAGAAAATTTTAAGCTTAGCACTTGCAGTTGTAATGCTCTTCTCAATTTGTGCAGTTGCTGCAAGCGCTGTGCAGGGCGACGGTTCTGAAAACATCAGAATTTATATGACTTCTGATGCAACAGTTGGCGCTACTGCAGGTACAGAAGTCAATGTAAAGTTCTACATTGACCTTCCTGATGGTGTAGATGAGCTTGATATGTGTATCGGTAATATTTCTATCGGTTACAACAGTGCTAAATACAAATTAAAAGTATCCGATGGCGCAACAAACGGTGACGAAGCTCGTACATGGGGCGATGATTTCGGTGGCTACATGAAAGGTACAGCTCACGTTGTTACAGCATCATCAAGCACAATCGTTGGTAAATTTAACGATAACGATAACGCAAAGGGCTGGGATTCAGCATGTATGATACAGGAACTTTATGAAGGTACAGCATATAAAGCAAACACAGGTTTCCCTGTGTATGATAACATGCACATCTTCACACTTACATTCGTAGCTCAGGATACTCTTACAGCTAACGATGTAATCGGTGTTGTTGAAGGTGCTTATGGTTCAGGTTCATATTTCCGTGTTTGCTGGTTTAATGGTACAACAACAGCTCAGCTTTATCCTGTAGCACAGGTTGATATGGCTGATGCAGCTGCAGTTGCTCCATCAGCTCCATCATATCAGGTTTACAAGCTTTCTGATGCTCGTAAACACTCAAATGGTGATGGTACAAACACAGTTGCAGCATTCTTTGCATTCGATACATCAGTTATCGATCCAAACTTCAATGCAAACGGTACATCATTGTTTGTTAACGGTATTACAGCTACTGTTTCAAATGGCGAATCAAGCATTACTCCTGATCCAATCAAGTATCTCTACAAGATTGATGCTGATACTTACGGCTTCAGAGTAATCATGCATAACGTTCCTGATGGTGCTAATGTAACTGTTAAACCTATCGTTACAACAGATGGTACAACATACACTGTTGAAACAATCAACTTTGCAGTTGCAGATCTTACAAACTACGAATAAAATGATTTCGATGCAATATGTAAAACCGGAGTTAAACGTTATTACGTTTGAGCTTGAAGATGTTTTAACATCTTCTGCAGTTGTTCACACTACCACACAACCATCAACTACTCTACCGGGAACTACTTCCGTAGGCGGAGCACAGATTGGTCCGGGTGATGTTATTGTGGATTTCTCCGACTTTTACAAGTAAATTAAATATTTTACTATTCTGAAAGGAGTATTTTTTATAATGGAAAAATACACAACCCCAGAGCTCGAAATCATGGAATTCGAGCTTGAAGATGTACTCACAATTTCTCTTTGGGATGGCAACATCTACGAAGGCTGGTATTAATAACCAATTGATATGAAATGTTATTGCCCTGCTTACGGGCAGGGCAATAATGTGAGATGAACATCTTTTTTATGTCAAACTCATCAACCCGAGGGTTATCCCTCGGGTTGTGTGGTCTAAATTAAAGTGTAAATTACTTTGTTTGTGTTTAATTATGTATATATAATATGTATATATAATTAAGCATAAAATATGTGGTTCAAATTTTTTCATATATCTAAAATATAGCGATAGATCATACCTCTCTTCGAAGAGAGGGGGACCGCGCGTAGCGTGGTGGAGAGTTCTTGACGCGAGACCACGAGCGTCTTTTTGCCAAAGGCAAAATGTATATTAAAATCGCATCGTAGATGCGACTAATGAAAAAGAGTGTAAAAATGGATAAACGAAAACCTTTACCAATGAATCATGAATTAAAAGAATATGCAGTTGAAATGCGGAAAAATATGACTGATGAAGAAAAAATTGTGTGGTATCAGATTTTAAAGGGTCGTAACCCGAGATTTCACAGACAACGCATAATAGGTAATTATATTGTAGATTTTTATTGTCCCAAATTGAAAATAATAATAGAAATAGATGGGTATCAGCATTTTGATGAAAATAACTTGATTTATGATAATAAGCGTACTGAGTACTTTGAAGGCTTGGGCTTTTATGTTTTACGATTTGATAATACAGAAGTGAAAAAAGATTTTGAAAATGTGAAATTTGTTATAAATAACGTATGTGATTCAATTGGAAGGGGAGTTAAAATTTTATCTGATTATAGGTAAAAAGATTTTATTGTACGTGCCTCGCGGCACTATAACTCTCCACCACAAATCCGCTTTGCGGAATTGTGGTCCCCCTCTCTGCACCAGAGAGGTATGGGCTTCGCATAATTTTGATTTATGTGAAGTAATGACATACAGAACCCGATAAATGATTGTACGTGCCTCGCGGCACAGTAACTTTCCACCAGAGCAGATAAGCAGAATTAAATTTTTATAGGTGTTTTATGAAACTTAAGGTTACAGATTTAATTGTAGATATTAATATAATAGGTGAGTTACTTACCGGTAGAGTAAAGGATTATATTTACACCGGTGAGAAGGATGCGGATATCGTTTTTAATGTTTCGGAGCAATATTATAAAGACCGTCAACAAGAACTTAAGCATCTTTCCTTTGATGAATGTGAATATCTTTACAGCGGTTCATATTTTTACGAGCAACTTGCAAATTTTAATGGCGTTATGTTACACGCCTCTTGTGTTGAGTATAAAGGCAAGGCATATCTTTTTTCTGCAACGAGTGGAACAGGTAAATCTACCCATACACATTTATGGTTGAAATATCTTGATGAATGCAGAATTATCAATGACGATAAGCCTGCAATACGTATAATTGACGGCAAGGCATACGCCTACGGTACACCATGGAGCGGCAAGACAGATGAAAGCGTAAATGAAGGTGTTGAGATAGGCGGTATATGCTTCCTTGAAAGAGGAGAAAATAAAATTTCACGTATACCCGGCATTGTAGCCCTCAAGCCCTTCATGGACCAGACTGTGCGCCCATCAGATAAGGGGCTTATGAATAAAATGCTTGAAACACTTAATATAATACTTACAGAAATCCCGATTTATAAAATGTCTTGTGATATGTCAGAGGATGCAGTGAAAACTGCAGTAAACGGTATGGTAAGGTAATTTTATTGATTTGGTTTGCAATACAGATTTATTGCAGAATCAGAATTTATATTTTGTACTTTTTATTTTAATTTACATAAAGGTGATTTAGTATGGAAAAAAATGAGAGAATAGAAGAACAGGTTACAGAACAAGTGAAGAAAAAAAATAAAAAAAGAAAAAAAGGTGTAGGCAAAAAAATTGCAATCAGTTTTTTGTGTTGCTTTTTAGTATTGTTAATTGTTCTTTATGCAATGTTTACGTCTTATTGGAACAAAATTACAACTGCTCCGCCACAGGTTATTGACACAATGACTTATGACTTTGATACAGATATATATGAAACTATTCCCACTTCATTAGTTGATGACCCTGTTTTTGAACAAATCCATGAAGGTGACGCTTCTGAATTTAAGGCGGCAATTAAAGAATGGGCAACTAACGATGCAGACATTATGTACAGTAAGGATGTAATTAATGTTTTATGTGTCGGTGTTGATACCCGTAATAAAAATACAGTTTCAGGTCTTACAGACTCCATGATAATTTGCTCTGTTAATACTAAACTTGGAACAATTACTTTTTCGTCTATTATGCGTGACAGTTATGCGTACCTTGAATCACCAAGTGGTGAAGGCGTGTATAACAAAATTAACTCAGCTTTCCCATTTTACGGTATAGATAATCTTATTGATACAGTTGAATCTCATTTTAAAATCAGAATAGATGGCTACGCAATGGTTAACTTTGCTTTGTTTAAAGCGGTAATTGATAAATTTAACGGTATAGAGGTTGCGGTTGACGAAACAATTGCAAGCCATTTACGTAATTCATACGGTTTTGACGTTTATGCAGGACCTAGTGTTACACTTTCAGGCGACCAGGCATTGGCTTATTGCCGTAGCCGTAAATGTTATTTTGACGGTGACGTTTCGCGTACTGCAAATCAGCGCCGTGTTCTTGCAGGTTTGCTTCATAAAGCGGCAACAATTCAACCTTCTGAGGTTAAAAGCTACGTTGAACTTATTATGCCGTACCTTGAAACAAGTTACTCCGAAACAGAGGTTCTTTCACTTGCAACAAAAGCAGTTGTTGGTGGCTGGGCAGAATACAAAGTTAATCAAATATGCTTACCGGATGAACAGTCAAGAAAGGCTTATTCCGGTTCAGTGTGGTATTGGAAGGTTGACTATCCTTTAGCCGCACAAACTCTTCAAAAAACTATTTACGGCAATACAAATATTGAACTTGAAGAAGATAGAATTTCTCCATTAGATATGTAAAGGTGGTGACAACGTGGTTATTTATCCTGAATCTTTTAGTGTAAAACCGAATACAGAGGCTACAATTGGGTTCAGAAATCTTTTTAACACCACGTCTCAATCTGCCATCAATAAAAATCTTACCTTATTAAAAGGTAATTATGTTTTTTGCAGCAAAAATGCAGAAGAAAGAAAGATTTACGTTTCAAACTCTGCTGCACCTGAAGAGTACGGTAGATTTTCGAAAAGAGATATGCATAAAACTGCAATTATAATTGAAAATGTTAAGAATATGGATATAGACTGCGGCCATTCCAATTTTATTATGGATGGTAAGATGACTCATATCTATATTAATAATTGTGAAAATATTAAAATTAAAAATCTTAATATTGAAACTGTTTTGCCAGACGTGCATAAAATAACCATCACTAAGGCTTCTGCATTTTATATTACTTTTGAAATTGATTCACAAAGCAATTACATTGAAGAGGACGGTAACTTTTTCTGGGTTGGAACCGATTATAAAACAGGTTTCACCGACCATAAAAACAGTGCCGCCTGGACGCCTACTGCAAAAAAAGATAATCTTTTTCATCTTACTAAAAACGGCAGTCACCCGTTATATGGCGTGTCAAGTCTTAAGCAGGTTTCTGATAGAGTTTTTAATGCACGTTTTATTGTCCCCAAGGATTATGAAGTGGGGCAGGTGTTTTATATTTTTTCCGCAATCCGTGATGAAGTTGGAATTCTTGTGGAAAATTCAAAAAACATTCACTTTGAAAATGTGAAGCAAACCTTTAACTATTCCCATTCATTTATTGCTCAGAATAGCGAAAACATCACGTTGCAAGGCGTCAAGTTTGCTCCTAATCCTAAGGCAGAGGCGGATTTTTGCTCTTTTGCCGATGCCGTTCATTTTAGTATGTGCAGAGGTAGAGTGAAGGTCTGCGACTCTTATTTCGACGCAGTGGCAAGTAATGCCTGTAACATTCACGGCTTTCACTTTAAAATTACCGATATCAATAAGGATAAAATGACCGTTAAATTCAGTCATCCTAAAAGCTATGGTTTCAACTGCCTGAGAACAGGTGATATAATTGCTTTTATTGACCCTAAAACTCTTATGGAAAAGGGCAGAACAAAGCTTTTGCATTCTGAGTTGAGGGATGAATATCATTTTGACCTTGTTCTGACAACCTATGACCCATCGGCAAATGTTGGTGATTACGTTGAATGTATTCCTGCAAATGCAGATTTTGAATTTTCGGGTAACACAATGAACAGAATTGCCGGTAAAGGTGTGGTTTGTACTACTCGCGGTAAGGTGCGTATTGAAAACAATAAGTTCCTTAATACCGGTTCTGCGGGTATTCTTTTTGCAGGTGACACTACCGAAAAATTTGAGGGCGGTCGTGTTCAGGATGCACGTATAAGTGGTAATGCCTTTATGAATTGTGAGGGCAGTAATATTCTTGTTAAGCCTCTTAATAGAAAATACGTAGCTGCTGTACACAAGAATATTCTTATTGAAAATAATTTGTTTATTACAAACAATATTCACGCTGTTGAGCTCTCTTCATGTGAAAACGTTGTGATGCAGAATAACGTTTATAAAGGTAAAGCTCTTAGCGGTAAATGGGTGATTGGGAAAAATATTGAAAATATTGTCACGGATTGTCCGCAACAAAAGTAAAAGACTGTATCTTCATTTAAGAAAATACAGTCTTTTTTGATACGTTGGCGGTTTAATAAGTTTTTACCTCGAAAGATTGGCAGCATGTGCCGTCTACAGATTTTGGTTCACAGTTACATCCGCCGACCATAATGGCATTTTTTGAACAGAAATTTTCTGTAGGGCAATGATATTTGCAGTTTTCTACTGTACAGCTGATGCTGTTATTCTTTTTGTTATCCATTTTTTATTCCTCCAGAATTTTGAAATTATAGAGTGATTTTGCCATAGGATTTTCACTCGTAATTAGTTTAACCGTATTTTTTATAATTATAGGTGAGTTTATGAAAAAAGAAAAAGTTATTGATTCTTGTTACTCTGTGTTGCGAAATGTTACTCCATTTTTTTTCGATTGCGGTAAAATTTGTGATAGCAGATGCTGTAAAGGAGACAACAAAACAGGTATGCTCCTTTTTCCAGGAGAAGAAAAATTTGTCGATAAGTCTTTTAATATAATTGAAAAGGATGAAAACCATTTTGTTGTGTGTGGTGGTTGCTGTAACAGAAATAATCGACCGCTATCTTGTATGATTTATCCGCTTTTTCCTGTTATCAAAACCGTTGATGGTAAACAAACAATTGAAGTTATTTTTGACCCAAGAGCAAATTGTACGTTGACAAGTGGGGAATTTGAAATTTTACGTAAATTTTGCAAACGTGTAAAAAGAGTGGGCAAATATTTATTGTTGAATGATGAAACTGCTGCATTTTATAGAGCTTTATCTGAAGAAATTGTAGAAATAGAAAATTTAAAACATCTTTTGGGTTAAGGTTTTGTACGTTGAAGAGTTCTCGTTTTCTTCGGGATTTTAAAAAATTGAAAAAATTTTTAAAAAAATGTTGACAAAACTGAAGTTGTATGATAAAGTAATAACAGTAATCATTACTACTTATTCGAAAGAGGTGATTTCAGTGAGAAGTTCAAAGCAACGTGATGCAGTTTTGCAGGTTCTACAAAGCTCATTTGACCATCCGACTGCGGACGTTATTTATGAGCGAGTTAAGCTGCAAATCCCTAATATAAGTTTAGGTACTGTTTACCGTAATCTTGGTCAACTTAAGGATGAGGGCTTAATCACCATAGTTGAAAGTAGTGACACAAAGGTTCATTATGAAGGAAATATGCAAGAGCATATACATTTTTTGTGTAAAGAATGTTGTAATATTACAGATGTTTTTTGCTTACCTCAGATTCCTTCAGCGCTTAGTGATTTAGGTCTTAAGGTTGAATCCCAAAAAACTGTTTATTATGGCTTGTGTAATGCTTGCCGAAATAATATATAATTAAAATTAAATTTATTTATTCAATTAAAGGAGAATTTGTTATGAAAAAATGGAAATGTTTAGTATGCGGTCAAATCGTTGAAGGCGAAAATCCACCATCAGCTTGCCCTCTTTGCAAAGCACCTGCAGAAAAGTTTGTTGAAGTTAAAGAAGAAGAAATGACTTGGGCTGCTGAGCACGTACTTGGCGTTGCTAAAGGCGTTAGCCAGGAAATCATTGATGGTCTTCGTGCAAACTTCGAAGGCGAATGCACAGAGGTTGGTATGTACCTTGCAATGGCACGTGTTGCTCATAGAGAAGGTTATCCTGAAATCGGTCTTTACTGGGAAAAGGCTGCTTACGAAGAAGCAGAACACGCAGCTAAATTTGCAGAACTTCTTGGTGAGCTTGTAACAGATTCTACAAAGAAGAATCTTGAAATGAGAGTTGCTGCTGAAAACGGTGCAACTGCAGGTAAGTTTGAACTTGCAAAGATGGCTAAAGAGCAGAACCTTGACGCTATCCACGATACAGTTCACGAAATGGCTCGCGACGAGGCAAGACACGGTAAAGCATTCGAAGGTCTTCTTAAGAGATATTTTGGTTAATTAACATTCTATAAAATATAGCATATTCAGAGAGTGGAGAAATCCACTCTCTTTTTATAATAAATAAAAACGGAAGGGAAATTCCCTTCCGTTTTTGATTTGTGGATTATTTTTTGTGAAGACAGTTGAAAGTTTTGTGTTTATTGATTTCGTAGTTTATAAGCATAATTTTTTTGAAATTATCAAAAGTTGTAATTACGTAATCAATGTTAAGTTTTTTACTGTATCAAATAAAAAACGTATAAAATTAGTAATATTCAAATGTCAGAGTTAACTGAAAATATATATGTTATGTTTTTTATCTGAATTAAAATTTATCTACGCCTTCAACGTCAAGAGTGAAAACAATTGCGCCACCAACAGGAATTTCGTTTTCAAAGTCATCCTCGCGTAAACCTGTGCCATAACCTGAAGTGGTAGAAGAAGTTGTTGTTCTTTTTTTAGAATAGTTTTTTATTATCTCTTTTGCTTTGGTGATTTTATCATCTTCTACACCAATAAGGAAGGTGGTATTGCCAACCATAAGGAAACCGCCGGTTGTGGATAATTTTGTTACAGTAAAACCCTCTCTTGTAAGTGCTGATGAAACAACGGCACTATCATCATTGTTAACTATTGCAATTAAAAGTTTCATTATAAAAATCCTTTCGTTATTAAAGTTTTGGTAAAATCATATTGTAGCTTTTTTTGTCAAGTTTGTTAATGTCAGGTATTTCGTAACGGTTATCGTTAGCATCCTTGATAAGCACTCTGCCATCATATAACGGCTTGATTGCTGTAATATGATTCCTGATTTCAAAGGTGCAAATGCCCTTGTCTGTTTCAGCGGTCCACATCCAAATTTTGAATTTTTCACTCATTTTAATGAAGCGAGTGATATGTGGAATCATATAATATTCGGTCAGACAATTCTGCACAACTTTTTTTGATTCGGGTGAAAGATCATCAATATTACGGATTACCGCAATTTCGTTTCCATCTTTATCCAATAATGCAATATATTTTGTAAGACCGGTTATAGGGAACATCCTACGTAGTTCAACTTCTTTGAATTTTTCACCTGTGTAAAATTCAACGTCAACAAAAATTTTATCGTTTTGTGTAAATTTTACCTCAGGACCTTCAATATATTTTGGCATTTAATCACCTCACTCAAAATTTTCTTCAGCTTTTCGTTTCTGAAGCTGTTCACCCATTGATTGGATTTCTACAAGCTTGTAATATTTGCCCTTCATTTTAAGAAGCTCTTCAGGTGTGCCGCATTCGATTATTTCACCTTTGTCAACAACGATGATTTTATTGGCTTTTCTGAGGGTAGAAAGTCTATGAGCAATCATAAGTGTTGTTCGTCCGCTTATCAGACGCTCTATTGCACCTTGGATAAGGTGTTCTGTTTCGGAGTCAACGGCAGCGGTTGCTTCATCAAAAATCAATATGCTTGGATTTTTAAGCACCGCTCTTGCGATAGACACACGTTGACGTTCACCACCTGAAAGTCCAACACCTCTTTCGCCTAACATGGTATCATATGCATCAGGTAATTTTGATATAAAGCCGTGTGCATTTGCAACTTCTGCAGCGTGAATTACTTGTTCAACGTGTATATGGCCACTTCCAAAGGCAATGTTGTTGAATATTGTATCACGAAACATTAACGGTTCTTGTTGTACGTAACCAATAGAGTCACGATAATATTTCATATCAATTTCTTTGATGTTTGTTCCGTCAAGTAAAATTTCACCGTCATAATCGTCATAGTATCTCATAAGCAGATTTATGAGTGTTGATTTACCTGAACCGGTAGTTCCGACAATACCAACAATGTCTCCCGGTTCAATAGTAAGATTTATATTTGAAAGAACTTTTTTTGAACGGTCAAAAGCAAAGTTTACGTTTCGGAACTCAATTTTTCCTTCTACTTTTTTTGGAATGTTACCTTTTCCAAAGTTGTTTTCAGGCTCGGCATCTACAATGTCAAGGATTTTTTCTGCAGAGGCTAACGTGTTTTGGTATGAATCACTCATATTTGCAAAAAAGTTTATTGGAGTGTAAAACATACTTGCATAGGAAACAAATGAAACAAGTAAGCCTAACGAAATTTCGTTATTACCTGTAATAACCATCTGACCACCAAGGAACCATACAACAATTGAGCCACAAGTAACAAGGAATGTTATGAGTGAAGGGAATATTGAAGCAGGGATTGCAACTTTGCGATCTTCTTTGTACCACTCATCGCAATAACGTTGGAATTTTTTTATGGTTTGATTTTCGTTTGTAAATGCCTTTATTACTCTGACACCGGGTATAGAGTTTGCAAGAACTGTGGATATGGATGCACTTCTTCTCCATAATCTCATGTATTTAGGTCCGATTATTTTACCGAAAAGTCTGCCGGCTATAACAACAATAGGGACAGGTATAAGTGAAAATAGTGCAAGTTTCCAACTCATACTGAACATTATTATTATAAGCCCCACAAGCGTAAATGCTTGCACAACAGCTTCTTGCGTTATTTTCATAATAAAGGTCTGAATTACAGCCGCATCAGAATTAACACGGTTAATAACAGAACCGGTGGAAATTTTATCGTAAAAAGAGAGCGGAAGAAATTGTGCTTTTTCGTATATATCTTTTTTTAGATTTAAAGTAATTCTGTCACCTGCAAGACGTAATTTATATGAACGCAATCCGTTCATAACGTATTGGAATATATAAATTATAAGTAAAGCGGCAAGGACAATAATAAGTTTATGGGAATCTTTTGATGGGATTACGTCATCCACCATTATCTTTGTTATGTAAGGTGGAACGAGTGATAAAGCTGTAGCAACAACAGAAAGAAACATGCATATAAAAAGCGATTTCTTTTCAGGTATGACGTAACGCGAGAATTTAGAAATAATTTTACTTTTTCCTGCACAATTTATACATTCGGCTTCCGGATTAGGAAGCTTCCTGCCGCATTTCGGACAGAAACACCTTTGTTTGTGGTAGACAGATTTAACAGTTTCTGTTTCACTAATGATGTCTGCACCTGAATTAACAGAGTTTATAAAAACTGCGGCTGCATCTGCAACCTCTGCGGCTGCGTAAGAAAAACGCAGAACGATTCTTTTTGTACCGGTTTTAAGTGTTACTCTGAAAATAGCATTACCGTAAAGACGTTTTACTTCTGCTAAATCGATATCTGAATAATTTAATTCATAGCAGCGAGATTCATGGTATTCATCAAATGCATAAAATTTATCTTCGGTAAAGACTATTAAAGAATCGGCGTAAAGCCCTTTCAGATTAAGGTCACCGACAACTGCAAATAGAATATCCTTTTCGTCCACGTAATCCTTCAGATAAGCTTGGTATTTTTGAGGAATTGGTTTATTGGTAATCATTTTCAATTTTGAATCACCTCACGTAAAATGATTTGCTTTGTGATTTTATTATATCAAATAAGAAAAAAATGTAAATAAAATTGTGTGGGTTGCTTTTGTTTTTTTGTAATGATATAATTTTACTGCTAAAATGTTTTTTCAGCGAAAAATATTATTTATATATGATTTATAAGATAGAGGTATATTCAGAGTAATGGGAAAACAAATAAAAATAACATGTGCAATTTTTGACTTTGATGGTACAATTTTTGATTCTATGCACGTTTGGCAAGGCATAAAATATAAGTTTTTTGATGATCTTGGTCTGACGATTACAGATAAGGAAAAAGAAATATTTGATAAACTTTTTATTAAAGATGCAATTTTAAAAGCAAAAGAGTATTTTAATCTTGAACAGAGTCCCGATGAGTTGTTTGTTTTGTTTTTTGAAAGCGTCAAAAAGCGTTATCTTGAAGATACAAAGCCTAAAAATGATATTATTGATTTTCTTGAAAGGCTTAAGGCTAAAGGTGTGAAAATCGGTATTGCAACCGCTACGAGCGAATTTGCTCTTGAAGCAGTTTTGAAAAAGTTTGATATGCTTCATTATTTTTCTGCAATTTATTCTACCTATACAGTTGGTGCTTCTAAAAAAGAGTCTAAGGTTTACGACGTCGTGTTGGAAGAGTTAGGGGCAGAAAAGGAAACTACCTGGATATTTGAGGATGCAGTATACGCTTCTGGAACGGTTAAAAAGAGTGGCTATAATCTTGTTGGTATTTATGATAAAAGTGAACCGCGTCAAGATGAATTAAAAAATCTTGCAGATTTTTATATTGAAAATTATAGTGAACTTGAAATAGTTTAGGGTGAAATGAGTTATCCGAACCTGTCTAAAAGCAAGTATTTTCAAGCCTTTTCGGTGTTTCGGTCTTGAAAGGCGTCAGCCTATCTTCGCCCTCAACACCAAAAATCCAATAAAAATCTTTCGCTTTTAGGTCGAAGATTTTATACAGTGCGGATTTTTGGTCAGCCAAGACAAAAACGCAGCTAATCCTTTCGGATTGGCGAGTATTTTAACACAGGATGAACGGAAATCCGCCTGTATAAAACACGGTTCGGATAATTCCTTTCACCCTAAAATAAGACGCAGATTTTCTGCGTTTTATTTTTTTATTGACTTTATGAATTTAAAAGTGGTATATTGAATTATAGATGTTTGAAAGGGGTAGAAATATGGGTACAAATAAAGAATTAAAAAGAGCAAAAACACTCGCAATAGTTGCAGTCGTATTGGTTGTGTTGTCAATTTTTTCCGTGATTGCAAGTTTTGTTTATGTGGGAATAAGCAGTTACAGTTATTATGAATCACAATATGAACTTTGTCGTGATACGTGGTTATCTCTTATAAATTTGCGTGATTGCTATTCCTCATACTCGTATATGTATGATTATTATGATGAATTGGCGTCTGATAGTTTGTCTGCAATGAATAGATGGAGGGACGAAATGGCTCTTATAGAAATTGTTTCAGGTGCTATTATAGTAATAGGTATAGTTTTACTCGTAATAGCAGTTATTTTGTTTATTGTATCAGCGGTAACAAAAAGCAAGGGGAAAAAGTTGCTTGAAGCACAAAAACGTAGTGCATTTATGCCTGCTCCCGGTGCGATACCGTATAAACCAATGGCACCAAACGGCTATGCAGTTCCCGTTCAGCCCGGAGTTGCTCCTGTGTATGCACAACCTCAATACAGACCTGTGGCACCAAACATGGCTCCACCTGTGGCACCAAACATGGCTCCGCCTGTGGCACCAAATATGGCTCCGCCTGTGGCACCAAACATGGCTCCGCCTGTGACACCAAATATGGCTCCGCCTATGACACCAAATATGGCACCACCTGTAGCACCAAGCGTAGTTCCACCTGTGGCTCCTGTTGTAGAACCTGCAAAAACGGAAGATGCAGTAATTTCTGATAATGAAATTGATGAAGCAACAGTTACTGCTTTTAATGAATAATTAAAAAATCGTGTCTCGTAAGAGACACGATTTTTATTGACAAAAATAAATTTAAAATGTTATATTTGATTTGTTGAAGCAGTCCCAGGTGATGAAGAACACAAAAAAAGAGATTGAAAACAATACGAAAAATCAGGAGAGAGGTTTAATTATGGATAAAACAGCATTATTTAACTTATCGTATGGAGTTTACGTTGTAACAACATGGGGAGAAGGTAAAGCAACAGGTTGCACCGCTAATTCTGCTATGCAAATTACGTCAGATCCTGCTACTGTTGCCGTATCAATTAACCATGATAACTACACAAATAAATGTATAAAGGATACAGGTATCTTTGCGGTTAATATATTAGGTGAAAGTGTAGATCCTATTATAATCGGTTCATTTGGCTTCAGAAGCGGTAGGGATACTGATAAGTTTGAAGGTATTGAACCTCTTGTTAAGGAGTTTACGCCTGTTTTACCTCAGGCAATGGCTTATATAACATGCAAGGTTGTTAACACTTTGGAAACTGCAACACACACAATTTTCTTGGGTGAAGTTACAGATGCGGGTAACCTTAGTACAGATACACCAATGACGTATAGCTACTATCATAAGGTGATTAAGGGTTCAACACCTAAAAATGCTCCAACATTCAGAGAATAATCTGGATTTTCATAAAAAGAAAAGGCCATCGCTTTATGCGATGTCCTTTTCTTTTGACGGGAATTTAACTTCCTACGTACTGTATTGGCATAATTATAATAACACATGGATGTTGCATTCTTGTTGTGGAAATATGAACAAATTGTTAACAATATTGTTTTATTATGAATAAAAAGGGTGAGAAATTAACAGTTTAGTAAATCTTTACAAGTTCAAAAGGCTATTTTTGTGCAAGTTTTGAAAGTCGTTTTTTTATGCTTTTCTTGAAAGAATTTTTTGGATATGGTAGTCTATTAGTGTAATAAAAATTATCCTTATGGAGGTAAGTTATGGCAAATATTCTTGATGCTTTTAAAGAGAAACACGAGGAAGCAAAAGTTTATTCAGGTAAAAAAATTAAAGTAGGTATTATAGGTTGCGGTTGGATTGCAGAAGCACATCTTAAGAGCTATCTTAAGTGTGATGACGTTGAGGTTGTTGCATTTGCAGACCTTGTACCGGGTAAGGCGGAAGCATTTGCTAAAGCAAACGGTGTAGAAGGCAGATACTACAACAGCGACAAAGAGCTTATTGATAACGAAAAAGATTTGGATGCAGTTTCTGTTTGTACATATAACCGTGAGCATGCTCCTTGTACAATTTATGCTCTTGAGCATGGCGTTAACGTTCTTCTTGAAAAACCAATGTGTGTTACTATGGAAGAAGCAGTTGATATCTGTAAGGCAGAGAAAAAGAGCGGCAAAATCCTTTCAATCGGTTTCCAACCTCGTTTTGATGAGAATATGAAAATGGTTAAAAAGATTTGCGAAAGTGGTGTGCTTGGCAAAATCTACTATATTCAGACCGGTGGCGGTAGAAGAATGGGTATCCCAACTCCTTTTGGTACATCATTCATCCAGGAAGATACTGCAGGACTTGGTGCTTTAGGTGATATCGGTTGTTATTCACTTGATATGGTTCTTAATGCAATCGGTTATCCGAAGCCACTTACAGTTACAGGTTTTAAAGCAGGTATTTTTGGTAAAAAGCCTGAATATCTTCAGAAGCCTGAATATACAGAAGTTTTTGGTGTTGATGACTTTGCGGCTGCATACATTCGTCTTGAAGGCGGCGTTACACTTGACTTCAGAATTGCATGGGCAATGCATTGTGACACTCCAGGTGATACAATTATTATGGGTACAGAAGGCGGTCTCAGAATTCCTTCAACAGAATGTTGGAATGGTTCAATCGGTGGCCCAATGACAATTTATCACAATATAGCAGGTGAATGTGTTGAAACTATCATTCCTGAAATGGAAAATGATGGCGACAACTTTGATAAGAAAATCCGTTCATTTATTGATGCTATTGAGTTCAATCTTCCATCTCCTGTTCCTACAAGTCAGATTATTTATAACCAGGCAATTATTTCAGGTATTGCTAAATCATCAGACCTTGGCAGAGAAATTGAGATTGAAATTCCTGAAATCTGAATTAATTAAAAAATGGTCAGGCAAGTTAATTGCCTGACCATTTTTTTGTGTTATGTTATACGCCCCATATAATCCAAAGGAGAACGTAGCCTGTTGTAACGGCTGCGAGAGTAAAGGGGACACCGTATTTCATGAAGGTTGTTGCTTTAACTTCGTAACCTTCTTTACGAAGTATGCCGATACCTGTGATGTTGGCACTTGCACCGATTGGTGTAAGATTGCCACCGAGGGTTGCGCCACAAAGCAGGCCGTAGTATAAAAGTTTTGGGTCTGTGCCCGGGAAACCTGCTGCAATAACAGGGATAATTGAAAGCATTGTTGCTGTGTATGGGATGTTGTCTATAAAAGCGGAAAGAATAACCGACATCCAAAGGATTATAGAGAATACTTTAAATACAGAACCGGAGCCAAGGCTGCCAATTGCTTTACCTATAACATCAATAACACCTGCTGCCTCAATACCACCGATAACGATAAAGAGGAATGTAAGAAGAGCGATGGTGTAATAGTCAATTTCTTTAAACGCATTTTTAACAACATCTTTATTTTTCTTGAATATAAACTCTCTTACTATACCAATAACGAAGAAAAGTATACAGATAAGACCGTTTGTGATATCCGGTTTATAGAATTGACCATCTGCCGCATTATCTTTATATGGAATAAAAGAAACGGCAATAAGAGCTACAACAGTGCCAACAAGAAGATATGTAGGCACATAATCTTCAACTTTTGTACGAGAAGCAAATTCAATAGGCTTGTTTTCTTTTCGGAACATAAAAAGAATAATTAAGGCACTGACCAATGCACCGGCTTCAACAATCCAGAACATACCGGGTTTTGACGCACCGGTAATGCTTTTATCTACAAAGAATGATGAAAAGTCAAGGTTAGCAGCTTTGCCGAGAAGAATTGATGTGGTGTCACCAACAAGTGTTGCCGCACCTTGTAAGTTACTGGAAACTGCAATGCAAATAATTGCAGGAACAGGTGAAACATTTAGTTTTTTACAAAAAGCAAGGGCAACAGGAGCAATCATAAGAACGGTTGCAACATTGTCCACAAAGGCAGAAACAATACCTGCAAATAGAGAAATTACAACAACAACCCATTTCATATTAGGCATTTTAGAAATAAGTATGTCGGATAATAATTGAGGCATTTTAGATTCAATGAAAAGATAAACTGTTCCCATTGTACCGGCAATCATCATAATAACATTCCAGTCAATGTTGCTCAGAGCATCAAGGAAGGAATATTGGTAGGTGCCATCTGCTAAGGTGAAAAAGTCTGCGCCAAATAAGTCGGGCTTGAATTGGGCAATTACACCTAAAAGCACAAATATAAGTGCCGAAACACCTACGATGTGTGGACGGATTTTTTGAAATGCCATCATCAAAATGTAGGTGATTGCAAAAAGAACAAGTGATACAATTGTAATTTGACTCATAAAAAACTCCAATCCGGTGGAAAAAAGCCACTCTGCTGCAGAGTGGCGGAATAGGATTAAACCTTGCAATCTAATAAATAACTTTTTAAGTTATGCCAGACTCCACCACTTATTGATTGCAATTTGATTATAATTTACCGCCATATAAAAGTCAATGAAAGTTATTTTTTAAACGATGTGTGATGTAATTTTAACAATTTGCTTGTAATTGGTGACGTAAATGGTATAATTGTATCGGTGATTTTATGGAAAATAAAAACGTTCCTCAGTGGATTATGGATAGTAAAACCGGGGCAGAAAAGCAAAATGATGAGGTTGGTTTGATTGTAGCATCATTTATTGGTGCTTTTAATAAGCGTGGTTTTGAACAAAAAGAAATCGGGATAATGATGGCTCAGGCATTTCTTTTGCCCCTTGATGAGGTAGAAAGACGTATTGATGCAATTCTTTCATGTGATGAGAATGCAGATTCTGATTCTGCGAAAAAACTTTGTCTTTATACAGTGCAAAAAGGATGTTTGTTCAGTACAGAAGAAACCGACCCGTGTGATTTAATAACTCTTCTTAAAGCAATGTATGGCGGAGAGTTTGCTTTTGAGTCCTTACTCGTTTATCCTGAGCTTTTGAAGTTGTGGAAGAAAAAGAGCGTTCGTAATCTGCCTGAATATGCAGAGGAAAAGAAGCAGGCGGATATCATCTTTGACGAAATTGAAAGAATATATAAGTCCTGATTTTTGTGGTCTGGTAAAAATATATTGGTATTTTATGAAAATTTTTATAAAAAATAACAAAAAAATTTCTTTTTTAGATTTATTTTTTCTTGACTAATATTATAAAATTTATTATAATATACGAGATGATGTATTATTTGTGGTAATAATACACTATCCGTATGGTATGATATTAGTTTTGTTATTTATATATTATTTCATTTTTCACATAGATTTTATTCAAATTTATATAGATATATTGCAGAATAAGTGTTTTTTCTGCTCAAAACTATTATTATAGGTGGTGTTCCACCATTATGACGGAAGTGTATCTTCCGTCTTTTTTATTTATTTTAACAAATTGAACATGAAAATTCTTCAGAAAGGGGATAACGCGATTATGGTATCTACAATTGTAGCGGTAATTATTGGCACAGTTGCGTTGTTGGTCGGCGGTATTGTTGGTTTTGTTGCCGGTGGCGCACACCGTAAAAAAGTTGCCGAAGCTGCTATTGGTTCTGCTACCCAAGAGGCTGCACGTATAGTAAATAATGCTATGACAGAAGCTGAGCAGAAGAAAAAAGAATCTATT
This sequence comes from Acutalibacteraceae bacterium, assembly GCA_045646545.1. Classification (GTDB taxonomy): domain Bacteria; phylum Bacillota; class Clostridia; order Oscillospirales; family Acutalibacteraceae; genus DTU089. The sequence goes on from JAZRKV010000025.1 coordinate 24,824, forward strand.
CTTGAAGCAAAAGATGAAATCCATAAATTAAGGTCCGAAACTGAGCATGACCTTCGTGAACGTCGTGCAGAGGTTCAACGTCAGGAAAGACGTATTATTCAAAAAGAAGAAAGTCTTGACAAAAAAGTTGAGGCACAAGAAAAGAAAGAAGAAATTCTTCAACAAAAAATCAAAGCAGTTGAAGAAAAGGAACTTGAGGTTGAATCTCTTAAAAAGAGTCAACTTGAAATTCTTGAAAGAATTTCCGGCTATTCAAAGGAACAAGCTAAAGAAATTCTTCTCAAGAGTCTTGAAGAGCAACTTGCTCACGAAAAAGCAACAAAAATCTTTGATTATGAACAACAACTCAAAGATGATATGGATAAGCTTGCCGGTGAAATTATTTCAGGTGCTATCCAGCGTTGTGCTGCCGACCACGCGGCAGAGGCTACAGTTTCTGTAGTTACAATTCCAAACGATGAAATGAAAGGCCGCATCATTGGTAGAGAGGGTAGAAATATCCGCACTATTGAAACAATTACAGGTGTTGACCTTATTATTGACGATACTCCGGAAGCAATTACAGTTTCTTGCTTTGAGCCTGTACGCCGTGAAATTGCAAGGCTTACTCTTGAAAAGCTTGTTTCCGATGGCAGAATTCAACCTGCTCGTAACGAAGAAATGTATGAAAAATCAAAACGTGAGGTTGAAAATACAATACGACAAACAGGTGAAAAGGCTGTTATTGACGCAGGTGTAAATGGTCTTCACGGTGATATTGTTAAGCTTCTTGGTAAGCTTAAATATCGTACAAGCTACGGTCAGAATGTACTTAATCACTCTCTTGAGGTTTCTTACCTTGCGGGTCTTATGGCTGCAGAATTAGGTGCAGACGTTAAGCTTGCTAAACGTGCAGGTCTCCTTCACGATATCGGTAAAGCTCTTGACCATGAAAAAGAGGGTACACACATTGAATTGGGTGTAGAGGTTGCTCGTAAAAATAAAGAAAATGAGCAGGTTGTTCATGCAATTCAGGCGCACCATGGTGATGTTGAGGCAAAAACAATTATTGCTTGTCTTGTTCAGGCAGCGGATGCTATTTCTGCAGCAAGACCGGGTGCAAGACGTGAAAATATTGAGTCTTACATTCAACGTTTGCAGAAACTTGAAGAAATCACAACTTCATTCCCTGGTGTTGATAATGCTTTTGCTATTCAGGCAGGTCGTGAGGTTCGTATTATGGTTAAGCCTGACGCTGTATCCGATGACCAGATGGTTCTTCTTGCAAGAGATATTGTACAGAAAATCGAAGGTGAACTGGAATATCCAGGTCAGATTAAAGTTAACGTAATCAGAGAAAGCAGAGCAATTGACTTTGCAAAATAATTAATCCTAAAAAGCGGAACCTTCACACTATGGCGGTTCCGCTTTTAAGTTGATGAAAATAATTTATATATAGAAACGATGGTAAATTTATGCGCTTACTTTTTTTAGGTGATGTAGTAGGTCAGGGTGGTTGCGACTTTTTATTGAAAAAGTTACCCGCTTATAAGCGTAGTAATAATGTTGACGTCTGTATTGCCAATGGTGAAAATTCTGCACAGGGTAACGGTGTAACACCGAAATCAATCGATATGATTCTTGATAGTGGTGTTGATTTTATTACCTTAGGTAATCATACGTTTAAAAGAAAAGAGATTGAAGAGTTTCTTGACTCAACCTCTTGTGTTGTGAGGCCCTATAATTTTCCTTGCGGAGTAGCGGGGAAAGGCGTGGGCATAATAGATAAAGGCAGATACAGGATTGCTGTTATTAATATGCAGGGTACAGTATATAGTGAACCTTTAGGCAATCCCTTTAATGAGATGGATAATGCTCTTAAGGAAATTGATGGCTGCAAAATAGTTGTTGTGGATTTTCACGCAGAGGCTACTGCAGAAAAACGTGCTATGGGCTTTTATCTTGATGGTAAGGTTACAGCAGTTTTGGGCACACATACACATGTTCAGACTGCAGATGAACAGCTTTTGCCAAAGGGTACTGCGTATATTACTGATGTAGGTATGTGTGGTCCCGTTCAATCAGTACTTGGTATTGAACCATCACTAACCATAAAAAAATTCAAAACAAATACACCTGTTAAGTTTGAGAATGCATCAGGCGAATATTTTATAAATGGTGTGTTGCTTGATATTGATGAAAAAACAGGAAAGGCACTAAGTATAGAAAGGGTAGATATAAGGTGAGTAAAAGAATAATAGCCGTTTTACTTATAATAACTCTTTGTTTTATGCTTTCTGCTTGTGGTAAAACAGAAAATACACCTACTGAAACTGAAAAATATGTTTTACCTACAGAAATGATGGAGTCTGATATTTCTTTGCCGTATACTTCGGCAGACAGTTTTAATCCGTATGTTTCAAAAAGCAGTATGAACAGGGATTTGATTCCTGTTGTTTTTGAAAGTCTTTATACTCCTACAAGAGATGGTAAGGGCAAAAAGCTTCTTGCAACAAGCGGCACCACAAGTGCAAATGAAGTGGTTGTAACTATTGCCAGCGGTGTAAAGTTTTCTGATGGTGTTGAGCTTACTGCGAATTATGTAAAAAGCTCGTTTGAAAAAGCAAAAGAAAATGAATATTATAGTGCATCACTTTCTAAAATAACGTCGGCAGAGGTTGTGGATAATTATAATATTAAGTTTATATTATCATCCGACGAGCCTTTTGCAATGAATGTGCTTAATTTTCCTGTTATCAGAGCTTCCGGCGATGAGGTTATAGGTAGCGGTAAATATAAAATCGAGTTTATTGAAGATAAAACATATCTGCAGGTAAATACTCATCACAGAAATTATAGTGAGGATTGGAATAAACAAATAACTCTTTGGGATATGGCGGGTCTTGCAGGGCCTATATATTCATTTAAAGCGAAGGATATAAGTATTTATAAAAATGATTTGGGCAAAAGCGAATATGTGAACCTTTCTTCTAAAACTGTTTCGCAAGATACAAATAATCTCGTTTACGTTGGTGTTAATTCTCAATGGGCAGGCTCAGTAACGTCAATTTCATGGGTAAGACAGGCCATAAACATCGGTATTGACAGAACAAGCATTGCATCCTCATCTTACCTTGGTCAGACTGAGGCGGCGGTTACACCATTCAGAACAGAATTTTATAAATTGGATTCGACTAATCTTCCGTCACTTTCAGGTGAAAAAGAAAAGGCAGTTTCTATTCTTGAACGCAATGGCTTTGACTCTTTTAATGATAGCGGTGTACGTACAAACGGCAGTGTTCCGTTAAATGTGAATATTCTTGTTTGTACGGCTAATCCGTATAAACTTGTTGTTGCCGAAAACTTAAAAGCATCATTGGTTGAATTGGGCTTTGGTGTTACTATTACGCAAAAGGCAACTCAGGAAGAGTTTGAACTTGCATTAAGTGAGGGGCTTTTTGGTTTGTATATCGGTGAAACATCTTTGCCGTATAATTATAATATTGACAGTTTTTTCAAAAAAGACGGTGCTACTGCTTACGGTGTACGTGAAGAGTACTATGCAGAGTATGAGGAATACAAAAATGGAACACAAGGTGTTACAAGCTTCGTTGAAGGTTTTGAAACAGAGGTTCCGTTTATACCGCTTTTTTATAGAAAAAATGTTATATCAGTAAGTGACGACGTGTCAGGTGTCGACACAGTTGAACCTTATGTATCAATTTCCGACTGGAAACTTGAAAAACAGTAATTTAATTGCAGGTTTATTAATAAATTAATGCTTGTATTTAAATGGAGTATAGTATATAATTGATTGGTATATAATTTATAAAGGAGTTGACGTAATGGACCCGATTAAAGTTGATTTTTCCGGTAAGGGTACACCAAAAGAAATTGTTATTCCACCGGATAAAAAAGGTCTTAAGTTAATTATTTCAATTATCATAACGTTAATAGGCGCGGCAATTACCTATTATTTTATGTTACCTGCATTGAATTTTAAAGCGATGGAGCTTTATTATTTTGTTGGTATTGTTGTTTTTATTTATATTGTGGCTACTGCAATTGTTACAAAGGCTATTGCGAAGCCGGAGTATATTCCTTACGTTAAAAAACAAGCAAAAATACCGCTTATAATTGCTCTTGTTTTTGTTGTTATTCTTGTTATAGGTTATCTTGTTTCTGCACCGCTTTTCCGTGCAAAAGCATACAGCAACATTATTAATGTAACCGAAACAAATTTTGGCGAAGGCGAAAGCATTACAACAATAACAGATATTGAAGATTTCAAGAGTGTTCCTATGATTGATAAGGATGCGGCGTTTGCTCTTGCAAACAAAGAACTTGGTGAGCTTGAAAAAATATCACAGTTTGTTATTGATGCTGATTATTCAACACAAATTAACTATAACGGTAACCCATACAGAATTTTCCCTCTTAAATATGGTGACGTATTTAAGTGGCTTAAAAATACTGAAGAGGGTATACCTGCATATATTGCAGTTAATATGTACACTCAAGAGGCTGAAGTTGTTGACCTTTCTGATAAGGGACTTTCCAACATTCAGGTTTCCACAGGTGAATACCTTAACGAGCGTCTTGACCGTGTTTTGAGATTTAAGCATCCTACTTATATGTACGGTGTGCCTTCGCTTGAAATTGATGATGAGGGTAAGCCTGTTTGGGTATGTGAAAGAATTGATAAGAAAATCGGTCTTCTTGGTGGCGAAGACGTTATAGGTGTTGTGCTTGTTAACGCTTGCGATAAGAATGATATTAAAGAATATTCTATCAAGGAAATCAGAGAAAATGAGGACCTTGCATGGATTGACCAGATTTATTCAGAGGACCTTCTTGTTAAACAGTATAATTACAATGGTAAATACAGAGGCGGCTTCATTAACAGCTATATCGGTCAGGAAGACGTTCGTGTAACAACAACCGGCTCCAGCTGTATTGCAAGTAACGGTGACGTTTGGCTTTATACAGGTGTTACCTCTGTAACAAATGACGATTCTATTATCGGCTTTGCTATTATCAACCAACGTACAAAAGAGGCTGTGTTCCAAAGAATTGCAGGTACAACCGAAAGCGGTGCTCAGACCTCTGCGGAAGCGATTGTTCGTGATAAATCCTGGACTGCAACATTCCCTATTCTTTTAAACCTTGACGGTGAGGCAACCTACTTTATGGCGCTTAAGGATAGCGACGTTGTTAAGAGCTACGCTATGGTTAGTGTTGAGAGATATCAGGATGCTGTAAGAAGTGAAAATGATGCTGAGCCTGACCTTGTTAATTGCCTTGAAAATTACGTAAAAATAGTTAAGAAGAGCACAGGTAAAGTAATTAATATTAATTACGGTGATGAAGCTCCTCAGGATTCAGATACACCTGAGGTAGAGGTACCTGATTCAACAGTTACAGGTGTAATTACAGACATCAGAACAGCAGTTGTAAATGGCAATAGTGTTTATTATATTGCTCTTGATGAAAAGAACGTATACTATACAATTTCTGCATCTGCAGCACAAAACGTTGTTATTCTCAATAAGGGTGATACAGTAACAATTACATTCCAAGCATCTGAAGAGAGTATTGTTCCTGCTAAAAATATCAAGTAAAATTAAACTGCCTGAAAACAAAAGTTTTCGGGCAGTTTTCTTGTGTGATTAATTGACAAAATGAGCTCTTTGTGATACCCTTGTTTTTGTTTTGGAGGTGAAACTATGGCCAGAAATGTTACAAAGGATTTAACAAACGGTCCTATTATGAGTGGTATTATAAAATTCTGTTTACCATTAATGTTAGGCAACCTTTTTCAACAATTTTATAACATGGCAGATATTATTATGGTTGGTCAATTCGTTAATGAAACGGCTTTGTCTGCAGTTGGTTCGGTTGGCTCTTTGAATTTTCTTGTTATTGGTTCTGTTATTGGTCTTTGTACAGGTTTCACGGTTCCGGTTGCACAACGGTTTGGTGCAAAAGATGAAAAAGGTTTGAAAAAATATGTTGCAAATATTATTTATTTAACCATTTTCCTTGCGATTATAATTACTGTCGTTGCAGTTTTGGCAACAGATAAACTCCTTTATCTTTTAAATACACCTGAGGAAATATATAAGGATGCGCACGATTACATCATTATAATTTTTGCAGGTATCGGTGCTACAATGCTTTATAATATACTTGCAAGTCTTGTAAGGGCATTAGGTGACTCAAAAACACCGTTGTATTTTCTTATTTTTTCATCTATTCTTAATATAGGGCTTGACGTTGTGCTTATGAAGGTTTATGACTGGGGTGTGAAAGGTGCCGCAGTTGCAACCGTTTTTTCACAATTTGTTTCAGGTGTGTTATGTTTAATATACGTTATTAAACGTTTTCCTATACTCAAGGTAACTAAGGATTCAAGAAAATTAAATTTTAATTGTATTAAGAATTTGATTAAAAACGGCATGCCTTTGTCTTTGCAATTCTCTATAACGGCCATTGGCTCTGTTATGCTTCAGTCTTGTGTGAATGATCTTGGTGTAGATAAAATAGCTGCAGTGACAATAGGTGGTAAAACTCAGCTTATGATAATGCTGCCCTCAGAAACAATAGGTGCTACAATGACTGTATTCTGCGGTCAGAATCTTGGGGCAGGAAAGATTGATAGAATTAAAAAGGGTGTAAAAAGAGGTACCTTTATAGCAAGTGTATATACGGCGATTGCGTTCTTTGTGGCACAATTTCTCGGTCCGTACATATCATTGCTTTTCCTTAATGGTGAACAATCAGGTGTTGTAATAGACCTTGCTCAGCAGTATATAAATATGGGTAGCTATTTTTACATTATTCTTTCAATACTGTTTTTATTCAGGAACTCCATTCAAGGTCTTGGATACAGTTCAGTTGCCATGTTTGCGGGTGTGTTTGAACTTGTGGCAAGAGCGGTTATGGGCTTCGGTTTTGTAAATTCTATGGGGTATTCTGCTGCCTGCGTTGCTAATCCGGTTGCGTGGATTGCTGCAGTTGTGTTCCTTATCCCTGCATATTTTGTAATAATAAATAAAATTCAAAAAAAGTATTCAAAAAAAGATGTTGTAATTTGATTACAACATCTTTTTGTAATAGTATATGGCATTTGTGAATATAGAATAATGTATAAAAAATATGCAAGTGCCTTTTTTATATTATATTTTGCACAAATGGACTCGGGAGTGTTTTGTCAAAATGTAACAAATGTAAGATTTTTAGTATTTTTTTACAAAAAAAGTGTTTACAAACGTAAAAACGTATGCTAATATATGGTTGTAAGTTACGGAACGGTTACGGAAATATCCGAAACGGTTACGTTCCGTTGATTAACAAATAATTTAATTATTGAAAGGGGTTCTTTAAATGTTTAAGTTTTTAAAGAGCAAAAAGGGTTTCACCCTCGTTGAATTAATGATCGTTGTTGTTATCATGGCTATCCTCGTTGCAGTTGCTGTTCCGATTTACTCAGCAGTTACAGCTAACGCAAAGAAGAAAACATGTATCGGTAACCAGAGAGAAATCGTTTCTTCAATTGGTAACGCAGTAATGCTTTCAGGCGCTGCTATCACAACTGAAAAAACAATCGTTATCACAACAGCTGAAAACGCTGATGACGGTGAATGGGATTTCACAGACTGGGGCATCACAACAGAAAGCCTTACAGACGCTGATATCAAAGCTCTCTTCAAAACTGTTCCTTTCTGCCCAGGTGCAGCAGGCAACACAGTTACAATTAAAGTTTCTACAGCAGCTGACGGTTCAAAAGCACAGGTTGATACAGTATGTAACAGCTCAACTAATGACCACGTTCTTCCAGTTAACGATTAATTCTGATTAACTACAATAAAAACCTCTCGGGTAACCGAGAGGTTTTTTTCTTTTGTATTAAAATATTTTGATGGGATATTATTGGTCAAATTCAATAAAATGTTGCTTTTAAATAGTTTATGTGATAATATATAATTAGATATAGTATGAGGTGATATTATGTTCTTCAGACTTTTAAAATCGAAAAAAGGCTTCAGCTTAGTTGAATTGATGACTGTCGTTATTGTGCTTGGTATTTTAACTGCAGTTGCAGTGCCGGTTTTTGTTTCCGGCTATAAAAAACAAGCACGAAATGACTGTAAAAGTCAATGTGTCGTTATTGAAGCTCAGGTTGAGGAAGCAATGTATGGTATGTTTGATAGCGGTGCTATGCAATACAAGCGTAATGACGAAGGTAAGGTTATTGTGCCTAAAACAGTTGCCATTGATTTTTCAAATGTTCAGAGTGACCATAAAACAACGTATGATGCCGATGATATTGAAGGTAATTCTGACGATGCATACGATGGTAAGGAATGCTTTGTGCTTATAAAAAGCCAACAGATTTCCGGTAAAATAGCTTTTACCTTAGGTGACCTCAGAGGCGGATACAGACCATCTAATATAAAAGAGTATGAAGATGGGTTTGTTCATGGCTATCATCTTAAGAAAAAGAAATTGGAAAATGAAGAGTTTTACACGTTTCTTGCAAACCAGGAGATTCCGGTTTGTCCGTTTTCTGACCCTGATAAAGGCGAGAACTATTACTACTATATCTTCGAGGACGGAACTGTAATTTGCTCTTGTCCTGAATGTCATTAAGTGTAACAAATGAGTAGGTATAAATATGAAATTAAATGATAATTTTATTTTAAAAACTATTGCAGGGTCACCTGTGGTGGTGCCTGTTGGAGAAGATGCAGCACGTATAAAGGGTATGATTACTCTTAATGGTCCGGCAGAAGTTATTTGGAAATGCCTTGAAGAAGGCAAAAACTTTGATGATATACTTGTAACGCTTAAAGCAAAGTACGACGCTCCTGAGGAGCTTCTTAAAACAGACCTTGTAAACCTTATTGAGAAAATGAAGGGTTTAGGTATAATACAAGAATAAGTGATGGGTAGCACCTTAAGTATAAGCCTTGTATTTATGGTGTAAAATCCTCATTGATTATTAACAGATACGCTTATGGATAAAACTAAATTAAATTTAGCCGCGTTTCTTCCTTTTATTGAAGAGGCGTTCGGGCGAAATACAACGTTTAAAATTCCCATAACGGGAACAAGTATGAATCCGCTTCTTTATGAGAAGCGTGATTACGTTTTTATAAAAAAACCGTCTTTTCCCCTTGAGATAGGTGATATACCGTTGTACAGACGCGATGACGGTCATTTTGTTTTGCACAGAATTGTGGCTAAGAATGAAGATGGATATGTTTTGTGCGGTGACAATCAATTTATTCTTGAGTACGGCATTAAAGACGAAAATATTATCGGCGTTGTATGTAGTATGATTATTGACGGCAAAACTGTGGATATTAATGATGAGGCGTATCTGAAGCATAAGCAAGAGTACGTTAATAATGTTAAAAAAAGATATCCTTTAAGACGTTTGAATTATAAATTCAGAGAGTTGTTCAGATGAAAGAAGTTAATGTTACAAATCAGATAATTTCCGTTGGTAGAATTATTACGGAGATAATAAAAGCAGATTTAGCAGGTAATGATTTTTCATTGCCTGCTGATGTTGATTTTAACAAACTTTATAATCTTTCTGAAATGCACAGGGTAACGCCGATTATTGCAAGCTTTGTGCTCAAAAGTAGCGCTCCTGAAGAGATAAAGGTTAAATTTAAAAAAGAGCTTTTTAAGGTTTCAATGCGCTATGAAACACAAATGAAAGAGAAAAAAGAGCTTTCTGAAGAATTTACAAAAAACAATATAGACCATTGTTTTTTGAAAGGCTATAAGCTTTCAAGATATTATAAAATTCCTGAAACAAGATTTATGCTTGATATGGATGTATGGGTTGATAAAGAAAAAATTTCTCTTGCAGAGGAAATTCTTAAAAACAGAGGTTACATGCCTAATTCCATAAGTGATGATAAAGATGTTGGTTATATAAAAAAGCCGTTTTTGAATGTGGAAATACACAAGGAACTTAAATATGATTATGACAAGGGCTACGAGTATTATAAAGGTGCTTTTTCACGATTACAAAGGGTAGACGGTACTTGTGAAATGAATATGACTAATGAGGATTTTTACGTGTATATACTTTCTCATTGTGCTCATCATTTTGAAACTGCGGGTACAGGTATACGTAACGTGCTTGACCACTATTATTTGAAAAAATTTTTAAAGCCGCTGTGTGATAACTGTATACTTAAGAGTAATCTTGAAAATACAGGGCTTACAGAATTCTGCAAGCGTATGGATTTGCTTTCGGAATATTGGTTCGGTGATGGAGAAAAATCAGAGGAGCTTGATGAGCTTTCGGGTTATATAATTCTTAGTGGCGTTTACGGTAATGAAACAAACCAATACCTCAGTGGTATTTTAAGAGGGGAATATAACGAAAGTAAATTTTCGTTTGTAGTTGCAAGGGCGTTTCCTTCAATAGATAAATTAAAGCCCAGATATCCGATTTTAAATAAGTTTCCGTTCTTTTTGCCGATTGTATGGCTTTTGCGTATTTTCAGTGCGATTTTTTCAAAGAAGAGTTTTCAGGAGGAAATCAAAACAGCGGAAAACGTATCTCAACATGAAAAGGACATTTTTGTACAATTTATAAGAAAAAATGGACTTTAAATTTCAAAAAAAGTATTGTAGTCGGGTTTAAATTATGATATCATATATTATATATGAATTATTAAAGGAGAATACTAATGGCATACGAAGAAAAAAGAACTACCGAAGAAGAAATCGGTCTTGAGTTTATATTTAAATTCATGCGCCAGATAATTTCTAAATGGTGGCTCATAGTTATTTTTGTTGCAATCTTTTCTGTGTCCGGTTTTGCAATTGCAAAGGCAACTTACCGTGACAGCTTCACCTCAAAAATCATTTTTAACGTTTCCAATAAGGACAGGGATGTTGCAGGCGCTGCGGCTACATATATTACTGCCAGTGATGCTCAGGCTTCTACCTACATTGCAAACAACTTTAAGACACTTCTTCAGACGGGTAATGACTTTATTACTAAAATCCAGGAAGAGGTTGAAAATAAAAACGGTTATTACGATGTTGAAACCTTAAGAAGTATGATAAGCGTTGACATCGGTCAAGATACAACTCTTATTACTGTATCTGTTAACAGTACAGATGAAAAGCTTGCTTATGACGTTGCAACGGCAATTCAGGGTGTTTACCAGGATATTGTTTCAGACGCTTTCCCAACTGCAAACATTACTGTTGCTGATAGTGCTACAAAAGCTCAGCTTGCTCCTGATACTTCAGTTGTAGTTTATACTGCAATCGGCTTTATTTTAGGTACTGCTCTTGCAGTTTGCATTATTCTTGTTACAGATAAGATTCAGAACAAGCTTCTTTCAACTGACGATATTAAAAATAACTTTAATATTGATATTCTTGCAACTGTTTCAGATATTAAATCTAAAAATAAAAACGACCGTACACGTCTTCTTATTACTGACAGAAACGTTGGTCTTCCGTTTATTGAAACCTTTAAGCTTGTAAGAACTAAAATTGAAAATGCAAAGCATAAAAAAGGCTTCTCTGTATTTGCCGTAACAAGCTCAACAGAAAGCGAAGGTAAAACAACTTGTTCTTCAAATATTGCACTTTCACTTGCAAAGAGTGGCAAGTCTGTTCTCCTTATTGACGCCGACCTCAGAAAGCCTGCAGTTTGCAAAACTTTAGGTATTGCTCTTGAAGGCGAAACAGGTGTATACGATATAGTTAACGGTAACAAAACTTTCGAGGAATCTGTTAAGTATATTGAAAGATACAATCTTTATCTTCTTGTTGCTTCTGCAGCAGTGCCGGACCCATCAGAAACTCTTGCATCTTCAATGATGAGCAAAATTGTTGAAACTGCAAAAGCAAACTTCGATTATGTTATTATCGACTGTCCTCCTGCAGGTGTTGTTGCCGATGCTGCGATTGTTGCTAACTACACAGATACAATGATTTTCGTTACTGCAGAAGAAAGAGTTGCTCTTCGTCAGATTGAATATGCTTTAAGCGATATTATGACAACGAAGGCTGACATTTTAGGTTGCATCTACAACCGTGCAGGTACAAGCACACTCAAATTAAGTGCTGCCAAATCTGGCGGTTACTTCTCAGGTAGATACGGCGGATACTACGGCTCATCTTACTATTATGGTAGCCGTAACAGTAGTTACTACTATGGTAGCTCAAGCCGTAGAAAACATCGTCACCATAAAAAATAAAATAAAAGTAAAAAATCCGTTTCTGGTTAATCAGAAACGGATTTTTTTATTATTAGTGATTTTATATGCTTTTGTTAAATAAACATACGCTTTCTACGTGGGTTGTAGCAATGAAATTGCTAACATACGTTGACGGAAACATATCCACCCCAACCGTTGTAGGGAACATATCGACCTTTTATAACTCCATTTTTGCAGCATACTCTTCCAATATGCGATTTATTTCTTCTTCATTTTCATAGAACACATCATCGCACAGTTCCAAAATTTCTTCGGCTTTTTCATCTTCCTCTTTTTCTTCTAAAACCAAATACGCCTCATATGCCTTTTGTAAGTTGCTTATTAATTTTTTCGGCAAAATATTCACTAATTCAGACATTTCTTTTTGTAAGTCACTTGTGTTTTCGACATTCGTAAAATATTGATCGTGACCACCATTATTTATTTCACCTTGATAAGTCATCAATTCAGCATACGGAGAAATCGCTTCTCCTTCCGCCCATAAGTCCCACATTTTATTCCACTTCTGTTGTTCTTCAGTTAATTCTACTTTTTTCTTCTTAAAGACATCAAATAATCCCATAAAATCAACTCCTCTATTAAATACACATTTACTTTCTCGACAGCAGACAGACTGTCTCCACATGAGCGGTGCGAGGGAACATATCAACAGGCGTAACCTTTTTTACGGTGTAGCCCAAAGCGGAAAGACGTTTTGCATCTCTTGCTAATGTTGCAGGGTCACAGGAAACATAAACTATTTTGTTTGGGGCTATTTGCGAAACGGTGTTAAGTAAATCTTCGCTGCAACCTTTTCTTGGTGGGTCAAGAATTATAACATTAGGGTTAATATTTTCTTCTTTTAATTGAATAGCGGCATTTGCGGCATCTGCACAAATAAAACGAGCGTTAGTGATGTTGTTTACAAGTGCATTCTGTTTTGCATCTTCAATTGCCTGAGGAACAATTTCTACACCTATAAGTGATTTAACCTTGTCTGCCATTGAAAGTCCGATTGTTCCTGTACCGCAGTAAAGGTCAAGTATATCTTCGTTGCCGGTTAAATCAGCATATTCTGATGCTTTGTTATAAAGTATTTCTGCACCGTCGCGGTTAACTTGATAGAAAGATTGGGGAGAAATTTTTACTTTAACACCACAAAGAATATCTGTGATGTAGCCATCACCGTAAATTGCTTCAGATTCGTCACCTAATACTACGTTTGTGTTATCGTAATTTTTGTTTACCACAAGAGTTTTGAAGCCGTCTACGGCTTTTAAATCATCAATAAGGGCATCTGCAAAAGGTAGAGAATTGCCGTTGATTACAACGCAAACCATAATCTCGTGTGTTTTAAAGGCTTTGCGTAAATACAGGTGTCGTATAAGACCCTTGCCTATGGTTTCGCTGTAAACTGTGACGTTGTTTTTGTTTATATAATTTCTGAAAATTTCTGTTATCTGAGTAAAATCTTCTGGTTGTAATAAACAGTCACCACCGTCAATTACACGATGACTTTTTTTGGCGTAAAAACCGATATTGAGTATACCGTTTTCCCTTTTTATAGGGTATTGGGCTTTGTTACGGTAACGTGTAAGAGAAGGGGATGGGATTATTTTTTCAAATTCAGGTGATAAACCACCAATATGTAAAAATGCATCCTTTACTTTCTGTTCTTTAAGGCGAAGCTCTTCTTCATAAGTAATGTGACAATAAGAGCAACCGCCACACGTTCTGAAGCAACTGCATTCAGGTTCTATACGTGCTTTGGAAGGCTTTATGATTTTTGAGATTTTACCAATAGCGTAATTCTTTTTAGCTTTAATGATATGGCACAGAATTTCGTCACCGACTGCGGTATTTTCAACAAAAATTGCCTGCCCATCATATTTGCCAACGCCACCGCCTTCAGAGGTATAACCGGTTATATTAAGTTTTATATCGTCGTTTTTATTAACCATTGTTAATTTCCTCTACTGCTTTTTTATATTCTTCAAAAGTTAAAAATGTGTTCAGTATATCAATAAGTGCATTTGATGATAATTTTTCAGGTAAATCAAGATGCTTCAGAAGTTTTTTACGTAAGATTTCACTGTTTTCTCTACCTGTCAGACCATCTTCATACAAATCAAGTTTGGTGATTTGCTTTTTTTCTGAGTAATCTGTTGTTTCGCAAAATACACCGGCTTTTTCCAAAGATTCAATAATAACCTGAGGCTTTATGCCTTCCACACCTAATTTGCCTTCTTTGGAGCCTTCAGTTTTGCGTTTTTCTTTGCCGAAAATATCAGGGATATAGGCATTTGTGATTTGCTCTGCAGGTACCATACCTTTAATAAATGAGCGGATTTTAAAACCGGCAGAGTCACTGTCGGTTAATATAAGCAAGCCCTTTGTTTGAGCCAGACGACGTATAAGCTTTTGCTTTTCTTTATTGTTAAAAAGAGCAAAGCCGTCTGTTTCAATAATAATTGCATCTACTATGGAGGAAAGCTTGATTTTATCGTATTTGCCTTCAACGATAATTACTTTATCTATTTTAATCATTATAACGATTATAGTTAGTCGAAACAGTGTAAAACTACACTGTTTCGATACCAAATCATATATTCGGTATCGAATTTTCAAAGAAAATTCGACTAAAATCCTTTCAATGAGTGTAATGCAAAATTGAATTAATAAAAATCAATTTTGCTAAAAGCCGATAAAATCGGCTTTTGTGAAACGCGACAGCGTTTCGACAAATGACAATCATTATAATCTTAACAACCTTAAAACTACTTCTTCAAGAATGATTTTGCCGTCTTCGTTTGTTGATTTGAGTCTTCTGTCTGCATCGGAAAGAATGTTGAGCGCATCTTTAATCTGAGTGATAGTGTAGTGTGAACCGTCGCTTGCGGCATTATCTAAAATAAAGGTACGCCCTTTATATGCTGACGGAAAAATATCTGCAAGAGCAGAGTAGGATGTGTTTGCTTCTTTAGCGGCTTTTACCCTGTACATATCCACAAAGGATTTTGAAAGCACACCTAAAATCATAATCGGTTCTTCACGTAATTTGAATAAGTTGCTTAAATTTTCATAGGCTTTGTCTGCCTGACCGTTTACTATCATTCGAGAAAGTTGGAATATTTTCGCTTCTACTGAAATTATAACGGTTTTTTCTATATGCTCTTTTGTTATTTCACCGCTGTTGGCAAAAGCGCAAACTTTATTAAGTTCATTTTGCAGTGTTGCCATGTCTTCGCCTACAAGGTTAATTATATGTTGAGCACATTCTTTTGACAAGGTGCAATCCTTTTTTGCTGCAGAAGAAATAAGCAGTTTTTCAAGGGCGGAGCGTGTACGTTTGTCGATTTTGGCACAAGCACCAACAGAGTCAATTAACTTAATAAGCTTTGACCATTTGGCATTTTTTTCGTCAACTTCTATGGTGTCCATCCAGAAAACAAGCACTGAGCTTTCAGGAATATCTGAAATAAGGTCTTCGAACTCGCTATCTGTTTTGCCTCTGTCACCAATGAAATCGGTTAAAGGATAGTCTTTTACAAGAGTGCATGTGTATTCACTCATCATAGGAAAAGCGGATATGCAATCGTATATTTCACTTAAGGACGTATCCTTGCCCTCAAGCTTTTTTAAGTTGAAATCTTCAAAATCTTTAGAAACTGTTTTTTCGCAGATTAAATTAGCATAGTACTGTTTAAGGTAGCCTTCGTTACCGTAAATAAGGTATACACGGGAAAAGCTACCGTCTTTAATATGCTTTTTTAAAGATTCTTCGATAAACTGTGCCATAATAATCTCACTCTCTAAAAATATATAACTGCATTACCGTCTGTTGCGGTTACGTGAACAGGTGTATTGTTGCGTGAATTGAAGTTTTTTAATTCAACAGGATTATAGTTTTCGTCTATACTTAAAATGATTTTTGATGCATTGGCAGGTGTGTTTTGCGGAATAACGGAATTGTAAACCGCAACAAAGCAATTATTATCATCAAGTACCTTGTAAAAATCGGTTTCACCATGGAGATGAACGAGCATTGTTTTTCCATTACATTTTATTATAACATATTTTATACCTGTTGTGTCAACGATTTCAAAAGTTATTTCAGATGATAAGGTGAATTTGCCTTGATTTGAAAGTTTGGTGTTCTGATGAAGTTTTATACCATTGTTTTTGGCAAAATTACTTAATGATGATGGCATAACTGTATTTTGCGGATGATAATTTTTATTTATCGTTTCAATATTTAAAAGAGAAGTCTTTGATAAATAAATGGGCACGTAAAACATCAGTTCTTCACTTGTTGCCACAGGTAACGCGTTTTTTGTTTTTGTAGAAATGGTGGCACTTGTATTTTCTATATAAGCATAATTCAGACCTGAGCGTATAACGAGTTGAATACCGTTACCGCATGATGCAATCGTAACAGTGTTTTTGAAATGAGAGTTATATAAAGGTATAAACGTAATTGCTACAATTTCAACTGCAGTAACTAAGGCGGTTATTCTTAAGAAATTGGTATTCTTTTTAAACTTTGCTAAAATGTAGCCTAAGGAAAGTATTAAAGCACTCGTCAAAATTGCAAGGTAAAGAAAATTTGAATCAACAGGTATCGTTGCATATTTTAATTCTCCGATTTTTGCGGTAATCTGAACAACAATATTTAATATAAATTCGGTAATATCAAATAATAGAAGGGTAAAGCTTTTTATTAAAGGGATTTTGATAAACGTGAAAAAAACTGCTGCTGTACCAATAATCATACCGTAAAAGGCAAGCTGAACGCACAGGATATTTGTTACAGGTGCTATTGTACAAAGTGTACCGAAATAGTATGAGGATGCAGGTAAAGTGAAAAGACATGCCAAGCAACTTATTAAAACAGATTTGATAAGGCTTGTTGAAAAAAATCTTAAAGGGATATAGTTTATTTTATTTGTAAGTTTTGCGATTTTTGGGTAAAAATTACGTGCTATAAGCACACCAAATGTTGAAGAAACAGATAATTGAAAACTTATACTGAGAACAATATAGGGGTTATGTAAAAGTAGACAAGTGATTGCAAGGCCCAGTGAGTTGATACCATCTGACAACCGCTTGAAAAATGGTGCGAGCAGAATAATTGTCATCATAACTGAAGCTCTTATAACCGATGGCGTAAGTCCAGAAATAATGCAGAAAAGTATAAGAAAATTAAAGCATATAATAGAAGATATTTTTTCGGGTACTTTAAAAGAGGATAGTATGGCTATAAGCAGACCGCACCATAAAGATGTGTGTAAGCCTGAAACTGCAAAAAGATGTGCAATACCGCTATTTCTGAATGAAGTAGAAACGTTTTCGGATAAAGAAGAGGTGTCACCATATATCATGCCTTTAAGAAGAGCACCGTGCTCAGTTGTCATATAGTCTGAAATTGTTTTATCAACTATATTTTTAAAGGAAAGGCAGTAATAAATTGGCGTTTTTGGACATTGATATAGAACTTCAACTGAGTGTGCAGAGGCATACAGAAAGCAACCGTCGCTTATATCGGTAAGTGCGTAATTCTGATTTTCATCCTTCGTAACTGAAAAATAAGCATCGTTTATACAAATGTAATCATAAAGAGCAATCTGTGTATCATCATAGTAAGGAACTTTTACGGTGATTGTGGTACTCGTTTCGTCGGTGCCGATTTTATCTGCTTTTACATCAAAAACTAAATTACCGTTAATTTCTTTGGGTGTTGAAATTATTTTACCGCAAAATGTATTTTCTGTTTGGTCGAATTTTAAATATGGTGTTACGTTGGTTTTGTTATATGCAAGTAAGGATAAAGTGAGTAGAATTGAAGTAATACATATCGTAGGAATTATAACGTGTTTGCGTAGTTTGAAGTGCTTTATAAAATAAAAAATTAAGACCACTGCCGAAACGGATAAAACAATTGTATATGCACTTTTAAATAAAAGTAAAAGTACAGAAATTACAATAGTAGTTATACCTGTAACGAGCATTGGTCTTTTCATAGTTATACCTTATCAGTTTTTTTAAAATTAGCCTGCAGGCCAGGTGAATTCTCTGCCTGACATGAGATGGAAATGTATATGCTTTACTGTCTGGCCGGCACTGTCACCGCAGTTGTTAACAACACGGAAACCGTTTGCCATATTCAAATCCTTTGAAAGTTTTGCGATAACCTCAAATATGTGGGAAATAACTTCACTGTTTTGTTCAGTGATTTCTGCAGCAGAGGAAATGTGTGCTTTGGGAATAACAAGAATATGTGTTGGTGCTTGTGGCTCTAAATCGTTAAAGGCAACAACAGTTTCATCTTCATAAATCTTTGTTGCAGGAATTTCGCCGTTGGCAATTTTGCAAAAAATACAATCCATAATTTATATCTCCTTGTTTCTGAAATTATAATTATTAATTCGATTATAATCTAAAAAAGAGTTTTATTCAATATGTAAATGAGTTTTGATACAAAAAAATTACCGCCTGCAATAGGCGGTAATTTTTTGGCTTTTATGAAACAAATATATATAAAATTCAAAAGGTCGGATTTGCGCATAACAGGGGAAAGCCGATAGTCTTTTGAATATTATTATTGGCATTGAAGGTGTAAATTATTTACCTTCGCCGTAAAGACCATTAAGTTCGATAATCTTTACAAGCTTTCTCCAGGAAAAGCCCTTTTCTTCTTCGATTTCTTTAAGAAGTTTATTTCTGATTTCGTTGTAGTCTACCATGATTTGTGGACTCCTTTCCTTTGATTTACAAGCAAATTATAATATTTTTATTTTTATTTGTCAAGTGAATTTGCACAAACTAAAACAACCTTATTTGTGCACTATGCACAAATAAGGTTGTCGGAATTTTATTTGTTGAATTAATAAATTTGTCAAAAACAACGTGTGGAATTTGTTTAATATGCACAATTAGTTTTGTGAAAAATGTAACAAAATGACGACGATAAAAAGTTGTTGACAAAAAGAAGTTAAAAAATTTGTTCAACTTTTTTAAAAATGAAACGTTATTTTTCTTGGTTATTTTCTTCGTGATATTCTTTTTCTGTATTAACGTTCCAGATGTTTTCCTTGTTATAGGAATTATTGCGTATACAGTTAACTGCTTCTATTGCGGTAAGCATAGAATGGTCCATATTGTTGTAACGATGCATACCGTTTCTGCCTATACAGAAAAGATTCTTTTTAGTGTCAAGAAAATCCTTTACAATAGGGAAATCCTTGTATGAACCGAAGTATGCAGGGTATGCTTTTTTTACTTTGATGCGTACACTGTCCTTAACATCTTCTTTATGGATAACATCTATTTTTGCCAGTTCATCGACTGCGAAATCTACGAATTGCTTGTCAGTCATTTCCCAGAAATCATCGCCTTCGTTACAGAAATATTCAAGGCCAATCCATACTGTATTTTCAGGGTCTTTTACCATATAAGGTGACCAGTTATTGAATATCTGTAACCTTCCCAGCTTCACGTTGTCATCCTGAATATATATCCAACAGTCAGGAATTATATGCGAAAGGAAGTCGGATCGTAGCCATGTCG
>JAZRKV010000026.1:0-23612 GCA_045646545.1 Acutalibacteraceae bacterium
CTTGATAAAGACCTTTCAAAAGATGATCAGGCAATTGTTGATGATGCAACATCTGACCTTGCTGATTTGAAAGAAACACTTGAAGAAAACAAGCTTGCAGATTATACAGATTTCGATGCAGCAAAAGATGCACTTGAAGAAATCGTAAATGCTCCTAACGGAACATATACAGATGAAACAGTTAAGAATGCACAGGATGCTCTCGAAGAAGCAAACAAAGTTCCTGCAGATATGGTTGTTGGTGAAAACAACGTAAATCAGGATACTATTGACAGTGCAACACAAAATATGCAGGATGTAATTGATTCTGCAGAAAAGAAAGCAGACTACACAGAATTTGATAAAGTAGTAGATGCTCTCGAAGATATCGTAAATGCTCCTGATGGAACATATACAGACGAAACAGTTAAGAATGCACAGGATGCTCTTGATAACATTGTTGCAGGTACAGATAAAGACCTTCCTGAATCAGAACAGGATACACTTGATGAAATCACATCAAATCTTCAGAATGTTGTTGATTCTGCAAAAGAAAAAGCAGATTACACAGATTACAACGATGCAAAGGCAGAAGCAGATTCTATCGTAAACGATGACGGTAACGGTAATCCAATTTATGATGAAGATGCATTTGATGCATACAAGGATGCAGTTAATAATGTTGATTCTGCACTTGATAAAGACCTTTCAAAAGATGACCAGGCAATTGTTGATGATGCAACATCTGACCTTGAAGATTTGAAAGAAATTCTTGAAGAAAGCAAGATTTACACAGTAACATTCCTTGGTTTGAATGGTGAAACTCTTGCAGTGATTGAGTATGTAAACGGCTCAGCATTTGGTATAATTTCTGCACCGGCTCTTCCTGAATCAACAGACCTTCTTGCTTACGTAGGTTGGCTTAACGAAGGCGTGTTCATGACTGCAGAAAGTATTCTTAAAGGTAACGTTATTCTTACAGTTGCACAAGAATATAAAAAGCTTGTTGCTCAAGAGGACAGCACAGTTGCTCTTGGTGATGAATATGTAACAGGTATTAATAACAATACAACTGTTGCTCAGATTAAAGCAGAGCTTCAGAATGATGAAACTACAGTTGAAATCAAAGATTTCCAGGGTAACGTTCTTTCTGATGATGCTCTTGTTGGTACAGGTGCAACAATTACTCTTAAATCAAAATATACAGATGTTGTTTATGAAGTTAAAACAGTTATTATCTACGGTGATGTTGATGGTGACGGTGATGTTGACGATGCGGACGTTACAAAGGTAACTGATGTTGCAGTTGGAAACGATTCATTCAACGAAACAGTTTTCTTTATGGCGGCAGATGTATGTAACGAAGGTTACATCAATGCTCTTGACTCATGGATGGTTAGCTTGATTGCAAATGGTTTAAGAACTGTTTTAACAGTAGAATAATTTAAAACTTAAAATAAAACCGCTCTATTCTTATGAATGGAGCGGTTTTTCTTGTCAAACTCCACATAAATGGAGCGACCCTTTCGTCTGTTTGTCTATTTACAATGTAATAATATATATGTTAAAATATATTATGTATAAGTATCTTTTATTTTTTTGAGGTGTTCTTTTTTGGATAGAAAAAGCGGTGTGCTTTTACACGTTTCTTCCCTTTGGGGAGATTATTCTTGCGGAAGCTTTGGTGCCGAAGCAAAACAGTTTGTTGATTTTTTATCTCAATGCGGTTTTTCGTATTGGCAGGTGTTGCCCTTCGGTCTTATAGACGAATGCAATTCACCATATAAATCATATTCAACCTTTGGCGGTAATCCGTATTTTGTAGATTTAAAGGCTTTGTATGATAAAGGCTTAATCACACAATCGGAGCTTTCTGCTTCAGTTCAGCAGACGCCGTATTCTTGTGAATTTAAAAGGCTTAATAATGAAAGGGTTAACCTGCTTATTAGCGTTTCACAAAGAGTAGATGATAATTATAAACAAAAGGTAAATGCTTTTATAGATTCTAATAAGCATCTTTCGGATTTCTGTAAGTTTATGGCACTTAAAAATGCCAATAATAATGCAGAATGGCCTCAATGGGAAGTCTCGGAATTTGATTCTGAAATAGAATTCGGTTGGCGTTTTATTCAATACGAATTTTTCACTCAATGGCAAGAAATAAAAAAATATGCTAACAGTAAAAATATAAAAATTATAGGTGACATTCCTATTTACGTTTCTTTTGATTCATCTGATGTATATTTTAACAAACAACTTTTCTTAATGGATGATAATAATCGTCTTACAGATGTTGCAGGTGTACCGCCTGATTATTTTGCACAAGACGGTCAGTTGTGGGGTAATCCTCTTTACAATTGGCAACAGATGGAAAAAGAAGATTATAAATGGTGGAAAGATAGAATTTCTGCATCTTTACAATTATTTGATGGTATCAGAATAGACCATTTCAGAGCGTTTGAAAGTTTCTGGGCAGTACCGGGTACAGAAAAAACTGCAAGAAACGGTAAATGGGTAAAGGGTCCCGGTATGAAACTTGTTAATGCAATAAAAAGTGTATCGGAAGATAAACTTATCATTGCAGAAGATTTAGGTGATATCACAAAAGAGGTTATTGAACTTGTAGAAGAAAGTGGTTTTCCGGGAATGCGAGTATTTCAATTTGGTTTCCTCGGCGGTGAAACTCCACACAAACCACATAATTACATAAACAATTGTATTGCATATTCCGGCACTCACGATAACAATACTCTTCTCGGTTATTTATGGGAAACACCTACTGATATTAAAGTAGATGTAATGAATTATTGTTCTTGTCCACCGGAAATGTGGAATGAAAAAGGTTGCGATGCCATAATAAAAACAATTATGGCAAGTAACGCAGGGCTTACTATTTTCCCTGTACAGGATTTGTTGGGCTATGGTAACGATACTCGCTTGAATGTGCCGGGAGTTGCAGAAGGTAACTGGTCTTACCGTATAACGAAAGAACAGCTTGAACTTATTGATAAACAAAAATACAACTATTTAAACAGACTTTACGGAAGGTAATTTTATGGCAGATTTAAAAGATATTAAATTGTTTCTTCTTGATATGGATGGAACAGTAAATTTAGGTTATGACCCTATTGATGGTGCAAAGGAATTTCTTTTCACCTTGAAGGAGCAGGGAAAGAATTTTATTTTTCTTACAAATAATTCTTCCAAGAGTAAACTTGATTACGTAGAGAAAATGCGTAAATTAGGCTTCCCATGTGAAGAGGAAAATGTGTTTACTTCAGGTATGGCAGCAGGTATGTTCCTTGAAGAAAATAAAAAAGGAAGTAAAATTTACGTATGCGGAACAAAGTCGCTTAAGAATGAATTAGGCAACTATAACGTGACTATTGATGAAACAGGTGACGAGGCAGATACTGTTCTTTTAGGTTATGATACTGAGCTTGATTACAAAAAAATAACAAAGGTTTGCGACCTTCTTGATGCAGGCGCAGATTATTATGCAACTAATATTGATATGGTTTGTCCTATTGAAGGCGGAAGATATCTGCCGGATTGTGGCTCTTTCGCAAATATGTTTGAAGAGGCAGTTCATCGCAGACCAAAATTTCTTGGTAAGCCCGACAGAACAATGATAGATATTATTGCTAAGGCACAAAAAGTGCCGTATGAAGAAATAGCAATGGTTGGTGATAGGATTTACACCGATGTAAAAACAGGTATTAATGCAGGTGTAACGTCAATACTTGTTCTTTCAGGCGAAACAACCTTAGAGGATTACAAGAAATCTCATGTTAAGCCTACTTATATTCTTGATTCAGTAAAAGATATTCTTGATGCAATAAAATGAAAGGGGCGGTAAACTTATGAAAAGAATTTTAAGCATAACAATTTGTGTTGCTATTATGTTATCTGCTTTTGCCATGAATTTCACTGCAGGTGCAGTGCTTGATACATCAATTGTGTACGGCGATTTCGATGGAGATAAAAAGATTGAACTTGAAGATGCGCAGTCAATTCTTAAAGTAGCGGCAAGGCTTTCAAGTATTAAGGATGATGCAACTTTTGAACGTTGCGATGTCAATAACGATGGCGTAATCACAATTTACGATGCTCGTCAGACCTTAAGATTTCTTGCAAATCTTGCAAAGCTCCAACCTATGAACGAAAAAATGGAAAACGGATTTTCAGATACAACAGGAATGTTTGTTTCTGAAGATGCCGCAATAGAATTTTTTAACGGTGGTCTTAACAGCGTTAAGGTGAATTTGCCTGGATTCCGCAGAGATGAAACTGCAGATGTACAAGGATTTAAAATTGCAAATGCAAAATTGAGTGGAATTACCGTTGGTGAAACTGCTTCCAGTGTTGCAACGTTGATTCAGGATATGATTGTTAAAGAGTCGGAGCCTGAAACTGTTCAGCCAAGCATTAAAGGTGAAAACTGTGATAATGCTATGTCTGTTGAAACTGAAAATTATGTTTCACACCTTAAAGCAGATGAGGTATATGCAATTAAATGCTATAAAGGTACAACAGATGATGAAATAGACCCGTCAGAGACAGTAGTTATTGAAGTAGGCTTACCGGATTGTGAGCTTGAAAATATCAGTCAGACTGCGTATAACGACGTGTTTAATGCACAAGTTATTCAGGAGAATTCAGAAAATATTATCGGTAACGTTTTTGGTGCTAACGCAACAGACGGAATTAAAAAGACTATTCAGAACTGTGTTCTTAAAGCGGAGTTTGAAAAAATTTCTCAGACTGAATATCGTCTTTACAGATATATAACATATTACGAAAATGATACTTATATCGCAAGTTCTATTTTAGGACTTAAAGGCGGAAGACTCAATGTAGAGGTTTACGGCGTTCAATATACAACGGTTACAAGTGTTATTTACAGTGATTTTGAATGGTAATGTAGCTTTTGGCTTAAGATTTATTAAAGGAGTGTTTTTATGAAAAAATACGTTCTCGCTCTTGACCAAGGTACAACGTCTTCAAGAACGATTGTTTTTGATAAAAAAGGCAGAATTGTATCAAAAGCACAATTTGAGTTTGAGCAGATTTATCCGAAAACAGGCTGGGTAGAGCATAATCCTTATGAAATTCTTGATTCTCAATTACGTTCCTTATCTGTTGCCTTAAGAAACGGAAAAATTAATCATGATGAGATTGCGGCAATTGGTATTACTAATCAGAGAGAAACAACAATTCTCTGGAATAAAGAAACAGGTAAGCCGGTTTACAATGCTATTGTATGGCAGTGTCGTCGTACCGCTCCTATTTGTGAAAGGTTAAAGGCAGAGGGGCTTGATGAATACGTTAAAGAGCATACAGGTCTTTTGATAGATGCATATTTCAGTGCAACAAAAATTAAATGGATTTTAGATAATGTACCTGAGGCAAGAACTTTGGCCGCAGAAGGCAAGCTTCTTTTTGGTACTGTTGAAACCTGGCTTATCTGGAACCTTACAAATAAGCAGGTTCATATTACAGACTACTCCAATGCCGCAAGAACCATGCTTTTTGATATCGAAAAGCTTTGTTGGGATGAATATCTTTGTCAGAAGTTAGGCATACCTATGAGTATTCTTCCTGAGGTTAAAGAGTCAAGCTGTGTATACGGCTATGTTTCTGAGGATGTACCGGGACTTAAAGAACTTGCAGGTATCCCTATTTCAGGTGCAATCGGTGACCAACAGGCAGCACTTTTTGGTCAGGCTTGTTTTAATGCAGGTCAGGCAAAAAATACTTATGGTACAGGCTGCTTCCTTCTCATGAACACAGGCGATAAGCGTCCGCGCTCGAAGAATAATCTTATTGAAGGTATTGCGTGGGGCATTGATGGTAAAGTTACTTATGACCTTGAAGGTAGTGCGTTTAATGCGGGCTCTGTTATAAAATGGCTTCGAGATGAACTTCGTATGATTTCCGAGCCAAGTGAATGTGATTTTCTTGCGGAAAGTGTAAAGGATTCAAACGGCGTTTATCTTGTGCCTGCTTTTACAGGCCTTGGTGCTCCGTATTGGGATATGTATGCACGTGGTTGCATTGTTGGTCTTACACGTGGTGCGAACCGTGCCCATTTTGCAAGAGCTGTGCTTGAAAGTATTGCTTATCAGGTTTCTGACCTTTGCGAAGCAATGTCTAAAGACAGTAACATTATTATGAGTGAGCTTCGTGTTGATGGCGGTGCATCTGTAAGTAATATTCTTCTTCAGATTCAGTCAAACCTTTCATCAACAAAAGTTAACAGACCAAAACTTGTAGAAACAACTGCACTCGGTTCTGCATATATGGCAGGCCTTGCTGTTGGCTTCTGGAAAGATTTTGATGAAATAGAAAAAGTACGTGAAGTTGACCGCGTGTTTGTACCTCTTATTGATAATGATACACGTGAGGCGATGCTCAGAGGATGGCATAAGGCAGTAGAGCGTTCACGTGACTGGGAGGATTAATTTCCCGTATTTGGCGAATAACTTGTTTTAATCTGCTCGCAGTATCTTCATACAGCGTCGCATCTTTGTACCGCGTCGCATTTTAGAATCGTATCGTTCTTTACCATGTTTTTAAGAAATATAATTAGTGGGAAGTGGCAACTTTTAATTATTAAAAGGATTCTGCTTCCCAAAACTTTTAAGGAGTATAATGGAAACTTTAATTGTTATTTTAGGTGTAATAAGTGTAGTACTTTCAATAATCTGCATTGTGCTGGTTGTTTCTTTGAAAGGTAATAAATCTAACGATTTTATTCACGAAGAATTTCGTCGTAACAGAGAGGAATTTTCAAAAGAATCTTTGAATTCACGCAGGGAAACGGCTTTTGCTATTTCTAAAGTTGAAGAGAAACTTTCTGTTATGACTAAAGAAAATTACGAAAGTCGTATTAACACCACAGAAAAAATTGAATCAACTCTGAAAATGCTTCAGGAACAAAATGCATTAAATACAGAAAAGCAGTCAAAGGTGCTTAATGAATCAATTGCAAAAATGCAGGAGAGTAATGAAAAGAAACTTGAGCAAATGCGTTTGACTGTTGACGAAAAGCTTACGTCCACTCTTACAACACGGCTTGATTCTTCCTTTAAAACGGTATCGGAGCAATTGCAGAATGTTTATAAATCCTTAGGAGAAATGAAAGAGCTTTCTCAAGGTGTTACCACTAACGTTACTTCACTTAACAGAATTTTAAGTAACGTAAAAACCCGTGGTACGTGGGCAGAAGTTCAACTTGAATCTATTCTTGACCAGACGATTCCAGGTCTTTACGTGCGCAACTACTCTCCTAAAAATAATATGGAAAGGGTAGAGTTTGCAGTTAAGTTCCCGTCAAGTGATTCTGATGGTGAGGATGTTTATCTTCCTATTGACTCCAAATTCCCGTTAGAAGATTACATAAGAGTTTGTGAAGCGGCAGATAATGGCGATGCAGTTGCACTCAAGGCTGCCCGTAAGGCTTTAGAGGATAGAGTTTATGCAGAAGCAAAGGAAATTACAAAATATATCTGTGTGCCTCAGACAACGCCTTTTGTTGTTTTATATCTTGCAACGGAAGGTTTATATGCAGAGATTATTTCATCTAAAAGCGGAATCGCAGAAAAGCTTCAGGCTCAGAACGTTATGGTTGCAGGACCATCAACAATAACTGCACTCCTTAATTCCTTTGCAATGGGCTTTAAGGCAATGGCAATTAACGAAAAAGCAGATGAGGTTCGTAAGGTGCTTGCTGCTGCAAAATCACAGTACGAAACCTTTGGTACCGTGCTGGAAAAGGCTAAAAAGAAAATTGATGAAGCAGGTAAAACTCTTGATGAGGCAAGTCATCGTAATGATGTTATACGCAAAAAGCTTAAAGGTGTAGAAGAAATAGAGCTTGGTGAAGCAAACTCTATTTTGGAATTACCTGAAGAAATTTAAATAAACATAAAAACAAGGCGTGATGTTCATTGAACATCACGCCTTTATTATAACTGAATATCAGTTGCTTTCCGGAAGAGGACGGAAGCAATCAACAGTATTGCTTGAACTGTCTCTGTTTTCGGCTCTGGCAACAACTCTGTATGTGTAGTGAACACCTGCTACGGCATCCTCATCAATGAAAACTGTTTCATTTGGAGTGTTGTCTGTAACAGTAATTGTTATCTTTTCTTCAAAAATACCGTCATCTGCTTTGCGATATACAATATATGTTTCGGCATTTTTTATTGGTGACCAGGAAATGGTAACTTTAATAGCGTTTTCAACCTTGCCTTCTAAATTGATTTCATCTTTTGCAACAAGGTCTGCTATGGCATCAAGAGGTTTGTATACTATAATCTTAGCTGTTTCGTCTGAATCAGAAGATGCTCTGTCTTCTGCAGAGGTTGCTTTGATACAGTATTTATATGCGATTTCTTCGGAAATACTATCTGTGAAGGTGAGTATACCATCTACGGCATCTGCGGCATTAACTTTGCCAACCTCTTCGTAGCTGTCAGATTCGTAAGGTGAGCGAAGGATTACATATTCTGATGCAAATTGAACCTGTGCCCACTGGAGTGTACAAATAGGAGCACCGTCATTGTAATTTGCTGCGTAGTTATTTAAAACTACTTTTTCAAGAGGCGGGTAAGGATATTTTGCAGTAACAACTGCAACACCATTTACCTTATCAGGTGACTTTGCAGTAATTGTGTAGGTGTACTCTTTGCCTTCTACAATTACTCCGTCTGCAATTTTACCATTGAGGATTTCAACTGTGAAGTCACCTAAATTAACAGGCTCTTCTTCACCTGTAACCTTGATTACGTTAAAGGTTACTGCAAGAGGAGAATTCCATGTGATAACAATTTCTTTTGTTTCAGCATCAAAGGTAGCAACTGCAGAAATATCTGTTGTGTTTGTGATTATGTTGCTCTTAGCGCTTTCAAAATCCTTAATACTTGCTGTTACGCAATATTTATAGGATGTTGAGGTTGCACCTTCTGTTGTGTCTGTATAAGTTGTTTCTTGTGTTGTTGCAATAGCTATCCAATCTTCGGAGTTTACAGGAGCTCTATAAACTTTAAAGGTTGCATTTTCAACAGCTGTCCACTTAACGTCGATACCGTTTTCGCCGATAAGCACGTTAAGAAGAGTAGGGATGCTTATTGCAGTAGCATCCTTTGTAAGATATGCGCTTATACTGTCACCGTTGTTGCATGCTCTTACTGCGTATTGGTAAGTTACGCCACTATTGATTGTTGTATCTGTAAATGAAAGTTCAGAAATGCCGTTTGCAAGAAGCTTCCATTTTCCATCTGGAACACGTCTGTAAACGTTGTATTTTGTTGCACCTGCAACTTTATTCCAGTTAACACTGATTGCAAGGGAATTGTCGTTTGTGCTGATTTGAGCAGCAGTAAATTCAGGTTTTGCAAGGAATATATTTGAAACACCTGCAGCGTTGTATCCACTGTGAAGATTTTTGCTGTCAAAGGCTCTGACTGTGTAAGCGTATTTTGAACCACTGTTTTTTGCAACGGTATCGGTATAACTTGTAGTTGAGCCTTTCTTTATTGTATAAATTAAAGTCCAGCTTTTTGCGTTGTCAACTTTTCTGTATACCTTGTAGCCTGCTGCACCGTCAACCTTTGCCCATTTGAGGATACCTTGATTTTTTGAATTAAAGGTGAGTGATTGAAGATTTGGTGCTGAAAGGAATTTTGAAGAAACACCTTTTGAATTGTAAGCACCTGCGTTTGTGCTGGTATATGCCTTTACTGTGTATGTGTAAGTTTTGTTTGATACTGCAGTTGTGTCAACAAAGGATTTTTTTGTTGTGGTACCGATTTTTTTCCAGGATGTACCGTTTTTGCGGTATACGTAGTAGCCTGTGATATCTGCATCATCGGCAGTCCATTGTATTAACATACCTTTTTCGCTTGTGCCGACTTTAGTTATTTTTGGGGCTTTAAGATAATTGAAGTTTACGCCGATGTGGTCGTATGAACTTGTGTGTTTACCGTAGTAAGCTTTTACGGTGTAAGTGTAGTTCCAGTCTGTACTTGTTGCTTTTGTATCAACGTAAGTTGTTGTTTTTCCGTTTTTAATTGTAGCAATTTTTTCCCAGTTATAGCTACTGAGGGAACCGCCTGTACGGTATACATAGTATCCGGAAGCACCGGCAATTGCATTCCACTTTATCTGTGCAGAGCCGGCAGCCTTCACGCCGCTTACAGGTTGAAGCTTAGGTTGGGCGAGGAAATATGTTTTTAAACCGTTTTTGTTATAAAGACTGTTGTATTTTCCATCGTTACATTTAACTGTGTATGCGTAAGTTTTGCCGCTTTTTGCAGTTTTATCTACGTAAGATGTAACGTTTTCACCAACTGTTTTGAGAAGGCTCCATTTTTTTTCGCCTTCAGCACGTCTGTAAACGTTATATTTTATTGCAGTTGGTACACTTTCCCATGTAAGCTTAGGTCCGTTTACTGTGTTTTTGAGAGTTTTTAAAACAACCTCTCTTTTACCAACACGGTTAATATTGATTTGGAAAGTGGTGAGAGTGCTTGTGTCAATAATTTTATTTTCACCGTCGAGGTAATAAGTGTAGCATCTTCCGTAATACGTACCGCTTGAAATTGTTTTAAAATTCCATGTAACAGAAAGAGGCTTGCGACTTGCAGTTGCACTGTATTGATCCTTGAAGCTTCTTATTTGAGTTGTGTATTGAGCATCTGAAAAGATTTCAACAGAGAACCAGGCATCAGGTTTACCTTTGCTTATTCGCATGAAGTAAAAAACACCGGAATCTCCTGAAAAAGAATATGATTTTTGGGGAGCACTTAAGCTGCTGTCCGTAGGGATAATTGAACCGTATGCTGCATTGCAATTCTTATATTCGTCTGCGGCAAGGGAATAAGTGCCGAAAGAACCTGCAAGAATAACAATTACCAAAAGGGTTAATAAAACTTTTGAAATACGTTTTTGCATTGTAATTCCTCCTATAATAGATTGATTAACCAAACATAGTTATACGCATATATTATACTGTAAAAAACATATTATTTCAATAATAAATTGTTAATTGTATGTAACAAAAAATCGACAAAATATTTATTGACAAGGCGGTATTTTCGGCTTAAAATAACAGTTGAATGTATATTCAACTGTTGGAGGCGTAAACTATGGGTAAAAAAATTCTTTGTTGCGATTGCGGAATTATTCACGGTGCAGAAGTAGAAAAGGTAAAAAAAGCTATGCCTGCGGATGAAATCTTTAGTGACATTTCTAATTTGTTCAGAGTTCTTGGGGATAGCACACGTACAAAAATACTGTGGATTCTTAATCAAAATGAGTTGTGCGTTTGTGATGTGGCAACACTTCTTGGTATGACAAAATCGGCGGTATCTCATCAGTTGAAGGTGCTGAAGGAAAATAATCTTGTTAAAAGCAGAAGAGAAGGTAAAATTGTTTATTATTCAATTGCAGATAATCATGTGCACGATATTTTTGAAAAGGCGGTGGAGCACTTAAATGAATAAAAACACAACAAAAGGAATTACCGGAAAAGAAGAAGGTGTTGTAAAAGGTCACAATCATCACCATCATCATAAGCACAACGATTCTGATGGAAATATACTTACGGCATTTTTTCTTAATTTGTTTTTTGTTTTTGTTGAGTTGACAGGTGGTTTTTTAACTAATAGTTTTGCGATTTTATCGGATGCAATTCACGATTTTGGTGATTGTGTGGCAATTGGCTTTGCTTATCTTATGGAGAAATATTCAAACAAATCACCTGATGACAAATATACCTACGGTTACAGACGTTATAGTCTGCTTTCTGCCATAATAACTTCGGGTATATTGATTGTAGGCAGTATTGTGATATTGGCAGGTTCTGCAAACAGGCTTACAAATCCCGAAGAGGTTCACAGCTTCGGAATGGTGATAATAGCGGTTTTCGGTGTTATTGTGAATGGTGTTGCGGTTTTTAAAACCCGCAAAGGAACAGGTGCAAACGAAAGAGCCATAAGCCTTCATTTGCTGGAGGATGTGCTTGGTTGGATAGCGGTGCTTGTGGGAAGCGTGTTTATATATTTATTTAAATGGTATTTTATAGATGCTCTTCTTTCTGTCCTCATCGCAGGATTTCTACTTTTTGAATCCACAAAAAACATTAAAGAAATTTTTACGATATTATTGGAAAAAACACCGGAGGATGTAAACGTAAAGGCTTTTAAAGAAAGTGTAAGTGAAATTCAGGGTGTGGATAACATTCATCATCTTCGAATATGGAGTCTGGATGGAGAGATAACGGTTGCAACCATGCATATAAAATTGATACCAGATGCCACAATTGAGCAGTACAATAAAGTGAAAATGAACGTAGAAAAAATAGGTAAACGTTTTGGTGTGGAGCATCTTACGGTGCAAATCGAATTTGAAAACAACTCTTGTTCATAATTTTTTAAAAAAATCCTAAGAAAATTATAAACACTTAACAAAAAACGCACTCTTTTTTTGGAGAGCGTTTTATTCTTTTTAATTGCAATTTTTCCTTATTAATGTTATTATTATATATAATAAGCTTACTATGAGTAATTGTGACATGAGGTGACAGATGACTACAGATGGCGCACAGTTTTTTAAAACCACATTTGAAAACTTGCCGGTAGAAAAACGTAATCGTATTATAAAGATTGCGACCGAAGAGTTTGCAAACAATGGGTTTGAAAACACATCGATTCTGCAAATAGCCAAAAAGTCGGGGATAAGTGTCGGCTCGATATACAAGTATTTTGAAAATAAAGAAAGTCTGTTTACATATATAGTGTGCGAGGGGCTTTCTACTTTAGAAAAAACTTTGTTAGAATTAGCTCCGACAGATGAAGATATTCTCATAAAGGCAGAAAAAATAATTAGAACGTTATTGGAGTTTTCAAGGCAGAAACCGGAATTCGTTAAATTGTACTGTTCAATTACAACGAGTGATAAATCTGAGTTTATTAATCAGTTTTCTCAGCGTATAGAGGCTGTTTCGGCATCTATTTATACTCAGACAATTGCTATTGCTCAGGAAACCGGTGAGGTTCGTAAAGACGTTAATCCGGCATTCTTTGCATTTTTGCTTGATAACATTTTTATGATGCTTCAGTTTTCAAGTGCTTGCCCTTATTATAAAGAGCGTTTCTTTATTTATACAGGAAAGCAAGCTCATGAAAGTGATGATTTAATTGTAGAACAAACGTTGTTATTCCTTAAAGCAGCGTTTAACTTTAAGTGATTTATAAGGAAAGGTGATTTTTTTGAAGAAGTTTTTATCTTTAATGCTTGCAATGTTAATGTTTGCTTCTATTATGGTGGTAAGTGTTAATGCAGAGGGTGACACAAGTGAGCCGGTTGCGGAGCCAACAGAGGCAGAACTTATTGAAATGAAATTACGCGCAGCAGATGTTAATCAGGATGGCTCTTATTCAACAGAGGATGCTGCCGTAGTTCTTAAAGCTGCCGCAGGTATTTTACCTGAAAATGAAAGTTATGATGTTAACTCAGATAATAACGTTACTATAAAAGATGCAATAAAAATGCTCAGAATTCTCAGTGGCGTTGAGTCAATTATCACAGATGAAGAAGCGTTGACTCTTTTTAACAGTAAGCTTAATGCTTGTAAGACTGAGGAACCGGGCTTCACAAAAACTTCAACTGCAACATGTTATTCTATGAAAATTTCTCAATCCGTTAAAGCATCTAATGCACTTATTGGTGCTATGCTTAAGGATATGGTGTTTACAGACCTTGAGTACGATAAATATGTAGATAAAATGGTTGCTATGATGGGTAGCAGTGATAATCTTACTGCTTCAGAAAAACAGCAGATTGCAGATATGAAAAAATCTGCAGAGGATTACAGAAAACCACAGATTCAGACGTATGATGTAGAGCAAGGTAGCTATTATTCTCATTACAGACATTTCCCACGTGAATATAAAAATATAGCAAGTGAGCTTGTTCTTAGTGATATTTCTTCAATTTCTTACACAATGGTAAACGGTAATATCTGTTTTATTGTTAAGTTACCTAAAATGACATATGCATCCAATTACCCTGCAGACGATTCTCAGACACCATATGGTAGAGTCTTTAATCTTGTAGATTTCAGTGTTTCAGATGGTTCAAAAATCAATAGCCTTGTTTTTAATAATGGTAAGATTACAATGTACTTTGATGCCGTTACAGGTGAAATGAAAACTGTAGATTATTATTATGATTATACATCTAATATTAAGGCACCTACACAGACTCAGAGTGATTCATCAATTGGTACCGTTACAATAGATGTTACAACAAAAACATCGGCATCAATTAAAGAAGAAATTGTATTTTAATATAAAGAGGTAAAAAAATGGAAAAAATTAAAGTTACCATGGAAAATGGCGAAAGCTTTGTTATTGAGCTTTGTCCTGATGTTGCTCCGATTACTTGTGAAAACTTTTTGAAGCTTGTAAAAAGTGGCTTTTATAATGGTCTTACCTTCCACAGAGTTATAGATGGCTTTATGGCTCAGGGCGGTGACCCTGAAGGAACAGGTATGGGCGGTAGCGACGAAAATATTAAAGGCGAGTTCAGATTGAATGGTGTTAATAATACACTTTCTCACACAAGAGGCGTTATTTCAATGGCACGTTCACAGAATCCAAACTCTGCAAGCAGTCAGTTCTTTATCTGTTATGATGACTGTACTTTCCTTGATGGTCAGTATGCTGCTTTCGGTAAAGTTATTGAAGGTATGGAAACAGTAGATAATTTCCTTAAGGTTGAACGCAGAATGAGCTTTGGCGGTGAAAGGTCAACACCTGTTGAAAAAATCGTTATGAAAACCGTTGAGGTTATATAAAATAAGTATAAAATCGAAACCGAGTCTGCGCTCGGTTTCGTAAATTTATAAATAAAAAATAAGGAGAAAGAGAAATGAAAAAATCAAGCGGATTTCTTCATAAACTTTTTGGCACAACTCCCGGTGAAGGTGTTCAACCAAAAGAGGCTATTGCGTATAGCGTAACCGGTATCGGCCAAAACTTTATTTGTACAATTGTTGGTTCTTACATTACAATTTTTATGACTGACGCTCTTCTTTTCGGTGCAGACGGAGTAAAAGTAGGTTTCCTTGATGGTGCAATTGCTGTTGCTATTCTTATGTTGGCAGCTCGTGTTTTTGATGCATTTAATGACCCTATTATGGGTTCAGTTGTTGACAAAACAAGAACAAAATGGGGTAAATGCAGACCATATCTTAAATGGATGGCTATTCCTATAGGTATAATGACTATCCTTTGCTTCTTGCCGTTCTTTGATGCAGAAGATATTATGAACAATGGTCCTACAGTAACTTCAACTTTTGCTATTATAGCTATTATTTACGTAATCTGGAGTGTTGTTTATACAGTTGCAGACGTTCCATACTGGGGTCTTTCAACTTGTATGACCAATAACACAGAAACACGTGGTAACATTCTCACAGTTGCACGTATGGCTTGTACAGTTGGTGCAGGTGCGGTTACTGTTTTCCTTCCTATGATTACAGGTGCTCTTACAAAACAGTTTAAATATGTTGGTCCTACACTTGATAAGAATGGTAAAATAACTGATTATGGCGATTATAAGTTGATTCTTGCTGATAAAGCAGAACAAATCGCTGAAATGTTAAAAAATACAGACAGAACTGAACTTCAAGCAGTGCAGACTTTTGCAAACACTGTAAAAGAAGGCAGCGAAGTAGCAAATGCAGAGATGCTTCAAAAAGTATACTTCATAGCTGCAATTATTCTTGTAATTGCTGCTATTCCTATGTTCTTCTATGGCTTCAAGCATACAAAAGAACGTTTTACTGCGGAGGATAACCCACCAAGCTTTGGGCATAATCTTAAGCTCCTTTTCAAGAATAAGGAACTTCTTCTTATCGTTCTTTCAGGTGTTCTTGGCGGTGCAAGAATGGTTTACACATACACAGGTGGTTTCTATTTTGCTAAGTATATACTTCAGGATGAAGGCTTACATGGTATTATCACCTTGTTGGTTGTGCCCGGCGGTCTTGTTGCATCACTTCTTGTTCCGTGGATGTCAAAGAAATTCACAAAGAAATGGTCTTATATCATTGTTCACCTCTTCGGTGGTGTTGTAATGCTTGCAATGTATTTTGTAGGTTATCAAGGTGCAGGTGCTCTTGCATTTGCTGCGATTTGCCTTATTCTTCTTGGTATCCCACAGGGTGTTAACAACATTATTACTTATGCTATGATTGGCGACACTGTTGACTATCTTGAATGGAAAACAGGTGAACGTGGCGAAGGTATATGCTACGCTATGCAGACACTTATTAATAAAATTGGTATGGCAGTTGGCGCATTCATCGGTGTTATGTCATTACGTATTGCTGATATTGATACAAAAACATACGTTGTTGGCGAACCGGATAAACTCTGGATGGCTCTTGTTCTTTCAGGTGTTGTTAGTATGTTTGCTTGTGCAATTCCGATGTTCTTCTATACAATTACAGAGAAGAAACAACGTGAAATGGTTGCAGAAATTGCTACAAGAAAAGAAAGCAAATAATAGTTTTATAAATAAAAATACCGCTCAGATTCAATTGAATCTGAGCGGTTGTTTTTTTGTTTTTTATTTTTTCTTATTAAAGGTCAAGAAAGTCTTTTCTTACTTTATCCTGAAGCTTGAATGCTTCAACAATTTCCCAGAGTTGAGGGTCTGTGATTGTGTTGATTCTTTTGCCACTTGCAGTTGCAAGCATATAAAGCATAGCTGCTTTTTCAACAGTTTCGATAAGACCGAATGCTTCGTCCATATCGTCACCACAACCATAGATACCGTGAAGGCCCCAAACTACAAGGCGGAACTCTTCCATTTTCTTTGCAGTTGCAATACCAATTTCGTTTGTACCGCAAACCATCCAAGGAAGTACGCCGATACCGTCAGGGAAAACAACCATACACTCTGTGCACATCTCCCAAAGAGTATGTGTAAGCTTCTTTTCATCAAGCTCGTGAATGTGGTTCATAGCAAGTGTGTATGTAGGGTGAGAGTGCATAATAACTCTGTTGTTTGGGTTAACCTTAAGACGTGCCATGTGGCTCATAAGGTGAGCAGGAAGTTCAGATGTGAATTTGCCGCCGTCCTTCCAACCCCAGAGAAGTTCTGCAGTTGTGCCGTCTTGTGCAATACGGATAATACCAAGGTTTGTTTCAGGGTCAACTTCAACGTTTTTGAAGTATTTGCCTGTACCTGTAACAATAAAGATTTTACCAATAAGACCTGTTGCATCAAAGCCTGTTGGGATTGTTCTGATAACGTTGTTAAGGTCAAGATATTCTGCAACTTGGTCCTCTTCAAGCATAAAGCTGATGTTACCGCCGTTTCTTTCATCCCATGTCTGACGATACATATTAGCGGTTGCGCGTTTCATATCTTCCACAAATGGAGCTGTTAAAATGTCTTTCATTATCTTTTCACCAATACCTTTTCTTCATATTCTTTAATTATATCAAAATAATTATTTGTAACGTTTTCTCTCTTCAAAAATTCTGCCCAGATATCACCGAACGGTGCAGTTTTCATTTCTTCCTGAACAAACATAAGCTCAGTAAATGAACCTGAATTCTGAAGAGCTTTCATTTTTTCTGCAGGTAATAAAAGAGCGTTAAGAAGAGCTTTTTGCACGTTTCTTACACCTGTAACCCAAGCAGAGATTCTGTTTATTGATGCATCAAAATAGTCGGTTGCAATAAATACTCTGTCAAGAGCATCGTGGAAAACAATTTCCTTTGCGATTTCCTTTGTTTCGTCATCCAATAAAACAACGTGGTCTGAGTCCCAACGTACACCTCTTGTAACGTGAAGAGCAATCTTTTCATTGAATGCAAGAAGTGATGAGATTTTATCTGAAACAAGCTCGGTAGGATGATAGTGGCCGTTATCCATAAGAGGCGTGATGCCATTCTTTGTGGAGTAAGAAAGAGTAAATTCCGCAGAGCCTACGGTGTAACTTTCAAGACCAATACCAAATACCTTTGATTCAAGAGTAACGTAAACCTTTGATTTATCGTAAGGTGTGCTGAGAATTTCATCAAGAGATTTTTTAAATCTCATTCTTGGTGAAAGTCTGTCTGCAGGAATATCTTTATAGCCGTCAGGAATCCAGATGTTCATAACACAAGGGATGCCTGTTTCGTTTGCAAAGTGCTCTGATATTTCAAGGCATCTGATACCGTGCTTAACCCAGAAGCTTCTTGTCTGCTCGTCAGGTGAAGAAAGTGTAAGACCGTCTTTAACCATAGGGTGAGAGAAGAAGGTCGGGTTGAAATCGATACCCATATTTCTTTCCTTTGCAAAGTCTACCCATTTTTTAAAGTGCTTTGGCTCAAGAGCGTCTCTGTCTGCAAACTCGCCATTTTCAAATATAGCATAGCAAGCGTGAAGATTAAGTTTCTTTTTGCCGGGGATAAGTGAAAAAGCTTTGTCAATATCCGCCATAAGCTCTTCAGGTGTTGAGGCTTTGCCAGGATAGTTACCTGTTGTTTGTATACCGCCCGAAAGACTTTCTTTACTGTCAAAGCCAACAACGTCGTCGCCTTGCCAGCAATGAATGGAAATGGTGATATCCTTTAACATGTCAAGGGCTTTTTCTGTATCAACACCCAATTCATTATAGATTCTTTTAGCTTCATCATATCTTGTCATCTTATTACCTCCTATTAAGTTGTAATTTTATGACCATACACATTTAGTATATTATTTTATGTAGTAAAAGTCAATGAACAAGTGGCAAAAAACGGTAATTTGCATAGTATGAAAATAAAGGAGATGTGCATATGACAAAAACAATTCTTCCCATTTCATTCTTTTTTGGTGCAAACAACAAAAACGGTTATTGTTCTTTTTATTCTGATGTTTACAATCCTTACGAAAAAGGTAACCATATTATACTTAAAGGCGGGGCAGGGACAGGTAAATCGACGCTTATGCGTAAGGTTGCCGAAAGATTAGAAAAAAGGGGATATTATGTTGAACGAGGCTACTGTAGTGCAGACCCTAAATCTTTGGATGTGGTATATGCTCCCGAGATAAACTTTTCTGTATTTGACGGTACGTTACCGCATGCTTTTGAGCCGACGCTTCCCGGAGTGTATGAGCACCTTGTTGATTTGAGTGTTGCGTGGAATAAAGAGTATTTAAAATCTCATGAGAAAGAAATCTGTGAATTAACAAAGAAAAACAAGGAACTACATAAAATTGCATCGGAATACTTAAGTGTTGCATCAAGCATAGAGCGGGAAAGTACGATGATTTGTGCAGAGTTTGTTAATGCAGATAAGCTTGAAAGGTATGTTAAAAGAGCGTGTTCACGCCTTATTACAAAAAGGAAGGGCTTTGCAAGAGGTAAAGAGCATAAACGATTTTTAAGTGCAGTTTCACCTGAAGGGATTGTGGTGGAATATGATACGATTGTTGCATTGTGTGAATATATTTTAACAGTCAAGGATGAATTTTCTGTTATCTCACCATATATTGCAGAGATAATAGGTGAGCAGGCTCTTGATATGGGATACGATGTGTATAAGTGCTATTGTCCCTTGTTCCCTGTAAGTAAGGTTGAACATATAATTATTCCTGAACTTAAAATCGGCGTGTTTACCGAAAACAGCTATCATTTATCTATAGATGAATGCTCATTAAAGGTGCATGACACAAGATTTTTTGATAAAGAAGCATTTTTACAAAATAAAGAAAAGTTGAATTTCCAGAAGAAAGCAAAAAAAGAGCTTGTAGATGAAGCGGTTCGGAAAATGTCTCTTGCTCTTGATGTGCACGACAGACTCGAAGAGTATTATATAAAAGCAACGGACTTTGAAGTCATAAATGAAATATCAGATAAAATATTAAAAGTGGTAGATTCAAACTGAATCTACCACTTTTATAGTGAAATATTTGTTTTGAATAATTCTTTAGTGTTTTTTGTAGCAGTATCAATAACGTCTTGTGCAGGGATGTTTTTTATTTCACCGATTTTTTCTGCTACATAAGGAATCAAAGAGGAGTCATTACGTTTTCCTCTCATGGGAACAGGTGCCATATATGGACAGTCTGTTTCAAGAAGAAGCTTATCTAATGGAAGCATTTCCATAACCTCTATGGCTTTACGGGCATTCTTGAATGTAAGTGCACCGCCGAAGCCTATATACATACCGAGTTTCAAAATTTCTTTTGCGGTTTCTACGCTACCTGAAAAGCAATGCAAAACGCCCTGCGGTTTTGTTTCTTTTAAAATTTCAATGGTGTCCTGATGTGCATCACGGGAATGAACGATGATTGGTAAATCGAGCTCTTTTGCTAAAAGAATTTGCTCTTTGAAAATTTCTTTTTGCTTTTCTTTATTGTCGTGACGCCAATAATAATCAAGACCAATTTCACCAATTGCAACACACTTTTTGTGGTGTGCCATTGTTTTTAAAAGTTCAATGTAGTTTGTGGGTAGATTATCCACTTCTTCAGGGTGAATACCGCAAGAAAAATACATGTAGTCATATTTCTCTGATAACTCAAGTGATTTTTGTGAGCTATCTAAATCTGCACCACAGTTTATTACACCGCAAATGCCCGACTCTTTGAGAGAGTCGAGCAAAATTTTACGGTCGTCGTTATATGCTTTATCTGTATAATGTGCGTGTGAATCAAATATGTTATTCATCAGCTTAATTGTGTACCTGCAGGAAGACCTTCAACAAAAGCAACTTTAATATCTTCTTCTGTGATTTCACCTGCAAGAATCATACCGTGGCTTTCAACACCGCAAAGTGTTCTTGGAGCAAGGTTTGCAACAACAATAACACTCTTGCCGATAAGGTCTTCAGGTTTATACCATTTAGCAATACCTGAAGCAACTGTGCGAGGCTCTTTTGTGCCGTCATCAAGTGTAAGCTCCAAAAGCTTCTTTGCTTTTTTGATTGGTTGGCAATCAATAACCTTGCATACGCGAAGCTCAACTTTTGCAAAATCATCGTATTGGATTTCTGCAAGGCCGACAATTTCCTTTGTTTCTTCTTCCTTTTCTTCTTCAATTGCAGGAAGAGATGCTTCGATTTCTGCAAGTGTCTTTTCTGCATCAAGACGTGAGAAAAGAGGTGTTGCTGTGCCAACCTTTGCACCTGCGGTTGTTGCACCGAATTCTGCAAGAGATTCGAGAGTATTTACATCTGTGCCGATTTGTTCGAGGATCTTGTCGCTTGTTTCAGGCATAAATGGTTTGAGAAGAACTGCAATAAAGCGTATACCTTCAAGAAGATTATAAAGTACAGTACCTAATCTGCCTTTTTTCTCTTCGTCCTTTGCAAGTGCCCAAGGCATTGTTTCGTCGATGTACTTGTTGCAACGCTTTGCAAGGTCAAAAATCTCTGAAAGAGCATCAGAAACTTTATAAGTATCGAGAAGCTTTGTAACCTTAGGAAGAGTACCGAGAGCCATTTCTTTAAGCTCTGCATCAATTTCCTCTGTGAATTCAGGGGATTGAATAACGCCGTCAAAATACTTGTTGTTCATGGCAACAGTACGGTTAA
The DNA here is from genome assembly GCA_045646545.1 of Acutalibacteraceae bacterium. GTDB lineage: Bacteria > Bacillota > Clostridia > Oscillospirales > Acutalibacteraceae > DTU089. The sequence continues at coordinate 21,573 of JAZRKV010000026.1, forward strand.
CAAGGTTACCAAGTGTATTTGCAAGGTCTGAGTTGAAACGTTCAATAATTGTTTCGTAGGTGATTGTGCCGTCTTGTGCGTGTGGCATTTCTGAAAGAAGGTAATATCTTACAGCGTCCACACCAAAACGGTCGCAAAGTTCATCTGCGTAAATAACGTTGCCACGGGATTTACTCATCTTGTCGTTGCCTGAAAGGAGCCACGGATGACCAAATACCTGTTTTGGAAGCTCTACATCAAGAGCCATAAGCATAATCGGCCAGTAAATTGTGTGGAAACGAAGAATATCTTTACCGATAATATGAACGTTTGCAGGCCAGTACTTATTGAACATTTCAGAATTATTTTCTGTGTCGTAGCCAAGACCTGTAATGTAGTTTGATAAAGCGTCAATCCAAACGTAAATAACGTGTTTATCGTCAAAAGGTACAGGCACGCCCCATTTGAATGTGGAACGGGAAACGCAAAGGTCCTGAAGACCTGGTTTGATAAAGTTATTTATCATTTCCTTTTTGCGGCTTTCAGGATAAATGAAGTTTGGATTTGCTTCAATATATTCTTCGAGCTGTTTTTGATATTTGCTTAATTTGAAGAAGTATGTTTCTTCCTTTTCTTTACGTACTTCTCTGCCACAGTCAGGGCATTTGCCGTCTACAAGCTGACTGTCTGTAAAGAAGCTTTCGCATGGTACGCAGTACCAGCCTTCGTATTCACTTTTGTAAATGTCGCCTTTATCGTACAATTTTTTGAAGATTTTTTGAACTGCTTTTTCGTGGTCCTCATCTGTTGTACGGATAAATTTATCGTATGTTGTGTTAAGGCAATCGCATATAGCCTTGATTTCACCTGCAACACCATCAACGTATTCCTTTGGTGAAACACCTGCAGCTGCTGCATATTCTTCAATTTTTTGACCGTGTTCGTCTGTACCTGTCTGGAAGAATACATCGTAGCCCTGCATTCTTTTAAAGCGTGCGAGAGCGTCGGAAAGCACAATTTCATAGGAGTTGCCTATATGAGGCTTTCTTGATGTGTATGCGATTGCAGTTGTAATATAATAAGGCTTGTTGTTCATTATAATATCTCCTTTACAGGGGCTCGAATGAGAGCCTCTGTTTTTGTTTATCAATTATTCAGCCTTAAGCTGAAGCTTTGTTTTGCCGATGCCCTTTGCATCTATTGTAACAGTAATGTCACCTTTTTCACCTGTTGTGCGAATCCAGAATGCTCTGTCACCACCAACAAGAGGGAATTCTTCAGGGCCGATAACCTTTGCAGGACCTTTAACAGTAACCTTTACTGAACTGTCTGCAAATGGTACGCGGTTATTATTCTGGTCAAGAGCAACAATCTGGATTCTTGTTGCATCGTATGTGTCGCCTTCTTTAAGGGTTAAAGAGTCTGCTTTAACATCAAGGTGAAGGTCTGTAACTGCAGTTCTTACAACTGTTGCAACACATTTACCATCTTTATAACCTTCAAAAGCGTAGGTGATTTGTTCGTTACCCCAACCACCGATATATTTTGTAACGATGTCAAACATTCGGTTAAAGGGAATCTTGCCAACCACCATAGCTGCACCCGCCTTAAGGAACTTTGTGGGGGGCATTTTCCATTGCTGGGTCTGTGCAGCAATAAGGGTATCTGTAAGGAGTGCTGCCGCCTTGGGGTCAAGGCCGTCATCTGTTACAAGTGCATCACCAATGAAGTCCTTTGCAATCATAGGGGGATGGGGAAGGTTTTTGGATTTTGGAGAATCGGGGTAAATCGTGCTTGTGTATTTGCCGTTTTTATAAAGCTTTACATAGTCACAGTTTGTGAATACCCAAACATCACCGATTGTTCCGCCAGGATGCTCACCGATATCCATTGCAGATGTAACCTCAAGGTAAGGCTTATCCTCCTGCTGTGAGCGGTAAACTGCTGCGCCCATTTTGGGTACACGGAACATATCTGTAACACCATGGTAGCAAATTCTGTCACCGCTGCCAAAGTCCTTGTGGGTGTTGTAGTCTGCCATACACCATCCGATAGCACCGC
>JAZRKV010000027.1:0-49377 GCA_045646545.1 Acutalibacteraceae bacterium
CTTTTAAAGGTTGCAAAACTTGGCAAAAAAGCCTTTGAACAATGTGCAGGATTTCTTAGAATTACAGATGGGAAGAATGTTTTTGACAATACCTCCGTTCACCCCGAAAGCTATGATGCGGCAAAGGGACTTTTAGATAAACTGTGCTATACATTGGATGATGTTGCAGAGGACAACATTTCAGACCTTAAAGACCGCCTGAAAAAGCAGGATATAAATAAGCTTGCAGAAAACTTAGGAGTGGGTGTTCCTACGCTTCGCGATATTGCAGACGGGCTTTTAAAACGTGGTCGCGACCCTCGCGATGAGCTTCCTCAGCCAATTTTAATGTCCGATGTTATGAGCATTGAGGACTTAAAAGCAGGAATGACTATGAAAGGCACAGTGCGAAACGTTATTGACTTTGGTGCATTCGTGGACATAGGCGTTCACCAGGACGGTCTTGTTCATATTTCTCAAATCTGCGATAAATACATCAAACACCCGTCCGAAGTACTTAAGGTCGGTGAAGTTGTTAAGGTTAAGGTTCTTTCCGTAGATGCACAAAAGAAACGAATTTCACTTACAATGAAAGGTGTTCAATAAATCTTAACTTTACAAAAACATTTTGTTATGTTATACTACTAAAATATTATGATTGATTTGTGAGGTATTTTTAATGCTTGAAAAAAGTTATGCCCTTAACCTTATCATAAAAGGTATTGAAGGCACTATGAATAAAATAGGCTTACAGGTTGAATATCCCGACGGTATTCGTCCACCTGAGGTTCCTTTTGTCGAAAAAGGCGACAAAGCTATAATTATGTATCGTGGCGATACAGGCCGTGCAAGAATTGAACTTCAAGGAGATAAGCTTTCTCTTCACGTTGCAAAAGCAAGTGAAGAAGATACTCCTGATGATGATATGAAGCGTGTTGCACTCAGTCTTCTTGACCTTGAAAACTTTGACGAAAGAGACCTCAAATACATCTTTGAAGAGTTTATTGAAACCCTTGAAAAGAAATTTGGCGAAAAAAGTTCTTCCGGTAAAAAGTTGCCTACTCCTGTTTCAAGAACACAGGCAAAGAATGGTGTTGTTGCTTACGATGCTAACACATTAGGTGACCGTTTCACAAAGCTTTATCCTGAGCTCAGAGATGAATACAAGAGAAACATTGAAATCTACGATGAATTCCTTGCAGAAGATTTCTTTGTTAATCATGGTAACGCTCTTGTTATTGACACAATCCGCCAAAACGACCAAATCAAAATGCGCAAGCTTTTCAACCTCTTTAATGAAATATATGAAGATGGTACAAACGACACACAAAGTCTTGTTGCAGTTACTATTATCGGCGGTTCACTCGCTGAAAATTTAGATTTACTTGAAAGATGTCAATCATATTTCAGTGACACGCTTAAAGAGCCTGCAAACGAAATAATTCAATATCTTGCAAAAAGCAAAAGTGCAAGAATGAGACTTGAAAATCCACCTGTTTATAAACCACAAAAGCAAAAGAAAAAAGGTATGTTCGCCTCAATGCTTGGTATGTAAAAAACACCGACTGTTATTTCTTATATAACAGTCGGTTTATTTTATGCAAATTCATTACTCCACAAAAAAACTCTCGCAGATTTCTGCGAGAGTTTTAATTTATTAATTTAGAAACTTGCGATTTCTTAAATAATTTCTTTTTTCTTTTTTGTAAGAACAAATGCTGCAGTTGAAACTACACAAACTGTTGCTGCAAGTGCAATACCAACATCACCTGTTTGTTCTGAACCTGAAGATGAACCTTCTGCAGTTGTATCGTCATCACCGCTATTTCCAGCATCTTCTGTTGTGTCTTCTACTGGTTCATCAGGACCAAATAAATCCATAAGGAAATCGATTATCATATTAAGAAGGTCTTCGAAAATACTGAAATCGAGACCGAGAGCTTCAAGAATACCGATAAAGCCTTTTGATATATCAACATCACCATCAACGAGCTGTTCGATAATATCTGTGATTTCTGCATTACCTAATGTATTAGCAATAGCATCTGCAAAATCATAGAATGTAACACCGTTACCATTGAGAATGTTTCTGATTACATCAAGAAGTGCGTTAATTGTATTAACTTGCTCTTCCTCTTCCTCAACTACCGGAGCTGATGTTGCCGGTGGAGTATTTTCAGGGAAACTGAAATTGATTATTGTATTTTCATAAAGCTGAGTTGTTGTAACGTCATTTTCTTTGCCGTCATCTGTACGGAACTCATCAATATAAAGATTCAATGATGTCTGAGCCTTTGTTGTATCAATTACATTAAAGGTAATGTACATAAGTTCCGCAGACTGATTCTTTGTAACACCGTTACCTGATGGAATCCATGCCATAGCATATTCACTTGTTGAACCGGATTTAAGACCGGAAACAAGAAGACCGCTAAAGTTTGGAACTAAATTACCCTCTGAATCCTTTGAGCCTGCAAGATTTGCCTCAGCTACAGAAAGAACTGATGGGTCAAACTCGAAATAAAGGTTAACACCGACAAGCTTCTGAAGGTTTCTCGGAGCAGTAATTACAACAGTAAATGTTGTTTCTGTAACTGCTGTTACCTGAGATGCTGCGCTTGAATATTCGCCTTCCGCAACTTTCAATGAAAGTTGTGGATTACTAACCGCAGAACCTATCGGTGCAATTGAAATGCAGATAAGGAGAGCGGAAAGAAAAATCGCAAGTACTTTCTTCATAATATCTTCCTTTTAAATGAATTTGGGATAAAATCCCCTTCCTTGACAAGTGGGCATAGATATACCGACACTTATAGCCTGAAACAATTATATTACAAATGACATTGAATGTCAACATATAATTTATTATTATTCCACTAAAAAAACAAATTTTTTCATATTCACAAAGCATCGTAAAACCGCAATACATAGCGGTTTTACGATGCTTTCGGCATTTTAGACAAAATCAAGCTTTTATTTTGTACACTCGCACTTATTCAAAAAGAAGAGAATTAAGATATTTGTCTGTGATTTTTTCACCATTATATTTTTCGATTGAACCTGTAATTCTATTTTTAATCTCTGTTTTTTCTTCAACGGAAGTATTGGCATTAATATTATCCTTAACAGGCAACAAGAACATACCTAAGGAGCAGCATTCCTTTATATTTTCAGGAATCATTTTCACAGCCCTTGCATTAATGGTACGTTTAGTAAATTTACAGTTTCTGTTACATAAGTCGCATATATACTCCTCATCCACAAAAGGTAATGGTGGATTTTTAACAGACGGTGTTTTTAAAACAAGAGCTCCTGTAGGGCAAGTGTTTACACAAGCACCGCAAGATATACACTTACTGCTACCTAAAGGTAAATCAAAGGCCGTTACAGGCACAGTGCCGAAGCCTCTGCCAAAAAAGCCGAGATTTTCGGTACCTGATATTTCCTTACACGCTCTTACACATTGACCGCACAATATACATTTATTGTTATCACGGATAATAAACTGATGGGATTTATCTTTAACGTATTGACGTGTTTTACCATTAAGTATATTGCTTAAAGCATCATATTTTCTCGCAAGTGGCAAAAGTTCGCATTCATACACACTGTTGCAACCACATTCAAGACACCTTGAGGCTTCTTTCATTGCTTCTTCTTTTGTATAAGTTGCAGCAACCTCAGAAAAATCATCTTTTCTTACAAAAGCATCCTGCAGTTTGATTTCGCACCTTTCCATAACAGGCACAGAAGACAGAACAGTAGAATCAAAGTTTTTATTCACAGAATATGGCGGTAATTGTGGCGGAATCTGAACGCCATCAAGATAACAATCCATTGCAATTGCTGCATATTTACCGCCTGCAATTGCACGTATGGCAATATCAGGACCCTTATTGATAACGTCACCTGCAGCAAAAACGCCATCAATTGAAGTCATATACGTAACCTCATCTACGCTTACAGTTCCCTTTTTAGTCAATTCAATGCCATCGAGAGCATCTGTTACCACCTTTTGACCTATGGCAGAAATAATTGTATCACAAAGAATAATTTCGGTGCTGCCTTCTACAGGGACAGGCTTACGTCTGCCAGAAGCGTCAGGCTCGCCAAGTTCCATATTCTGAATTTCAAGACCCGTAGCCTTACCGTTTTCTTCAACAACTCTCACAGGAGCGGCAAGAAAGCGGAAATTAACGCCTTCATCCCTTGCATCTCTTATCTCTTCTTTTTCTGCAGGCATTTCTGCTTCAGTACGTCTGTACACAAGTGTAACATTCTTGGAGCCAAGTCGTATTGCAGTACGTACCGCATCAATAGCAGTGTTACCACCACCGACAACACAAACGCTTTCGCCGAGATTTACACTTTCCCCTGTGGCTACCTTATAAAGCATATCTATACCACTTACAACACCTGTTGCACCATCACCGGAGCAACCAAGATTCCATCCGCTCCAAGCACCTATACCAAGGAAAACGGCATCAAATTTCTCTTTAAGCGAAGCAATTGTATAGTCGGCACCCAATTTTACGGAGTACTTGATTTTTACTCCCATTTCAGTCAGAATCCCAACCTCTTTATCTATAACATCCTTGGGCAATCTGTAAGCAGGAATACCATATCTTAGCATACCACCTGCATTTTTTTCTGCCTCAAAAATTGTTACATCGTATCCCTTCAATCTAAGAAAATAAGCACAGGAAAGTCCTGAAGGTCCTGCACCGACAACGGCAATTTTTTTACCGTTATCTGCTTCACATTCAGGAACATAATCCATATTTGAATCGGCGGCAAAACGTTTAAGACCGCATATAGAAACAGATGAATCCACAAATTTTCTGCGACATTTTTCTTCACAAGGATGAGGACAGACTCTACCTATTGAAGCAGGCAAAGGATTATCTTTTTTTATTAATTCAAGAGCCTCTTTTTCGTGACCGTTTGCAATAAGACCAACGTAGCCCTGCACATCCTGATGTGTTGGACACGCCATAAAGCAAGGTGCTTTGCAATCACCTGCATGGTCTGACATTATAAGGGAAAGAGTTGCTTTACGGCAATTTTCCAATTCAGGGGTACTTGTTGTTACTATCATCCCTTCACTTACTGTAACGGAGCACGCTCTGAGCGGTTTTTTTATACCTTCAACAAAAACAAGACACAACCCGCATCCGCCGTAGCTTTCAAGTTCCTTGTTATGACAGAGGTGAGGAAGATAAATCCCGTTATCAAGAATATTATCAAGTAACGTTTTCTCAGTGTCGGCAAGACACTCTTTGCCATTTATTGTAATTTTAACAATACTCATTTTATCCCCTCCCCACTTATTTTTACAATTGCACCGAATTTGCAATTATCCAGACACTGTGAGCATTTTATACACTTCTGTGTATCAATAGTGAATGGTTGCTTCACAACACCGCTTATTGCATTAACAGGACATTTTTTACTGCAAAGGGAACAACCTTTACACTTATCCTCTTCTATTTTAAATTTGATAAGAGAAACACACTTTTTAGCAGGACACCTTTTTTCTTTAATATGTGCTTCGTACTCATTACGGAAATATTTAACTGTTGTTAAAACAGGGTTAGGAGCAGAGTTACCCAATCCGCAAAGGGCTCCTGTTTTTATATTTTCACCTAACTCTACAAGAGTATCAATATCACTTTCCTGACCCTTACCATCGCATATATCACGAAGAATTTCCAACATTCTTGTTGTACCAATTCTGCAAGGCACACATTTACCGCAGCTTTCTTTACTTGTAAAGTCCATAAAGAATTTTGCCATATCAACCATACAGGTATCTTCATCCATTACAATCATACCGCCAGAGCCCATAATGGCACCTGTTTTACTGATATTTTCGTAATCTATCAGTGTATGGAGCATATCTGCAGGAATACAACCACCTGAAGGACCGCCCATCTGAACAGCCTTTATGTGTTTATCATTCTTAATACCACCACATATACCGAACACGATATCATTTATAGATAAGCCCATAGGAACTTCTACAAGTCCACCTCGCTTAACCTTACCGGCAAGAGCAAAAACCTTTGTACCCTTACTGCCATCTGTTCCGTATTCAGCAAACTTTTCGCCGCCGTTTTCAATAATCCAGGAAATATTCGCAAATGTTTCAACGTTATTAATATTTGTTGGTTTGCCCCTAAATCCCTTTTGTGCAGGAAATGGCGGTTTTGTTACAGGCATACCTCTGTTACCGCCTAAAGATGCGAGAAGTGCAGTTTCTTCACCGCAAACAAAAGCACCTGCACCCATCATAATACGGAAATCGAAGGAAAATGATGAGTTTAAAATATTTTCACCTAAATAGCCTTTTTCGTGCATCTGAGAAATCGCAAGTTCAAGACGTTTAACCGCAAGAGGATACTCGGCACGCACATAGATGATACCCATTTTTGCACCAATGGCAATACCTGAAATCATCATTCCTTCAAGAACTCTGTGTGGGTCACCTTCAAGCACTGCTCTATCCATAAATGCACCTGGGTCACCTTCATCAGCATTGCACACTACATACTTCTCTTCACCCTGAGAATTACGAGCAGACTGCCATTTTATGTGTGTAGGAAAGCCTGCACCGCCTCTACCTCTTAAACCAGATTTTTTTACTTCTTCTATAATACCGTCCGCACCAATTTCAAGTGCCTTTTTTAATGCTTTGTAACCGCCATTTTCAATATATGAATCTATACTTTCAGGATTAATTTTACCGCAACCCGAAAGAACAATTCTTGTCTGGCCGCTAAAAAATTTTAATTCCTCATCATTAAGACGATTTTCTTGTGGCAAAACGTTATCTTTTAAAGCCTTTGCAAGAGAAATCGCAGAATCTTTATTAAGTCTGCCATAAAGTATTTTTTGATTATTATCATCAACAACCTCAACTATAGGCTCAGCAAAACAAAGACCATTACAGCCTACCTTTTCAACAGAAATATCTGTTGATGAAAAAACGGATTCAAGCCCTTGAAGAACATCGTTTGCACCTGAAGCGATACCACAAGAGCCGTAGCCTAAAAGAACTCTCATTTTGCCTCCTCCTCTCTGATTGTATCAATAATCTTCTGCACCTTATCAGGAGTAAGAGTACCATAAGCAGTGTCATTTATCATCATAGCAGGAGCTATGCTACAACAACCAAGACAGGCAACTTCTTCCCAAGAAAAAAGTCCGTCTTCAGTTATATCGCCTGCTTCTATCCCCAATATTCTTTTAACTGTATCTCCGATTCTCTCTGCGCCGTTTACGTGGCAAGCCGTACCCATACAAACCATAATACGATACTTACCCACAGGCTTAAGGCGAAAACCTGCATAAAAAGATGCTACACCCATAATTCTTGCAGACGGAATACCTGTAAGCTCAGTAATACACTCCACAGCTTCTGCGGATATGTACCCATCTATTTTCTGAACATCCTGTAAAACCGCAATAAGACTTTCTTCAGGGTTAGGATAAGCCACTAAAATTTCTTTTATCTGATTCAATTTACTTTGTACCATTAAAACGCCTTCTTTCAGAAGCAATTATGAATAAGTATATTTTATCATTTTACATTATATTGCTATTTGTTTCAATAGTAAATTCCGCTAAATTACGTAATCAATGCAACAAAACTATTTACTTTTATTTCAATTTTTTATAATATAGTAATGGTGATAAAATGAAGGTCTACGATTATTATTTATTTGATTTTGACGGAACACTTTGCGATACAACGGAAGGTATCTTTAATTCTATACTCTATTCTCTTGAATGGTTTGGTATCAAGGAAGAGAATATGGAAAAATTGAATTTCTTTGTTGGTCCGCCTCTTTTTGAATCATACAAAACTGTTTACGGAGTAAATGATAATGATGCAAACGCTCTTATAGCAAAATACAGAGAAAGATACAAAGAAAAAGCCGCCGAAGAATCAAAAATATATGACGGAATTGAAGAAATGCTTAAACGACTAAAAAAGCAAGGCAAAAAGATTGCCATCGCTTCTTCAAAGCCCAAAAAATTTGTAGATGAAATTTCCAAATATCACAACATCTTCAAATATTATGATTTTGTATCTGCAGAAGATTTTAAAAACAACCATTCAAGCAAGAAAGAGCTTATAACCGCTTGTCTTAATTACTTTGGTAACCCTGACAAAGAAAAGGTTATTATGATTGGTGACAGATTTTATGACATTGACGGAGCCAAAGCAGTAGGCATTGACAGTGCCGGTGCAATTTACGGCTTTGGCACAGAAGAAGAATTAAAAAAAGCAGGAGCAACATATATACTCAACACTCCTGACGATTTATTTTAATAAGTAATCAAAAGCACCTGAACTGCTTAAGTTCAGGTGCTTTTTCATTAATAACAATTACCGCAAGCAGTATAGCCTTTTTCTTTAGCCTCTTTAAGAGTAACCTCTGACGGATTTTTCATAGTACCACAATCAGATTTTGAGTGGTATCTTTTTCCACTCTTAGGAATCCACACTCTTACCTCTGCATCGCCCGTACCTACAGTCTCCGAAGGAACAGTTGTAGCAGGTTTTGTTGCAGGTTTAGTAGCAGGTTTTGCTGTGTCTGCGGTTGACGAACCGGAAGAAATAAGCCAACTTGCCCCTGTTGCGTAATTAATTCCAATATTAGGTTGATTATTGTAACAATAAACGTTAAAGCATATTCCGTCACCATCGTCTTCTACAGAATAAGCCTCAATCTGCACACCTCTTGCAACAAGTTCATTACCTTTAAAAATTGGTGTAACTCTGTACAAAACATGATTACCGGTTTCCTTTATGTAGTCAGCAACCATATTTTCAAAAGGCAACATACCATCAACGTTCAAATAACGTGTGCCGGTAATAAGATTACGGTTATTGGCGTTTTCACCTGATAACTGGAAGCCTATGAGATGACATCTGTTATATAAATAGTTACCATCAACATCGTCATACTTCACAGTATGCCAGCCTGTCGGCTTAACGGAGCCGATTGCTCCGCGTTCTTCAGTTGGCATTGTTTCTTTACCAAGACAAGCAAAAGCAGCACCACATCTGCCCATACTGTCAAGAGGCGAATAATTTTCAAAATACGTACTTGTCCGGTCAGCCTCTGAAAGACCCGGTATATTACCGTTAACAGTAACGTAAGCCTTATTTGAAAACGCAGGAATCTTACTTAAATCTGCCTTGTAGCTACCTGTCGATGTCACCGGTTTTGTACCGGCAGGCTTTGTTGTAGCAGGCTTTGTTCCAGATTGAGTAGCCGTATCATTTTCAGTCATTGACGATGATTCACCGTCTTGCGAGGTCGAGTCACCTTCACTCACATCATTTACAGAAGATGCCGATTCATTCACTGTTTCCGAAAGTATTGTACTGCCATCAGTAGTAATTCCGGTTGGAGTTTCATCCGATGTGATACCAACTAACCCCAAAAACAAAACAACCAGCACTGCCGCAATAATGCCAATTATTTTTTTGTTTTCCTTCATTAAATCACTCCTCAAGTATTATATATAATTTTTGTTATTTTCTCGTGTGAAAAGCCTTGAAACTCAATTTGTTCAACAATATTGAATTGTGAAAAATCCAGATTGCAAGAAAAATCGTACGGATAAACCCTATTCCATTTATAAACGATGATTTGAGAAATTTCATCTTTAAAACTATTCAAATCAACATTTTCTGCAAAAAAGAATTCCCCTCTACAAGGTTTATCCACAACTTTTATATGCTCCTGATATTCCGTAAAAAGCTTGACAGAAAACTCGTTAACACAAAGCTTTTCATCACCGAGAGTATTAAAAACATCTTCAATTACGACTCTGTCACGACTTTGCCTACGATTATTAAAAAGCATACCATTGTTATCATCAAGACAAATTATAATTTTCACACGCATCACCTCTCACATTTTAACATAATGATATAAATTTTTAAATATATTTCTAAACTTTACCTATATTTTCTTCTTTAAAAACGCAAATAATATTTTTGAAGAAGGGATAATATGGCTCATAAAATCGGTAAAAACACAATAGTTCTTGACTCAAAACCATCAATTACAAGTTACGCATCAGTAGTTGGGAAAAAAGAAGGAGAAGGGCCGCTGAAAAATTATTTCGATAAAATATACATCGACGAATTTTGCGGTGAAAAATCCTTTGAAAAAGCAGAAACTCATTTACAAAAGGTTGCTATTCAAACTGCTTTAAAGAAAGGCAAAATGAATAAATCATCAATAGATTTATGTTTTGGCGGTGACCTTTTAAACCAATGTATCGGCTCTTCCTTTGGCATGAGAGATTATAAAATAAACTTTGCAGGACTTTACGGTGCCTGCTCTACAATGGCTCTGTCATTAGCACTTGCCGGTATTATAACAGATAGTGGCGGTGCAGATAATGCACTCGCTGTTACATCCTCACATTTCTGTACCGCCGAAAGACAATACAGAATGCCTTTGGAATACGGCGGTCAACGTTCCCCTGCAGCACAATGGACCGTTACCGGTGCCGGTGCATTAATTGTTTCAAAAAACAACTCACAGTCCACCTATATTGAAAAAGTGCATTTTGGTTCAATCCAGGATTTAAACATCACAGACACAAACAATATGGGAGCAGCCATGGCACCTGCCGCAGCACAAACAATCTATCATTTTTTGAAGGATACGCAAACCACACCAGAGGATTATGACTGCATTTTAACAGGTGATTTGGGAAACGTGGGAAGTAAATTGTTAATTGAGTTTTTAAAAAGGGAAAACAACATCAACATTTCTACTGTTCACAAGGATTGCGGTACAATAATTTACGACTTAAACACTCAGGACGTACACTCCGGCGGTTCAGGCTGCGGTTGCAGTGCTTCCGTGCTTTGCTCATTTATACTTGATAAAATGGCACAAAATGAGCTACGCAAGGTACTTTTTGTAGGTACAGGAGCACTTCTATCACCTACCTCATCACTTCAAAAGGAATCTATACCCGGAATTGCTCACGCCGTATTATTATCAAAGGAGTAAATATGGAAGAAAACACTGCTAAAGTTTTAAAAAATGTATCAAGCATAGCAAAGGCATACGTAAGAATATCATCCGTGAAAACGGCACTTACAGTTGCACTTGTCGCCTATACCGCACTTAAAATAGTACAGACATTTAAAGAATAAATCGAGGAGCAAAAGCTCCTCGATTTATTTTATATTTTATCTTCTGTTAATCTGATTAATAACTCTGCAAACAAACTATTTGCCCAGGCAAACCATGGTCTTGTATAATCCTCGTCATCATTCTTATTAAACGACTCATGCATAAGGTACGTACCTGCGTGAGAATTAGCAATCATTTTAAGACATTCGGCAATTTCCTCTTTATTATCACTTGTAAGACATTGCATAGCAAGAGCAATATGCCAGATTTTATCATAACCTGTATGAGGACTGCCTACACCTTTAGCAACTGAACCATCAAAATACCACGGATTATCTGCAGAAAGAATAAATCTGCGTGTATTCTGATATATTTTATCATTTTTAGAGCAATAGCCTATATACGGAGCAGATAACAAGCTTGGGGAATTAGCATCATCCATAAGAAGCATATTACCAAGTCCATCTGTTTCATAAGCGTATATTTTGCCGTATTTACTATGCTCATAAACGCCATGCTCCTTGATACCCTCGTCAATATCAAAGGCAAGAGACCTGCATTCGCTTTCAAGCTTTATATCCTCATAACCTATACTTATTAACTCTGCCGCTTTTTTCAAGGCACAAACTGCCATCATATTTGACGGAACAAGGTAATTGTACAAGCATCTGTCATCTGACGGACGGAAGCCCGACCAGGTCATACCTGTATAAGCTACAGGATTACCCTTACCTTCCAACGGCATGGTATCTATAGTCGGTGCATTGGGACGATGAAAATAATAAGTGGAGTTACCTATGTGATTCTGCTCTTTTTTGAAAACGTTTACAATAGTTTTTATCATTTCAAAAAACTCTTCTGTAAAAATTGAATCATCAAGAGTCTGCATATAATAACTGTACGCAAGATAAATTGATGCACAAAGGGAATCCACTTCATATTTACGTTCCCAAATCATTTCGTGGTGGAAATCTGTTTCATCAGAATCCCAGCATGTTTTTGCTACAGCATTAAAGGCATTTGAATACGGGTCAAGGCAAACAAACTGAGCATGCCTTGCAATAACGCTTCTGATAATTTCCTTCAAGTCATTATCCTCGTTAGCGTATCGTATATAATGAGTAAGTTGTGATGCACTGTCACGAAGCCACATTGCAGGAATATCACCTGTTATGACAAAATAGCCGCCGTCATCAAGCTTCGTTACTGTTGTTTCTATTGTATTAAGGAAACAACCTTTGAAAAATGGTGCAAGTTCAGGATAAGTAGCCTGAAGCTTATCTGTAATTTCATCTGCTTTTTCTAAAAGTATTTTTGGTATATCCATAACTTCTCCCGAAAAACAAAAACTTTATTTTTTCAAGTATAGCACGGCGAAATTTTCAAAACAATTGACATATTGCAAAGTTTTTATGCCATAAATTTGTTTATACCTCCAAAAATAAGATTTTTTAAAAATTGTTAATGATTTCACAAAGATTATGGTGTATAATCATTTGGTAAATAAAAACAAGGAGGTTTTTGCGATGTCAAATCGTATAGTTTTAAACACAATTTCTTATCATGGCAAAGGTGCTATTGAAAACATTCTTCCTGAACTTCAGGGCAGAGGTTTCAAAAAAGCATTCGTTTGTTCAGACCCTGACCTTATTAAATTCGGCGTAACTGCAAAAGTTACAGATTTACTTGATAAGGCAGAATATCCTTACACTGTTTTCAGCGAAATCAAGGCAAACCCAACAATCGAAAATGTTCTTGCAGGCGTAGAAGCTTTCAAAGCAAGTGGTGCAGATTGCATTATTGCTATTGGTGGCGGTTCTGCAATGGATACTGCAAAAGCAGTTGGTATCATTATCGAAAACCCTGAATTTGCAGACGTAAGAAGCCTTGAAGGTGTTGCACCAACAAAAAAACACGCAGTATTCACAATCGCAGTTCCTACAACTGCAGGTACTGCTGCTGAGGTTACAATCAACTACGTTATTACAGACGTTGAAAAGAAACGTAAATTCGTTTGCGTTGACGTTAACGATATTCCTGAAATTGCAGTTGTTGACCCTGACATGATGTCTACAATGCCAAAAGGTCTTACAGCAGCTACAGGTATGGATGCTCTTACTCATGCTATTGAAGGTTACATCACAAAAGGTGCATGGGAAATGACAGATATGTTCCATATCAAGGCTATCGAGCTTATTGCAAAACATCTTCCAGGTGCTTGCGAAAACACACCAGAAGGCAGAGAAGGTATGGCACTTGCACAGTACATTGCAGGTCAGGGCTTCTCAAACGTTGGTCTTGGTATTGTTCACAGTATGGCTCACGGTCTTGGTGCTCTTTACGACACACCTCACGGTGTTGCTAACGCTATCCTTCTTCCATCAATTATGGAATACAACGCACCTTGCACAGGCGAAAAATACCGTGACATTGCAAAAGCAATGGGCGTTGAAGGCACAGATGCTATGACAATCGAAGATGCAAGAAAAGCAGCAGTTCAGGCAGTTGCAGACCTTTCTAAAAAGGTTGGTATCCCTGCAGACCTTAAGGGTATCCTTAAAGAAGAGGACGTTCAGTTCCTTTCAGAAAGTGCATTTGCAGATGCTTGCCGTCCAGGTAACCCAAGAGACACAAGTGTTGAAGAGATTGCTGAGCTTTACAGAGCTCTTATCTGATTATCTTACAAACAAAAAAGCCGCTATTCATTACTTTCAATGAATAGTGGCTCTTTTTTTATTTAATGTTACGCTTGTTTTTAACCATCGTTGCTATTTTACAAGCACGGGCGTATGCTTCTGAAAGGTACTCTTCCAAAGGCATATTATCATACTTATCATTTTCATGACGATTTGGCTTTGATTTATTATTTAATTCAAAGGTTAAAATATCATCAAAGCCTGTATGGGCAAGGCGTGTTGTTAACACTTCCCAATCAGCAATACCATCAAAAGGTAACAGATGCAAATCATCATGCCAGAATATTTTGCCATCATAATCTTTAACCCCAAGGTTATCGTTGATGTGAGTAGCAAAAAGCCTATCGCCGAAAAGTCCAAGAAGATTCTCGGAAAAATTATAGCACATTTCGTGACCACTATCCCAACAAAAACCAACGTGCTTTTCGTCTTTGTATCTTTCTAAAACTGCTTTTAAATATTCAACACCTTCTGTATTTTCAAAAGCAATTTTAACACCGACTTTTTTGGCATGGTCTATAACCTTGCCAAAATTCTGAAGACCGATTTCTGTAGGTACATAATCTTCATCAAAACCAACAAACACGTGGCAGACCATTACAGGTACTTCATATTTTGCACAAAGGTCAAGACAATGTTTAAGTTGCTCTATCCCCTCTTGTGCATCCTCCTGACAATCTTCATCCCACATATCGCTGCACATATTCCACGGAGCATGGATTGATTGAAAAATCATACCCTCATCTTTTCCGACACGGGCACACTCTTCAACAACACCATCCATCATATAACCCCATAAAACATTAAAGCCTTCAAAGCCTGTTTTTTTAAAGAGCCTTACTTGCTCTGCTTCAGGAATACCGAAGGTACTGTTTGTAGAAAGGCATAATTTTTGTTTATACATAAAAATATCTCCCGAATTTAAAAGTGCCGCAAGTCAGACTTACGGCAACTCTTTTTATAATTTTGCTATATCGCTTTCTGTAATAAGGTGGAAGCCTGCCGCCTCAAGAGCAGACTCTGCCGCACCATTTTCTTCCACACGAAGAACAACGTACGCATGCTTTTCTGTACGTGCCATAAAGGCATAAAGATACTCTACATTAATATTCGCTTTGTCAAGAACGTCTAAAGCCGCAGTAAGCTTACCAGGAGCATCACCAATTTTAACGCCTACAACGTCTGTTATTTTAATAAGGTAACCTTTTTCTTCAAGAGTATTTTTGGCAGTTTCCACGTCGTTTACAATAAGACGAAGAATACCGAAACTTTCTGTTTCTGCAATAGAAAGTGCCCTGAGATTAACGTTATTCTGTGCAAGAGTATCTGTGATGGAAACCATTGCACCTTGCTTGTTTTCTACAAAAACTGTTAACTGTTTAATTGACATAACAAAAACTCCTCTCTATATAAATCAGATTAACTTACGTTTATCAACAACGCGAACCGCTTTACCTTCGCTACGAACAATACTCTTTGGTGCTACAAGACGAACCTTTGGATTAATACCCAACATAATCTTCATAGCATCTGCAAGAGATTTTTCCATAGCAAGAATTTCGCTGACTTTATCTGTAAATTGTTCAGGGCTCATTTCAACATTAACCTCAAAGGTATCGTTATTATTAACCCTGTCAACAATAATCTGATAGTTTGGCTCGTATCCTTCTTTAAGAAGAACAGTTTCAATCTGGCTTGGGAATACGTTAACACCACGGATAATAAGCATATCGTCTGTTCTGCCCATTGGCTTAGCCATTTTTATAAGGGTTCTGCCGCAAGAACATTTTTCTCTGGAAAGCACACAGATATCACGTGTACGGTAACGAAGAAGCGGAAATGCCTCTTTATCAAGAGCAGTAAACACAAGCTCGCCCTTTTCACCATCAGGAAGAACCTCACCTGTATCAGGGTCAATAATCTCTGCATAGAAATGGTCTTCGTTCACGTGCATACCTGATTGTTCTGAGCATTCAAATGCTACGCCGGGACCGGATGTTTCTGTAAGACCATATATATCATAAGCCTTGATACCCAATGTGTTTTCAATATTATGACGCATTTCCTCTGTCCAAGGCTCGGCACCGAAAATACCTGCTTTAAGAGGAATATCTTCAGGCTTATAGCCCTGTTCTTTTAATGATTCACCAATATATGCTGCATATGACGGTGTACAACAAAGAAGTGTTGCCTTAAGGTCCATCATAAACTGAACCTGACGCTCCGTGTTACCTGATGACATAGGAAGTGTAAGTGAACCCACTTTATGAGAACCGCCGTGAAGACCTGCACCGCCTGTGAAAAGGCCATAACCATAAGCTACCTGACAAACATCTTCATTGGTACATCCAGTTGCAACAATTGCACGGGCACAACAATCTTCCCACAAATCAACGTCATTCTGAGTATAGAATGCTACAACTCTACGTCCTGTTGTACCTGAAGTGGAGTGTATACGAACACATTCACTCAAAGGCTTTGCAAGAAGACCGTAAGGATATGCATCTCTCAAATCTGCTTTAGAAAGAAACGGAAGCTTATGAAGGTCATCTATACCTTTAATATCCTCAGGCTTAACGCCCTTTTCATCCATAAGATTACGATAATACTCAACATTCTCGTAAACATGCTTAACTTGTTTAACAAGCTTTTCGGATTGAAGCTTTTTCATTTCTTCTCTAGGCATTGTTTCAATTTGTTTCTGATAATAATTTTCTGCCATTTTTATCAACCTTTCGTAATTTCGGGATGCAGACAAACAAAAACGCCCTCCGCATTCCAAAGAATACAGAGGACGAGAAAATCTCGTGGTACCACCTCAGTTTACCGTATTTTCACAAACACGGCCTTAACAAGTGTCGATTAACACTTTTATTCTGTAACGGGAACACCCGTTGCCGCCTACTCGAAAAACCTTTCGGGACACTGCTTGCAGAAGGAATTCACCACCGCT
The DNA here is from genome assembly GCA_045646545.1 of Acutalibacteraceae bacterium. Taxonomy (GTDB): domain Bacteria; phylum Bacillota; class Clostridia; order Oscillospirales; family Acutalibacteraceae; genus DTU089. The sequence goes on from JAZRKV010000027.1 coordinate 16,806, forward strand.
CCACCTATTGCCTCGCACCAAACGGCAACTCTCTTAAGGCATCTGCCATGACTACTAATTTCTGCTCAAACGCATTTAATGGTTGAATTCTATCACTTTAGTATACTAAAGTCAATAGTTTTTCTATAAGATTTTTTCAGTTTATTAACAATGTAATATTTTTTTAAATTGAATCTGTTGAATTATTTTCTTTGATTTAATATAATCAGAAATGAGGTGAAGGTATTATGTCAAATATAGATAATTACAATAAAATCCTGGAGCTTTTCGAAAAAAAAGCACAAGGCACGTTCATAACAACACAGGAATTGCAGCAATACTTCATTCCCGAAATCGACTTAAACATTAAAATTGACAGGTTTCAAATCCAAAACTATTACTGTCGTCTGGCTTCATCTTTACAAAATAGCGGCAATATGCAGAACTCAATAAAATTCAATGATGAGAAATCACATAGTTACGAAATAATCAAAAAAACTCTTTTTGACTTTGATGCAAAAAAAGTTCTTGCTGAATACAATACTTCTGACGAAATCTATGAAAAATTAAAGAAAAACGGAATCCGTGACAACGCAAAAGACCTTAGCAAAAACACCAACTGGAAAAAGTATGCCAAAGGACTGTTTGAGGGTGCCGATTTTTTACTAAATCAAAACGGCGAAGAAAAAATCCAGGAATTAATTGCCCTTAACAGCTCTACAACCTTTAATCAGGAATGGCTAGAAAGAATCAATGAAATAACAAAAATTCATGGCTTAGGCTTTGCATTAACCTGCGATTGGTTAAAAGAATGCGGTTGTACATGGCTCGCAAAACCTGACACGCATATAAACACAGTTTACAACGTACTTAACGGAAAAGAAGAAAAAGCAACCGTCAAGGAAAAAGAAGTTATAGAGTATATGTTTAACTGGGCAAAGGAAATCAAAAATTCTACAGACAATTCTATGACACCATATAAATTAGATAAAATAATCTGGCTTATTTGCACAGGTAACTTTTATCTGCATAAAGATAAAATGATAAACAGAGATGCACTCGTCAACGTAATAAAACAAACAAAATAAATAATAAAAAAATACTGTAAGACAAATAAGCTTACAGTATTTTTATGGGAAATTTTATCAGGTTTTATATGCATTGTTTCACTAAAACTATACATACAGAACACATAATTCGCGTAAAGCGTATCATTTTGTTGATTTTTCTCGAATTTTGTGATATTATGTAAAAAATAGGCGGTGATAAAATGCTTTGCAACAGAATTAAGCAATTCAGAGAATATAATAAAATCCAACCTGAACACATTGCAGAAATTATTGGTGTAAGCACAAATCTTTACGAGGATTTTGAATCCGGCAAAGCAGTACCTACAATAGATATTATTGAAAAGCTCGCGAAAAGTTACAAAGTAACAATAGATGAATTCTATGGCTATACACCACGGTTGACATTACATGATAAAAATGCAGATTTTCCAACTGATGTTCCGGAACAAACATTAAAAATATCTGACTTGTCCTGGGACGAGAAGCAATTGATTTTATATTACAGGCAGCTTGAAGATAAAGAGCCTTTAATAAAAACAATAGTAGAAGTAAACACAGAAAACAAATAAAAAACGGAGGTGAAATTCACCTCCGTTTTTATTATTAAAGTTTTACAATTTCACCCATCATATTAGGTGTTGCGAATGCTGCATTGCTTTCGTCTGTATCGATATGCATTGCAGGTGCAAAATTAGGATTAACACGGCAAACAACATCGCCGAAAATAAGGCTTCTGCCATCTGACTCAATTTTAACACCAACAATTTCTTTATCACTTACACCAAATTCTTCTGCCGCATCAGGAGTAAGGTGAATATGTCTTTTAGCAACAATAACGCCTTCTGTAAGTTCAACCTCACCTTTTGGACCAACAAGCTTACAAGAACCACTGTTTGCAACGTCACCGCTTTCACGTACAGGAGCAACACAACCGATTGAACGTGCATCTGAAGCAGAAATCTCTACCTGTGAAGCAGGTCTTGTAGGACCAAGAATTGAAACTGCAGGGAACTGACCTTTAGGGCCAACAACTGCTACTCTTTCTTCACATGCAAATTGACCTGGTTGAGAAAGGTCTTTTTTATTTGTGAGTTCATAACCTTCACCGAAAAGAATATCAAGGTCTTCTCTTGATACATGCACATGACGTGCAGATGTTTCAACAAGTACTTTGTTTGCCATTTTAATAATCCTTCTTTCAAAAAACACAAGTATAACTTGCTAAATTTTTAACACGTTAATTATACACAATAACCAATCTTTTTGTCAAGTTAAAGGTTTATATTGCACTCAATAAAATTATGTGATAAAATTACGTCGTATTTGCAAATATTGTTTACTATGAGGTTTTATTATGGAATTTTTAAGTGCTTTATTAGCTCTCATTTTAAGTATGCTCTCAATCTTCAATATTTTTGAAGGCCCACATGAAGTCACAAGGCCAACCACACGAAAAGACTTTGAATACCTTGAGTATCCTGCGGAAGCAATCATCAACCCAAAGGATGTTGGTTTAACTCTCAACAGTTTCAAAAGTCGTGCTGATGATGACGGAGATGAGCTTTACCTTAACGCTCAGGGATATAGCGATATTAACGGTGTAATTGATTCACCTTACTTCACAATGCACGTAGAAAACAAAAAAATCCCTGTTTATGCAACACCTGTTTTTGTTGGTACAACTCAAAAAGGTGAACTTCACTCCTTCTGTGAAATTTACGTTGACACAAAAGCTGCAATTAATTATGAATTCCAGCTTAATGTAACGGATTTCAGTATCAACTCTGTACAAATATTCCCTGCTTCATTAAACATGGAGCTTATACACACAGGCAACGTTGTTAATGGCAAAATAACACAATTAGGCACATACACCTTTGTATTTAACGAAACCGACCAAACTCACGGCTTTACTCTATTCGTAAGAGAATTAGTTGACGAGGATGCAGAAATAGCTAAATACAAGGCTCAATATGGTGAAAACAATGTAGTTGTAGTTGATGGTGTCCTTGCTGCCCCATACTTCAACTTTTACGGTGCAAGCAATATGGTGTATTACCTCAAGAGAGGCTCCTACCTTCTTGCAGAGCACACCATTGATATAAACAATGAATCAGATGATGCGAACAAGAGTGAACCTGAAGCAAATGGTCAGGTAGGTCTCGGTTTAACACGATTCCCATACATGAACTTCCATTGTTGCAGTAATGTTAAACTTGTTGGTAGCGGAATGGTTGACCTGTCACACCTTGACAGACGTGAACGTCGCGGACTTGTTTTTTCATACTGTACAAACATTGAGGTCAGAGGCATTAAGATTGTTAATCCGCCTGAATGGTCATTTATCACTTACGACTGCGAAAATATTACAATCAAAGATGTTGACATTTTCGGTTACAGACAAAACTCCGACGCTTTTGCAATATGTAATACACGTAACGCTACAGTTGATAACTCCTTCTGCAGAAGCGGTGACGACCTTTTCGATGTTAAAACTGCAGGCGGCAGACCTGAAGCAATAAGCCAGAATATTACATTTACAAACTGTACCGCATGGAACGGAAAAACCAGATGTTTCGGTATTTGCGGTGAAGTTAATCTTGATATCAAAGATATCACCTTTAAAGATTCTACTGTTGTTTTCCATGATGCCACATGGGACTACAACAGAATTCCGGCAATCGCTATCGTTGTTGAAAATCCGGGTGGTAGTATTTCTAACGTAACGTTTGAAAACATTGATATTTACCACACTTCAAGCCGACCAATCGGTTGTCTTATTTACAATACCGATATTCAGAACTTCAGTGTTACGGGAATAAAATTCAAAAATATTTCCTATAAATCTGCAGGTCAACCTAATAAAATTGCTGCAACAAATTCAACAAATACTGTTCAGGCAAGCTTCGAAAACCTTTATTACAACGGTTCAAAAATAACCGCAACAAATTCAGGTGCCTTTGAAAACGACAGCTATGCAAACGTAACAATTAAATAATATCACATAAAAAGCATGAGACAGTTCAAATTGAACTGTCTCTCTTTTGTTTCATAAAAGCATTTTTATTTTTTTGCCAATAATCTCTGCTTTTTCAATAGATATGGGGTAAAGAGATTTATACTCTTTATATACTTAACATTCAGAACGCTCATGGTTTCACGCCTGTGTGAGAACAAAACGCCTATAAAGAAACAAAAAACAAAACTGACTCCGCACGTAAACGGAATCAGTTTAATTAATTATATAGCCTTTATTTGTTGTTCACTTCAAAAATACAATCATTTATTGAGTTTTATTTGGAGTATATTAAGCAGTCTCAGAAGCAGAAGCTTCAGAAAGACCTGCTGAGTTTGCCGCTTTAACAACGTAATAATACTGTTTACCTGCCTCTACCGTTTTATCATTATAGCTTGTGCCGATTGACGTACCGACTATACTATATGACCCATCCTTAACTTTACGGTAAACAACGTATTTTTTCGCACCGCTTATCTCATCCCATGTGATTTTGATAGTTTTTTCTGTATTAGAAATAGTTTTGATTGTGGGCTTTGAGCATCGAAGCTGTGCTATTTTTGCCGTCCCAATTCTTTCACCGCAAACAGAACACTTTTGAATTTTTTTACCTGATGATGAAGCACTTGCTTTTTCCACAATAGTCCACGACCCTGATTTATGTGTTGTTTTTGCAACCTCACCTGTTTCAAGTTCTTCGCCACAAGCAGTACATTTTTTATGTTTTGTTCCCTTCTCCAAACAAGTGGCCTCTTTATCAACAATCCAATCAGAAGGCGTGTGATTCGTAGTATTATAGTGTATCGAAGCATTCTCTAAAGCAGGATTATACGAAGCTATTTTTATAGAGAGCCATTCATCCTCTGAGCCTGTGAAAAAAACATATTTAAGTTTAGGACAATTATAAAAAACTGAATCGCTTATATCTGTAAGGCTATCAGGCATTATAATTGAAACAAGGGACGTACAACTGTAAAAAGCACGTGGTTTTATGCTTTTAACACTTTTACCCATTGTGAATTTTTTTATACTTGAACAACTTTCAAAAGCAGATTCACCAATAGTTGTTACCTTATCAGGAATTGTAATTTCCTCCAGGCTTGTGCAATAAGCAAAGGCACTGTCACCTATACTCGTTACGTTATCAGGAATTGTAATTACCTCAAGACCCGAACAACTCTCAAAAGCAGAATTACTTATATGAGTTATGTTAGGTGAAAAAATTACAGAATAAAGCGCGGTACATCCTGCAAAAACATAATCACCTATGCTTGTTACATTATCAGACATTTTTATTGCACCAAAATATGTACAACCATTGAATGAATAATCACCATAGCTTGTTACAGTATCCGGAATTTTATAGGAAACCATCTCAGTACAAAAAGCAAATGCATAGTCACCTATACTTGTAACACCATCTTCAATAATAACACTTATTATATCAAAACGATACTTGCTCCATGCAACATCTGACTGCGACGTAAAATCAGTCATATCTCCCGAACCGCTTATAGTAAGCGTTCCTTCATCAAAAACCCATGTAAGATTTTCACCGCAAACACCGCTATCTGCCGCACTTACAGTTACAGGCAAACTTGTAGCTATACTCAGTGTCATTATCAACGATAGTAAAAAGCTTATCGACTTTTTCATAATAAACACTCCCTAAAAACATCTTAATTTACATTTATATTATCACAAAACCACGTAACAAGCAATACAAAAAGAAAATAAACACATTCCGTCATTTGAAAACTAAAAAACAAACACATCACGACAGAATCCACTCTGATGTGCCCCATCTTTTTTATATGGTTGCTTTTTAATTTCTTTAATGATACAATGAAACAATAAAATAACAAACGCGGTTTAAAACAGGAGGAAAATTATGGCTTTATCTACAGACCTTTCGCAACTTAAAAAGCTTCAGAAAGATTTAACGGAACGCGATGCTGCCGAAGAGCAGATTACAAGAGTAAAAGAGATAATCAGCAACTTACAGGATTCTTGCTACCAAGATGTAAAACTCCCGGTAAAGCTTGACACAAAAGCCGCTGAAAGATATGAAGAAAGTCTTAAAAAGGGAAAAGTTAAAAAAAGAAGCGCAATCAACATAGTTATTGCATTGATTACAATAATTGCAATAATCGCAACTTTTGTTTCCTTTTTATTCAAATTTGATTACATTGGGAACGAATATCTTTATACCCCGGAAATCGTAACACAATATAAAGGACAGTATTACCACGACACCCACTGGGATGAAGCAAAGGGATTGCAAGACCATGTTCTCACCATCTCATCCTGCAGTGAAAAAGGCGAAATAGAAGGAACTTTTGAATGTTCTTTGAACGGGGAGATTTTGGGTTCATATAGTTTCACAGGTAAGCTTTATGGCAAAAGTGCAGATGGTTATATTGAATCATCCATTATAAAGAAAGAATGGATTATTGAACCGGAATACGAAGATTATTTACCCGATGAAATACAAAGCATTGATATTTATGACAACTTCACCTCAGTTGAAGCACATTGTGGTGACCAACCTGTGCCCCTGATATACTCCTCCCATAGTCAGGCAACTGACCTCGAAACACCGGAGATTATACGTTCATACGCAGGAACATACGGAACAAGTAGTTACACTAGCGACGATACAATAGGCTCTACAACAATAACTTCCTGCGACGCGAATGGTCATGTTAGCGGATATTTCGAATTTTACGATTACTATGGTAATTACGGAAAATACGCCTTAGATGGACAAATAATAAAAAAATACAACGACGTTGTACACATCACATTAAATGCAGGCGAATGGATTGAAAAAGCGGACTATTATAGCCCGCTTGAAGAAATGAATGTAATAATTTACGACCAATACACATCGTTCTCCTGTTCTCAGTATTGGATGAAATGGACAGACAGTACAACACCGGATGGATTAAAAGCTTTGTTAGAATCCGAAGAAGGCAGTACTTTAGACATAAATACATTAAAAGAGATGTTAAAAAGCGAATCAGTAGCAGACGCCGAGACTGAACCAGAGTTACTGACAAGAAGACCGTTAAGCGAAAAAGAAACTCTTGAGCGTAATATTATGTTGGGTTCGTTGTTGGCAATACTTGTTTTCGGTGTCATCGTAGCTTCTTTACTAAAAAAAGTATCAGGTTTGAATTCTTTGACAAAAAAAGAAGAAGAAAAACTAAAGGAACTCCAAGCAAAAGACAAAGCTGCAAAAACAGAAAACGAACACAAATACAGTAAAATTATTCAAGACAGAAAGAAAGCGGCAAACGCTGACATCAAAATGTGGAGAGATGAAATCACTGCACAAAAGAAAAATTTAGACGAATTGGAAATGGAAATATCTGCAAACACCGTTATTGCTGCGAAAGATAAGAACCTTGACACAGTTAACTATATCATCGATTTAATTGAATCAAGACGCGCTGATTCTGTTAAAGAAGCTTTGAGAGAATACGACAAATACAAAGCCGAAAGAAGCGCTAGGGAAGGTGAATTGATCAGACAGCATACGGCTGCATTGGACGCAAAGTATAAAGCAATGGAGGATTACGAAAATTATATTAACCAAAGAATCCACAATGCTAAGCTCGAAAGGGAAGCCGAAAGACAGACCGACGAATTAAAGAGAATAAGAAAAGAGCTTGAAGACCATCGATAAATTTTATAAAAAAGAAATGTACTCTCCTTGAAAATCTCAAGGAGAGCACATTTTTTATATTCGGTCAAATTTTTATTCGCTTTTTTTGTCGTCCAATCGGCTGAATGCCATTAGCATCATTTCCTCTTCCATTCGCCTTCTGAGTATCTCTTCTTTGCTAAGCACCTCAGGTATAAAGAAAATCATTTCGTTCAAATACGGCTTTGTGCTTTCTGTTACTCCATACCCGCAAATTCGCCTATTGAATCGGGAATCGTCGAAAAGGAATGTAAGCTCCCAGTGGTCTAAATCAAATCCATCGTTATTTCTATCTCCTTGCAACAGATTTATGATAGGATAACGCTGCGCAAAAGACAAAATTTGATCTTTTAACTCCGGGTGCTCAGAAACAACAAGCTCTCTTCTATGGCTGCTCCCGGAAAGTCCGTTGTGAGAATAAAACTTCACACCAACAAACTCGTCAAAACGAGCAATAAAATCCTCGTCGTTTTGTGGCTCAGTCGGTTCAATTTTTGTTGTCGTGGTTTCAATCTTCGCCTCACTGAACTTATTTTTTCTAAAAAGTCTCTTTATCATTCCGTTATAATTTACCTCTTTTGCAATTTTCAATTATAAAACCCGCAAAAAATCGCGTCTTCAATTTCCGCCTAAGGCATTTTAAATAGCTTCTTCTACTCTGCCATAACACTCTTCTCACAAATATGAATTTTCTTAAGTATCGCAGGCGGTCTTAGCACAAACAAAAAGTGGACGCAAATCAAAACCACACGCCGAAACTTCGATTTTCTGCCAAGTTAAATTCATTATAACAAAGAAAGATTTTGGTTTCAAGCATTCAGAACATTCTCTTTTACTCCTTGGGGTTTTCTACGATATAAAAAACACACCACGATGGTATAACCAAAGTGATGTGTCTGATTTTATTTTGAAGCAAAAATATGAACACCTACAATACCAATTTCAGTTGTTTCAGCATTATAATATCTAACAAAATAAAAACCTGTTTCCGTGTACTTTGAAGAAATCATATTTTCATAATGACCTTCGCTGTTTTTCCAACCCTCAAAAAAATCTTTTGCAAAATATTTCAAATCTTCATCAGTATAGTTATTCAACTTATCTTCTTCGCTAAAATTATAGCTATATGTCTTACCTAAGTTTTCCCCTGCCGTGCAATAAGAATACGTATGTTGCGGTTCTTGGAACGCAGTAAAGACCAATGTGCCATTAGGACGAGTATGTGAATAATATTGAATTGCTTCGTTACTTCTTGTTTTTGCAATAGCCATCAAAGTGTTATCTACCTTTAATTTACCAACACCGCATCTGCTGCGTTCTGCGTTAACAAGTCGAAGAAATTCATCATTAATGATTTTTTGCATTTCAGGAGAAAAAGGAATGCCTGTATTTTTTTCTAACGTTATTCCGGGTGCGGACGTTGTTTGAGGTTTTTGAGTTGGCTTCTCCTGTTTTGCTTGAGTTGGCTTCTCCTGTTTTGCTTGAGTTGTTTCTTCTGGTTTAGGTTTTGTAACGGTCGGTTTTTCAACTTTTTTTGTTGTTTCTTCCAGTTTGGTTACAATTTCTTGCTTTTGGGTTGTTACTTCAGTAGTTACTTCTGTTGTTACCTCTGTTGTTACTTCAGTAGTTACCTCTGTTGTGCCATCTGTTGCAAGCTCCGTAGTCATTTCCGAAATTGTTTCTTGTGTAGTCACCTTATTATTTTGAGATGATACGGAACTTTTATTTTCGGTTGTTTCATTATTTTTTCCGCAACCTACCAAAGCTAAAAGGAAACATCCAATCAATAATACCGCTAAACATTTTTTCATTTTTTCATTTTTCCTTAAATAAATTGATTTTCAAGAGGAATTACCCCTTACATTAATTAAGGGAAATGAAAAAATCATTTGGTTTTATTTTTTTAAGAAAATCTCTAAAAAAACTTTGAATTTTTCTGACATAGGGTTATTTCGTTTATCTTCTTCAAAAATATAGTATAAATTTTTATGTTTTTTAAACATTTAAAGCACTCCTATGTTCAATATGTATCTGTATAATCTTTAATTACAACATAAGAATCAAATCGCCAATACTCACCGTCAACAAGAGTAAATGTTTTTTCAACAACATCCATGTAACAAAGGTAACCGTCATCTACACCTGGATAATCATCGCTTGCTTTATATTCTTTATAGATACGGCTTGCATCTTCCGGTGCACTACTGAAATACTCTATTTCAGTTTTCTTTACACGATATGTGTTTTCACTTATTTTTGTAATTTCAAACAACGTTTCACTGGGATACCCAATATCACCGGCATTCAATGGTCTATCATCTATACTTATGGTCTGTGAATCTTCGTTGTACTTATATCTGAAGATAGTATATATATCCCATCTATCTTCTTCATAACCATCAATAGCTTTAAAATCAAAACTTCTGCCAAAAAGTCGTTGTGCTTGTTTTTCATATTCCTCAACAGGTATAGTATAAACATCATAGTAATAATACTCAAATTCTTGCACAGTTTCAACCGTTATTTTACTTTCATCCCACTCTGCTTGATGGAATAAAAAGCATATTCCTTCAACATCTTCAATTTCTGATGGAGTGTTAAAAGGTTTAATTCCTATAAAATCACTTGCCATGCCTTTTAATTGTGTTTCTATTTCTTCCTCAGTCATAACGTGGGGAGCATCTGTAACATCATCTGTGAATTGAGCGTTATCTGCCGCTACATCAGAGTCACCGGTTTGCATAATAGTAGTTGTGGGTGTATCATCACCTTTTGAATTTCGAGAAACAATAGCTATTGTACCGCCTACTGCAACAGTTGCTGCGACGATACCCGCAACTATTTTTGTTGTTAATGATATACCTGTAGCCTTAATTACCGCACCGGTCGTTACACTTGATGCAACACTTGTAGCAGTTGTTGCGGCTGTAACTGTTGCGGCTGTTGTAGTACCTGCCGAAACTGATACCCCTGTAGCAGATGATACTTCCGCAGCAACGGCTTGTGCAGATGTAGTAGCCATTGTACCATTGAAAGTATCCTTGAAAAGCAATTTGAACAATGGGAAGAATGAGATAGCATGAAGTTTGATACCATTCTTTTCTTCGTACTCTTCAACAGCATTTTTTATAGCTTTTCTGCCGTAATTAAGGCGACTTTTTACCGTACCTGTTGAAACACCTTGAATTTCGGCAATTTCATTTACAGAAAGCTCATCAAAATAATACATCATAATTGCAGAGCGTTGCTCCTCGGTAAGCTCATCTATTATGGAAAGAATCGTTCTTTTAAACTCATCCTGTTCAAGTCCTTCGTCAGGAATAAACTCCGCTCTATCTTCTTGAACTGTATCAAAAATAGTTGATTCATCTTCCGCTTCATCAACAAGCACATCTTTTTTCTTTTTAAAATAACGTGTACATTGATGATATGTAATCTGTTTCATCCATGTTACAAATGCCGCAGGCTCTTGAAGATTTTTAATTGTTTTAATAATTTCAACAAATGTTTCTTGAGTTATATCACAAGCTGTATCTTCATTTTTCACTGTTTTCAATGCAAAATAATACACATCATTGTAAAACGAATTAAAAAGTTGATTCATCGCCTCAGAATTGTCATTTTGAGCTTCAATAACAAGTTTCACAAGTTTTTCTTTTTCCATTTTTCACACCTTCAAATAATCTGAATTATATAATCATTTTCAATTATTATAAACTCAACTTTACCTTTTCGTCAACTATAATCATTATGAACTATATGAAACTAAACTTGAACAGCCAAGTGTTGATATATCAGCACCATAAGCCTTAACACAGTCTGCTCCAAAAGTGAATTTCCATTTCACATGGCAATATGGGCTTATTGTTGTGCCACCTAAACTGCCGAAACTTCCTGAAGCAATTTCTCCTGATTTATTTAAAAAAGCTAATGATTTAACATTAATATTTCCTACAGTTTTATCTGTACCATTTATAATATAGCACTCTGTCACAAATTGTCCGTTTTCCCAGTATGCTTTATAAGGTTTAATGGTAACCTGACCATAATCAATTTGATTATTATTTACATTATTGAATATTGAGGTAGGATTAGATTCCGTAGGTGCTTTTGTCGTTTCTTCTTTCTTAGTTGTTTCCGGTTTTTTAGTTGTTTCTTCTTTCTTGGTAGTTTCCGGTTTTTTTGTTGTTTCTTCTTTCTTGGTTGTTTCCGGTTTTTTAGTTGATTGTGTTTCCTCTTCAACTATTTCCTCTTCAACAATTTCATCTTCAGCTATACCATTTTCAACTAAATTTTTATCATTCTCAATTACTTCACTGATTTCTTCAACAGATTCATCAAGATTTTTGTTGGTGTTTACATCATACTTTTCGTCTTTGTTAACTTGTTTTTGTTGTTCAACTGTAGTACTCACTTTTTCATTATCATTGGAGATGGATTTCCCAAATGCAAATGCACCTGCAACAACACCTATTACTACTACGATTGATAATGCGATTACGATTGTTTTTTTCATTTTAAGACTCTCCTTAAATAAATTATTTTTCAGAGGATTTTTCCCCTTACATCAATTAAGGGGATTGAAAAAATCATTTGGTTTTATTTTTTTGAAAAAAATTTAAAATTTTTTTATTTTTTTGTTTCATATCAAAAATCGCACTATACATTTAAATAAAAACAAAGACACATCATCTTGGAAAATCCAAAATGATGTGTCTAACTTTTTGTTAATGATTTAATTTACAATTCACAAATAAACCTAATTATTTGCAAGCTTCTTCAACTGCAACTGCACATGCAACTGTTGCGCCTACCATTGGGTTGTTACCCATACCGATAAGACCCATCATTTCCACGTGAGCAGGAACTGAAGATGAACCTGCAAACTGAGCATCTGAGTGCATACGACCCATTGTATCTGTCATACCGTAAGATGCTGGACCTGCAGCCATATTATCTGGGTGAAGTGTACGACCTGTACCGCCACCTGATGCAACTGAGAAATATTTCTTACCGTTTTCAACACATTCTTTTTTGTATGTGCCTGCAACAGGATGTTGGAAACGAGTTGGGTTAGTTGAGTTACCTGTGATAGAAACGTCAACGCCTTCCTTCCACATAATAGCAACGCCTTCTGTTACGTCGTTAGCGCCATAGCAGTTAACTTTTGAACGAAGACCGTCTGAATATGCTTTACGGAATACTTCTTTAACTTCGCCTGTGTAGTAATCCATTTCTGTTTCAACATATGTGAAACCGTTGATTCTTGCAATAATCTGAGCAGCATCTTTACCAAGACCGTTAAGAATAACGCGAAGAGGATTCTTTCTTACTTTGTTTGCTTTTTCAGCAATACCGATAGCACCTTCTGCAGCTGCGAAAGATTCGTGACCTGCAAGGAATGCGAAACATTCTGTTTCTTCTTCAAGAAGCATTTTACCAAGGTTACCGTGACCAAGACCAACTTTTCTCTGGTCAGCAACTGAACCTGGGATACAGAAAGCCTGAAGACCTTCACCGATTGCAGCAGCAGCGTCTGCAGCTCTTGTGCAACCCTTTTTGATTGCGATTGCGCAACCTACTGTGTATGCCCATTTTGCATTTTCAAAACAGATTGGCTGAATGCCTTCTGTAATTTTATATGGGTCAAAGCCTTTAGCTTTGCAAATTTCAGCACATTCTTCGATAGAAGCGATGCCGTATTTATTAAGAACTTCGAGAATTTGTTTTTCTCTTCTGTTGTATGATTCAAATAAAGCCATTGTTCTACCTCCTTATTCCTTTCTTGGGTCAACGATTTTAACAGCGTCTGCAACACGGCCATATTGACCTTTTGCTTTTTCGAATGCTGTGTTAGCATCGTCACCTGCTTTGATGAAGTCCATCATTTTACCAAAGTTTACGAACTGGTAACCGATGATTTCATTATCTTCATTAAGTGCAAGACCTGTAACGTAACCATCTGTCATTTCAAGGTAACGAGGACCCTTTGCAAGTGTACCGTACATTGTACCAACCTGTGAACGAAGGCCTTTACCAAGGTCTTCAAGACCTGCGCCTACAACAAGACCATCTTCTGAGAATGCAGACTGTGTACGACCGTATACGATTTGAAGGAAGAGCTCTCTCATAGCTGTGTTGATAGCGTCACAAACAAGGTCTGTGTTGAGAGCTTCAAGGATTGTTCTGCCTGGAAGAATTTCAGAAGCCATAGCTGCTGAATGTGTCATACCTGAGCAACCGATTGTTTCTACAAGTGCTTCCTGGATAACGCCTTCCTTAACATTAAGTGTGAGTTTGCAAGTACCTTGCTGTGGTGCACACCAACCGATACCGTGAGTAAAGCCTGAAATATCTTTAATTTCTCTAGCTTTTACCCATTTTGCTTCTTCCGGAATTGGAGCAGCACCGTGAGCAGCACCCTGTGCGATAGGGCACATTGTTTCAACTTCATGTGAATACTTCATTAATTTTGACTCCTTTCGGATGTTAATTTTTTACTAATGTTTATTTTATTACATATTGGCATTCAAGTCAAGTGAAATAAGCTTTTTTGAGAGAACAAAAAACGAAGAAATCTTACACTTTTTTTATTTAAATTACATAAATTGACTTGAATTTTTTCCGGTATAGTCTATAATGATATATTGGTATAATTTATTATATATAAATGTAGAATAATATATAAAAAGGAGGTTCACAATGGTTTTTTCAAGCTTATTGTTTATATATGCATTTTTACCGCTTTCCCTTGCGGTATACGTAATTTGCCCTAAAACAAAAACGAAAAATATTGCCCTCCTTTTATTTTCACTCCTTTTTTATGCATGGGGTGAACCTGTGTATGTTTTATTACTTATATTTATGACCTTCTGCGATTGGATTATCGCACTGATAATAGATAGGCAAACAGAAAGCACATACAAAAAAATTGCACTTGCTTCAGCCTGTATTATAAACCTCGGATTAATAGGTGTTTTTAAATACACAGGCTTTATACTTACAAATACGCAGAATCTTTTTGGCGTTCCCGAAATTATTCCGCAAATTATTTTACCAATCGGTATTTCCTTTTATACATTCCAACTTCTTTCCTACGTTGTTGACGTATATAGGAAAGATGTACCTGCACAAAAGAATTTCATCTGGCTTCTTTTATATGCAAGTCTGTTCCATCAGTGCATTGCAGGTCCTATTGTTCGCTACAAAGATGTTGAATACGAAATACTCCACAGACGAGTTAAAGCTCACGAAATATGCGATGGTATTTCACGTTTTTGCGTTGGTCTTGGTAAAAAAGTACTTATAGCAAACGTATGTGGTAATTTAGCAGACCAATTACTTGTTCCGGACTCATTAATAGCAAGTGCACCTGATATGGCTCTTGTAGAAATTGCGGGACGCTCTGCGTCAGGCCTATGGTTGGGTATGCTCTTTTATATGCTTCAGATTTATCTGGACTTTTCTGCATATTCTGATATGGCAATCGGTATGGGACTTATGGTCGGCTTTCACTATAAAGAAAATTTCAATTACCCATACACAGCAAAATCCGTAACTGATTTCTGGAGACGATGGCACATATCCTTAAGCTCATTCTTCAGAGATTACATTTATATTCCTCTGGGCGGCAACAGAAAAGGAACGTTAAAAACATACAGAAATTTACTTGTTGTATGGTTCCTTACAGGTCTGTGGCATGGTGCTTCGTGGAACTTTGTTCTATGGGGATTATTCTTCTTTGTTTTCCTTGTAATTGAAAAAATCGGTCTTTTGAAGGTTCTTGAAAAAATACCCGGAATATTCTCTCGTGCATATCTTTTGATTGTTGTATATTTCGGATGGATTCTTTTCAAATTCTCTGATTTTGATTTTATCCCTGTTATAATAAAGGGTATGTTCAGGCAAAACGGCAATCCCCTTTCTGACTTTACAACACAAACTTTGTTCAGAAGTAACATCTTCTTTATTGCTCTTGCAATACTTGCCGTAACTCCATTAGTTAAATACGCATCACAAAAGCTCAAAGAGAAATCAAGCAACAAACTTGTAAATTTCTGCTATACCGTACTCGGCACAATCTGCCCTCTCGTACTGTTATTCCTTTCAACAATTGCCCTTGTAGGTGATGCGTACAACCCATTCTTATATTTCCAATTCTAAAACGTAAACAGTTTGTCGGAGGCTAAAAATGATTTACAACAAACCCCATGACTATTCATGGAAGCTTCTGCCTTCTTTAAACAATCGCGACACGAAGAAGGAGCTCAAGCACAGTTCTACCGACAATTTAATATTAAATACCCAAGCTGTTGAGATATCTGCACCTGTGAAAAAAAATGTGGATATTATTCTTGACGGCAAGCCTACCTTTGTCAAAAATTTAGAGGTTGATGAAAATACCATAATCGACCTTACTGCAATGCCTGTTATTGAAGGTATCCCGATTTTGCGTTTTCCTGATGAACCATACAAGGAGAACACAAACAACGTTTTTGAGCTGATAAAGCCTGAAGAGCAAAAAGAGGAAGTAAAAAAAGAAGTAAAAGCTAAAAAAAGCAAAAATACTTTTTTACTTCCCAAAAAATCACACATCTTAAAAATTGCGTCCTTCTTTATTCTTTTATATTTCGGCACATTCGTTGCTTTTATGCTACCCTTGCGACCAACGTATTCGGAAACAGAAAAAAGAGAATTAAGTAAATTCCCTGAATTTTCTTTCAATGCTTTAAAAAGCGGTGACTATTTTGATGACATAAGCTCATGGTTTTCTGACACATTCCCATTCAGAGATTCTCTTACCGCAATTAACAGCAGTATAAAGGAATTACACGGTTTTAACACTGTTGTAATTCATGGTGAAATTGATTCAGGCGATGAAATTCCTGATGCACCAATGGATTTTGATACTGATATGGGCACAGATAATTCCGTTGTTATTCCTGAAAATAATATTCCACCTGTTACGGAAGAAGTAACAATTGCTCCGCCAAGCAACGAAGAGCTCAACTCAGGCGGAAACAAGGACGACCCTGCCCCCAACATTCCCACACAGAGCCTTGGTGCAGTTATTGTTGCAGGTGACAGTGCATACGAGTACTATAGCTTTTCATCTTCACTTGCCGCAAGATATATAAACTGCATCAACACAATAGACAGTAAAGCAAAACCGAAAAACAATGTTTATTCTATTGTTGTACCAACAAGCATTGACGTTACATTAAATGATTCTATAAGAGCAGAGGTTAATTCCTCAAACCAACAAAAAGCATTGGATTACATTAACGGCTCCACTAAAAATGCAATAGCAGTAAACTCTGTTTTTAATACACTACGTTTACACCGTAACGAATATATTTATTTCAGAACAGACCACCATTGGACTGCTTTGGGCGCTTACTATGCATACTCTGATTTCTGCAAAGCAAGCGGCAAAACGCCTGTTGCATTAAGTAAACACGAAACTGTCACATACAAGAACTTCACAGGCACCTTCTTTACAAATGCAGGTCAAAGTTCAACACTTAAAGAGAATGCCGACTCTGTTATAACGTATCAACCGTACAACAAGACGGAATGTCTTATTACAAAAACAGATGGTACCCAATACAAATGGGATATTGTTGCCGACGTAACAGATTACGGCTCAACACTTAAATACCTTGCCTTTATCGGCGGTGACAATCCTCTTACAACAATAACAAACAAGGATAATAAAAGCGGCAAAACGTGTATTGTAATCAAAGATAGTTACGGTAACGCCTTTGTACCATTCCTTGTTCCTCACTACAGTACGATTTACGTTATTGACCCTCGTCATTATCAATCATCTTTGGCAAGTTTTGCACAAGGCAAAACAATCGATGACGTTATATTTATTTCCAATATGTCTACAACACGTAACGAAGTATTTATTAAATCTTTAGAAAACCTGGTACGATAATTTATGATTAATTCTTTCAAAAAAGGTTTCAAAGACGGCATACCTATTTGCATCGGCTACTTTTCAGTAGCCTTTGCTTTTGGCATTTTTGCCGTGGATAGCGGACTTACCGTTTTACAAGCAACTATTATTTCACTCACAAATATGACATCTGCAGGGCAACTTGCAGGTGTCCCTATTATTACAGGTGGCGGAAGCCTTGCAGAGCTTGCCTTGTCGCAACTTGTAATTAATTCACGCTATGCACTTATGTCCGTGTCCCTTTCGCAGAAATTTTCTCCAACAGTAAAATTCAGAGATAAACTGATTATTGCTTTTGATAACACCGACGAAGTTTTTGCAGTTGCTCATTCCAATAAAGAGGAAATTGGCAAAAAATATATGTGGGGTCTTATGATACCGCCTATGCTCGGTTGGACGAGCGGTACATTTGCCGGTGCTATTGCAGGAAACATTTTACCTGTCACCGTAGTATCTGCTTTAGGTCTTGCCATTTACGGAATGTTTGTTGCAATAGTTGTGCCCGTTGCTAAAAAAGAAAAAATGACTGCACTTTGCGTTTTACTTGCAATAGTATTAAGTTGTTTATTTTACTACTTACCTTTATTGCAAAAAATCCCAACAGGATTTGTTGTTATAATCTGCTCTATTGTGGCAAGTGTAATTTTTGCACTGATTGCACCAATAGATACAAAAGAGGAGGTAACGGAAAATGCCTAACTCTAAATTTTTAATTTACCTGCTTATAATGGCAGGCGTTACTTACCTTATAAGAGCAATACCTATGGTGCTTATTAAAGAAAAAATCAAAAACAGATTTGTTCTTTCATTTTTGCATTATATCCCCTACACAGTTTTAGCAGTTATGACTGTACCGGCTTGCTTTTACGCAACAGAAAGTCCTTTATCTGCAGGAATAGGCTTTGCAATTGCGATTGTTGCAGCACTTTTAGACAGAAGTCTTATACAGGTCGCAGCACTATCCTGCATCGGCGTTTTTATTACTGAAACTGTTATGCATTTCATTTAAAACCAAATACTTTGATATAAAGCAAAAACCCGTAACATAATGTGTTACGGGTTTCCTATTTTTAGATTAATTCAGATATACACAGAGAAATTCAAAGAATTAAAATTAAATTAAATCATTCATTCGCTCAAATTTAGCGTAATTAATTTTTAAAAATCAAGTTATTCGCTCAAGGCTAACTAAACCAATTTTAAAGAATTGAGATGAAAGGGTACCGCGAGCAGATTAAATCAAGTTATTCGCTCAAGGCTTTAAATTGGTAACCTTGAGAGATAGCGTAATCAATAATTTCTCCAAGTGCCTCTGCATTATCTTTGGAAACTGAATGCAATAAAAGTATGCAACCAGGATGCAAACGACCGGTTACCGTATCGAAGGCATATTGCCAACCTTTTTGATTATTGACATCCCAATCAGCATATGCGCTTGACCAAAAAACAGATTTATAACCTACGCTTTGTACTAAATCCAGAGCATTTTCACTGCACCTGCCTTCAGGGAAACGGAAGTACGGTGCAGAATACCCGAAATTTTTGCGTAAATAATTATCAAGCTCCTCTATTTCCAACGCCATTTTTTCACGGGAAATAGTTGAAAAATCAGGATGATTAACTGAATGGTTACCAACAACATGCCCCTCATTTATCATTCGAGCAATAAGCTCAGGTGTTGATTTCACCTGTGGCAACGTAACAAAAAACGCGGCAGGAACCTTTTTTTGTTTAAGTGTATCAAGAATTTTTTCCGTGCAACCATTCTCATAACCGCAGTCAAAGGTTAAATAAATCACCTTTTCACCTGAGGTATCAAGGCACATACCACCATATCTTTCGTACAATTCATTGTTATTTACAGATATTTCATGGGGCACACCATTACGCGAAACACCATAGCTATGACTTATTGGCACAGTACTTAAATTTCTTGAATTATTCGGGTCAACAACAGACAAGGTACGTTCACTTAAAGGCTCAAGACCTGTATAGGTTTCTTTTGTGCCTGTTCTTTTACCATAAGAAGATTGCAATTTTTTAGTTGTAACGTCCATAGGCTCAACGGAAGGAACGCGTGTGTCATCGTCGGTTGTTGTAATATTATCATAAGTTGTATTTTTCGTTTCATCTGCTACATTACTTTTATTATGGGAGCAACCAAGTAACGATAACGCAAAAGATAAAAGGAGTATAAGTGCAACTGTTTTTTTCATTACTTCACCATTGAATTAACGCTATCCACAATATTATCTATTGTTTTGACAGATTTTTTTGCAAGTTTTTTCATTTTTGATTTTGTACTTTTTGAGTTAACAACACCTGCGGTAATTGCAGCCGCTGCACCAATTGCCATAGCCGCACCGCCAATTTTTGCCATATTCTCTGTACTCATTTTCATTTTCATAATTCCACCTCCATTAATTTTTGAGCATTTGCTCAATAAAAGTTTGCCCTGATTTAAAAAAATCATAATTACCTAAGAAAAAAACATAATGGAAGTTTAACCATAAAAATATATATTATGAAAAAAAATTTTTACAAATTTTATATTGAATATATTTATAAAAAAGTATAAAATTTATTTTATCGATTCGAAAGGTTGTGAAATGATGTTAAATCAAAAAAGACTTATTGCTATTAATGATATTTCAGGCTTCGGTAAATGCTCATTAACGGTTGCATTACCTATTATCTCTGCCGCAGGCGTAGAAACAGTTTGTATGCCGACTGCAGTGCTTTCCACACACACCGGTGGTTTTGAAGGCTTTACATACCGCGACTTAACAGAGGATATGCCAAAAATTTCCGAACACTGGAAAACTATTGATATTAATCCACAGGCAATTTACTCAGGCTTCCTCGGTTCATTTGACCAGATTGATATTGTAAAGCAATTCGCCCGTGATTTTAAAACAGAAAATAATCTTTTTATTGCAGACCCTTGTATGGCAGACCACGGTAGAATGTATTCAATATTTAACAAAGATTTTGCAAAAGCTATGGCAAAACTTTGCTCCGAAGCCGATATTATTTTACCTAATATTACAGAGGCGTGCTTTATGGTAGATGAAGAATTCCATGAAGGCGTTCAGACAAAAGAGTATATTGAAAATCTTTTAAACAAGCTTCTTGATATGGGTGCTAAAAATGTTATTCTTACAGGCGTAAGCTTTGAGGAAAGCAAGCTTGGTGCCGCTTGTATCGGTCAAGACAGAATCCCTCATTATTATTTTGAAAATCGCCTTGATGGTGCATACCACGGTACAGGTGATGTATTTGCAAGTTCATTCTGCGGTGCACTTCTTAATGACTTCCCTCTTCATGAAGCAATGGCTATTGCAGTAAGATACGTTTGTGATTGCATTAAACGCACACAAACTATGGACAGACCTATTAAATACGGCGTTGACTTCGAAAGAGGAATACCATTCTACTTAAAGGAACTTAAATTAGTATGAGCGAATTAAATATAGTTTTAGTTGAGCCTGAAATACCACAAAACACAGGCAATATCGCCCGCACTTGTGCCGCCACAGGAGCAAGGCTACACATAGTAAAACCTATGGGATTTACTATTGACGATAAAAAGTTAAAAAGAGCAGGGCTTGATTACTGGTATTTGCTCGATTTAACATATTACGAAAACATGGATGACTTTTTTGAAAAGAACAAAGGCGGCAACTTCTTTTTCTTTACAACAAAGGCACGTTGCACCCATTCAGATGTTACATATACTGATAAATCTTTTTTAATTTTCGGTAAAGAAACAAAAGGTTTACCGGAAGAACTTCTTTTGGAGCATCCTGATGAATGTGTAAGGATACCTATGATTGACGAAGCTCGAAGCCTTAACCTTTCCAATGCAGTTGCAATAGGTGCATACGAGGCTTTAAGACAAATGGGCTACCCTACATTGCAAAACAAAGGTCAATTACATAATTATAAGTGGTAAAAAAAGTCTGCGAATAAAATCGCAGACTTTTTTATTTATTATTCAACCGTAATCCACATTGCCGGACGGACACCACAATAGCCATGGGATTCCACACCAAATTCATCAACAGCACCATTAATATTAACAGTTGCAGCGTATCTTGAAATCGAACTACCCTGAGAACGAAGCCACCATGTACAATTACCACCACTACCGGTATATATGCCATTACCACTTACATACGCAGAAGGTGTGCATGCACGTTCTGCGTAAGAAGCAAAATGTTTTTCAGCCTCATCCACACTAAGCAAGAATAATTTATCGTGCAGTGAATTCCCTGTGTTTACATCAGACAATGCAGGAATGGAAATTTTCGCTTTTTCATCCTGAGTAAATATGGAATTAATAAAATCATTATTCAACCATTCACGGATATAACTTTCTTCCCATGTACAGTTTGCATAAAACGACAATTCTTTATCAGTAAAGGCTTGCCTTTCAAGTACATATTTGCTTATAACAAGAAGTTTATTCCCTTCCGTTTCAAGAACAATCCATTCAATTTTTTCTTCACCATTTGAAATATCGTTATCTTGCTCATACAACCCGAAGAAAACAGTGTCTCCAACCGTTGCGGTTTCTAATTTTTTATGCAGATAATTTTCGTAAATCAGATTTGATTTTTCCTTACTTTCTTTATAATCGCCAAGCGCCAAAAACATTTCATATGCCTCAACATACTTGTCGGTTTCCATAAAGTAAATTGCACTAAGATATTTACATTCCGTAATTTTCTCAGTACTATCCTTATATCCATTAAGGGCAACAAATGCATTTTCGGCACCCGAATAATCCCCGGATTCCATCAATGCAACAGCATCATTATACTGCTTTTCGATATATAACGCCTTACATTCTTCAAGCATTTTTGGACTATCTTTATAATCACCCAATAGCTCAAAAGCAGAAACAGCTTCGCTATACTTTTCAGCCTCCATATATGAAACTGCTTTTTTATAATTTCTTCCAGGAAGATAAAAACAAACTAAAAAGACACAAAAAGCAATAACTGCGACGGCAAAAACCAGAGCTTTTTTAATTAATTTATTTGTTTCTTTATTCAGTTCTTCTTTCTCTTTACGTTCATTTTCTTCGCGTAAAGTGATTTCTTCGATTTTCTCATTACAAATAGCAACCTGTTCATCTGCATCTTTCCAACCGGGAATGAAAGAAAAAGTTTTGACTGCTGCTTTATAATCTACAATAGTCCCTTTATCCATTTGATATTTACCGGTTGCAAGTATTTTATCTTTTTTTGCAAATTCGGCTTTTTCTTCACATTCTTTTAAAAGAGCTTCTGCATCTGAGAATTTTTTGATGCTTTCAAACATAGTGGCAGCCTTCAAAAAAGCATCCTCAGTAGTTGCAGATTCCATAAGATTTTTTGCACGATTATAAATATCATTTAACCTTGCATTTTCGTTACGAGTTACAATATGCTCAACACTACTTATAAGAAGTGATTTTAGTTTTTCATCTGCAAAACGAATCGTTTTTTGATAATTAAGATTATTGTAAAACGGTTGCGGACAATTTTTCAAATTTTCTTGTCTACGAATACACAAATCTGCCATTAATTTGCCAAGATACGCCTGCGCTAACTCTGCATTCTGGTTAAGTACTTGTTCAAAGAAATTATCTGCCACTTTCCATTCGCCATCTTCAAGAGCCATAAAACCTCTTTTCAAAAGTGAATCAATCTGTGGATTTGCTGTATTTACAACAACACTTTCTTTTACTTCTTTATTACTAAGCTTACAAAGTTTATTAACACCGTGCACTAAATCCTGCAAATAACCTATCTTACCCATATCCTGAGACTGAAGATATTGAAATTCTTCAGGCATTTCGTATGGTGACATATCCTTATATAAAGGAATAATATTTTTTTCTTTACCTGACTCAATAAGAGAAAGATATCTGCTCCACTCATTTTTAACCCATACGGCATTAAAGTTATCCTTATTTGTACCAATAACAAGCATAACTCTCGCACTGTTCAACGCAGCGAATATGTATGGCTCATAAGCTGAGCCTAATTTATCTTCAAGCGTAATTCTTGAAAAGAAAACCTTGTAACCTTCTTTTGTAAGAGTATTGTATATATCCTGTGCATAAACACTATCCTGTGTTCTGTTGCCTGAAGAATCAGTTTCCTTATAACAAATAAAAACATCAAAGGGCTCTTCCCTACTGGAAACTGCAAGTATACCCTTCTGGATTTTATTTATAACCTCTGCTTCGCTCTCATAAACAGTCTTTTGCAATAAATCCGCATTTAAAATTGCTTTTTTATAGTCTTCATCATCTAAAATTGAAGTGAATTGTGCACGATTGACTGTTGGAATTCTGCGATGTGTTCTTGGGTCTTCCACATACTCAATACCATAACGGCAAAGGACAATACCCCAATAAGCTTCGCTATCGGTAGCCTCTTCACTAAGTATCATTTCATAGATACCCATTGCTTTATCAAATTCATTCTCACGACGGAAATAGTTTGCTCTGTCGTAAAGTTGAGCCCTTTTCTCGTCATCAAGTTTCGGCAAAGTCTGTTGTGTGCCACAATATCCACATATGGCAACGGTTTCGTTATTAATATCAAGTACTCCACCGCACATTTTACATTTGAAAACTGCCATAAAATCTCCTAATTATCCTCTTATTATGCACCATTTCAATATTCCTTTTTTCATCTTACAAGTAATTACTATACCATTCCGTGAATAATGAAATTATGCTAAACTTCAATTTACTTCAATAATTAATAAAAAACATTCAAAAGAGTTATACCATCAATTTTAACGTCAAAATAAGGAGCAGAACGATATTTTGATTCATATAAAACACCATTTTCAATAATTTGCGTATCTGGTGTAAACATATAATCCGTATCAACGTCAGCCATATAAGTTGTGAGCTTTTTGCCATCAACGGTAAAGTTATCCGTATCAAAAACGTTAATTGAACCATCAATAAGTCCAGACTTAACCTCTTGAATTTTCTCAACTGTGCCTGCTGCAGCAATCCTTATGTTAACAGGAGTAAGTTCAACAGAGCCCTGTTTAAAGCCTCCGCTCCAATCCTGAGCGATTGCTTTATCATCAGCTACACACTTTATAACATATTTGAAATATGGTGCCCAATTAATTCCAGACGAAACAAGATGCGTATTCGGACAAGCAGCAACTGTTGAACCGTTATAAGATACATTTGGAACGCCTGCCGCTTCACAAGCTGTAGGAGCACCCATAGAGTCAGCATACTGTGAAATAAGAACGCAACCATTAGCAATAAGTTCCTGTGCTGCTTTTTTTTCATTTTGTTCATCGTACCAAGAACCTGTGAACTTAACTTCCATAGTTACTGAAGGACACGCAGACTTTGCACCAAGATAAAAAGCTGTATAAGCAGAAATAACTTCAGCGTATGTAAAAGTTCCCACAAAACCCAATTTTGCTTCATCCGAAGTAATTTCACCATTATCTATCATTTCATTAAGCTTCATACCTGCAATATAACCGGTCAAATATCGACCCTCGTGAATATTGGCATAAGCATTGTGAAGATTATCAAGTCCTTCTGTATGAGCACGTGTACCTATGGCGTGACAGAATTGAACATTAGGATACTTTCGAGCAGCATCAGTAATAAATGCTTCATGACCGAAGCTATCAGCAAATATGACATTACAACCATCAACTTCAATAAGCTCTACGGCTGCGTCATAACAATCCGTGCTTTCAGGAATATTAGTTTTTTGAGCATATTCAACGCCCATTTCATTACAAACTGCCTTAGCGGCATCCATAAAGTTTTTGTCATACGTTGAATTTTCATCATGAAGATAAATAAAACCTATTTTCACATTAGAAAAATCATCGTCGGTGATATTATCATTTTTATCATCATTATCTTCTTTGTCTTTGTCTTTGTCTTTGTCTTTATCCTTGTCTTTGTCTTTATCCTTGTCATTATCTTTATCTTTTTTATCATCTTTATCTTTATCTTTTTTATCATCTCTATCTTCTGTTTTAGTTTTGCCGCCAATACCATTAAGCTCTTTTCCGCAAGCAGTAAAACAACAAAGTACCATAGTAAGAGTCATAAAAAGTGCTAATACTTTTAAATATTTTTTCATTCTGCATACATCCTTGTATCACAATTAATATTAATATCAAAGTCAAAAACTATTATCATTTTTTATCAATGGGCATACTTGCTACTGCATTAAGAGAAAGGTCGGCAGTTTTGCCATCAAGAAACTCGTAATACCCTTGTGATGCTATCATCGCAGCATTATCACCGCAATATTTCAAATCAGGCATATAAAGTTTTATATTTCTTTTGCCACATTCTTCTGTCATCACACGGCGAAGACGCGAGTTTGCAGAAACACCGCCTGCAAGTACAATTTTTTCCGTCTTTAATTCTTTAGCGGCTTTCATTGTGTGCTCACATAAAAGGTCTGTAACTGCTTTTATAAATGATGCACCCAAATCCTCTGCCTTAACCTCTTCACCTTTTTGACTTGCGTTATGTACAAGATTAACCGCAAAAGTTTTTAAACCTGAAAAGCTGAAATCATACTCAGAATCTGTAATCTTTGGTTTGGGGAATTTATATTTATTCTCGTCACCGTTCACAGATATTTTATCAAGATTTACACCACCCGGATACGGAAGGCCAACAGTTCTTGCGGCTTTATCCATCGCTTCACCTGCGGCATCATCACGCGTTCTGCCAACAACCTCAAACTCCGTATACGATTTAACATTTATAATATGACTATGACCACCTGACACAACAAGGGCTAAAAATGGCGGCTTTATTTCCATATCTGATATATAATTTGAAGCAATATGACCCCTCAAATGATGCACCGGTACAAGAGGAATGCCTGTCGCAAGAGAAAGTCCTTTTGCATAGTTAACACCAACAAGCAGTGCACCAATAAGACCGGGAGCGTAAGTTACAGCAATTGCATCTATATCATTTAAAGTGCAATCAGCATCACTCAGTGCTTTTTCCACAACACCGCAAATTGCCTCAGTATGACGACGCGAAGCAATTTCGGGCACAACGCCACCGTAAATTTTATGTTCCTCTACCTGAGAGGCAACCACATTTGATAAAACTATTCTGCCATCCTCCACAACAGATGCAGCAGTTTCATCACAAGAAGATTCAATACCAAGAATTTTCATGAATTTTATCACCTTAAAAATTTTGTCATAAGTAACGCATCTTCACGAGGAGAAGAGTAAAAGTCCTTACGCTCTCCAACAACAGAAAAGCCTGTTTTTTCATAAAGTTTTATTGCATTTTCGTTTGATTTGCGGACTTCGAGAGTTACAAAATCGGCATTTTCCTTTGCACTTTCACCCAAAAGATGATTAACAAGTGCACTGCCGATTCCGTTTTTTCTGAAAGAGCTGCTTACCGCAACATTTGTTATATACACTTCACCAACAACGTTGTGTGCGCCTATATACCCTGCCACAACGCCATCACAAAGAGCAACGTAAAAACGAGCATTATTATTTGAAAGCTCTTCAAAAAGTCCGTTTTCTGTCCACGGAGTTGAAAAACACTCCGCCTCTATAAGAGCAAGAGCTTTTATGTGATGCTCCGACATATTTAAAATTTCTATATTCATCATTTTGTATCATACCATGTTTTGCCGCAAGCAACCTCAACAGTGAAAGGTACTGCCATTTCACAAGCAGTTTCCATTGTTTCTTTAAGAAGTTTTGCAACTTCTTCTACTTGATTTTCAGGTGCTTCAATAATAAGTTCATCGTGCACCTGCATTATAAGCTTTGCTTTCGGGAACTCTGCCTTAAGACGTTCATACACCTGAATCATAGCGATTTTAATTATATCTGCCGCTGTTCCCTGAATTGGCATATTCATCGCAACACGTTCACCGAAGCTACGCCTTATTGCATTTGACTCGTTAAGCTCGGGTAAATATCTTCTTCTGCCGAAATAAGTTTCGGCATAGCCTTTTTCTTTAGCGGATTTTTTTGCATTTTCCATAAATGCGGCAACACCTGAATAATTTGCAAGGTAGCCCTTTATATAACGGTCTGCTTCCTGAACAGAAGTGCCGATATCCTGAGAAAGAGAAAATGCACCTATACCGTATACAATACCGAAGTTTACGGCTTTTGCCTTTCTTCTATCGGAAGAAGTAACATCCTCTAACGGAATACCCATAACCTGAGATGCAGTTACAGAGTGAATATCCACGCCATTAACAAAGGCATCTATCATATTTTTATCGTTAGCCAGAGCAGAAAGCACACGCAATTCAATCTGAGAATAGTCTGCATCCACTAAAAGATATCCGTCTTTAGCAACAAAAAATCTGCGTAATTCTCTACCTTGCTCTGTTCTTACAGGAATATTCTGAAGATTAGGCTCTGCAGAAGAAATTCTGCCTGTGCGGGTTTCTGTCTGGTTAAGAGTAGAATGTATTCTGCCATCATTATCTATAACCTTTAAAAGACCTTCGCAATAGGTAGATTTAAGTTTTTGCAGACCTCTGTATTCAAGGATACAATTTATAATAGGATGCTTATCTCTTAAAGATTCAAGCACCTCCGCATTTGTGGAATAACCGCTTTTTGTTTTTTTCTTATGAGGAAGATTAAGCTTATCCTCGTCAAAAAGAACTTCGCTCAACTGCTTTGGTGAATTAAGGTTGAACTCGCATCCCGCCATTTCATAAACATCTTTAAGACATTCTTCAAGGCGTGTTGAAATTTTTTCGTTATATTCCTCAATACCCTCTTTATCAACAAGGAAACCTTCTCTTTCCATCGAGGCAAGTACTCTCGCAAGAGGAATTTCTATATTCTCAAGAAGTGACCTTTGATTTTTTTCTTCAATAGCGGCAAGAAGCTTGATACTGAGTGACTCCATACAAGCACTATTGTGCACGTATTCTTTTTCAGTTTCGTAAAAATCCTCTAAATCTGTTGCATCTACTTTAACGGAACCTAAACCGTATACACCACACAAAGCAGAAACAGAATAATCACTTGAATTAGGATTAAGAAGATATGCAGCAAGTGAAGTATCCAACTTAATATTAGAAATTTCAATGCCGCTTGAATCACAGAAGCTGTAAAGGCGTTTTATATCATCTGTATACTTTTCTATACTTGCATCTGAAAACAAATCGGATACAAAAGATAAAAACATAAAATCGTTATTGGATGTGAGGATAACACCTTTTGCAGTTTTAAAAAGGATATATTCTATACCACAATCGTTATATTTAACGGTGAAATATATCTTACCTGATTTTTTAAGTTCAGAGTAAAAGCTACTGTAATCGTTTTCCTCTACAAGAGTAACTGCAGTTGCATTTTCATCCACAGCAACCTCAACCTCACCAAAGTTAAGGCGCTTGAGTATTTTAAACATTTCCAGAGAGGTTAACAAATCAGTTGTTTTTTTGGCATCTGCTTGTTTAATTAAATATTCATTTAAATCTGTGCTAACAGGTGCATTAAGACATATCCTGCCTAAGGTTTTGCTTAAAAATGCATTATCCTTGGACGCTTCAAGTTTAACCTTCATACCTGCTTTAATATCAAGGCTTTCAAGGTTATCGTAAATATATTCAATTGAATGGAATTTCTGAATAAGCTCCTGGGCACCTTTTTCGCCAATACCTGCAACACCAGGGATATTATCGGAAGTGTCGCCTTGAATTGCTTTGATATCTATAAGTTCATTTGGTGTAACACCGTACACCTCTTTTATTTTTGCTTCGTCATAAACAACGGTTGTACTTTTACCCATTTTTGTTGTGGCAAGAAGAACATTAACATTTTCTTTTACAAGCTGAAGGCTATCCCTATCACCTGTTAAGATATAACAAAAATCATCTTTACCGCATGCGGCAGAAAGTGTACCTAAAATATCATCTGCTTCGTATCCCGGTTTTTCCACAACAGTTATACCGATAGCAGTCAATACTTCTTTAAGCACCGGAAATTGCTCTATAAGCTCCTGTGGAGCAGGCTTACGCGTCCCCTTATACTCCTTGTACATTTCGTGACGAAACGTAGGATGATGAACGTCAAAGGCAACTGCAACTGCCTCTGGCTTATGCTCTTCAAGAAGACCTAAAAGTATATTCATAAACCCAAAAACGCCATTTGTAAATTTACCGTCTTTAGTTGTGAGCATACGTATACCGTAAAAAGCTCTGTTCAATATGGAGTTGCCGTCTATAACAAGAATTTTCATAATTACCTCACAAATTGAGTGTTTCTAAAGTTACAAAGTGATAGCCATTTTGCGCCAGATAATTTTCTTCATTCAAAGTTCTGAGGCAACCGACTGCCGCTGCTTCTGTACGGTTACCCGGTATATGAACAGTCATACCCGTTGACTCTGAAATATATTTATCTAACCCGAACATATACGAGAGACCGCCACAAAGGAAAATACCATCATTTGCTATATCGTTAACAAGCTCAGGCGGCGTAATCTCCAACACACCTTTAATTGCAGTGCAGATTTCATCTATTGTATCCCTGACTGCAAAATTGACCTCTTTTGCAGTAACCTCAAAAAACTGAGGCATACCGTCTGACATATCCTTACCTTTGGCTACGGCAGCAATTGTTTCATCGCGCAACTTGGCACCTGCAAGCATATGCTTGATTTCTTTAGCAGTTAACCTGCCCACAGAAATACCGCGAGTTGTTTTAAGATAATCCTTTATAAGTTTATCCATATTATTTCCGCCCACGGAAACACTTTTTGCAACAGCTATACTGCCCATAGTTACAACAGCAACACTTGTAGTACCTGCACCGACATCTACAACCATTGTACCATAAGGCTTATCCAACATAACACCTATACCGAGAGCAGCGGCAAGCGGCTCCTCTATAAGAGTTGCTCTGCCTGCACCTGCCCTGAGTATGCAACCTAAAATATTACGTTTTTCAAGGTTTGTAATACCTACGGGCATTGTGGCAACAACGGTAGGTCTGAAAATTTTATTTCTACAAATACGCTCCAGAAAAACCTTGAGAAGTTTCTCGGTATTTTCAAGCTCAGAAACACCGCCACTGAGAATAGGCTTCACCAATTTAATTGCATCAGGGCATCTTCCTGTCATTTCAGCAGCTTTTGTACCTACCTCAATAACCTCGCCGGTTTCCCTTTCAAGAGCAATTACTGCAGGTTCACAAAGCACTACGCCCTTGCCCTCTACGGCAGCAGTAATGTAGCCGGTGCCTATATCAAGACCAATTTTTAATCCTACCATTATTTCACCTCTATTCTGCTTTTAAACATAATAAATCTATCTTAATATTATACACCTACAGCACATTTTTGTAAACATATTATATTCTTTACAAACAAAATAATTTATAGTACAATGAATGAGACAATAAAAATATTTGTATGGAGAAATAAATATGGCAGGTGCAAAAAATTCCAAGCTCAAGCTTTTATACCTCGCAGAAATTTTTGAAAAGAAAACTGACGAAAATCACTATATTTCTGCCACACAGCTTTGTGACGAATTACAGAAAATGGGCATACAAGCAGAAAGAAAATCCATATATAAAGACATAGATGTACTCAGGGAATACGGCTACGATATTATACACGAAGGTTCACGTAACTCAGGCGGTTACTTTTTAGGCGAAAGAAAATTCGAACTTGCCGAAATACGTCTTTTATCTGACGCAGTGCAGGCGGCAAACTTTATTTCGCAAAAGAAAACCAATCAGCTTGTAGAAAAAATAGAAAGCTTCGCAAGTGATAAGCAAGCAAAAATTTTACATTCACAGGTTTACGTTGATAACAGACCTAAATGTAAAAATGAAGAAATTTTTTACACAATCAGCCTTCTTGATGAAGCAATCACAAGTAATGTTAAGGTCACATTTACATATACGAGAAGAAAAATAACAGAAGAATTCAAAACTGCTAATGAAGAAAAAACCTTTAAGGTAAGCCCTTATGCTCTTATATGGTCTGATGACCATTACTACGTTGTTTGCAATAACGAAAAGTATGGTAACCTTATGCACCTCAGAATTGACAGAATCAAGCACGTGACGGTTACAACGGAAAAAGCACGTCATTTTTCTGAGGTTTCTAACTACAAAACAAGTTTTGATTCTGCTGATTATGCATCAAAATTATTTAACATGTATAGTGGTGAGCAGAAGCCTGTTGAACTTATTTGTGTTAACGATTTGCTTGAAACCATGCTTGACCGATTTGGTGAAAAGGTTAAGGTGCAAAGAGTTGACGAAGAGCATTTTCTTTTAAGAACAAACGCAGTTGTAAGCGACGGTCTTGCAGCCTGGGTACTGCAGTTTGGTGGCAGAGTTACCGTTAAAATGCCCAACGACCTTATTTACTCTGTTAAACAAAAAGCAGAAGAAATACTTAAGAAGTATGAATAAAGAAACTCCCGGAGATTAATTTCTCCGAGAGTTTTTTATTTAGTTTTAATATTTTTTATAATTCCGATTATAAAAGAGCATCTGATTTAACAAGACACAGAACTATGACATGATTTGCCACATCTCAACCGTCAATCACAGAACCGTCCGTGATTTATCAATCAACATCGTAATAATAACCTCTATACCTGATAGGATTAAGTGTTGCGATACCGGTTGATGATGTATCGGAAACTATTGTGCAGTTGCCCCAAGCATCGTACTTGTATTCGGCAACCTTGGTTGAGCCTGACCAGTTGTATATAGCAATAACATCGCCTTGGAAATTGGTTACAACGTGGTAAGCCGTTTTTGTGCCGTTTCTATGATGATAAAAAGCA
>JAZRKV010000028.1:0-60712 GCA_045646545.1 Acutalibacteraceae bacterium
TATGAGAATGTTAACGCAACTTCAAATTATGTTCCGGAATTCCTTGAGTGGTCACTTGCACCTCATAAAAAAGGTGACGCCGAAATCGTAAAAACAGATTATGGTTACCATATCATGTACTACGTTGGCGGTGACACAACAGAAAAATGGCAATCTGATGTTAAAGATGCTATTTCTAGCACAGCATACAATGATTATTTTGATGCTTTATACGAAAAGATTTCTACTTCAATCCAAAGAAATAACAGAACAATCAACTGGGCAGCTGACAGAATGCAAGAAATGATTGCTTTCAACGTAAACGCTGCAGCAGCTAACTCTGCATCATCATACACTTATTAATCAACAAACAAAAACCACTTGTTCAACGAACAAGTGGTTTTTTATTACAGAAAAAATTTTGGGCATTTTTATAAAAAATCTTATTTGTTATTTCACTTGAAAAACCATAATCCAGCAATTTATTATATATATTCTCAAGCTTTTCTACTCCAAGAAAATCATTGTGCATTTCACAACCATCATAATCACTGCCCAAAGCAATTATATCACTGCACTCTGATGATAAAAAATATTCTATCTGCTGAACAAGTGCATCTGTCCCCTTTTTATCTGTTTCAATAAAATCCTTACAAAAGTTAAGACCGATAATGCCGCCTCGTTCTTTTATTGCATCTATCTGATAACGTTTCAAATTACGATGCTCTGCATAATAATTATCAACAATATCTGCATTTGAATGACTGGCTATAACAGGGTTCTGTGTGCATTTTAAAACATCCCTGAACGTTTCACGATTAAGATGAGATACGTCAATAATAACACCAAGCTCATCGCACACCTTGACAAAGTCTTTACCAAAGGACGTAAGTCCGCCTTCAGAAAAAGCACCGCCACCAATTTCATTATTACCATTCCACGTAAGAGTTATAATCCTTACGCCTTTCTGATAAACATTGTATAATCCATCTATTGTTCCACCACAGCCTGAACCGCCCTCCAGGGAAAGAAATGCCTTAACGGGTGTTTCACGTTCACTGTAATAAGAGGAAATTATTTCTTTATTTTCTGAAACCTGATTATTAAAATAATCAGAAACTTTATTGAAATATTCCACCGCTTGTTTGCCGCGTAATTCATCAGGAATCCATATTGCAAACACCTGCGTATATGAATCATACCTAGCACATCTTTGCAAATCAAGATGCAGGTCATTATTATTTAATAATTTTTTCTGTTTAAAGCATTCACCTATTGTGTCACAATGCAAATCAAAAGCCTTCATAATACCTCAAAAAGCGTCAATTATATGATTTATACTTTCAACCTTACGGTCTTCGGTGAGAATAACCTCTACAATATCAAAAGTATACTTATTATTTAACTTACTACGACCAATATAAGCGGCAGCAGTATTACGGATATTTTCTTGCTTAGTGTAATCTACTGCTGATGATGGCGGTAGCATTGCACCTAGAGTACGTGTTTTTACCTCTACGAAGCTGAGTATGTTGTCTTTAATTACAACTATATCTAATTCACCGGTACCCGATGAAAAATTACTACTTAAAACATCATAACCTTTTTCTCTCAAATAACGGGCGGCAATCTGCTCTCCAAACGCACCCATAAGCCTTGTATTCATTTCCAATCTTCACCCAATATTTTTTTAAGAAAGCTTCTTCTGTGAACAGGAGAAACGCCGTATTTTTCTATCATTTCATAGTGAAGCTTTGTTCCATAGCCCTTATGCTTTTTAAACTCATATTGGGGATATTGCTCAGCAATCTCCATCATAAACCTATCACGGCTTACTTTAGCAATAATTGATGCGGCCGCGACAGACATACACTTACTGTCTCCCTTTACAATTGTGACCTCTGTTACGCCTGTTTTAGGGTATTGATTACCATCAATATATGCAAGGTCAGGTCTGAGTGTTAATCCATCTACAGCCCTTTTCATTGCAAGAAACGTAGCATTGAGAATATTTATTTCATCTATTTCTTTTTCTGTTGCAATACCTACGGAATAAGCTACGGCATCTTTGATAATATCATCATATACTATATCACGTTTCTTCTCCGACAACTTTTTAGAATCGTTAAGAATCTCGTGAGAGTAATTTTCCGGTAATATTACGGCTGCGGCAAAAACAGGACCGGCAAGAGGACCACGACCTGCTTCATCCACACCACAAACTATTTTATAACCTTTTTCATGTGCTTCTGATTCATAAGAAAAATCAAGCATAATAACACCTCAAAAAAACAACCTAAGACTAAAGTCTTAGGTTTATTTTATAATAATTATTCAGGGAATTCAAGAGTAAGTCTACCTAATTTACCGCCACGATATTCATCAAGGAGCATAACAGATGCTCTTTCGTAATCTATTTCGCCACCGGAAATAAGCATACCACGTTTACGACCAATCATTTCAAGAATTTCGTAATCTTCTTTATCCTCAAAATCTGATATTTTAAATCTTTCGGTTAACCTGTCAGAATAACCATTTTTCAAAAAAGTTATAAGACGAAGTGCCATTGTTTCAGTATCAAGAATTTCATCTTTAACAGAACCGATAAATGCTAATTTATCACCAACTGATTTATCTTCAAACTTCGGCCACAAAACACCAGGAGTGTCAAGAAGCTCTATTCCGCTACCTACTGCAAACCAACTGTTTGAACGTGTAACACCCGGTTTATCAGCAACCTTTGCTCTGTTTCGACCTGCCATTTTATTAATAAAAGATGATTTACCCGTATTAGGTATACCAACAACCATAACACGTAATGGTTTACCTACCATACCTTTTTCGGTATTTCTTTGGATTTTATCCTTAAGAACGTCCCTGACTAAAGGAAGATAAGCATTAAGCCCTTTACCCGAACGGCAATCCACAGGCAAAGCAAAAACACCTTTATTCTTATAATACTTAACCCAAAGTTGTGTTGCTTTTTCATCCGCAACGTCGCATTTGTTAAGCAAAACAATTCTTGGCTTATTGCCAATCATTTCTTCTAATTCAGGGTTAGAAGAACTCATAGGAATACGGGCATCAACAATTTCAGTTACTAAATCAACAAAAGGTAAACTTTCTTTGATTAACCGACGAGTTTTTGCCATGTGGCCCGGAAACCATTGAACCACTTGTTTTTGAGCATCATTCATAATCATAAATATCAAATTCACCAAAAGGCATTATTCTTATAAATGCCTTGCCGAGAATTTGCCTTTCATCAACAGGACCTACTAAATCTGTACGGCTATCTGATGAACCATTTCTGTTATCACCCATACAGAAAAGATACCCTTCAGGAACCTCATACGGGAATGAACGATATTCTGCCTTCTCAATAAGGTAATCCTCTTTAACATAAGGCTCATCTAAAGCAACACCATCAACGTAAACCGTTGCAGTTTCGTAGTCGATATCCACTGTCTGACCGCCAACAGCAATAACTCTTTTAATAAGCGGCTTCTGGAAATATGTTTCTGCAGTAACGACTACTATATCGCCCTGAACATACTCAGTTTTATTATAAGTTAAAAGCCAGTCTCCGTGCTGGAGTGTATTTGTCATTGATTCACCATCTACACCAACGAGTCTGAAAGCAAAAGTAAACACAAGAGCGATAATTATAAATGAGCCCATAACTGTAGAAATGAGGTCATAAACTGTCAGATAAAATTTCTTTTTACCACTGACATTTTCTAACTGCGCATCTGTAAGTACCTCTTCATCAGAAGAAAGAACCGTTGATTTGGCCTCATCTTCACTGAAAGAAATTTCACCATCAACAATTTCAAATTCTTCTACCGCATCGTCCTCGACTACAACGTCATTATTTAATTCACCGTTATTTTCCAAATCAACGGCTTCACTGATTATTTTATTTTTTCGTTTATCCATAATTATTCTACCGTCCAATCACCGATAGGGAAAAATCTAAATGCTACCTTACCGACAATATCTTTTTCATCAACAAAGCCAACCTTTGTAGAGCGACTATCAAGAGAATACGCTCTGTTATCACCTAAAACAAACACAGTGCCTTCAGGTACTGTAAGCGGAAAGGCTACGTCTTTTGCCTGGGTTGTTAAATCATCTCCGTAATGCTCTTCTTTACCATTAACCGTAACGATACCTGATGTAAAATTAATATCAACCACGTCACCGCCTACTGCAATAATACGCTTTATGATTGGCTCATTGAGATTACCTGTGTCAGAAATAACAACGATATCTCCTGCTTTCGGGCTATAAGCCAAATTTGAAACTACAACCTTATCATTGGGCTGAAGCGTCGGTTTCATTGAATTACCGTCTACAGTAAATACACGGAAGCAGAAAAGAAACAATACTGTTACAACAATAAGTGCTGCAACTCCTGACTCAAAAATCTCAAAAATTGTGATTTTTGATTTTGGTGCTTTTTTCTTTTCAGGTACATCATTTTCTAAAGAAAGTGACATACTATATTCTTCTACTTTACGCAAGATGCTCACCTCTTAAATACGAATAGATTTATTATACACCTTTTTTCACATAAATAAAAGATTAAACTTATATTTTTTTAAAAAAAGAATAAAGGGCAGATAACACTATCTGCCCTGCTCTCCCGACTAAAATCAGCCGATTCTTTCCTTAACCTTAGAAGCCTTACCAACTCTGTCACGAAGATAGTAGAGTTTTGCTCTGCGAACTTTACCGCGACGAACAATCTTAACATCTGCAACGTTTGGTGAGTGAATCGGGAATACTCTTTCAACACCTACGCCGTATGAAACACGACGAACTGTGAATGTTTCAGAGATACCGCTACCGTTCTTAGCAATAACTGTGCCTTCGAACTCCTGAATTCTTTCTCTTTCACCTTCACGAATCTTAACGCCAATACGAATTGTATCACCGATTTCGAATGAAGGTTTTTCAGCCTTAAGGCTGTCTTGTGCAATGAGTTTTAATGCGTCCATAATAATCCTCCGTTTTTTTCAAGCGTTCATACCGATATATACCGTAGCGGACCGCCAGCTTTAATGTTGCCATTAATTGCCGTTGACACCTATTCGGGTAACAACGCACACATAGACTCGACTATAATATCATAAGATATCTGAAAAATCAATAGTTTTCTTTTATTTTTTTTTACTTTTTATATAATCAAAGGCTTCAATATTTGTGCAATAATACACATCTTCTTTTCCGCTGATAAGTTTACAGAAATCCTCAAAAAACTGCCAATCATCATCAACATCAAGCTCATAGGTATGACCCCAGATATAAAACAACTTTATTTCATCGATTTCTGAATTACAAAACTCGTTCCATAATGAAATAAGTTTTTCTTTTTCTTTAAGAAGATGTATCGTCGGATTAAAGACATATAAATCATCCTGAACATCAAAATTATATGTACAAACCGTTGTTCTTGCATATTCAACTTTTGTATGACTTTTTATAACTTCAGATACATCTGTATTAAAATTAACACCACCGCCAGGATACGCA
This sequence comes from Acutalibacteraceae bacterium, assembly GCA_045646545.1. Classification (GTDB taxonomy): domain Bacteria; phylum Bacillota; class Clostridia; order Oscillospirales; family Acutalibacteraceae; genus DTU089. Next base: position 5,518 of record JAZRKV010000028.1, read on the forward strand.
AAGCCCCGTACGTTATAGCCCACGAGCTCCGACAGATTTTTGCGGTCCTCCTCCACTTGACGTATAATTTCAGGGACTGTTGATGTGGGTAAAAACGGATGAGTCAATGTATGTGACGCAACCTCGTGACCGCTATAAATCTCCGCCACTTTTTCCGCTAAAACTTTTTTATGACTAATTATTTTATCTTTTATAGTAAGTGTAGAATCAGTACCTAAAAGCTGGGAATTAATGTTAAAAGTACCTTTTATACCATACTTATTCAAAATTCTGATAAAGCGTTCATCCTGAGTCACTCCATCGTCAAAACTTAAAGTCAATAGTTTTTTATATTCCATAAAAACACCTCAAAAAAATAGACAGGTAAATTACCTGTCTATTATACATTTATTTAAAACAGAAATCAAGCAGACGGAATAAACAAAACCTTTGCGTTATCTGTGGTTTCACCTGTCAAGCCATTTTCTTCTGCAATAGCACAGACAGTTGTTCTGTATCGTCGTGCAATATCCCAAAGAGGTTCATTTTCTTTTTGCGGATAATAAACGGTAATTGGCATCCTTTGTACTTTAACAGCATTTTCTGACACTTTAATATCTGTAAGTACATTAACTGATTTTTCTGCGATAACAACACCGCAAACACGCATTTCGACCCTTATATCTACAGTGTTGGAATTTTTAACACTTGATTTCAAGGATACAAGATTCAAATAAGGGTAACACTTGGTATCATCATCAGAATCCTTTGCCTTTTTATAAGAAAATTCAAAAACCTTATTAAAGCCGGATAAGGCACCAGACGTATCCTTAATAACAAGGAACACGTTCAAATCACCTGATATAACAAGTTCTCCATTAATGTAGTTTGCTTTAACAGACTTAATTTCAGCATTCTCACTCAAAACAGATGATACACCTTCACCTGACACTTCAAGGCTCTTATCGAATATATAAGTGTCATTCAACTCTTCAACATCGACACAAAACGGAACAAGTTGTTGAGATACATCTACTTCATTTTCTATACCGTATGCATCACACGTTACCAATACATCTTTTTGTTCCCACATAAAAACAGAGGCATCTATGCCAACAGACAAATCGAAACTCGTATTAAAATTCCCCTGCTCACCCTTAGGTAATATATCCAAAGCCGTAACCTTCAAAACAACAGAACCTTTATACTTTTCCTCAAAACCCTCAACCTCAAGAATCTGATTCATCGGCAAAGAATGAACATAACGCTCAACCAACGCCTTATTATCACTGTTAACGTAAGAAATATTAACTATTGTTTCTCCGCGAAGCATAATTTTATTATTTATTTTACGAACCTCACTTAAAATTGCACAAGCAGACTGAGAAACTATAAAAGCAGCAGGAACCTCAAGATTTATACTGTCACTCATAGAAAAAGAGCGAGTTTTTTTACAACCTAAAGAATATGCACCAAGAACATTTTTCTTTTCCTCTATACCTTTACACTTTTCTGTATTTACATAATCATAAGTGTTTTCAAAAAATACTTTAAATTTAAAAGTTATGCCTGTTTTGAACTCTGCTTTTTTTGTACCTGTTGCACGGCAATTAACGTAATTAACAACGGGCTCAACCTCTACATCTATACCGTTTTGTATCGACTCATTTTCACAATGACGGGTAAACTGCTTTTGTTGCGTACAACAATATATGCAACCATCTTCACCTGTATAGATAAGCCTCATTTCACACACGCCGTCAACGGTTATTCTTCCGTCAATCAACTTACACGAAAAAATTTTAGGTTCGGCAGTAGTTTTTATAATACGCAGAATTTCGGGCATATATTCAGGAAGGGAAAACTCACCTTCCACGCATTCATCTGCTGAGTTATCGTTATTGATTTTTAAAACTTTGTATTCTTCTGTTTTTAATGAGATGTCCATAAAAATAAACTCCCTTCATATATTCTCAAAAAAATATATGCGGGAGTTCAAAAAATTATTCTTCTGTAAATTCTTCTATAGATTTACCTTCATAAAGAATCTGATAAAGTATATCTTTATTCTCTTCTAAATCTATAGAAATAATGCTTCCATCAAGAGAGTCACTGTCATATTCCCAGGTATTATCAAAAGGTATCTGCGATGACACAATAAAGTTACTGTTCTCATCACCAACATTGGAAACTAAAGATGGCGCCATAGATGTAATCAAAGACATTATGACATCATCTGTCAAGGTTGTTTCAACATATGGTGCTATATCCTGTGCTAAATCCATAAGTTCATCAACACTTTTACCCTTCAGACTATTTGCAACAGATGAAACAATATTACGCTGCCTCTCGGTTCTGTTAAAATCGGAATCGATTTTTCTGATACGGGCATAGCAGAGTGCCTGATAACCGTCAAGCTCAACATCTTCACCTGCATAAACCTTATCTGATTTTCCATTCTGACCAAGCTTGAAATAGTTATTCATATGATTTGCCTCAGCTTCTGTAAGGTCAACAGTAACACCGCCGAGTTCATCTATAACCGCTTCAAACATTTCAAAGTTTATTGCCGCATAATCGTCAATTCTGATACCAAAGTTATGTTCAATCGTCTGAATAAGAAGATTTACACCGCCCCAGGAATGAGCATGATTGATTTTTGATTTACGTTCACCCGGAATCTCTACGTGAATATCACGTAAAATCGAAATAACCGTAACCTTGCCCGTTTCAGTATTAACGGAAACAAGCATCATACTGTCACTTCGTGAAGAACCGCCATTTGCTTTATCGCAACCGACTAAAAGAATATTCCTTACATATGTTTCGGTTACGAGAGACTCCTCATTTATATGAACAATTTCTTCCGCTTTCACAAAATTATTTGTAATAGAGGAAACTGTACTTTTTGCAAGCATATATACACCTGCAACACCAATCATTGCTATTACAAGAATTATCGCAATAGCCTTAAGAAACGGATGCTTCTTTTTTCTTCGACGAGATTCATAATCGGAAACTTCATCCTCATCTTCATCATCGTCATAAACATCTATCTTCTGATAACGGGTTTGAACCCTTGGAGTTTCCGCTGTCTGGGAATAGTAGTTACCCCTGACCATTTGCGGTTGACTACGCCTACCACGTGATATATATACGCCGTCGTCATTTGTTGATTTTTTTCCAACGTAAATATCATCACAAGAGTTACTGTATATATCTTCGTACTCATCCTTTGATGAATCGCTGTAAACATCCTCGTATTCATCACCGGTATTTGTATTACTAAGAAACTCCAGGTAATCTTCATTTATTGAAAAACGAGATTTCTTTTCTGAATTACGTTTATCCATCAAACCTCAAAATTCCCCTTTTAATGCTTGCTTTTTTCGTCGCGTTCACGAATTACAAATCTTACAGGTGTGCCCTCAAGACCATAAACCTCACGAATCTGATTTTCAATATATCGTTGATAACTGTAATGAAAAAGCTCTGCAGAGTTTACAAAGCACACAAATGTTGGTGGCCTTGTAGATGCTTGAGTCATATAGAATATTTTAAGACGTTTACCCTTATCTGTAGGAGGTTGAACCCTTAGAGTTGCTGCCGCAAGAATTTCATTAAGCTGACCTGTTTTAATACGCATAGCGTTCTGAGAATCAACAAACTTTATAAGTTCATAAAGCCTGTCTACTCTCTGCCCTGTTTTTGCAGAAATAAAAATAATAGGAGCATAAGACATAAATGAAAAATCTTTCATAAGGTCTTTACGATAGGTATCCATTGTTTTACCGTCTTTTTCGTAAGCATCCCATTTATTAACAACAATAATACAACCTTTACCCTGGTCAAGAGCTCTGCCTGCAACCTTACTATCCTGCTCTGTGAAGCCTTCTAGAGCATCTATCATAATAACACAGACATTTGCCCTTTCAACTGCCATATCGGTTCTTAAAACACTATATTTTTCAACCGCATCCTCAACCTTTGATTTACGTCTGAGACCTGCGGTATCTATAAACATAAACTTTCCGTGTTCATTTTCAACAAAGCTATCGGTAGCATCTCTCGTTGTACCTGCAATATTGGAAACAATCATTCTCTCTTCACCAATAATACGGTTAACAAGAGATGACTTGCCTACATTCGGCTTACCAATAACAGCAACCTTAATGTAGTCATCTTCATCCTGATTTTCTGAAAGGTACTCCTCAGGAAGATGCTTTATAACCTCATCAAGAAGGTCACCTGTGCCGTGACCGTGCACAGAGGATACAGGTACAGGGTCACCCAAGCCTAAATTATAGAATTCATAAAATTCTGCAGGCGGATTACCTAAACCATCACACTTATTTACTGCTAAAACAACAGGCTTACCGCTTTTTTGAAGCATTGTTGCAACTTCTTCATCTGTTGCAACCACGCCACAACGCACGTCTGTTACGAGAATAATAACATTTGCGCTATCTATGGCAAGTTGTGCCTGCCTTCTCATCTGAGAAAGAATAACGTCGTCTGAATATGGTTCGATGCCACCTGTATCTACAAGAAGCATTTCGTGACCGAGCCATTCACAATTACCAAAAAGACGGTCCCTTGTTACACCCGGCGTATTATCGACAATAGCAAGGCGTGTACCTGTTAATTTATTAAAAAGTGTTGATTTACCTACATTTGGTCTGCCTACAATGGCAACAACCGGCTTTGGCATATTAAACACCTCCAATTATCATTTCAAGAAGTTTATACCCATCATTCTCGACAGGTGTTACCTTTATATTAAGTCTGTCTGATAGTTCTTCAACTGTTATATCATCCAAGAACTTATCTTTTTCATTTCTCAGGGATACACAAGGAATTAACAGTTCATCACCTAAATCAAGGTCTGAAAGTTGTTCTATATAATCCTTTCCCGTAATAAGCCCTGCAACAGTTACTGTATCACCGAAGAAATTATTTTTTATTTTAACAACTTGTATTTCAAGCTTTGAGAATTTTTCCTGTGCTTTATCAGCAAGTTCTTTAATCAAATCGTATGCAGCATAGCCTGTTGCTATTGTTACATTACGGTTTATTTCTTTTACAGGCTCATCAGAAAGTGCGTTTAAAAACTCATCTTTAAGAAGTGCACACATACCAACTCCATTATCAAGTTGACTGAATTCGCCGTAATATTCCACATCAGGTAACGGACGCTCTGCCAATAAATAAAACTCATCAGATGCGAACGCAAGAATCTGACCATTATTGAAATATGCAAAATGAGCATTGAACTCATCAATAATATCAATAACCTCTGCCGCCTCTTCTTTTGTATACGTTCTTAAAGGTTCAAGGCCCTCTCTGTACTTTGTAAGACCTACAGGTACCGCAGCAATGCTTTTTACTGCAGGATACATTTTGCCAAGTTCAGAAAGAGAAAATCTCAGCTCTTCGCCATCATTAATACCCGGACAAAGAACAAGTTGAGTGTTCATTCCGATGTTATTTTCTGCAAATCTGTTAATATTCTTAAGAACTTCGCCTGCGTGGGGATTTTTCATCATTTTAACACGAAGCGTAGGATTCATCGTGTGCACAGATATATTTATAGGAGAAATATGCATATCAATCACACGTTGAATTTCTCTTTCGCACATGCCGGTTAAGGTGACATAGTTGCCAAAAAGAAAACTCATACGTGAATCGTCATCCTTAAAATACAGTGTATCGCGCATACCCTTAGGCATTTGGTCAACGAAGCAAAAAACGCACTTATTTTTACAAGAATGTTGCTTATCCATAAGATATGTTTCAAATTCAAGACCTATATCTGAAAACTCATCACTTTTACGGATATTTGTAGAAAATTCTTCCCCATTACGAATTAAAGTAATTGATAGTTTTTTCCCCTGAATAAAGAAGCGGTAATCTAAAACATCATAAATCTCATTACCGTTTATGGAAACTAAAATATCACCTGAGCATATACCTGCCCTTGCACCATAAGAATCTTCACAAACGGACCATACCTTTACAGACACATTACCACTCCTTTCAAAAGTCTAATAGGGCGGGGAGACTCATCTCACCGCCCTCAGAAACACGAGTACAAACTATTACAGATTAGTCTACTGCGATAACCTGTTTGCCGTTGTAGTAGCCACATGCTGTGCAAAGTCTGTGTGGTCTTTTGAATTCACCACAGTTTGGGCACTTTACGAGTGCAACTGCATCCATTTTCCATACGTTTGAACGTCTTTTGTCTCTTCTTGCTTTAGAAACTCTTCTCTTTGGTACTGCCATGAGTAAAACCTCCTGTATATTTATTTAATTATTAACTTATTCATCCAACAAATCCAAGAGCACTGCGAGCCTTGGGTCAACAGCCTTCTTGCAATTACATTGGCCTTCGTTAAGGTTCTTGCCACAATTCATACACAAGCCCTTACACTCATCGTCGCAGAGGTATTTTGAAGGAAGAGCGAGATTGACATCTTCTTCAACAAGTTCATCTAAATTAAGACGCATATTAGGCACTTCAAGAAAAGCATCATTCTCACCGCTTTCAAGAGAAACAACCAAAGTATGCTGTACAGGATAGTCAAATTCCTTCTTAACTTCTGTTGCACAACGGTCGCAAGGTGCCTCATATACCAGATGAGCGTTTGCATTAAGACTAACGATACCCGCTTTATTTTCAATACTACCCTCAACTTTTACCGGCTCAGTTATCGGTGAATAACCTGACACCTGTATAGTGGAAAGATTAAGCTCATAATTAATAGGGAGCTTCATCCCTTCAGTATTAAATATAGATTCAAGTTCGATAATCATATACATTACCTCTCAACATACCCAAGTATTATATTATTTAAATCGATATTTGTCAATAACTAAACTAAAGATTTTTAAATAAAAAAACTCTTGAGCAACCAACAGTCACTCAAGAGCATTTTTACATCAGATAACCTCTACATTTGCAAAAAGAGCTTCCGGAAGTTTCTCTTTATCTTCAGACACTGTAAACACGAAGTCAACACCTGTATCTTCAGAAATTTTGCTAAGCTTGTTAATGAGTGCTGCAAACTCGTCGTAATCTCTGCCAACGATTTTGAATGTTGCGTCAACAAAAATTCCTGTAATATCATGGTCCTGAGCAATAACGCCGCAAACCATACCATAGAAAGCATCGCAGCCTTCAACGTCGAATCTTTCAGTTTCGATAAGTCTTGCTTTATGAGTTACTTCGTAAGTAAGTAATGGTGATTTTTCTATACAAACTACAGTTCCGTCGGATTTTGCAACTGCCTCGTTAATGAGAGCAATAAGTCTTTTTGTTTTACCGGAACCTTTGTTACCAATAATAAGTGAAATCATATGATTTACCTCCGTAATTTATATTTCTCGCCTTGCGGCGTGATTTCTGAATCAAAGTCTTGCTTCAAGTGCTTTTTTATGCTCTTCATAACCCGGTTTACCCAAGAGTGCGAACATATTCTTTTTATAGCTTTCAACACCTGGTTGGTCAAACGGATTGATACCGAGAATATAACCTGAAACGGCACATGCTTTTTCAAGGAAATAAACTAAATAACCGAATTCGTACTCGTTCATTTCTTCCATTTCAAGAAGCATATTAGGCACGCCACCATCAGTATGCGCAAGCACTGTACCAAGGAACGCTTTTTTGTTAACAAAGTCAACTGACTGACCTGCAACAAAATTAAAACCGTCGCCATTCTTTTCATCGAATCCGATAATAAGCTCATTCTTTGGTTTATTGAAGGTTACAACTGTTTCAAACATTACCCTTTCGCCTTCCTGAACATACTGTCCAAGAGAGTGAAGGTCTGTTGAAAAGATTGCAGATGACGGGAATAAGCCCTTACCGTTTTTGCCTTCGCTTTCACCGTAAAGCTGTTTGAACCATTCGTTCATCATTGTGTAATCCGGTTCGTATGAAATCATCATTTCTACGGATTTACCTTTACGATAAAGTATGTTACGCATTGCTGCATACTTATAACAATCGTTAGTGTACACATCACCTTGTGAAAGTGTAGTGCGGGCATCTGCAGCACCCTGCATCATTTTATCGATATCTATACCCGCAACTGCGATAGGTAAAAGACCAACTGCAGTAAGAACAGAATATCTTCCACCAACATCGTCAGGAATAACAAATGTTTCGTAACCTTCAGCATCTGAAAGTTCCTTCAAGGTGCCTCTGGCTTTATCTGTTGTTGCGTATATTCTTTTTGCTGCTTCCTCTTTGCCGTATTTATTTTCAAGTAATTCTTTAAATACGCGGAAAGCAATTGTAGGCTCAGTAGTTGTGCCTGATTTAGAAATAACGTTAACTGAAAAATCTTTGCCTTCACAAAGAGCAACTGCTTCTGCCAATGCAGATGAAGAAAGTGTATTTCCTGCGAAAACAATCTGCGGTTTTTCTAATAAATTACGGTTTTGTGATTTACAAAACTCTATAGCTGCTCTGGCTCCTAAATATGAGCCGCCTATACCGATAACAACAAGCACATCACTATCGCTACGAATTTTGCTTGCTGCTGCTTTGATTCTTGCAAATTCTTCTTTATCGTAATCTACAGGTAAATCAAGCCAACCTAAAAAGTCGTTACCTGCACCTGTACGAGAATCAAGAAGTTTTACTGCAGAATCAACTTCAGGTGCTATCGCTTTAACATCTTCATCATTAACAAAGCCCTGAAGATAACGTGTGTTAAGTTTAACTGACATGGGTTCCATCTTCTCCTCTGAGGTATAAGAATATTACGTTAGCAAAACATAGTATTCTTTGCTAATATTTTACAATAAAGCATTATTTATTTCAATAGAATTTTTGCACTTTTACAAAATACACACGATTTTTTCACATTTTAACAATACTACCACCGTTTTTGTGTGCAATTTCCCGATTACACACCTTATATAATTCAACACACTCTTCACAAGACTGTTTTGAAGCTACACCAAGATTATCCTCTGCCCTTGAAACGATAACATAAGACACACAAAACGAGGTTACTGCAACCATTATAAATATTACTGCACACACATAAAATTTAAGCATCTTTTCAAAATCCATATTTATTCTGCCTCCAACAAACGCACAAGTGAATTACCTATAAGTTGCGCAGAGCGCACCGCTTCCTCCAACGTATTTGCATCAGTTCCAAATTCCAGAAGCAACGAAAACGGTGTCAAATCCATATTATATTTCCTGTTACAGAAAAAGACAGGACGCATCAGACCGTTATATTGCTCTTCTGCGTAGCTTTGCAGATGCGTCGCAAAGGTCAGATTTGTTTTCCAGGAAGGAAAATTTGTAACACCATTACCTTCGCACCCTGTAATAATCATAACCTGAGCTGCTTTTTTTCCATTAATAAGTGCAGTAGGCTTGCATTTTGTTCCGTCATCATAATGTATTGCATCACGATGTACATCAAGAGTAATCTGAATAGAAGGATACTCTTTGAGATACTTTTCCACCATAACACGGGAACGGGCATATGCACCATCGTACGCTTCATCATAAATGTTTCTGTCATGAATCACGTTATATCCTGCTTCTTCCAAAACCGCTGTCAATTCATCCCCTACACGAATCATATTTTTAGATGTATCTTTTGTACGAGAATTATACTCCTTTGCATACCAACCCAAATCCAATAGCTCGTATCCTTCGGTTGAATGTGTGTGATAAATGAGAATACTCGGTTCATCCTCTGAGATTTTTTTTAACGGAACCTTTGAGGATAACAAGGCTTTTAAATCTATTTCCTCTTGCGTTTTGTTATCCACCTCAACTACTCCGTAAACCAAGGTGTTTCGTGTTGCGCCCATCATAGTTTCTTTTATATCGCCTGCCTTGGTGTAACTTTTAAAAACCGTCTGAGCCTCTTGCTTAATTGCTTCAATATCTTTAAAAGTAATGGCAGAAACCTCTTCTGTATAATCTCCACCACCATAGCCTGTAACACTATAAAGTTCCTGATGGGCACCGAAATATCCTGTAATATTCTGGGGCGATGTACCACCATAGCTATTAAAAACCTCGTTAATAAAGCCACTCACATTATCGCCGAATGCAACGCTACAGATAACAAGCCCAAGGCTTAATGCATAACAAAAAATATTTTTCAAATATCCTGACACCTTGTCTCCACCGCCTGAAATAATTTTCTATACATAAAAAATTATGAACGAAAAGCCTTTATTATTACATCAGTGCATACATTTCCGCTGTAGTAAACTCAGGTTGAAGTGCACAATTAATTGAAAGTGCGAGCAGACGAGATGCATTTTTTATGAGTAAATCTATATCCTTTGGTGCTACAATTACTTTTTGTGCTTTCTGCTTTTGCTCATCTGTAAGGGAATCCAAATTGGTTTTTATCAATTCCGAGGTTAATGATAATGCATCAACAACTGTAGGAATACCTATGGCAATAACAGGTACACCAAGATAATTTTCATCTATACGCACACGGGCATTGCCGATTCCTGAGCCCGGTGCAATACCTGTATCCGACATCTGAATTGTTGTTCCAAGACGTGTTATACTACCTGATGCCAATGCATCTATTGTTATTACAAAGGATGGTCTTACAGTATTACAGATGCTTTTAATATATTCACCGGACTCTATTCCTGTCTGCCCCAACACACCTGCAGAAAAAGCCACAACTTCCCTTAAATTTTTATTTATACCTGCCCTTCCCTTTAGTTCGGCACTTATATGACGAGTAGAAAAAATATGCGAGGCAGTTTCCGGCCCCAATGCATCGGACGTCATTTGAAAATTTCCTACACCTGCAACTACAACCGCACCATCTTTTGATGGCAACAACGATTGTAAACACTCTATAACCGTTTTCAATCGTACTGAAGATAACTCAGGAGAATCTGCAATATACGGCATTTCAATTGTAATATATTTACCGATAGCTTTACCTAATTTTTCTGCGGCTTCCTCTGTTTTTATTTCAATATCAGTTACTATGCATTCCTCATTTTCTTTTTCACTTACACAAACACCAGTGAGCTTTGTTTTTACTAACTCTCGTCTTTCTAACGCTAAGTCTGTTCTGAAATTCATTTAACCACCTCAAAATTAGTATTTGTTTCAATTAAAAGAATATTTACATATTGAAATACAATTTATAATATGGTAAAATTACTTGTATTTTTTCAAAAGGAAGTTATTAAAATGAAACTTGGTATTGTTGGTTTGCCAAACGTTGGCAAAAGCACACTTTTTAATGCACTCACAAACGCAGGTGCACAAGCTGCAAACTACGCTTTCTGCACAATTGAACCTAATGTAGGTGTTGTTGCAGTTCCTGATACAAGGCTTGATGCTCTTTGCGAAATGTATAACCCCGTTAAGGTAACTCCTGCAACAATTGAATTTGTTGATATTGCAGGTCTTGTTAAAGGTGCTTCACAAGGTGAAGGTTTAGGTAACAAATTCCTTTCACACATCCGTGAGGTAGACGCTATTATTCACGTTGTGCGTTGCTTTGATAACGATGATATTATGCACGTTGACGGCGACGTTAACCCTCAAAGAGATATTGAAACAATTAACCTTGAGCTTATTCTTTCCGATGCAGAAATTTTAGGAAGAAGAATTGACAGAACAACAAAGGCAATGAAGGGCGACAAAACACTTGCATCTGAACTTGCAGTTCTCGAAAAAGTAAGGGAAGCTCTTGACAACGGCATTTGTGCAAGAGCAGTTGAACTTACAGAGGATGAAAAAGCAATCATTGATACAGTTGCACTTCTTACTGCAAAGCCTGTTATTTACGCTTGTAATATGAGCGAAGAGGATTTTGCTTCACAGATTGATACAAATGTCCGCTACAACGCAGTTAAAGCTCTTGCTGCTGAAGAAGGCAGCCAAGTGCTTCCTATTTGCGCTGAGCTTGAATCACAGATTGCTGAGCTCGATAAAGATGAAAAAGAGATGTTCCTTGCAGAGTTAGGAATCACAACAGGCGGTCTTGATTTGCTTATTGAAAGAAGTTATGACCTTCTCGGTCTTATGAGTTACCTTACAGCAGGTCAACCTGAAGTAAGAGCATGGACAATCAAAAAAGGCACCAAGGCTCCACAGGCAGCAGGTAAAATTCACTCTGACTTTGAAAGAGGCTTCATTCGTGCAGAGGTTGTTTCCTTTGACGTGCTTATGGAATGCGGTTCAATGACAGCAGCAAAGGAAAAAGGACTTGTCCGTTCCGAAGGTAAAGAATACGTTATGCAGGACGGCGATATTGTTCTTTTCAGATTCAACGTATAATAAAGCAAAAAAATTAAAGCCAACTCCAAGGAGTTGGCTTTTTATTTTATACTAATTATTCAATTACTTCGTAATGTCTTACATAAACGCCTACTGTTTTGTCATAATCAAGAACATGGATAAGTGAACCATCAGCCATAGGATAAACTGTTACACCTTCTGCTTCGTTACCTGCCATTGAAGGTACTGTTCTTGAACAAAGTTTTTCTACTTCGCCTGTAGCAACATCAACAGTCAAAATCTGGTCTGTGTTACTATTTTCGGCATCATAAGAAAGGTAAAGAATACCGTTATATACTTCACCGCCCTGAATACGTGTCACCATTTTTGAGAGGTTAATAAAATGTGAAAATTCCATTGTATCAAGGTCAAACGCAAGAATATATTCAACATCGTGGAACGGTGAGCAATAAAGTAAACCGTTTTCGCTATCTACTGCACACCACGGAATTCCGTCAGGTAAATTATCTGGTTCGATAACAAAAATATCAATTAATTCAAGAGTTTCGCAATCATAAGTCATTACAAGCGGGAAATCTTCTGCTTCATTTTCAACTGCGGCGTAAATTTTGCCGTCATAGTAACTGATGCCACCTATATGGTCACAACCATAGAACTCTTTATAATCTGCAGGTATAGCATCTGCATTTGTAAGAACACATTCCATAGTTTCGGCATCCCATTTTGCAAGACCTGCAACGCCCAAAGCAGTCATAGAGCCTGAGGTGTAAAAATACTCACCGTCAGTTGTAATACCCTGACCTGCATACATAGCATCTGTAAATACAAGTTTTTCTTCTTTAACAAGCTCAACATTAACTGAATGTTTCGGCGTGCCCTGGTCTAAGAAGCCTGTTAAAAGCATACAAATTGACATAAATAATGAAAGAATCGCTTGAATAAATTCCATTATCACACACTCCTTGATTAATATAACTATAGAATATATTATTTTATCGATAAATTCAAGATAATAATTGATTAAACTTTAAAAAGATAGTATAATAATACAATCATTTTAAGGTCAGAAGGTGAAAAAATGGAATATAAATACGAATTACACGCACACACAAAAGAAGTGAGCGTATGTGCAACAATGCCCGTAAAGGAACTTATAGAAGAATACAAAAATGCAGGTTATTCGGGAATTGTGCTTACAGACCATTATTCCCCTATGACTTTTCATATAAGCGAGTTATTCAACAAAAATAAAGCTATGAACCATTATCTGAAAGCGTACAGAGAAGCAAAGCAATACGAAACAGATGATTTTTGTGTACTTTTAGGCGTTGAGCTACGCTTTTACGCTACGATAAACGATTACCTTATTTATGGCGTAACGGAAGAAATGCTTTACGAATTACCATTCCTTTTGAGTTGTTACATAAAAAAAGCAAGTAAACTTTTCAGAGAAAGAGGATGTCTCTTTTTACAGGCACATCCATTCAGAAAAATGATTACAAGGGCTAATCCGCAATACCTTGATGGTGTTGAGGTGTTTAACGGAAAAGCCGAAAAAGAAGCAAATGACAACTCTTTAAAATGGGCAGAAGAAATAAATGCTACCGTCAAAACAAGCGGTAGCGACTGCCACAGAAAAACAGGCGTAGGCTTAGGCGGTATAGTCACAAAAGAGCCCATTAAAACAAATGACGATTTAATAAGAATATTAAAAAGCGGAGAATACAAGCTTATAAAAAAACAAAAGGTATCTTGAACAATCAAGATACCTTTTTATTTATTTTGCAGGGAAAAGTGACAAAGCCTTACCCTCAAACCATGCCATAAGCTTATTGTATCTAATTAGCTTTTTAATAAGCTCAAATATAATTGAAGCTACAAGCGAAAGAAGAGTAAGAACAACTATGGTCACGATAGGATATTTGAAGCTATACACAAACTCATTAAGCAGGTTAACTCTTATGAATGAATGGAAAACAAACATATTCATAGAATGTTTACCTAAAAATGAGAAAATCACACACAAGAAACGTGATATAAAATTATTGCCGTTAAAAAGATATTTGTTACAAAATATAATAACAAGCAATGGAGCAAATCCATAATGATATTCCCAGATTTTTTCATAAGAAACTCTTATCCAGACATAGATGCTTACTAAAATTGCCAATACAAGACCTAAAAATAGCACAATCTCATTCAGGGCTTTATTTTTTAATAACTTTATGTTATTGATTTTCTCAAAAAGATTATACTGTGCAAATAACGCACCGAGGAAAACCGGTAAAATAAACGTATAAATGCCCATAGCACCAAAGCTTTCGCCATTAAAAAGCACACGAGGAATAACCACAATAAGCACAAAACTCAGAAGCCAACCGAATTTATTAACTGCTTTAACAAGCAACGGCATAACAAGTATAAATACTATTGCAGCACTCATGTACCACCAGGAAGCATTAATAGTGGTAGTTGTAAACAGATGGGATATACCTAAAAAATCAAGTACGACGTACACACCACCTCTTACTATTCCTTTCGTGAAATACTTTTCAATAGGTGAATCCGGAATTTTTAACAATAACACAAAAGAAATAATATAAATAAACCAGAATCCATTTAAAGTTTTGATAATTCGTGAAACAAGCCATTTATTTGTATCAATAACATTATCGGCTTTATTGCGGACAGATAAATACAAACCATAACCACTAATAAATGCAAATATACTGACACATATTTTACAATAATATGCAAGGTCAACAAACAAATCCTGACCTATAGGCCAGAAATTAAATTCATATCCTGCAAAACGCTTAACATCACCAAAACAATGAATACACATAAGCAAAATAATTGCGAAGCCTTTTAAACAAAGGGATTGGCGCTTAGAAAATGCAGATGAATCTGTACCCATAACAACACCTCCGGAATATGAAGCATAACCAACCGCACATTACATATCGGACCACAAGTGACCATTATTTTTTGTGCACTGATACATCACCCTGACAAAACTTAACAAAATCGGAAAAATGCATCAAATAAAGTTGGTTTCACATCACTTTGTATATCTTGGATTTTAACACAAAACATTATACAAGTCAACAACTCCCCATAACTGAAAAGTTATGGGGAGTTGCGATTTTTTATTAAAAATAATTATTTAATTATTGACTCTTCCCATGATGCGAATGGTTCGATACCGAACACTTTTGCAACTGTAGGAGCAACGTTTGCAAGACCGAAAGCGCCATCTTTTACTTCGTAAGCATTTTTGCTGTAAATAATGAAAGGAACTTCGTTAAGTGAGTGTGCAGTTCTTACTGCAACGTCACCTTTTTTGCTCTTTTCAAGCATTTCGTCTGCGTTACCGTGGTCAGCAGTAATAAGAACAGTTACACCGCATTTATCTGCAACCTTAAGAACTCTTGCAAGTGCAAGGTCAACTGCCTCAACTGCAGTAATTGTTGCATCAAGGTTACCTGTGTGGCCAACCATATCACCGTTTGGATAGTTACAACGGATAAAGTCGTACTTGCCGCTTTCCATTGCTTCTATAACTGCATCTGTAACCTCTGCAGATTTCATCCATGGTCTTTCATCAAAAGAAACTTTATCTGATGGAATTTCCATAAATGTTTCAAGCTCCTCTGAGAACTTATCACTCTTGTTACCGTTCCAGAAATATGTAACGTGACCATATTTCTGAGTTTCTGAAACTGCGAACTGATTCATACCCTTTGAAACAAGAAGTTCTGAAAGTGTATCCTTAATTTCCGGTGGATTAACGAGGAAACGTGCAGGAAGTTTAAGGTCACCATCGTACTGAAGCATACCTGCATAGCAAACGTCAAGCTTTGCACCTCTATCGAAATATGTGAACTCATCGTTATCAAACGCCATAGAGATTTCAATTGCACGGTCACCACGGAAGTTGAAAAGAACAACACTGTCACCATCAACAATTGTACCTACAGGCTCGCCATTTTCTGCAATAACAAATGGAAGAAGATCTTGGTCTATCATACCTTCGTTTTCTGCACGATATGTTTCAATTGCTTCAGAAGCAGTTGAGAACTGTCTGCCGATACCCTTAACGTGAGTATCCCAACCTGTTTTAACCATATTCCAGTTAGCTTGGTAACGGTCCATTGTAACAACCATTCTACCGCCGCCTGATGCGATTTTGCCACAGAAAGAATCATCATTTAACTCGTTAAGAGCATTTTCAAGCTGTTCAACGTAAACAAGACCTGATGTTGCAGGAACATCACGACCGTCAAGAAGAACGTGACAACGAACATTTTTAACGCCCTCTGCTTTTGCCTGTTTCAACATTTCAATAAGGTGAGAAATGTTTGAGTGAACGTTACCATCGGAAAGAAGGCCGATGAAATGAAGAGTTGAATTTTTCTCAATACAGTTACCTGCAATTTCTTTCCATGCAGTTGACTGATAAATTTTACCTGACTCAATTGATTCGTTAACAAGTTTAGCACCTTGTGAATAAACCTGACCGCAACCAAGAGCATTATGACCAACCTCACTGTTACCCATATCATCATCTGATGGAAGACCAACAGCGGCACCGTGTGCCTTAAGACGAACGTTAGGGCACTCTTTGAGAAGTTTATCAAGAACCGGTGTATTTGCAAGTGTAACTGCATCACCGAGACCTGTTTTTGAATAACCTACACCGTCCATTACGACGAGAAGAACTTTTTCAGACATTTTAAATTCCGCCTTTACAAAATTTTCGGGCAGACGAACCGCCTGCCCTTATGATTTTTAATTAGATGCTTGCTGCTTTAACAATAACAGAGAAATCTTCTGCTTTAAGTGATGCACCGCCGATAAGACCGCCATCAACATCTTCCTGTGCGAGAAGTTCTGCTGCATTTTTAGCGTTCATTGAACCGCCGTACTGAATTGTTACACGGCTTGCACATTTAGGACAATAAATTTCACCAAGAACCTCACGGATTGCATGGTTAACTTCATTTGCCTGTTCTGCAGTTGCAGTTTCACCTGTGCCGATAGCCCATACAGGTTCGTAAGCAATAATGATTTTGTCAAGTTCTTCTGCTGAAACGCCCTGAAGAGCAATCTTTGTTTGTGAACGAACAACTTCCATTGTTACGCCTTTTTTACGTTCATCAAGAAGTTCACCAACACAAAGGATAACTGTAAGACCGCTATCAAGTGCTGCACGTACTCTCTTGTTAACTGTTTCGTCTGTTTCACCGAAATACTGTCTTCTTTCTGAGTGACCGATAATTACGTATTCAACACCGATTGCTTTGAGCATTGGAGCAGATACTTCACCTGTGAAAGCACCGCTTTCTGCCCAGTGACAGTTTTCTGCACCGATTTTGATATTTGAACCTGCAGCTGCTTCTTGTGCTGCGAAAATGTCAATGTATGGAACACAAAGAACTACGTCACAATCTGCATTTGCAACGAGAGGTTTCATTTCGTTGATAATAGCTTTTGCTTCATCAGGAGTTTTGTTCATTTTCCAGTTACCTGCGATAACTGCTTTACGAAGTGATTTATCCATATCTGTATCCTCTTTCGTTTAACTTTTATTCTTAATTAAAATTACACACTTTATTCATTCTCGAACGATGAATGATAGCGTGCATGGAGTTGGTGAGTTAACAACCCCGTAGCGTATCAAGATACGCGAGTTCGGGTTGTACCACAACAAACGTGTGTACTCTATTTCATAAGCCACGACAATAATAGTTTGCGTACAGTTTGCATTTTCTCTGCCCCGACGGTGTATAAAGATACTCCGAGTGGGCAGAAAAATGTGAAATGTACGTGAAATATTATTTGTCGTTAACTGCTTCGATACCTGGGAGTGCTTTACCCTCAAGGAATTCAAGAGATGCACCGCCACCTGTTGAGATGTGAGTCATCTTTGGACCAAAGCCAAGTGTGTTAACTGCTGCTGCAGAGTCACCGCCACCGATGATTGTTGTTGCATCTGTTTCTGCAAGTGATTTAGCAACTGCGATTGTACCCTTTGCAAGGATTGGGTTTTCAAACACACCCATAGGACCATTCCAAACAACTGTTTTTGCAGATTTAACTGCATCTGCATAAAGCTCTGCTGTTTTTGGACCAATATCAAGACCCATAACGTCTGCAGGGATTTTATCTGCATCGTAAACTGTTACTTCGATTTCAGCATCGATTGGGTCAGGGAAAGCTTTTGCTGTTGTAACGTCAACAGGGAGAAGGATTTTTACGCCCTTTTCTTCTGCTTTGCTAAGCATATCTTTACAGTAATCAATCTTTGTTTCATCAAGAAGAGATGTACCTACTGTGTAACCTTTAGCAGCAAGGAATGTATATGCCATACCGCCACCGATAATAAGTGTATCTGCTTTGTTAAGAAGATTTTCAATAACGTTAAGCTTGTCTGCAACCTTTGCACCACCGAGAATTGTAACAAATGGTCTCTGTGGGTCTTCAACAGCGTTGCCGAGATACTGAAGGTCTTTTCCCATAAGGTAACCAACTGCTGCTTCTTCAACGAATGATGCAACACCAACTGTTGAACAGTGTGCTCTGTGAGCTGCACCGAAAGCGTCGTTTACATAGATTTCGCAAAGTGAAGCAAGTTCTTTTGAGAATGCTTCGCCATTTTTTGTTTCTTCAGGACGGAAACGTGTATTCTGAAGAAGAACAACGTCGCCATCTTTCATTGCTGCAACTGCAGCCTTTGCGTTTTCACCAACAACTGTATCATCTGCTGCGAAAACAACGTCCTGACCAAGAACTTCTGAAAGTCTCTTTGCAACAGGTGCAAGAGATTCTTTTTCGTTTGGTCCGTTTTTAACTTTACCGAGGTGAGAACAAAGAATTACCTGTGCACCGTCAGCAATAAGCTTCTTAATTGTAGGGAGTGCCGCTGTAATACGGTTTTCGTCTGTGATAACGCCATCTTTAAGAGGAACGTTAAAGTCACAACGAACGAGAACTTTTTTGCCTTTTGCGTTGATATCATCAACTGTTTTTTTGTTTAAAAGACCCATTTGAAATTACTCCTTTTGTTTGTTAATTTTTTACCGAATATATTTTATAACAAACTATCTTATTTTGCAAGTAGATACTGATTATTTTAACCTATCATTTTAGACATTCTTTTTCAAATAACACTTATTATTTTTGTTCAACTCACTAAACACTCATTTTTTCCCGTATTTTACCAAGAATTTTCTTTTCCTGACGTGAAACCTGTACCTGTGACATTCCTAATTCTTTCGCAACTGCACTTTGGGTTTTTGCTTTATAATAACGTAAATCTATTATTTTCCTGTCTTGTATATTCAAAGAGGCAAGACAATCTTCAAGACATATAATTTCATCTATTTTATCCTGATTTTCAATAGGAATATCAAGTTCTTTATTTTCACTTTCATCAGTCGGAGTCAAGGATAAAACAGGTTGAAAAGCGAGTAACAATTCACTGACTTCAGGTATTTCCATTTTCAGAAAAACTGCAAGTTCATTTACTGTTGGCTCACGTTTAAGACTTTCCGCAAGTTTCTCTTTTTCTGACCAGACATAACGTGATTTATCCTTTATGCTGCGACTGACTTTTACTGCTCCACCGTCTCTGAAAATCCTTTTGATTTCGCCTAATATGGCGGGTACGGCATAAGTAGAAAACACAAAGCCCAGAGTTTCATCAAATCCATCAACCGCTTTAATCAATCCAAGGCAGCCCGCCTGATACAAATCATCGTATTCTACCCCTCTGTTTTTAAAACGGGCGGCACAGGAATGAACAAGTGCAAGGTTAC
Organism: Acutalibacteraceae bacterium; assembly: GCA_045646545.1. Classification (GTDB taxonomy): domain Bacteria; phylum Bacillota; class Clostridia; order Oscillospirales; family Acutalibacteraceae; genus DTU089. The sequence goes on from JAZRKV010000028.1 coordinate 25,588, forward strand.
TTTTTATAATCTCTTCCCGTTCATTCATTTGATTTTCCCTTTATAGTTTTTTCAATAGTGACTGTAGTTCCCTTGCCTACCTGCGAACGCACACGAAGCTTATCGGAAAAGCTTTCCATTACTGTAAAGCCGAGTCCTGAGCGGTCACCACCAACGCTTGTATACAAAGGCTCCATTGCTCGTTTCACATCTCTTATACCGCATCCCTTATCCCTGATACTTACACGAATAAGACCTTCTTCGAAAACTGTGCAGGTTATGTAAATTTTGCCTATGGTATCAGCATAAGCGTGAACTATACAGTTTGTTACCGCTTCGCTAACAATGGTTTTAATATCACCTAATTCTTCCACCGTCATATCAAGTTGAGTACAAAATGTTGCTACCGCCACACGTGAAAAGCCTTCATTAACAGAACGTGAGTCAAAGCACATCTTTAATTGATTGATTACTTTCATTTTTACCACTCCTTTTTATTTTCGCTACTTCTTATTGTCATCAATTTTTCTATTCCTGACATTTTCATTATCTTATAATACCTTGCATTAAGACCTACAACTTCTACGATTTTCCCCTTCTGTTGAGCCAATCTGTAACGCCCCATAACAAGACCTATCCCCGAGCTATCCATAAAACTCACTCCTGAAAAATCTATTACAACCCGTTGAAAAGAATCATTCACTATGATAGCATCATCAATCATCTCCCGCATTTTTGGAGCTGTATGATGGTCAATTTCACCCTTTATAAAAACAAAAATTGTTTTTTCCTTCAATTTTATCTGAACAGGCATATTACCCTCTCCTTTTGCATATTTTAATAAACAATATACACGACAAGGAACAAAAAAAATGTCAAAAAAAATCGCAAGTCTTAAGACTTGCGATTTTTAATTATATAATTTCGTCTTCCTTCAAAAACTCTATAAGTCTTTGAGTGTTTTTTCCATCATGGAACTCTACAAGCTTTGAATACCTATTCTTGTAAACATCCGTCTGACTTTCGTTATAGTTCTTTTCTATTCCCTTTGAAAGTCCTTCATCTGAATAGAACACGTCACCATAAACGTTTTCATCATTTAACATAAGCTTTGTAGTAGGGCCATACTGGCTCATACAGTAATCCTTTTCTTCCCAATAGAAAATAACGTTTGCACCTCTATAAAAAGCATCATACGCTATTGAGGAATAGTCAGTTATCAAAAGCTTAGTTTTCCTTAAAATATCGTCATATTTAGCATCAGGCAGCATTTTTTCTACCACATCAGATGATATTTTAGAAAGCTCGTTTATAATAAGCGGATGCGGAAGAATTATAACCTTTTCCTTTAAGTGTTCAGGTACTGAGTTATATATTCTCATTATCATTTTATAATACGGTGCCTCTTCGAAATCTGCACGTACTGTATTGATTTCCCAAGGTCTCCAGGTTGGCATAATGACAATTTTATCGGCATCTTTATCCATTACGTTTCTGTCGTATTTAGGAAGACCTGAAATATAGATATCTTCATCAAGATGCCTACCCAAGGTTGTAAAATGGTCGCTCTCTGCCTGAGATGAAACAACAACCCTGTATTTACCAGTTGTCATTTTTTTACGTTTAAACATTTTTCTTGATTCAGAGTCAAGTGAAACCATATACATAACACCGTGTTGAAGGAACACGTAATTAATCTTTCGGCTTGCAACTTTTCTCAATGCCAGTACATTAAAGGTTTTAAGGTCGATAGAATGGGCAACTGCCTCTGTACCGATAAATGTTTTTGACCTAAAGAAATACAAATAATGCCTGAATGAGTATTTATAGACTATATTTGCACGATATTTTTCAGGAATTGCATCAAAAAACTCATAATCCCTTGCAACTATAAAATAAGCATTTTTATAACCTGAATCAATAAGATTTTCAAAAAGTACACTTGCACTTTCTTCATATTTTGAAGAGTTCTTTTCATAAAGAAGAACAAGCTTTCTTGCTTTTGGTGTATGCCAAAAAAGAGAGAAAATATATGCAACAAACTGCTTTATTCTGTGAGACATTGCATCCGTTACATTCACTGAGCGAACGTAAATGTTAAGCAGATTCTGTTGAGATTGACGGAAAATTGCAACCGTTGAGGTTTCCTTATCAATGAGCATTGGTCCACGCAGACCCAAGAAAAATCTACGCAACAGTGACCAATACATCACTTGACACCTGACAATAAATCCATAGTTGTCTTTATACTCAATAGAAACCTTATTTGTTGCAGGAAGATTAGCCACATCCTCCATTGGTATACTAAACGAATAAATACCAAAATGAGATTTGGATACACGTTTTTTCAAGGCCAAGAATTTAGGTTGATAACGATTTTCACCTACAAAAATACACGTATCCTTAAGTGCCATCGGCTTAGCCGCTTTAAGCTTAAACAAACTGATGCACTTCATATTTCTGCCCGAGTTATAATACAATGGTAAAATGTTTTTCATTTTAGTCTGTTTTCTTAAACTACCATGGGCAAAACCTGACTCATTTCTTTCTATATAAGCATTGTTTTCAGCTTCTGCTAAATCACAAATTCCGAAGCCGTTATTCTCTTCAAATTGATGAACCAGAGCAACCATTTTTGCAGTTTTTTTGTTGGTAGCAAAAAAGTCACCATGCTTTATATACTGTTTTTTGCCATTAAGCTTTGTCATAAGACCTGCAATAACTACATTACCGCAAGAGAAATCCAAGACTAAATCGGGATTAATACCATATAACATTCTTTTTGCTTCTCTTTCAAAGAAATCGGAAAGCTTATGTGATAAGCCGATAAATCCGAACACCCTGAAGAAAACAAACCAAATAAATTCTTTAAAGGTGAATTGAAAAGCGTTTAATAAACCCAATAATGATATAGTCGGGTCTATTTCATCCATACGCTCCTTCTTTGCCTGAGAAAGACTACGTCTGTATGCAACCACATAATTATAATCAGGATTATTGTTTTTATAAATTTTTAAGCTTTCAAAAAATACGCCTGGAAGAACGCCACCATACACAAGACACGTTTTTTTGTTTTCAGAAACGTTATCTTCTATTTTGTAAACATTGCTTTCACCTGTTACGAGCATTTCGAAAAGTTTCTCACAGCAATCAAAGCTACCATTCGGACAATACTCATCCAGAAATTCCTGCGGAATTGTATATGACGTCTGCATTTCACTGATAACGTCTGAAACAGTTTCCACAATGGGGAAAGGCAAGTTCTCAAACGGCATATACGTACCACGTGTACTTAAATATTTTTCTTTATCGTATGCAAAAAGGATAACCTTTTTACCTGTAATAGCATAATCAAAAAAAACACTTGAATAATCAGTAATAAGCCCATCACAAGCATTTAAAACTTCATAGGTGTCGTAATCACCGTTGAAATATTCAACGTGCTTATAGCCTTCACAATTAATTTCTGAAGATAAAAGGAAGTGAAGGTTAACAAGGAGAACTGAGGAATCATCAAGTTTCTCATCAAACTCACGAAGAATAGCCTCTGTTTCCCTGATGCTTGCCGCTCTTTGCTTAGCGCTTGCCGCGTCACGCCAGGTTGGCATATAAGCATATATTTTTTTACCCTCATAACCTAATTTCTTTTTCATTGCTTCGCCTGCTGCGGCGTCATAGAAAATATAGTTTCTGGGATAATTGGCTATAAGAGATTTACCTTTAAAAATATTACGAAGGTAATAGTCATCCATAAAAACATTTCTTGTGAACTCATTCGGGAAAAGTGCATAATCACTCATAAGATAGTTTTTTTGCACATTACCAAGTGACGCAAGGCTTGATTTGTTAGCCTTACCAAGAGTTTTTAAAGGTGTACCATGCCATGTATTGAAGAAAATCTGCTCATCTCTTTTATTAAAATAAGGAGGAAATGAGTTATCTGTCATTACGTATTTTGCAGTGGCAAGATGCTTAAGGTAATCATTTGAATTTCTGATTGAAAGAATAACGTCGGAAAAGCCATAAAACTCCATACGTTTTTTTGCTTTTTCGATTGTATCCGCAGTTACCACGAAAGCGCATTTATAATTCTTCCAACGAGGATTAGTTTTAAGCTCTTTAAGCATGGCAAACATATTACCATTTATGTTTGAACCTTGACCACCTTCAAGAAGAACAAGCTCGTTATCAATAGGCAACTTACAATACCCAATGTAAGCGGGCTCACAATTGTTCTTTATACTATTAATTTTTTTAAGAATCCTTTTTACCATTTGAAATTCTCCAATTTATTATAATAACCTCTTAAAAAAAGTGAAATAGCAATTTTATGTACCCGGCACCTGGTCCACACCGTCTACAACCTCTTGAAGTTGTAAATCGTTTTTAATTTGTGAAGTTGAAATACCCGGTGTTCTTTCAAGGAAAACAACATCACAATAATCTTTGAGGTAATCGAATTTATCACTGCCTGCCCAGTCAGAACCCATTACGCAAACATCAATTTTGTAATCCTTGATATCCTGAACCTTCTGTTCCCAGTTATTTTCAGGAATAACAAGGTCGACATAACGAATTGCTTCGAGCATTTTTTTACGGGTTTCGTAGCTGTGATACGCTTTTTTACCTTTAGTTGCATTGAATTCATCTGTTGAAAGAGCAACAACTAAATAATCACCTAATTCTTTTGCTCTTTTAAGAATACGAATGTGACCATAATGAAGTAAATCGAAGGTACCATAAGTTAAAATTCTCTTCATATTAAACCCTCTCTGTTAAGGAGCAAATGAACTTTGCCATTTGTTCCGTATTATTTGTTTTTTTATTTTCAATATACTTGTCAGCAAAAGCCTCAAGCATACTAAAATCATAATTATTTTTCAAAATTGAACTGATAACATCTTTTGCATCAAAGAACGTTGACGATACAAACTCTTTTGAAACATCAACATTCAATCCTTGCTCCGAATTATATTGCTCATAGTCGGGAACATAGAAATACAAAGGCTTATTAAGCAACGCCGCTTCAAATGAACAAGCAGAATAATCTGTTATAACGATATCTGCAAGTTTCATTAAATCGAGGCTAGAAAATTCACCATTGAATCTGTAAAGACCTTTACGTACAGTTTCACTTAAAGGATGTGCAGAAACAACAACGCCTATCTCATTTTGAGAAGAAGCCGCATCAACAAGTGCCTTGGCATAAAAATCATCGTTATTACGGAATGTAGGAGCATACACAACGATTTTTTTATTTTTATACTCCGGATTGAGTTGAAGAAACTCTTCTTTTTTTTGTTTGCCGTCAAGAATAATATCCACACGAGGTAAAGATAAAATTTTAATATTATCAGGCTTACAACCTAATGCCTGACAATAAATATCTGCAGTTGCCTGTGATGGTGCAAGAACAAAATTGTAATTTTTGTGCATACACATAGCCTTGGCGACACCTGAATCTCTACCCTGTGCTTTACCTGCCGCTTGTAAACTAAACTTTTTAATAGCACCCATAGCATGCCATATCTGAACTATCTGCAAATCTTTTTTATGAGTAAGGCAGGAAACGGGAATAGAATACGTATCTGTAATAACAACCTTTGCAGAAGCCATTTCCCACATATCACCGATAATACTGAATACATAGGAAAGGGAAACTGCACTTTCATCCTTAAGTCGACGAAGACGAAACACCTGCTTCAAAGAAGGTTCTTGACTTGAAATTTCTTTTTCAAGCAAAGACATATCCAAGGATTTTTCATCACTCTGACGGGATAGATACAGTATTTTTTTCTGTGTTTTTCTTAATTTCATGGGTGTATACAGTACTCTGATACACACAACAAAAATTTTAATTATAAGAAGTTTCATAATCGTACCGCATAAAATAGTATTTTAACATATCTATTTTATGACAAAGCGTAACTTTTGTCAATTATTTAGTCATCTTTTCCTGTTTCACCTTATGGTCTATAACGTGACGTGAAGCAAGTTCAGTCATAATATCATCAACAGAAATACCCATTTCTATCATAAGTACAAGTACGTGATACATAAGGTCAGATATTTCATAAATTGTTTCAGCTTTATCATTTGCCTTACCTGCAATAATAACCTCAGTTGACTCTTCACCAACTTTTTTGAGAATTTTATCTATACCCTTCTGGAAAAGGTAAGTTGTGTATGAGCCTTCTTTTGGGTCAGACTTTCTGCCTTCAAGCATTTCAACAAGACCTTGCACAGAAAACGCAGGAGCTTCTTCACTTTCAAGAACTGTATTAAAAAAGCAAGTATCATTACCTGTATGGCAAGCAGGTCCATCTTTTTTAACACGTACTGTTAATGCATCCATATCACAATCTGCAGTTATGCTGACAATGTGTTGATAATTGCCGCTTGTTTCACCTTTAAGCCAGAGCTCCTGCCTTGAACGACTCCAGAAACAAGTCAATTTCTTCTCAAGAGAGATTTGAAGACTCTCTTTATTCATATAAGCAAGTGTTAAAACATCTCCTGTTTTATCATCTACAACAATTGCAGGAATAAGACCTTTTTCATCAAATTTAAGTTTTTCTATATCAAACATATTATAACCTCACAGTAATGTTATTTTCTTTTAAAGTATTTTTAAGGTCATCAATTGTAACCTCACCATAATGGAAAATTGATGCCGCAAGACCGGCAGTGATATCAGGTACCTGATTAAATAAATCAACAAAATCCTGCTTACCTCCTGCACCACCTGAAGCAATAACAGGCACATTCACAAGACTTGTAACGGCTTTAAGCATTTCAATATCGAAGCCTTGTTTCACACCATCGGTATCTATTGAGTTTACAACGATTTCACCTGCTCCGTTCTCTACACCGAATTTAATCCATTCCAGTGCATCAAGACCCGTATCTTCTCTACCGCCTTTTGCAAAAACGCGGAACTGACCGTCTACACGTTTTATATCAACAGATAAAACAACACATTGGTCCCCATATTTTTGTGCCGCTTCTTTAATTAAAGAAGGATTCCTGATAGCACCTGAGTTAACAGAAACCTTATCGGCACCACATTTTAAAACCCTGTCGAAATCATCAAGGGTATTTATGCCACCACCGACTGTTAAAGGAATAAAAACCTTAGATGCAGTTTCAGTTAATATATCGGTAAAAAGCTTACGACCATCGGAAGATGCAGTAATATCATAAAAAACAAGCTCATCTGCACCATGGGAACTGTAATATTCTGCAAGCTCTACAGGAGAAGAAATTTCGTTAAGGTCTTTAAAATTTGTACCCTTAACAACAGTACCATTTTTAACGTCAAGGCAAGGAATGATTCTTTTTGTTATCATTTTATTACCTCCAACGCTTCGCTTATTTTTATTGCACCGGTATAATACGCCTTACCTATTATTGCACCAAACAAATCCATTTCATTTAATGCTTTAATATCATCAAGAGTTGAAACACCGCCTGATGCAATTATATTCACATTGAACTTTTGAGAAAGTTCTTTGTAAAGTTCACGGTTTGTACCTTGCATTGCACCATCTTTTGAAATATCTGTGCATATTACAGTAGAAACACCAATTTTCTGAAGCTTTTCAAAAAACTCAAAAGTTGAATACTCAGACTTTTCCACCCAACCTTTTATTGCAACCTTACCGTCTTTAATATCCGCACCAACGGCAATTTTATCGCCATAAGTCTGTACGGCTTCAATTAAAAATGACTCATCAGTCACGGCTGCAGTGCCGAGAATAACACGACGCACGCCTGCATCAAGATAGGCTTTGACGGTTTCCATTGAACGTATACCGCCGCCAACCTCTACGTTAAGCTTTGTATTCTGTACAAAGCTTTTTATTATTTCGATATTAGGTGTACCGCCGTCTCTTGCACCTTCAAGGTCAACAGTATGAAGCTCGGTAGCACCTTGATTTTCAAAATCCTTCGCAATTTCTATTGGATTTTCGGAATAAACGGTAAGTTGATTGTAGTCACCTTTTAAAAGGCGTACCGCTTTACCTTCATATAAATCTATCGCGGGAAAAATTCTCATTTTAATCTCCTATTTCACTGAATGCTTTAAGTATATTAAGACCTACATCTCCGCTTTTTTCGGGATGGAACTGACAACCGAAAATGTTGCCTTTACCAACTGCGGCAGTTACGGGAACACCATATTCTGATGTTGCTATTACAGAATCATCGCAATCTGTTGCATAATAAGAATGAACGAAATACACGTAATCGCCATCATTAATATACTTAAACAAAGGGCTTGTGCTTTTAAACTCAAGAGCATTCCAACCCATATGAGGAATCCTTAAAGATGAATCTATTGCCCCTTCCAGAGCAACCACTTTACCTTTCAAAAATCCGAGACCGTCGTGCTCACCGTACTCATAGCCTTTTTCAAAAAGCAGTTGCATACCAAGGCAGATGCCAAGAAATGGCTTGCCGCTTTTTGCCTGCTCAGTTATAAGGTCAACAAGACCACTTTCCTTAAGTTTTTTTGACGCATCACCAAAGGCACCTACGCCAGGAAGAATAATTCTATCGGCGTTTATAATCTCTTGCGGTTCTTTTGTTACTATGGCATCAACGCCGATTTTCTTTAAAGAACATTGAAGAGAAAACAAGTTTCCTACGCCGTAATCTATAATTGCAACCATTATAATACTCCTTTGGTTGATGGAATTTCGTTTTTGGCTTTTTCATCTATTGCAACGGCTTTCCTTAAAGTTCTTGCAAGAGATTTAAAAGTACCTTCTATAATGTGATGACTGTTGATACCGTCAAGTCTACGGATATGGAGAGTCAAATCTGCGTTAAAAGCAAATGCAATAACAAACTCTCTCAAAAGCTCTGTATCAAAATCCCCAACCATTGGTGCCGGAATTTTCATACGATAACGAAGATATGGTCTACCGGAAATATCCACCGCAGTAAGAATAAGTGCCTCATCCATCGGAAGAATAGTGCTACCATATCTTGTTATACCGCGTTTATCTCCAAGGGCTTCTTTGAATACCTGACCGAGAGCAATGCCGATATCCTCTGTTGTATGGTGACCATCCACCTCGATATCACCATCACATTTTACAGTTAAATCGAATCTGCCGTGTTTTGCAAACAAAACAAGCATATGGTCAAGGAAACCGATTTTTGTAGAAATATCATTTTCGCCTGTACCGTCAAGATTTATTTTTACGTAAACGTCTGTTTCCGCAGTTGTTCTTTTCACCTCAGCAACACGCATTCATTTCCCCTCCAATATATTGTTTATTGTTTCCACAAGAGTTTCCATTTGCTCTCTTGTGCCAATTGTAATTCTGTTAAAATCTTTGATTCTTTCACTTGTAAAGTGACGAACAAGTATGCCACGCTCTTTCAATTTAAGGTAGAGCTCTTCACCATCAATACGAGATGAACGGGCAAACACAAAGTTTGCACAGGAATCAAGAACCTCGAAGCCTGATTTTTCAAGCTCGTTCTTTGTATAAAGTCGTGACTCAATAATCTTTTTGCAATTATCATCGTAATAGCTTTGAGTATCAATTGTTTTTTCACCTGCAACAAGTGTAAGACGATTGATATTATATGGATTAGTTGAGTAACGAAGCTTATGTAAATCATTGATTATCTCTTCACTACCAATTGCAAAGCCCAACCTTGCACCTGCCATTGAGCGTGATTTTGAATAAGTCTGAACAACTAATAAATTGTTATATTTATTCACAAGATTAACAGAGCTTTCAGCACCGAAATCCACGTAAGCTTCATCAATCACCACAACGTTTTGAGAATTAGAACTTACAATTCTCTCCACCTCTTCAAGAGAAAGAGCGATACCTGTCGGGGCATTAGGGTTTGCAATAAATACAATGCCATCTACTCCGCAGAATTTTTCTACATCAATAGTAAAATCTTCTTTCAACGGAACAACCGTATAATCTGAAAGATGAAGATTTGCAAAGACGCTGTAAAAGCCGTAGGTAATGTCTGCAAAATATGATTTTCTGCCATTAGCACCATACGCCATAAATGCAAAATTCAGGATATCATCTGAACCGTTTGCAAGAAAAACCTGACTAGACTTTACACCGTAATAATCCGCAAGTTTTTTTGTAAGAATCTTACCATCAGGGTCGGGATAAAGTCTCAGAAGCTCTGTCTGACTACTGTTCACCGCATCAATAACCGCTTCGCTTGGCGGATATGGTGATTCGTTAGTATTAAGTTTTATATACTTTTTATCCTGCGGTTGTTCACCTGGAACATATGCCGCAAGAGTGTTGTATCTCTCATCGAGGAACTGACTCATTTTATTTCTCCAATCTGGTGCTTACGCTTCTTGCGTGTGCATCAAGGCCTTCTTCTGTTGCAAAGCGCACAACCTTATTGCCAATGCTCTGAAGTGCATCTTTACTGAAATATGAAAACTGTGTTTTCTTCACAAAGTCATCTACTGACAGAGGACTTGAAAAACGTGCAGTACCGCTTGTTGGTAAAGTATGGTTAGGACCTGCAAAATAGTCGCCCAATGCTTCAGGGCAGTTTTTGCCTAAAAATACTGAACCTGCATTTTTTACAAGACCTAAATATTCAAAAGGATTATCAACACAAATTTCAAGATGCTCAGGAGCGAGAATGTTTGAAACTTCCATAGCCTTTTTAAGAGAATCAGTAATAATAATTTTACCGTTTGTATCAATTGAGGTTCTTGCAATTTCTTCTCTTGGAAGTAAAGGAATTTGCTTTTCTAATTCTTCACTTACCTTTACTGCAAAATCCTTACAATCAGTAATAAGAACTGCAGTTGCCATTTTATCGTGCTCCGCTTGTGAAAGAAGGTCTGCGGCAATATGTGCAGGATTATTTGTACCATCTGCAACAACAAGAATCTCGCTAGGACCTGCAATCATATCAATATCAACCATACCGAAAACTTGTTTTTTTGCTTCTGCAACAAAAGCATTTCCCGGACCGACGATTTTATCTACCTTAGGAACACTCTCAGTTCCATAAGCTAATGCTGCAACCGCCTGAGCACCACCAATTTTGAAAATTCTGTCTACACCTGCGATTTTTGCCGCTGCAAGAATAACAGGCTTAATGTAACCTGCTTTAGCAGGAGTTACCATTACAATTTCACTACAGCCTGCAATTTTCGCGGGAACACAGTTCATAAGAACGGATGACGGATAAGATGCTGTACCACCGGGAACATAAAGACCTACTTTTTCAATAGGCATAACCTTTTGCCCCATAATTACGCCATCATTATCATTAATAACAAAAGAATTGCGCACTTGTTTACTGTGGAATGCAGTAATGTTTTCCTTGGCTTGTTTAAGAATCTCAATTAATTCTTCATCCACTTCGTTAAATGCATTTTCAATCTCTTCTTGTGTAACCTCAAGAATGTCATCTACCGCACCATCAAATTTTTTTGAATATTCAACTAACGCCTTGTCACCATTCTCGCGTACGTTTTTGATGATATCCGTTACAATTCCTTCAACGTCAATTGTTTGTTCGCTACGTTCAAGAATTTCATCAATAGAAATTTCTGAACTGTTATATATTTTAATCATTTATTTTCCTCCACAATGTTTGCAAGAGAATCCCTTAATTCGTCAATCATTTTTGACTTGAATTTATACTCTGCTTTATTTGCAATAAGACGAGCACTGATATTTACAATAGTTTCTTTTGGCTCAAGACCATTTTCAAGAAGGGTTGCACCTGTTTCAACTATATCAACAATAACGTCGGAAAGACCTAAAATAGGTGCAATTTCAATTGAACCGTTAAGCTTGATAATATCAATATCACGGCATTTATCTGCATAATAGCTTTTTGCTATATTTGTAAACTTTGTTGCAACTCTGAGTGTACTTGTGCCATCATCAGTAAACTCTTTTTTACCTGCAACACACATACGGCATTTGCCGATATCCAAATCAAGAAGCTCGTAAACATCAGGTGAATATTCAAGCAGAATATCTTTACCCGCTACGCCGATATCTGCCGCACCACGTTCAACGTAAATTGCAACGTCACTTGGCTTAACCCAGAAATAACGAACCTTCTTTTCAGGATTCTCGAAAATAAGTCGACGATTTTTTTCATAAATCTGCGGACATTCAAAGCCTGATTTTTCAAACATTGCATATACTTTTTCACCTAATCTGCCTTTTGGAAGAGCAACATTAAGATAATCATCACATGCTGAAGATGTTTCGGCATCGTTTAAATTTTCAAGGATTCTATCTATTTCATCAAGGTAAACCGCAAAGCCGATTGCCCCTGCTTTTTTGTTTACACGCTCCATTAATCTGTCATAACGTCCACCTGAAAGAACACTTACAGGAACATTCTGGATAAAACCTTTGAAAACTATACCGTTATAATAGTTCATATCGTTTACAACAGAACAATCGATATTAATATTCTTTTCGTAGCCTACATCAGAAAATTTCTGACACACTGCAAAAAGCTCATTATAAGCATTTTGCATTTCGCCGTTAACAATTGCATCTTTGATTTTCGGTAAAGCCTCTGCAGGTGAGCCGTAAGCATCAAGAAGAGCAGTAAGTTTAGCAGAAAGAGTTTCACCCACACCGAACTTCTGACAAAGACTGAGTATAACACCCATATTCTTTTCCCCTACTGCATTAAGAAGTTCCGCTTTGTTGCTTTCAGTAAGGTCCATTGCATTAAAAAGACCACTGAGAATACCCATATGGGAAACATCAAGAATATATTTTTCACTTATAGCGTAAAGGCTACGTGCGGCAAGAGTAATAACCTCACAAACCTCGTCATCGGTAACATCACCCATACACTCAACGCCTGTTTGCATAATTTCAGAAAAGCCGCCCGCTTTTTTTGTTACACGATATACATTTTCATTATAATAAACCTTCTGAACACCTTTAGCAGTATCATCAAGATTCTTGATAATAGAGAAAGTAACGTCAGGCTTTAAGGCCATAAGTCGGCCATCTGTATCTGTAAAAGTGATACAGTTATCACTTACAAGGAAATCTTTATTACTGCCGTAAAGATCATACTCTTCAAACTTGCTCATTTTAAACGGCTTATAGCCGAATTTTGAATAAAGACTGCGAAGTTCAAAAATGATTCTTTCGGAATTGTTGAGAACGGATAAATCTATACTCATTACTTGTTAACCTCTTTGGAATTAATTTTATCAATAATTTTGCGGTAACCACCTGTACCATACGAAAGGCACTTGTTTACCCTGCCTATTGTTGCGGAGCTTGCACCTGTTTCTGCAGTAATAGCAGTAAAGGTTTTGCCCTCATCTAATTTCTTTGCAACACTAAGTCTTTGAGAAAGTGAAATAATCTCATTAATAGTGCAAAGGTCCTCGAAAAACTGATGACATTCTTCAACATTTTCAAGACTGAGAATTGCCTCGAAAAGTTCATCTACACTACTGTCTTTTAATGGTGTCATAATAAATCACCTCAAAGCAAATATGCTTTTCCTTTCATTTCAATAAGAAAACATACAGTAAATAAAAAACGTGTTCATATGGTAGCACACTAAAGCGCTAAAGTCAAGAGAAAAACTCTATGTTTTATTGATTTTTTATAAAAATAACTCTGTTTTTTTCGCCTCAGGTCTTTCAATAATTTTTTTGCCTTTGATACTTGAAAAAACAAAGAAAACGTATATAATATTACTATTGAATATACAGTTGCTGGAATAGCTCAGTTGGTAGAGCAGCTCATTCGTAATGAGCAGGTCGCGTGTTCGAGTCACGTTTCCAGCTCCAAAAAATCTCGTTCTTCGGAACGAGATTTTTTTATCCATTGCGAAAGCAATGGTATATCATCACACTTTAGTGTGTATATCATCGCCAAGGGCGTATATCATCAACCACAGGTTGCATAACTTTCGCAATGATGATATACAAAGCGTTGCTTTGGTGATATACAATTTCTGCGAAATTGATGATATACACGGCAAGCCGTGATTTGCTACGCACAAACGCACCCTATTGCAAATACTTTACATAAATGCTAAAATGACGATATAGATGGTGATATAGTGGATACATCTTACAAAGACATAAAAAAACGACATATGTTTATTTTAATTAAAATATAAGGAGTGAGATAATGTGAAAAAAATCAATTCCATAATCCAATTTTTTATAGGTGCGATAAGCATTTTGTTGTTGTGGTGCATAGGCGGTTTTGCTAACATAGCATATTTTAATTATGATATCTTGGTCTATACCCATATTGTATCGTTGGCTGCGGTTGCACTTATTGTTGTTCTACTATTTGTATTTACATTTGTCTGCAAATATAAATCATTAAATGCTATGTATATAGGTGCTGTAATAGCAACAACTCTTCCTGTTTTGTCAAATTTTCTGTTATCCATTTTTTCTAATGACGGAAATATTCTTTCCTGGATATTTGCATTCACATTAGGAATAGTACTGTACCCATTTGGCAGACTTGCATACGAAGCCTTTGACGGAATATCTTCCTTTTATTTTTGCTTTGTGAATGAAAGCTTCATTGAGCCACATAGCATAGCCTTTAAGCTTGCGATTGCTATTATAATTTCAGTCATATTATATCTAACAATAAAACCTAAAAAAGCCCTTAATTAAATCTTAGTCGCGTGTTCGAGTCACGTTTCCAGCTCAAAAAGCAGCGAGATAAACTCGCCAAAAAGAATAAAGAATAGAGAAAAAACAAGAAATAATAAAGAGTTGTGCCTACCACCACTTTTGTGTTATTCTTTATTATTTATTCTTTAAACGATATACACAGCAAGCCGTGATTTTAATTCAGCATCCTTGATTTACTACATAATTATTGATATAATCTTTGTAGGATAATATTTAGAAAAGGAGATTATGTTATATGGCTGTACCGGAATATATAGAATCCAAGAAGAACAAAACCGATTTTGGTTGGCTAAGTGGTCTAAAAGACGAAGACGGTAAACTAAACGGATACGGAATCCACGCTTATATTACTTTGGCAATAAATCTTTTCTATTTTATTTCAAACTTGGCGTTTTGGATTTGGGGAAATATTTGGTATATAGATAGTTTTGCATTAAGCGTTTTTTTTGAGGAAATCCTACTCTTTTTTGATGTTATGATTTGGTTTACTTATTTACCATATCTCTTGGTTTCTGTAATAGTTCAAATTATCGGTGCAGTAAAAAGCAAAAAAATAAGTGGCATATTCTTTATTAATTTAATTTTATCAGTTGTTTCGCCTGTTATTACCGTGGCAGCAATGTATCAATGCTTTTGAGATAAAACTGCGATGATAGCTCAACAATTAAAACATTTTCTTAATTACAGCCCTAGGTTGCAGGTTCAATTCCCGTCACCAGCTCTAAAAAACAAAAACGCCACGTAATACCACGTGGCGTTTTATTATTTTATTTTTCCATAATGAACAGGATTAAGTATTTTACCAACTCTGGGAACAAGAACATCAATCCACCAATGGAACCATTTACCAATTAAAATACACTTAAGCTTATCTCCTACTTTTTTAGCTTTTTCATCTGTACCGGGAATATACCGCGGGCTCATTTTTATCTTTTCACCCTTAAATTCAAAGGTTAAAACCCTTTCAGCAACAGAAGACAAAGGTCTTATATGCATTACAAGCGTATTACTGTTTTCCCAATATGCATATGAACGCACCATCATTTTCAATTCACCAATAACAATTTCGTCATTGCTTGCCTCACCGTTCATAGAAACAAAAACTTCATTTTCAAAACCACCGTCTTCCATCCACGAAAATTTACACCCGCTTTCAGAAAACCGGAACTTAAGATTATTCATATTTCCGCCTCTGTCTTTTGCAAAAAACACAATCGGCATAGGCAACACACTTATGGGAAAACCAAGCCAATTAACAAACCTGCATTTTCTTAAAGAATACGTTTTATTATCTATATATTCTTCTATTTCAGAACGAGTTTTTGTAATAACTTGGGATTTATCAGATAATTTGATTTTTTGAGTATCACTTTGAAAATCAGGTTCCGTAAAAGCGTAAGGCATATATTTCCACACAACATCAAGGGTTTCTTGTAAATCACTATGCTCTGAAGTCATTATAATGCAAGCATTGTAATCTTCAAATGAAATAGCATATTGGCAGAACATACCTTCAGCTCTAAAAGTATGCGGCATGCCTGCACATCGCCAAAATCCACAGCCGTAACCTGCACTTGCATCGGGCTCCTTTTCACTTACAGAATTATCTGTAATAAAGCCTGTTGCTTCATCTACCCACCATTTAGGAATGACTTGTATTCCATTATATTTGCCTTTATTCTGATAACACAAAATAAATTTTGCAATATCTTCGGTTTTAAGCATTAATCCCCAACCGCCTGCTTCCACCCCATCAGGAGAATGCTCCCAAAAAGGAGTATCAATCCCCAATGGTTCATAAAGACGAGGTGTAAGATATTCCGTTACAGATTCACCCAGAACCTCACAAAGCATTTTTGACGCAACATAATAATTATCATTTACATAGCGCCAGCTTGTGCCGGGTTCAAAAATCCATTTAGCTTCAACAAACTGTTTTATCCAATTATCACTTTTACTGCCACGGATTGAGGTTTGCTTGCCCGCAGTCATACATAAAAGATGATGGATTGTAAGTTTACTTAAAAACTTATCCTTCTTTTTCAGTAACTCAGGAAACACATCAACAAGCTTTGTTTCCCTTGTTATTTTATTTTCACTCAATGCAAAACCGTAAGCAGTGGCAAGAAAGCTTTTGCTTATGGAATATACCATATGAGGTGTTTCAGGCGTAAGTGGTTTACTCCATGCTTCAAGCGCTACTTTATTATCCCTTAAAACCATAAGACTATGCAGCTTTATCCCTCTATATGACATTTCCTCGGTCATCTTTGCGATAACCGAGGAGTCTATACCTACTGATTCAGAAGTTTTTGCTCTTTCAATTGACTTATTCAAACTCTTCATAATCTTTTATATGCTCTGATTCATAATCCTTATAAATATCAACACTACGAATATGCCATTTAACAAAGCCATGCTCATTTGCCATTTTATCTGCAGTTTCTTTCCATTTACGTGCAACATCCATTGTTTTTCCTATTAAATCTTCAATTTTTTCAGGTGACTGAAGATCTGTAGACTTTGCACCGGATTCTTCAACAATTTTCTTAATTGCACCCGGATTATCCATAATAGGACAAGCACGAAGCATATTGTCTGAAAATGGTTGACGTGCTTTATATGCCATAAATATCGGACTCTTAAGAGCATCTATAAAATGTGTGTCAGGGTCTTTGATATTAACATTAGAGTAGTGAGCAAATACACACGGCTCACAATCACCATTTGCACTTATATGGAAATATTGTTTACCACCTGCAACACAACCACCAACATATTCGCCATCGTTAAAGAAGTCAATCATAACAAGAGGTTTAACTTCTTTGAAACGCCATTTGCGCACCTGATCATACATATGCTTTCTCTGCTCTGCTGTTGCCATAAGCTCAGATGTTGCACTGCAACCAACAGGTACAAAAGAGAATAACCAAGCAAATACTGCACCCTGATCAATAAGGAAATCCACATATTCATCGGTAGCAATAACGTCTGCATTTTCTTTTGTATAACATAATGATGTACCAAAAGGAACTCCTGCCGCTTTTAAACGAGACATTGCTGCAATTGTTGATTTATATGTACCTTCACCTCTACGTGAATCTGTTGTTTCCTCGTTACCTTCGATAGAAATTGTAACAAGCATATTACCAACTTCTTTAAGTTGTTTAACAAACTCATCATCACATAGAGTTCCGTTTGTGAATGCATGGAAAAGGCAATCCGGATTCTCTTTACAAAGTCTGATAAGGTCATTTTTACGAACAAGCGGTTCGCCACCTGTGTAAAGATAAACATAAGTACCAAGTGCCTTACCTTCCTGAATGATTTTATTTAAATCGTCATAACTCATATTAAGTTTGTTGCCGTATTCCGCTGCCCAACAACCCTTACATTTAAGATTACAAGCAGTAGTAACGTCTATAAGAACTGCCCATGGTATGTTGCAATTATGCTCCTCCATAGCTCTTTTTCTTATATCATAGCTTTTTAAAACGGCATTAACAAATGGCGGAACAAGTTTAAGAATAATATCTGTATCTGTATTCATTACTACTCTTTTTACATAGTCCGCATAAACATTAGTAGGGTCACTCAAACGTTCTTCTAACTTTGTAAGAACCTTAAGATGAAGTTCATCCTTCACCATTTTCTTACCCCATGAAATAAGCTTAAAAAGATTTGTATCATAATCTTTTTTCACATATTCAATCCCTTGTTTAATAGCACTATTTAATGCTTTTTCTTTCAAACCCATAATTATTCTTCCTCTCGAATTAATAGTTAAATGACCAACTTTCTGTTTGCTCACCTTCAAAAGATGCCGAACCACTTATAGAGCCTTTATGAGCAGAACCATCTATATGAAGAGGAATCTTGTAACTGGCATAAGTTACGTAACCATCTTCATTTATTTTAAGTTCAATACTTGAGCCTTTGTAAACGATGTTCGCTGAATCAATTTCCATAAAACTGATATCAAAACTAGCTACATCAAGGTAACCTATTGCTGATGCGTTGTGTTTTGGAATATCATACATTCCACAATCCTCTTCAATAAGATTGATTTTAATTACATATTCATTACCTACTCGTTGAACCGTTGCAGATTCAACACCACTTTCACTTAAAGAAAATGCACCACGTTTCGGAAGAAGAATAGGTACAGTTTCACCTTCTGTATTAACTGCTTTACCATTTTGAAAAACAAGAGTTTCATCAACAGGTTTAACAACCCAACCTATCATTAAATCAACAATAGTTCTTATAATTCCGCCACCACTGCATTCGGTAACATTTGCGGCAAAACCTTCCGAATGATTTACAGTTAAAGCACCCGAATATCCCTTCGTTTTATCGACAGCAGATTTTGCAGTTGCGATAATCTGTGCAGTTGACCAACCAGACGGGTCAGGAAGCATATTAATATTATCATTCTGATTACTAGTTACAGGTATACTACCATTACTATTTGTAACACCTGGCACAGATTGTGTTTGACCATTCTGATTATAACCAGGATCCCATATATTTGAAAAACTATAATCACCATCTCCGGCAACACTACCTTCGGATAAGCCCTGAGTAGTGATATATATACTCGGCTCCTCATCCTTAAAAATTTCGTCACCTTTAATTATTACTACAGTTAACACAACCAATAAAACGAGAATTAAAATTTCAATAACAATAAACGCATTCTTTTTAGTTGAAGATTTAGATTTTTTGATATCTTTCATTTATTCACCACCAAACAAAAAACTTAACAACGGCATTTTACTACACCGTTGTTAAGTTTTTGTTAAAGTATATTTCTCAAGTTTTATATTACCACTGTAAAATCTGTTCCTTCATTAAGAATGCTTTTTATTTTCACTTCACCACCAAGCAAATTAACAACTTGTTTAACTAATGCAAGCCCTAAACCGTTGCCTTCTTGAGAATGAGAAGAATCTCCTTGATAAAATTTTTCGAAGCAATGTTCTTTTATTTTTTCACTCATTCCACAACCGGTATCAGAAACAATCACAATAATTTTTTCACTTTCTTTTTTTAATTTTATAGAAATCTTACCACCAAAACCTGTATATTTCACTGCATTTGAAATCAAATTATTCCAAATGATTTCAAGAAGTGCCTTATCACTTACAACATAAACTTCTTCTAAATCAACATTTAGTGCCAAATTTTTCTCTTCAACTTTATCTTCAAACGCAAGTACACAACAACGCAATTGCTCATCCAATGAAAATTGCTCTTTTTGAATTATTCCTTGATTTTCGATTTTATTTAATTTTAAAATATTTGTTACAAGATTTGTAAGAGAATCTATTGACTGCGAAAGCGAGAAAATATACTCAGACCTTTTTTCTTCACTCAGATTTTTATTCTGTAATAAATCGGCATACCCCTGTACAACGCTTAATGGCGTTTTTATTTCATGAGAAACGTCGGCTATAAAATCATTACGCATATTTTCCAAAGAAGATATCTCCACAAGCATTTTATTAAAATTAACAGCAAGATAGTCCATTTCGCTTTTAGGCTTATCAAAATAAATAGGAACTCTTACATTAAAATCACCTTTGGCGACTTTACTTGCAGTATCATAAAACACTTTAATTTTATCATGATAAACTCTGCCTTTAACAAAATATATAAGACACGTAGAAAATGTACAACTTACCAAAAGATATAATGCACCTGCCAAAGCAATTGTTGATTTATCAAACCCTTTATCAATTACAGTTACTAAAATTAATACAAGAAAAGTACCATTCAATGCAACAATTGAAAATACGGAAATAAATTCAACTAAAAAATTACGAATTTTACTTGCAAATTTTTTTTCTTTTCCATTCAATTTCATATAGGAATCACCGCCTTGTACCCTAAGCCGTGAACTGTTACAATTTCAATATCTTTGCATTCCGAAACCTTACTTCGAAGTTTTGTTATACAGACATCAACTGTTCTTGGCGAACTTTCACTATCGTATCCCCAAAACTCGTTCATTAATTGAGTTCTTGTAAAAGTTCTTTTGGGATATGATAAAAACTTAAAAAGAATATTAAATTCTTTAACAGATAACATAAGATTTTCACCTTTGTAGTATGCTGCATTTTCCACTGAATCCAGTTCCAAATCACCAATTATAATTTTCTTCTTGTTTTCAATTCTTACTCGTCTAAGAATAGCCTCGATTCTAAACACAAGTTCCTTCATTTCAACAGGTTTAACAATATAATCATCAATCCCCATTCTGTAGCCTTTCTCTTTTGAACGCAAATCATCTCTTGCCGTCAAAAACAAAAACGGAATATCACGATTAACAAGTCGCACTTGTTGAGCAAAATCAAAACCATTAATCTCCCTCATCATAATATCAGAAACAATCATATCAAATGACATTTTTTCTAATTGGTCCATTGCCTCAGTAGCACTATAACACCCTACGACAGTATAACCATTATCACTTAGATAAGAACAAACTATTCTATTGAAATTAATATCATCTTCTACAAGCAAAATGCAAACCATTACGCATCCTCCTCTACAAGAAAACTCTTTTATAGATTTATTTTACATCAATAATATTAACATTTTGTTAAACAGTGGTCAAATGAATGGATTAAACAACAAAAAAGGAAGCAAATGCTTCCTTTTTTCGAGAAAATTTATTATACAATAATTAAATAATAATTCAATTCAACAAACCAGCTTATATTATTTTTCAAAATATATAGCACCGCTTTGAGCATAAATCAACGGCGGTAAATCCATACCTTTTTGCTCAGGAATCCTTGATGCAATAGCATAATCGTGAATCTTGCTATAAACAAAGCCCGGCTCAAAGGTAATGTGAGCACAAACAAAACCATCCTTTTCAACAGGAAGATTAATAGAAAAATCTCCTGTTTTTTTAGCAGTATGTGTATAACATTCTCCGTTTGAATTAAACACATGTAAGGTATGATTTTTGTGAAGCTTTTTCACGTTAATAGTAACCTTTGTACTCTCGGTAATCTTTACAGTGTCACCTAAAATTGAATCGCCGCTTACAATATCTATAAAAGTTTTTCCTACTTCAAAACAAATTGTAGTTCTGCCTTTAACAATAGCATCAAGAATATCATCGGCAGAATTTGATTTTGCATAAACATATGTAACAGGCCATGTTAAAAGATTGGTTATACCGTAATAATCTCTATGATAATCACTACCGCCAACAACAGGAAGTTTGAAACCTGCTCTTAACTGCTCATGCCACCATTCGGTACACTCAAGGTTATCGTAATGAGTTGGTGCGTTCCAAACCTCAAGAACGTCAATGTCAGCGGCATTTTTCTCCCAACGCCATGGACATTGTTTACAATGAGGATGATTCATACAGATTACCGCCCCACGTTCCTTCGCCTTGTTTTTAACACGCAAAAAATCATCGTAGGTTTCGCATGTTTCATAATCCTCATCATCAATAACGTCTTTTACGCCCCACATATTACAGTGACCACCATCTTTGGAAAGCTCCGCACCGTAAATCAAAGTCAAGCCATCCACCTTGGGTAACTCATCACAATTAACATTGTGGTCTGTAATCATAACAAAATCAAGCTTATTCTTTTTAGCATTTGCGATAAGCTCATCAAGTGTCAATCCACCGTCAGAAGCTGTTGTATGACAATGTGTAACACCTACATACCATTTATATCCGCTATTATTCATTCTATTCTCCTTCATTAAAAGTTTAACTCACAGATATAAAATCTGTTTACAAATATAGAAAGACATTATTTATTCAGTCCACTCTTTATTCATTACAACAAAAGTCATTCTTTCCTGAATGCTTGGACCACCGTGACCTGCATCAATTCCACCATGGTCAGAAGTTACAATAATAAGCCAATCCTCAGTATCGTAGGTATCCCTTGCTTCGATAGCCTTAATTACCTCATATCCATAGGCATCTTCTGTATTGAAAGCATCTTTATATTTCGGGTTATTATATGTAAATCCGAAATCATGACCTGCCGAATCTGTATCTTCATAAATGATGAACACGAAATCTGCACAATCTTTGCTTGTGATTTCTTCCATAGCACCCGTGTGAATATCTTTTTTGTTTTTTCGGAGATTAAAATCCACGTCAATATCATTTTCTTCACAATATGTTTTTTCGCCTATATAAGTTGAATTACTATTTGTGAAATGACCCTTCCACTTTGTTATAAATGCAGAGCTATCAATTGTACCGTCTTCCACAAGGCTTGTCATAAGAGTTTTGGGATCAATCTCTTTTGTTATACCATTACCTGTAATACCGGTAACGTCCGCCCACTCACCTGTAACAATTGAGCACCAACCAGGAGCAGTAGATGTATCTTGAGTATTCTCCGCAGGAAAATTCACACCGCCACAGTATGTAAGGTTAATTGATGCGCCATTATCGAGAAGATAATTTACCGCACCCTTTTCTTGTTTTTGTGCAAGTATATCAGCACGGCAACCATCATAACCGATAATAACAACCTTTTTTTCTGTTTTACCTTCAGGCAAATCAGACTCAAAATGGTCTTTAATAATACTATAAAGGTCAGTCTGAGGATATGCAGTTTCAATAGTATTTTCGTATTTTACAGATGCCACGTTTTCCCTGAAAAATTCTTCAGTATCACCTTCATCTTTACAAAACCTTGTAAAATACAAAGCCAGTGCACCAGCTATAATACCTAAAACAACTAAAATAGAGATAATTGAAATTATTATTTTTTTCTTCTTTGACATTTTTATATCTCCTTATTATTTTACATTATTTTCAATTGCAAGATTTTCTTGATGACGTTTAGCTCTTATAACCTCAAGCTCACGATACATCTGTTCTTTCTTCTCACCCTCAATATCATAAGACGTTTTAAGAATAATCGCCTTAAGAACATTAGCAAGTGTATAACCGAATAACAAAAATGCAAGTATTTTTAGACATGTATCAAGATACGTCGGTTGAGCCTGCATTGTTTTAACAAGGTCACCCTCAGCAGAAGACATATAACCTGCCCAGGCAATCATAAATGGAATTGCAAGTTCCTTTAAGTAGTTACATCCTGAATTAATCCATCCCGGAACAATACCCTGAACAGCTTCCATTCTTTCGCCACACTGCCATTCCAGATAATCAAGAAATTCAACGTTGAAATGGGAGTTGGAAAGTTCCTGAATACCGATACCTATGCCGAATATAAAATAAAATACATAGAAGAATATACTGTTCCAGCCTTTAAAGAACATTATATCGAACTGAGCTTCAACAAAACAGATTGCAAAAAGCACACCCGCTGATACAAGCGAATACGGACCGCAGAACTTAAGAAGCTTTGTAGGCTCATATTTTTTTGAAAGCTTTGTTGCAATAACATTACCTACAACAGTACCTACCGCAGTAGGAAGAGTAAGAAGAAGATTGTTTGACGCACCAACTGTTATTGCTGCAAGATATGTAGACATCCTTCCCAACCAAGCAAATGCGTTTACCCATTGCATTGCATGGTAAGCACGATAGTTTTTGTACTTAAATAAAGAGAATAGTGCCTTAGAGATTTTAACCTTTTCTTTTTTAGGAAGCTCGATTCTTTCCTTACAGAAAAGACCACACATAAGATTGCCAAATGCAGTTACACTTGCAGCAACAATAGCAAGTGTCATATACATCGCATTTTTATCGTCGCTGAAACGACCGTAAATAAAGGTTGCAATATATGCTCCGCCATAACCGATATAATATGATAACTGCCATATTGTGGCAACCTTTTTCTTTTCTTTATGGTTCGGAGAAATAACCTGAACAATATTCTGACCAAAGTTATTGAAAGTATTGAATATCGTCTGACAACAGGCAACACCATAGCGGAACAATGTCATTTGCTGAACTGTCCATCCCTCAGGAACATAAAAATAAAAGGTTGTAAGTAAAAATATAGGTATAAGACAGATAATGTACCATTGACGATATCTACCCCAACGACTCTTCCACTTTTGAACAATAACACCTGCAATAGCACCAATAACAATACCTAAAACCGTAGTAATAGTAGATTGAACTGCAAGAATTTCTGCAATTTCATCTGCACTTACACCAGCCGGTCCAAAATAAAGTTCGTGCAAAAATGCTGCTGCCAAAGTTCCCGTAAGCGTGGTTCCAAACTGACCACCAATTCTTGCGAGCATGACGCATACGTACTCGAATTTCGTAATATACTTGCCGTCTTCGCACAAAAGAGTACCTTGAGGCACACCAGAAACAAAAGCTGGCTTCTTTTTAAACACAACCTCATCTCCATCACTAATGTTTTAGTTAAGTTTAACATTTTATTTTATTTTTTTCAAGTAATTTGGTTCATAAACACAATAATAACTACAATCAATTTTATTTTTGTAAATCTTCATTTGTTTTTATAAATATATTTAAGATTATCAACGCAATATACCTGTACATTCTCCACCAACATTATTACCTTCGCGTTTCAATAAGCCTATTTACTTTGTTGATATCGAAAATTATATTAAAATAAAAAGCAGAGGTTCAAATATATGAACCTCTGCTTCTAATAATTTTTTGTTCTTTAAGTGTGAATGTTTTATTTATTGTTCAACGTAATTCACTTTAATATTATTCAGTTCCTGTGTTATATTATCAATTTCACTTGACAAATTTGCATTACTTTCTTCAAGAGAAAGAATTTGTTTGTGCAAGTCATTTATCTTAACGCTACGAGCCTGAACCTGTTGCTGAAGATTATCCTTATATTGATTCAACATTTTATAATCCTTATATTTAGCTTTTGCCTTTTTACCAAGAACAGGTCGTATTATTGCTGACGCCAACCAGACAATCAATGCAAAAAGCAAGCCGACAGCATTTTGATCAAAGCATAAAAATATTGCCCCAAAAGAAACTATAATAGGTAAAATATCGAACAAGAACCACTTTCCGTATAAAGCAAGCTTTGCATTACTATCCAGATTAACCTTATCAAAATTCTCTTTTACTCCGCTGTACGAATGTATAAATGAATAATATTCTGATTGGATACGTTCAATTTCTTGCTTTTGCTCTTCTATTTGACGGAAATCATTTTTGCGTCGACGCCAAAGTTCAGCATAATAAGCTGCCTTTTCAGCATATTGTGAAGACTCCTTATAACCCTCAAGAGAATTGAACTTTGCTGAAACGATACGATAATCTTCTTCTGAACGAGCATCATTCAACATTTGTATTGATTTTTCATAATGAACAACCTTATATTCATCAATACATTTATTAAATTCAGTTTTGAAATCACCATCTGCAAATCGAACAACCTTACGATAATTTGCATTATTACTGAATAATAAATCACAATCTTTTAATTCCGCTTTATTGTTAACGTGCAACTCTGCCAAAAACTTACCAAAATACGCCTCTGCATTTTCAGGCTCGATATCAAGAATTCTTTCACAATAATCATTTGCACTTGTCCAATCGCCATCTTCAAGGAACATGAAAACTCTTTTAAGATACGTTGAAATACTTGCCGTTTTTGTATTTGAAACCTTTTGGGCTCCGGATGAAACAGTCTTATCGGCAGCCGTTATTTTTTTGACACCGCGTATTAAATCCTGCATAAAGCCAAGCTTATTCATATCTTGTGCCTGAAGATGGGAAAACTCATCTGGAAGATCATATGGGTCCATATCTTTATATGCAGGAATGAGCATCTTTTTACCCTTACTGTCTTTAACAAGCGCAAGATATCTGCTCCATTCATTTTTTACCCACGTTGCATTGAAATACTCCGGTCTTGAACCAAGAACAATCATAACCTTTGAAGAATGTAATGCCGCAAAAATATATGGTTCATAAGCTGAACCAATTTTATCTTCAAGTGTTATACGTGAAAAGAAAACTTTAAATCCTTCTTGTGTAAGTTGATGATACAAATCATTAGCGTAAACTGAGTCCATTGTTCTACGACCAAAATCATCAGTTTCCTTATAACAGATAAAAATATCAAACGGCTCCTCTTGCTGAGATATTGCAAGAATGTTTTTTTGAATTTCATTTATTATTTTTGCTTCTTCTTCATAAACAGTCTTCTGAGATATGTCTGCATATTCAAGAGCTGATTTATAATCTTCATCATCAAAAATTGATGTAAATTGTGCTCTGTTAACAGTTGGAACACGCCTGGTTGTTGCAGGGTCCTCCACATATTGAATACCGTAACGACAAAGAACTATTGACCAATGTGCTTCGGCATCTGTATTATCCTCATCAAGAATCTGCTCATATATTGCTAATGCCTTATCGAACTCGTTATTACGACGAAGATGATTGGCACGGTCATAAAGATTAACTCTTCTATCATCATCTAACCTTGGCAATGTCTGACGTGTACTACAATAATCACACACTGCAACAGTTTCGTCGTTAATTTCAAGTGTTGCGCCACACATTTTACACTTAAAAATAACCATATTATCCCCCATTTACCCAATATATATTATATTATTACTTTTTGAGAATTTTTTTCAATTCGCAATTATGACAAAATTCGATATTGTTTTTTGACAAACAAAAACGGCAGTTAAAACTGCCGTTCCCATTTTATTTATGACCAAATTGTTGTTTCATACGTTTTTCTTTAGAAAGAATTTTCTTCCTAAGACGTATGCTTACAGGTGTTATTTCAAGAAGTTCATCGTCACCAATAAATTCCATTGACTGTTCAAGAGAAAGTGTTGTTGGCGGTACAAGACGAAGTGCATCATCACTACCTGAAGCACGTGTATTTGTCATTTGCTTTTTCTTACAAACATTACAAACTATATCTTCGTTCTTTGCACATTCACCAACTATCATACCCTCATACACCTGAACACCTGGTCCGATAAACAATCTACCCCTGTCTTGTGTATTAAAAAGACCGTAGCCTGTGCTTTCGCCTGTTTCGTGAACAACAATTGAACCACGTTCACGCATTGTGATATCGCCTTTATATTCTTCGTAACCTGCAAAAAGGTTATTCATTATACCGTTACCGTTTGTATCTGTCATAAACTCGGAACGATAACCGATAAGTCCTCTTGCAGGAATCTTGAATTCGATATGTGTTGAACCGCCGTCACGTACATCCATATTTTCAAGCTCACCTTTACGTGAACCGATTTTTTCCATAACAGCTCCAACATAATTTTCAGGAACCTCTACAATAAGCAATTCCATAGGTTCAAGCAATTCACCATTAGGACCTTTTTTGTAAATAACCTGTGGCCTTGATACCTGAAATTCGTAACCCTGACGACGCATTGTTTCAATAAGAATTGAAAGATGCAATTCACCACGACCGCTTACCTTAAAGGAATCGGTTGTATCGGTCTCTTCAACACGCATACTTACGTTTGTTTCAACCTCTTTGAAAAGCCTTGCACGAATATTACGTGAAGTTACAAACTTGCCTTCCTGACCTGCGAAAGGACTGTCGTTAACCATAAAGTTCATAGAAATTGTAGGCTCATCTATTTTTACAAACGGAAGTGGGTCCGGATGCTCCTTGTCACAAGCAGTTTCACCGATATTAAGCTCATTAATACCCGAAACAGCAACAAGGTCACCCATTTTCGCTTCTGAACACTCAACACGCTGAAGACCTTCAAAATTATAAAGTTTTACAACTTTAACGTTTTGTGTTGTACCGTCTTGTTTGCAAAGCACTACTTGTTGACCTTCTTTTACAGAACCTCTTTCTACTCTGCCGACACCGATTCTACCAAGATAATCATCGTAATCAAGGCTTGAGAAAAGAAGTTGTAACGGACCGTTCATATCACCGCAAGGAGCTTCAATATGCTCAAGAATTGCATCAAGAAGCGGCCTCATATCGCCTTCGCGAGCTGATGAATCCAAAGATGCATAACCATCTCTACCTGATGCAAAAACAACAGGAAATTCTATTTGGTCATCGTTAGCACCTAATTCAATGAACAAATCAAGTACTTCATCAATAACCTCTTCAGGTCTTGCCCCCGGTCTGTCTATTTTATTAATTACAACAATTGCCTTTTTACCAAGAGCAAGTGCCTTCTTTAAAACGAAACGTGTCTGAGGCATACAACCCTCAAATGCATCAACAAGAAGAAGCACACCATCAACCATCATCATAATACGCTCAACTTCACCACCGAAGTCTGCATGGCCTGGGGTATCAACTATATTGATTTTTACATCTTTGTAATGAATACCTGTGTTTTTAGAAAGAATTGTTATACCACGTTCTTTTTCAAGGTCATTAGAGTCCATAACTCTTTCATCCACCTGTTCATTAGAGCGGAAAATACCACTTTGATGAAGAAGTTGGTCAACAAGAGTTGTTTTACCATGGTCAACGTGAGCAATAATCGCAACGTTTCGTATATTTTCTCTGATATCCAATGTTTTCACCTTATTTTATAAAAGATTTACGCCTTTTTCTTCGCAGAGTTTTTTCATTTTCTGAGGCCATAACGAAGCCTGAACTTCGCCAACATGAAGCTTACCTAAAATAAGCATACATAAGCGTGATTGACCAATACCGCCACCTATTGTAAGTGGTAAAGTACCATCAAGAATCTGTTTATGATACGGAAAAGCTTTTCGTTCTTCTTTACCAGATTGTTTGAGTTGATAATCCAATGAGTTTTCGTCTACTCTGATACCCATTGAAGAAATCTCAAAAGCATCCTCTAAAACTTCATTATAAATAATAATGTCACCATTCAACTGCCAATCATCATAATCAGGAGCCCTACCATCGTGAGGCTTGCCGCTTTTAAGTTTTTCACCAATTTTCATAACAAAAACTGTGTTGTACTTTCTGGCAATTGCTTTCTCACGTTCTTTTGCAGTTAAATCAGGATACATATCTTCAAGCTCCTGAGTTGTTATAAAAGTAACTTCTCTTGTAATATTGGTGTTTACTGAAGGAAATCTCTCTTTAACTGTTTCAAGAGTATCGCATAATGCATCAACTATATCCTGAACTGTTGTTTTCAGATATTCTTCTGTTCTGTCATGACGTTCAATAACCTTTTCCCAATCCCATTGGTCAACATATATTGAATGAAGATTATCCATCTCTTCATCACGACGAATGGCATTCATATCGGTATAAAGACCTTCACCTGCTTCAAAGCCATATTTCTGAAGTGCCATTCTTTTCCATTTTGCAAGTGAATGAACAATAACAACGTCGCCTTCATCAGCCATATCTTTAACATCAAAAGACACTGCTCTTTCAAAACCATTAAGGTCATCATTAAGGCCACTTGATTTTGTAACAAAAAGAGGCGCTGAAATTCTTTCAAGATTAAGCTTTGCGCAAAGATTATTCTGAAACGTATCCCTTGTAAGTTTAATTGCTCTTTGTGTATCTCTCATTGAAAGAGTTGCTTTGTAATCATCTTTTAAAACAAGCATACTGCTACCTCCGTGAAATTTATATTATTTTAAAAAAACAACTAAAGTATTATATCATTATATATATTGATAATCAAGATTTTTAACGCCATTTTAAGTAGAAAACAAATAAATATCCTTGTAAATATTTATTTATATTACCAAATAACACCTTCACTTTGCCTATTGAATTTATTTTCTCGTCAAATACATATAAACAAAAAGTTTCTTGACCGATAATAGCCAAGAAACTTTTCCATTTAATATTATTAATTCTTAAGATGTTAGGTTAGGTTAGGTTAGGTTAATTTAATTGTTTTAGTATATACTACATCCAAATCGCATTTAATTTCCATTGTATATGTACCGGGAACAAAATAAATACCATCTGAAAATTCAATTACTCCACTTTCACCAACATACATTTGTACACTTCCGCTTTCAACTTCTTTTAAATCAGAATCATAGAATGTACACACAATATCACCTTTATAGGAAGGCGACCCTTTAATTGCAGTAACGTGTACATATACATCTTCAGAAGTTTCAAAAGTAAATTTATTAGTAGTTGTATCATTTTCATTATCATTAACAACAACCTTTAATTGCCATTCGAATAACTCCTGATAAATTGCATCCATTTCATCTCTGCGATATTGTTCACGTCGAAAATCTACAACATAATTAAACGTGTTTTCATCCTCACTATTCTTATGATTTAATATGTAATCATACTTCCACTCTTTTACTTCCGCTTGATATTTTTCAAGCAAATCTTTAGAAGCAGTACTATTTATAGCCGATGTAGGACTGTCGAGTACTTCAATAGCAGCCGCATAATCACCATTTTCTCTAAGCTGTTGAGCTTTTTCATAATAAGTCATAAGTTCTTGGTCTGCACTATCCTCATAAGCACCAAGATTTCTGAAATATTCGGAAGATTCATCAAACTTGCCGGTTTCTCTTAAATGTTTTGCTTTTTCATATATAGCTTTATCTCTTATTTCCTCAGAACGTATAATGGTTGAAATTTTATAAGCCTTATCAAATTCTTTTGTAGCAATATAAGATTCCGCTTTTGAAGAAAGTATTTTTTTTGCAACAAAGGGCGAGCTTATCAACAATGCTACCAATACCAAAACAGCAATTAAAACACCGGATTTTTTTGCCTTTATTTTTGTTCTGTTCTTTTCAAATTCTAATACCTTTTGTTCTTTTTCTTTAAATAAAACTTCCTGGTACATTTTTTGGGTTGATGTCTTACGTTGTGCCGAATCTTTATAGTCACCCAATGCATCAAAAAACTCAACCGCTTTTTTTAACTCATCTGATGTAAAAGCTTGAGAAAGTGTTATAGCGCTTTGGTAAGTCTGTTCATCATTCATAGGATACGGACCATATAAAAATCTATTGATCAAATCCACTATTTCCTTACACTCACCTAAAGGCCTCATTAAACTATCTTCTTCAGTCATGATGTGAGTGGGATAAATAAATGAAGATGTTTTTGTTTTTTTCAATACCTTTTCATAATCATAGTTATATTTATAGCAATTAGCTATATTATCTTCATTAAAATATTTTTTATATATCTTATCTCGTCTAAAATGTGAAGCAATAACATCACTAACTGTAATGGTTTCTGCAGTTCTAGTTTTCACCCCAAAACCCATATCCTTACCTAATGAAAAAACAACAGTACCATTTTTGCTCGGCATTCTTTTTTCTTGATAATGTTCTTTCTCGGTATGAAAACCACCCATACTGATTCCGCCTGAACTTGCACCCGTATATACAATTTTTTCAGGATGATGGTCATATGTGATATACGTGTTTCTTTTTGTGTCAAAGGAAATTTCATTTACTTTGGAATAACCTTCTCCGTATGTTCCATAAATTGTTCCATCCGGTCTTCTATAAACACAAAATTTTCTTTTTTCAATTTTTTCAAGGTCTTTTAAAGTTGTGGCTATAGTAAAAAGCCACTCACCCTCTATCGCATTATATGCAGCGATTTTTTCATTTTCTTCTTTAAGGAGCCTTTCCTTTTCTTGTTTAGCCGCAAGTTTTTCATCATATACATTCTTAGCTTCATCAAACAAATCATCAATTTTCTTAGAGTGCAATTTTAAATCCATTGCGAAAACTTTAGCTCTAAGGCTTTGACTATCATCTTTCATATCTAAACAACCAGCATCTAAACACAAATTATAAAACTCGAACAATTTATCTTTTCTTGACATGCCCAACAATTCCATATCACTTTTTGGTTTATATTCCATAATTACCTCCTAAAACAATTAAACAATACCTTATGTAATATATATAAATCAATTCTAGCATAACAAATATAAAAAAGCAATAAAATGGATTATTATTAAAACACACTGTAAATATAGCAAGTAAAAATTATTCATTGAAAAACCAATTTATATTTGCTACAATTACAAACGGTGATAATATGAAATTTGAAAATGTATTATTGGCAAGTGATTTTGATGGTACACTAAAAAATGATGATGGCGTTATTACGGACAATGTAAAGACTTCTATTGCACGTTTCATGAATAATGGCGGATATTTCACCGTATGTACAGGAAGAATATACCAAGGCTTTCATCTATATAACGAAGAATATATTAATGCACCTGTTCTTTTAGGGAACGGTGCTATGGCTTATGATTATAAAAATAAAAAAGTGATTTTTAATGATGCTATTGGTAGTGAAGGTTTAGAATGTATAAAGCACATTTTAAAAGAATATCCCGATATTTGTATTGAATTCTATAATTTTAATAAGGTTTGTGCCATAAATCTTAATACTCATTCTGAACAACATTTTACAAGTCAGGGAATTGATTTTGAAATCATAAATAATCCTGAAGATGCTCCATTACCCTGGACAAAGGTAATGATTGCTGCGCACGGATGTTCAAAAGAAGTACAAAAAATAATTGATTGTCACAAAGAGGTCAATTATTTAAAAACGAGCGGTAATTATGTTGAAATATTAAAAAAAGGTGTTGATAAGGGAACAGGTTTATTAAAACTTGCAAAAACTTTAAATTGTAAAAAAGAAGACACTTATGCTGCAGGTGACGGATATAATGACGTTGAAATGTTGGTTGCAGCAGAAGCGGGCTTTGTACCGGAAAATGGTTCAAATGAAGCCTTAAAAGTAGCAAAATATATTACCCGCTCCAACAATAATGGCTGCATTGCTCATGCAATTGAAATACTAAATAAAAAATATAATTGAATAAAAAAATAAAAGCAGTTCCCATAAATCGGAACTGCTTTCTTGTTATCTAATTAATAAACGTCTTTACAGGAAAGACCACTGTGATATGAACCAACAGAGCTGATTGAACCACCGTTATAATATGCTTTAACTGTATACTTGTATGTTACGCCTTTTTTAGCAGATACATCAAGATATGTGTGTGATCTTGTTGTTCTGATTGTACCAAGACGTGTCCATGAGCCATTACCTACCTTGCGGTATACATAATAACCGCTTGCACCTTCTACTGGTTCAAAATCAACATAAACGCCATCCTTCTTGCTCTTTGCACTGTTAAGTACAACTTGGTCAAGACGTCTGATTGATGAACCTGCAAGGTAGCTACTGTATGTTTTGCCGATAACTGCTCTTACTGTATAAACGTAATCTGAACCTGATTCAACGTCTTTATCTAAATAAGTGTTAGTTTTAACAGTTTTAAGATATGTCCACTTTGAATCACCAACAGCTTTACGGTAAACTCTGTATGATTCTGCATTTTCAACAGAATTCCATTTAACACTGATTCCGTTTAATTTGTTTGTTAAAACAATGTTCTTTGGTGTATCTACACATTTAATGGTATTGCCACTTACATACTTACTTAAACCTGAAGGGTTTTTAGCTCTTACAACATATTTATATGTAACACCACTTTTTGCAGTTTTATCCTGGAAACTTGTTTTTGTTGTGTTAACAATAATTTCATATTTTTCTGCACCTTCTGCACGACGGTAAATACGATAATATGATGCACCATCTACAGCGTCCCAAGAAATCTTGATACCATAAGCAGCATTTGAAATTTTATTAACAACAGGAGCATCAGGAACAAGTCTTGGAATTACTTTACCAGGAAGATGTTTGCCACATGTTGTGCAATAATCATGCTTTAAACCTGTGTTAAATACTGTTGCAGGATAATCGATAATTTCTTTTGTTTTCTTGTGTGCGCAATACGGACGAACGTAAGCGATATCAAAACCAATTTCTGATTTTGTAATTGTGCCGTTCTCTGCCTGTACACCAACGTTATAAACGTATGTTACATTTTCTGAAACGTTAGCGTCAACATATTCACAATCATTTGTTGTAGCAATTACAACATCGTCACGATAAACGATATAAGCCACTGCGCCTTCAACTGCATCCCAAGTAATTGAGATACCCTTAAAAGTGCAGGTTATACCTGAAACAACAGGTGCTGTTTCAGCTGCAAATGATGTTACGGTGAATACTGAAAGCAACATAAGCATTGCAAGAACAAGACTTAAAGTTTTCTTCATTAGATACTTCCCCTTTATACGTATATTAATTTACCATTATATTATAGCATAAATTATGATTTTAGAAATTAGCAGATTAACTAAATTATACAGTGAATTTTTGTGATAAAGATGTAATATTATATAATTCTGACGTTTATCTTACCAAAACCATAAGAAAACGACCTAAAAAACAAAAAACTGTTTCAAAAAACAGAAAAATAATAACTATCCTTTTAAAATCTGTTTACCTGCCTGATTTTTGCAAAAAAATAAAGAGTTGAAGAAAATCTTCAACTCCATTTAGGCATATACCCTGAAAACTGAACGAAGAAAGCGAAGAACAAATGAAATGGTCAAGCCCTCGACCTATTAGTACTGCTTAGCTGAACACGTCACCGTGCTTACACATGCAGCCTATCAACCTCATAGTCCTTGAGGGGTCT
>JAZRKV010000029.1:0-23462 GCA_045646545.1 Acutalibacteraceae bacterium
TAAGCTATGGAAAATTTTATTATTATTTTAATTGTGGCACTTATTGTAGGTGCAATTGTCATATATCTGCGCAAGGCAAAAAAACGAGGACAAAAATGTATCGGTTGCCCCTATGCAAAAGAATGTGGGGGTAAATGTGGTAGTTTAAATAGTAAATGAAATAATCCGTCACTACGATAATTCGTGGTGACGGATTTTGGCTTTTGTTATCTGTTTGATGAAGTTTTTACTATAGTAAAAGTGAAGTTGTGATAAATCACAGTGAAGTTTTACACCTACGGCGTAAAGTGAAGTTAAGTTTGCCAATATCATTTGCGAAGCAAACTTAACTACGAAGTAACTTCACTCACTTTAGTGAACTTCACTTGCCGTTAGGCAAACTTAGTTTTATATTCTGTACATCTTAAACATTGATGCATAAAGTCCGTCTTGCGCAATTAACTCGTCGTGGTTGCCGCTTTCTGCAATACCGTCTTTTGTTATTACAAGGATTTTATCTGCATTTTTTATTGTTGTAAGGCGGTGGGCAACCGTGATTGTTGTTCTGCCTTTTGCAAGAAGTTCAAGGGATTGTTGAACAAGGTATTCGCTTTCGTTATCAAGGGCACTTGTTGCTTCGTCAAGAATAAGTATTTTCGGGTTCTTTAAAAATACTCGTGCAATGCTTATTCTTTGTTTTTGGCCACCTGAAAGTTTAACGCCTCTTTCGCCAACATAAGTGTCAAAACCATTTGGCAGATTTTCTATAAATTCAAGTGCACCCGCAAGTTTTGCAGCCTCTTTGATTTCTTCAAAGGATGCTCCCGGTTTACCGTATTCAATATTTTCACGTACAGAGCCTGAGAAAAGGTAAACATCTTGTTGAACAATACCGATATTTTCGCGTAGACTTTTAAGGCTTACATTACCAATATCTGTACCGTCAATTTTAATTGTACCTTCTGTTGTTTCATAAAAACGAGGGATGAGGTTGCATATTGTTGTTTTGCCGCCGCCTGATGGTCCCACAAGGGCACAACTTTCACCGCTACCAATACTCAAAGAAACGTTGTCTAAAATTTTATCGCTATCTTCGGAATATTTAAAAGATACGTTTTCAAAATCAATTTTGCCCTCTGTAACAACAAGGTCAACAGCATCTTTTTTATCGAAAATTTCAGGTGGAGTATCCATAATTTCCGCAAAGCGTTCAATACCTGTCATACCTCTCTGGAATTGCTCTGCAAAGTCAATGATTTTGCGGATTGAGGTAAGAAGTGTTGAAATATAAAGAAGGTAAGCAATATAGTCAGGAGTTTCGATTTTCCCTTTGTGTAAAAAATATGCACCGGCAACAACAATAATGATGTACATAAGCCCTTCGGAAGCACGATTTATTGAACTGTGGGAACCCATGTATTTATATACTTTTGATTTTATTTGAAGGAATTTTTCGTTGCCTTTTTTGAATTTACCTTCTTCGATTTTCTCGTTAGCAAAAGATTTTACAACTCGAACGCCTAAAAGAGAATCCTCTATCTGACTGTTAAGCTCACCAACAACGACTCTTGATTCTTTAAAGCCGTCACGCATACGTGTTTTAAAGTATTTAAGGCAAAGCATCATGATCGGAAGCACTGCAAATAAAAGAAGAGTAAGGGGAACGTAAATTTTGCAAAGGATAATAAACGAAACAAGAATTTTTACACCTGCAATAAAGAACTCTTCGGGGCAATGGTGTGCAAATTCTGTTACATCAAAAAGGTCACTTGTGATACGTGACATAATTGTGCCGACTTTTGTGTTATCGTAATAAGAGTTGGAAAGTTTTTGTAAATGCTCAAAAAGGTCTTTTCGCATAGAGGTTTCCATTTTTGTACCCATAATGTGACCAATGGAAGCCATATAGTAGTTTGCAAGAGCATCAATTGCTCTTAATACAATGTAAATTCCGCCAATGGATAAAATGATTTTTGGAGTTAGAAGTGTTACATCGGTAATAGCTGTTTCTGTAATGTATTGCACAAATAAAGGCAATACAAGTTCACAAACAGTAGTCAGTGCTGCACAGAATAAGTCAAAAACCAATGTTTTCCAATGGCTTTTGTAATAAGGTAAAAAACGTTTGAGCAACTTAGCATTGCTTGTCTTTTTTTCGTGATTTTTAATCATATTTTCTCCTTGGTATGTTTTGATAAGAAATTTGTTTCATTCAATAACTTAATATTATCACATTTACCTATAAAACAAAAGATTTTTTTCGTAAAACTATTGATACTTTTTTGTTTTTCTGCGATAATAAGACGATTAATTATAATTATATTATAATGGAGAAATATAGTATGAATTACGATTGTAACAAATTAGCGGATTTGCTTTTTCCAAATGTTACTTTAACAGTAGCGGATTTGGAAGCAAAATATCCTGAAAGGGGTCTTCCTGAAGGTGCAAGGGTAACACGTTTTGCACCAAGCCCAACAGGTTACCTTCACATAGGTGGTCTTTTTGGTGCGTTGGTAGATGTGCTTACTGCAAAAGCAACAAAAGGTGTTTCTTACCTTCGTATTGAAGACACCGATAAGAAGAGAGAAATTGAAGATGGCGTTTCTGCTATTATTAACGGTTTTGATTCTTTCGGTATTGGTTTTGATGAAGGTGTTACAGGCTTTAATGAAGAAAAAGGTGCATACGGACCTTACACGCAAAGTCAACGTGCAGAAATTTATCAGACAGTTGCAAAGGAATTAGTGGAGAAGGGACTTGCTTATCCTTGCTTCTGTACTGCAGAGGATTTAACTCAAATCCGTGAGCAACAAGAAAAAGGTGATGCTCTTATTTGGGGTTACTTCGGCAAATGGGCAAAGTGCCGTGACCTTTCTTTTGAGGAAATTGAGAAAAATATTAAAGCGGGTAAATCCTATGTTTTACGTTTCCGTTCCGACGGACAAGAGGATAAGAGAATATTCTTTGACGACGTTATCCGCGGCAAAATCGAAATGCCTGAGAATATTATTGATGAGGTTCTTCTTAAATCCGATGGTATACCGACTTATCACTTTGCACATGCTTGTGATGACCATTTTATGAGAACAACTCATGTTATAAGAGGCGAAGAGTGGATATCTTCTGTTCCTAAACATATTGCACTTTTCAAGGCTTGCGGTTTCCGTGTTCCTAAATATGCACACACACCACAGGTTATGAAAATAGATGAAGAGGACGGCACAAAGCGTAAGCTTTCAAAGCGTAAAGACCCTGAAGCAGCGGTAAGCTACTTTGTAGAACAGGGCTTCCCGAAAGAAAGTCTTATAGAATATCTTCTTACTTTGCTTAACTCCAATTTTGAAGATTGGCGCAGAGCAAACCCGAAAGAAGATGCTTTCAGTTTCCCGTTTAACCTTAAAAAGATGAGTCCGAGCGGATGTCTTTTT
Source organism: Acutalibacteraceae bacterium (assembly GCA_045646545.1). Taxonomy (GTDB): domain Bacteria; phylum Bacillota; class Clostridia; order Oscillospirales; family Acutalibacteraceae; genus DTU089. The sequence goes on from JAZRKV010000029.1 coordinate 3,411, forward strand.
GACCTTGTTAAACTTAATGACGTAAGCAAGAACGTAATTTCTGTTATGAGTGCGTCTGAGGTTTACAATCTTGTTTCAGAATGGGCAAAGAAATTTGATGAAGATTTCTACAAAGCCTTTACTGCAAATGAAGAGTTTTCAAAATCAATGGTAAACATTGACCGTGAAAGTCCAAAACCAAGAAAAGATATTGCAAAATGGAGTGAAGTTAAGGAATATTACTCATATATGTTTAATGAGTATTATGTTGCGGATTTCCAGCTTCCTGAAAATATTTCAAAAGAAGATGCCAAAGCAATACTTGAAAATTACATTAAAGTTTATAGCAGTGCAGACGATAAAGATGTTTGGTTCTCAAAAATCAAAGACTTATGTGAACCTTTAGGATTTACACCAAATGTTAAGGAGTTTAAAAAGAATCCTGAAGCATTTAAAGGTCACGTAGGTGATGTTTCAACAGTTATACGTCTTGCTGTTACATCAAGAAAAAATACTCCCGACCTTTGCTCAATAATGAGTCTTTTAGGTGAAAAGAGAGTTGCAGACAGAATCAATGCGGTTATTGAATCGCTTTAAGGAGATATATTATGGAAGAAATTTTTGAAACTGCGGGTAATTTTATCCACGATATTATTGATGAAGAATTAAGAGAAGGTGTCAATACTAAGGTTCAGACTCGTTTTCCACCTGAACCAAATGGTTACCTTCATATTGGTCACGCAAAAGCAATTTGCATCGACTTTACAACTGCTATGAAATACGGCGGTGTTTGTAACCTTCGACTTGATGATACAAACCCTGCAAAAGAAGATATTGAATATGTAGAGTCAATCAAGGAAGATATTGAGTGGCTTGGCTTTAAATGGGAAAAGTGTCTTTATGCATCAAGTTACTTTGATTTTCTTTATGAATGTGCAATTAAACTTATTAAAGACGGTAAGGCTTACGTTGATGACCTTACTGCAGAAGAAATGAGAGAGTACAGAGGTACACTTACAGAGCCGGGCAAAAACAGTCCATACAGAGACAGAAGTGTAGAAGAAAATCTTGATTTGTTCAAGAGAATGACAGATGGCGAATTTCCTGACGGTGCAAAAGTACTTCGTGCAAAAATTGATATGGCATCACCTAATATGAATATGCGTGACCCTGCTATTTACAGAATTATGCATGTTGACCATCACCAGACAGGTGATAAGTGGTGCGTTTACCCGATTTATGACTTTGCTCATCCTCTTTCAGATGCTCGTGAAGGTGTAACATATTCACTTTGTTCACTTGAGTTTGAAAACCACAGACCACTTTATAACTGGTTTATTGAGCAAATCGGTTTCGAGGAGCCACCAAGACAGATTGAATTTGCTCGTCTTAATCTTAACTACTGCATTACTTCTAAAAGAAGAAATATCCGACTTGTTACAGATAACCTTGTTTCCGGTTGGGATGACCCTCGTATGGCTACTATCTGCGGTATGCGTAGAAGAGGTTACCCTGCAAAGGCAATCAGAAACTTTATTGAAAAGGTTGGCGTTTCCAAGGCGTACAGCGTAGTAGATTACGGTCTTCTTGAGGCCTGTGTAAGAGATGAACTTAATGCTCAGGCACCAAGAGCAATGGCAGTGCTTGATCCGATTAAGGTTGTTATTGATAACTATCCTGAAGGCCAGACAGAAGAAATTACAGTAGAGGTTCATCCTGAAAAGCCTGAATTAGGCACAAAAACAGTTACCTTCGGCAGAGAAATTTATGTTGAACGAAGCGACTTTATGATCGAGCCTGTAAAAAAATATTTCCGTCTTTATCCTGGTAATGAGGTTCGTCTTAAAGGTGCTTACTTTATTACTTGTAATTCTTATGAAACAGATGAAAACGGTAATGTAACAGTTCTTCACTGCACCTATGACCCTGCATCAAAGGGCGGTAATTCACCTGACGGCAGAAAGGTTAAGGGTACAATTCATTGGGCAGGTCCTAAGGCATTCAAGGCTGAGGTTCGTCTTTACGACAGACTTTTCAACGTAGAGGACCCAGCAGGTGTTCCTGATGATGAGTTTGTTGATGCAATTAATCCTGAGTCACTTGTTGTTCTTAAGGATTGTCTTATTGAAGAAGGTCTTGCAGATGCAAAACCGCTTGATTCATTCCAGTTTATGAGAAATGGTTATTTCTGTGTAGATAAGGATTCTACTGCAGATGCTCCTATTTTCAACAGAACAGTTCAGCTTAATTCATCCTGGAAATAATTGAAAGAGAGGTTTTATTATGAAATACGTTTATAAATTCGGTGCAGCGGCACTTGCTGTACTTGTTATAGTAATAGCTGTTTTCACACCACTTATTTGCATAGGTATTGATTCTGCTTTAGCATCAAGTATTGTTACTCTCGGCGATGCAAGAGGACAGGAAGAGGCAAGAGAAATTATTGAAAGTTATGGCGGTAAGATTCCTGACACAATGTGGATTAAAATAGGCATTTCCACAATGTTTGACGAGGATGCTAAAATGACAGCGGAGCTTATAGAGAGCGTTTCAACCGGTGAACCTAATGCAACCATTAAATCATTAATATCTCCTGTATTAACCTTTATTGTTGTGCTTGCTTGTATTATTGTGTGTGCAATTGTTACAGTAATTTTTGCAATTGCAGCTAAAAATAACAGAAAGGTTATATACTCTTCAATTGCAGGTATAGGTCTTTCTCTTATGTTGTCAGAGTGTTTTGAGGCAATTGCTGAACCATTTATTACTGGTCAAGCAACTCTTGCAAGACTCGCAGGCACATCATGGATTTCTCTTCTTGGTGAAATCAGCGTTGTTGAATTAAATTCACTTGTTTGGGCTATTCCAGCAGTGTTTGCAGTAATTATCGGATGGACTGTGCTTTATAATTTCACCCTTTCTCCAAAGGAAAAAGAAGCAAGAAAAGTTATGTTAGGTGAAGAAGAATGATTTACGATAAAATTGAAAACTTAAGTGTTTATTTTGATAATAATTCAAAGTTTGCAAAGGTGGAGCCTACTCTCAAAGAGTTTTTAAAGGCACCATTTGATAGTGGTAAAATCGAAATAGACGGAGATAATATGTGGTGTAATGTTGCAAAATATAACATTGAAGACGGCACACCTATTAAATACGAAGCTCATAAGGAATATGCCGACGTGCAGATTATGGTAGACGGCGAGGAAAATATCGGCTGGGCAAACTTTAATGAATGTACTATTACAGAAGATTTTAAAGAGGGCTGCGATATTGCATTTATGGATGCTCCTGACGGTCAACTTTTTGCATTACGTAAAGGCTATTTTATGGTGTTTTTCCCTGAAGATGCTCATGCACCTTGCAGAAAAAGCGAAAATGCAGACTTTGCTCACAAATTAGTTTTTAAAGTTAAACTTTAATTCTTTTAAAGAGGTTAAATTTATGAAAAAATTTATGGATAAAGATTTTTTGCTTAAAACAGAAACAGCAAAAAAGCTTTACGCTGCTTGTGAAAATACTCCTATTTTTGACTGGCATTGTCATCTCCAACCAAAAGAAATTTACGAAAATAACGAGCCGACGGATATTGCAGAGCTTTGGCTCTCCGGTGACCACTATAAGTGGAGAGGTATGCGTTCTTGCGGTATAAGTGAAGAATATATCACAGGTGATAAATCAAATTACGAAAAATTCAAGGCTTGGGCAAGTGCTATGCCGAATTTAATCGGTAATCCGCTTTACCATTGGACTCATCTTGAATTGCAGAGATATTTTGATATTTACGAGCCTCTTTCACCTGCTACTTGTGATGATATCTGGGAAAGAGCAAATGCAAAAATCAAAGCAGGCGGCTTTACACCAAGGGAGCTTATAGAGAAAAGTAATGTTGCTTACGTTTGCACAACAGACGACGCGGCAGATACACTTGAATATCACAAGCTTCTTGCAGAGGAAAAGTCTTTTAAATGTAAGGTTCTTCCTGCGTTCCGTCCTGATAAAGCATTAGGTATTGAGCTTCCGGGTTACAATGATTGGGTAGTTGCTCTTCAGAATGTAATCGGCAGAGAGGTAAAATCCTTTACCGAGCTTAAAGCGGCACTTCTTGAAAGAATTGAATTTTTCGCAGAAATGGGATGCAGAGCATCTGACCATGCCTTCACTTACGTTCCGTATAACAGAGCAAGCGAAGAAGAACTTAATGATATTTTTGCTCGTCAACTGGGCGGTGAAATTCTTTCTAAAGAAGAAATTGATAAGTATAAAACGGAGCTTATGCTTTTCCTTGCAGGTGAATATAACCGTCTTGGTTGGGGTATGGAAATTCACATTGGTGCAATGCGCAATAACAATGGTGTGATGTTCAAAAAACTCGGTCCTGATACAGGTTATGATTCTGTTGCAGATTATGAAATTGCAGTAAGCCTTTCAAGGCTTCTTGATGCAATGCTTTGTGGTGTAGGTCTTCCTAAAACAGTTCTCTTTACACTTAACCCGAAGGATAATTACGTTTTAGGCACAATGCTCGGTAACTTCCAATCTGATGAAGCGGAATCAAAAATTCAATTCGGTTCTGCCTGGTGGTTTAACGATAACTATGACGGTATGCGTACACAAATGCAGACACTTATGAATTTAGGCGTTATTTCTAAATTTGTAGGTATGATTACCGACTCAAGAAGCTTTCTTTCTTATCCTCGTCATGAGTATTTCCGCAGAATACTTTGTGAGCTTCTTGGTGATCTTGTGGAAGAAGGCAAATATCCTGCAGATATAGAATTCCTTTCAAAGGTAGTTCAGGATATTTCATATAACAATGCAGTAAAATATTTCGGAGTTTAAATATTATGGCAGGTATATTCAAGCAAAACTGTGAAATCACGTATGATGATAAAGATTTAGTCGAAGAAAATTCCTTTATTGGCGCTGAACCGGATTTGACACCAATTCCTGAGTTCAAGGATATAAAGGATAAGCTTCCTCAGCCTTTGTGGGATAATCATGAAGATTATCTTGATTGCTATTGGAAGGCCTGGGAAATTGCCTTTAGCAACCTTGGTTTGCCTACAAAGGAAAATGGCTTCGTCAGTCGTTATATTGATGCAGCCTTCAGCGGTTGTCTTTTTATGTGGGACTCTGCTTTTATGCTTATGTTCGGAAAATATGCCGACAGAATTTTTAAATTTCAGGAAACTTTAGATAATTTTTATTCTCATCAGCACGTTGACGGCTTTATTTGCCGTCAAATTGATGAGGAGGACGGAAAAGATATTTTCCCTCGTCACGACCCGTCATCAACAGGTCCTGAAGTAATGACCTGGTGCGAGTGGGATTATTACCTTAATTTTGGTGATAAGGAAAGATTAAAAAGAGTTTTTCCTTGCCTTGTTGCATATCACCAATGGATGCAGGAGCATTTTACATGGCGTGATGGTACATATTTCTCATCCGGTTACGGTTGTGGTATGGATAATTGTCCTCGTCTTGATGAAAAGTATCACGTTTGTTATAGCCATGGTCATATGGTTTGGGTAGATGCTTGTATGCAGGAACTTAATGCATGTAACCTTCTTATTGAAATGGCAAAAGAGGTTGACAGACAAGAATTTATACCTGCTCTTGAGGAAGAGCGCGACCATCTTTTTAAAGTAATAAACGAAAAATTGTGGGATGAAAAAACACAGTTTTATTATGACCTTAAAAATGATGATACATTTAATGGTGTTAAACATATAGGTGCATTTTGGGCACTTCTTGCAAAATGTGTTCCTGAAGACCGTAAAGATGGTTTTATTGCTCACCTTGATAATGAAAATGAGTTTAAAACAGAGCATCGTGTAGCAACTCTTTCCAAAGACCATCCGGAGTATAATCCAAAGGGCGGTTATTGGTGTGGCTCAGTATGGGCACCAACAAACTATATGGTTCTTAAGGGCCTTGATAATTACGGGCTATTTGACCTTTCTTATGAAATTGCTTGTAATAATCTTGATGCAACTGTTCAGGTGTTTAAAGATTCAGGAACTGTTTTTGAAAATTACGCTCCGGAAAAAACAGAGGGTAAATTTACAAGAGGCAGTTCATCCTTGCCGGATTTTGTAGGATGGACAGGTCTTATTCCTATTACTGTTATGTTTGAATATGTTTTCGGTATTAAACCGGATGCGGCAAACAAAAAAATCACATGGTTTGTAAACCGTACAGAACGCCACGGAATAGAAAAATATCCTTTCGGCGTAGACGGTGAAATGACTCTTGTTTGCGAAAGCAGAAAAGATAGCGATGAAGAGCCTATTGTTACAATTGAATCTAATATTCCGGTAACTGTTGAAGTTATCTGGGGTAAAGGAAATAAAAAAGTTATAGAAATATAATATGTAGTTTCTTTTATATAAAAATTGAGTTTGGAGTGATATTTTATGGCAGAGGTAAAACAAGAGCTTAAAAATTACGTCCCTAAAAAGGAATCACAGGCATATGCAATTGCTGCATTAGGTCAAGGCCTTGTGTACAGTTGTATGTCAAGCTACATAACAGACTATTATATGAATGTTCTTACTCTTAATGCATTGTTTGTTATTATGCTTATGCTTCTTGCTCGTGTTTGGGATGCAATTAATGACCCGATGATGGGTATGATTGTTGATAGGCACTCAACAAAACGAGGTAGAATGAAGCCGTATCCGGTTATAACTGCAATCCCGATTGCAATCCTTACAATATTGATGTTTGTGAATCCGGGATTTGATACACAGAATAGAACAATATGGCTTTATGTGTTCGTTTCTGTTGTTTATGTTCTTTGGGGTATGATTTATACCGCCAGTGACGTTCCTTTCTGGAGTATGCCTAATGTTATGACTCCTAATCCGAAAGAGCGCGGCAATATTATTTCCTACGGTAAAACAGTAGGTGGTATCGGTTCTGCGGTTACAGTTGCTCTTCCTATTATTATGGGATTTATGTATGATTCTGTTTTTTCAAAAAAAATGACAGAAAAAGAATTCGAGCCATTTAAGTTTGCGGTTATGGCTATTTCAATGGCTGTTATCGGTATGCTTTTGTTTGCGTTTAAATCTGTTCAAATCAAAGAAAGAGTGCAGATTCCAAATGCAACAAAAAAGAAACCGGGCGAAACAGGTACACTCAAACGTATCTTTACTTGCAAACCGCTTATGCTTGTTGTTCTTTCAGGTGTTCTTTCATTCGGTAGATATATGCTTCAGGCGGCGGCACCTCACGTTGCACGATATTCCGGTCTTTATATCGGTTCTAAGCCTGAAACTGCAGAGGCATATCAATCAAATATTTCAACAGTTGCCCTTGTTATTCAGATTTGTGCGGCAGTTGGTATGTTTGGTGCGATGCTTTTCCTTCCAAAGTTATACAAAAAGTTTGAATATAAGCAGATTATGATAGTTTCTTGTATTGCAGGTTTTGCTGCATCTTGCCTTACTGTTGTAATTGGATGGACAACAAAGAATCTTCTTCTTTGTATACCGTTTATGCTTATTTCTGCAATTCCTCTTGGTGTTATTAATAATGTATCATTTGCAATGGTTTGCGACTGTCTTGATTTTATGGAGTGGAAAACAGGCTTCAGAAATACAGGTCTCGGCTCTGCTTGTCAGTCATTTGTAAATAAAATCGGTAATGCATTTGCAACTGTTATGATTATCGGTATGTATATATTAATAGACCTTGACGTTGCTACACTTAACAGCAAAGCAGAAAGCGTTGTAAGTATTGCTATGAACCTTGATACAACAAAGCAGTTCGGTATGTTTGCTCTTGTAACAATTGTTCCGGGTATCAGCCTTCTTCTTTGTGCAATTCCATTATTCTTCTATGACCTTACAGGTGAAAAGAAAAACCGTGTGTTTGCAGAGCTTGCACAGCTCAGAAAAGAACGCGGCATTGAAATTGAAGAATAATTAAATAAATAAAAAAGCGATGCTATGAAAACCATAGCATCGCTTTTATTGTGGTTGAATCTATTTCCAACAATCTATGTCGTGTGGAAGATTTATGTTTTTTGCTTTAAAAACAGGCTCTTTGCCTTGTTTGCGTTGCTTGTCGTAATCCTTTAACGCCGCAAGAGCATATTTGCTGAGAATTAAAATTACGGGAATATTTATTATGGTCATACCGCCCATTAAAATATCTGCAATATCCCAAAGGAGTGTGGCGTTTAATCCTGCACCAACAAAAATGAGAATTGCTGCAACGATATGGTAAAGGTTCATAACCCATTTTTTAGGAGTCTTTTTGCAAAGGAAAATAATTGCCATATCAACGTAATAAATATTACCGAGAAGCGTTGTGAATGCAAAAAGAATCATTGCAACTGTAATAAATATAGGACCGAAATTACCAAGAACTGCTTTTAATGATGCTTGAACAAAGAGTGCACCAGCCAATTCTTCTGTTGGTTTAATGCCGGAGCACATACACATAAATGCAGTCGCGGAACAAATAAGAATTGTATCAATAAATACTGAAAGAACTTGTACAAGACCTTGTTTTACAGGGTGTTTAACATCAGCAGAAGCAGAAGCATTAGGGGCGGAGCCTACGCCAGCCTCGTTACTGAAAAGACCACGCTTGATGCCGTATATTACACACGAGCCACTGAATCCACCGAAAATTGCTTTAAAATCAAAAGCTTCTGTAAAAATTGTTTTGAAAACGTCAGGTAATGTTTTTAAGTTAATAACAACAATTAATATTGCAATAAGGATATACGCAATGCCGATAAATGGAACAATAAAAGATGTAATTTTGATTATTCTTTTGCCACCGCCAATAAGGCAGTAAGCGCAAATTACGGCTAAAATAAGACCGATAATCCAGGGTGAAAAAGTTTTGTTGTAAAAAGAGTAGGAAGAGAAAGTTGATTGAAGGTTATATGATGCCAGCATATTGAAGCCAACACCATAAGTAAGTATAAGTAAAATCGAGAAAATAATAGCCAAAGGTTTGTTTTTCAAAGCAGTCATTATGTAATAAGCAGGACCACCGGAAAATGAACCGTCAGAATTTTTCTTTTTGTATATCTGAGCTAAGGTGCTTTCTATAAGGGCAGAAGCACTGCCTATAATGGCAATAATCCACATCCAGAAAACAGAGCCGAAGCCACCGAGACAAAGAGCAGTAGAAACACCTATAATGTTACCGGTGCCAACACGGGAAGCGGTGGAAACCATAAGCGCCTGAAATGAAGAAACGCCATCTTTTTGATCAGGTTTTTCCATAACGCAACGGAGCTGCTCACTGAATAGTCTGAACGGAGCAAGCTTTGTGCGTAAGAAGAAAAATAAACCTGCCGCAACAAGCAGTATAATTAAAATGTAGGAATATAAAGCATTACTTATATTGCCTATAATATCTGAAAACATGTTTTTGAACTCCTTTTTGTAATGAAGAAATTATACAAAAAATCGTATTTATTGTCAATTTTTTTAAAAAAAGAGAAGAGGCAAGCTCTTCTCTTTTTTTGGTAAAACTGTAAGCCGGGTTCTGTCGTTTAAGGCAATCATCTATCTACACGTTACGTTGCCGCAACGCTTTAGCCACCCGTTGGAGATGCGAAAAATCGCTGTCCGGCAAACTCTCCTGTCGGTGTTGCATCGGGTAGGGTTTACATGGCCGTGATGTCTCCACCACGCCGGTGAGCTCTTACCTCGCCTTTCCACCCTTACCGAATAAATTCGGCGGTATATCTCTGTTGCACTTTCCCTAAGGTTACCCTCGGCTGCCGTTAGCAGTTACCCTGCCGTGCGATGCCCGGACTTTCCTCGTATGTGAAAAACACATCCGCGACTGCCCATTTTACCAAGGGGTATTTTACATTATTATTTAATTTAAGTCAAGATATTTATAATTTACATAGGAGCATATTATGCAAGATGGCTTGTATCATTAAGATATTTTAGTTTTGTTTTTACAACACCGTCTTCTTTAAGATACTGCACAAGGGTAACGCCTGTATTAAGGTGTGAAAAGTTAAAGTTTTCTTTTAAGGGAAAATCAAGGGCGGCAAGTACCAGGAAAGAATTAAATGTACCGTGTGCCACTACAACAACAGTATCGTCTTCCTTATTTTCAGTTTTGATTTTTTCGATGAATTTTTTGGCTCTGTTGTAAGCGATAATATCATTTTCTTCTCCTAATGGAGTTCTTTTTGTAATTGCAGCATCAGGACAAAGCTTATGTAAATCCTTGTCAGGTAGACCTATATAGTCAGGTGCCGTGCCTTTTTCCAAAAGTAATGACGTTATTTCAATAGGTGTATTCATATGAAAACTGCGTATGGCATTTGCAGTTTTTACTGCTCTTATTAAAGGACTTACGTAAAATTTATTTATGGGTGTATTAATAAAACGCTTTCCTAAAAAAGCAATTTGCTGTTTTCCTAAAGGTGTTAAATCGGTTTCAGCAAATCCGTCACCGTTTAAATTGCCGTAGGTTTCGCCGTGTCTGATAATATAAATGAACAAAACAATCACCTCATGGTAATTATACATATAAATCTTTTAAGTTTCAACCATCTTCGGCTATTGCTAAAAAAAGAGATAAGGTGTATTATAATGATTATAGTTAGTTGAAACAGTATAAAATTATACTGTTTCGATACCAAATAAATAATTTGGTATCGAATTTTCTTTGAAAATTCGACTATAATCCTTTCAATGAATGTTATGCAAATTTGAATTTTCCCAAATCAATTTTGCAAAAAGCCGATAAAAATCGGCTTTTGCGAAACGCACCTGCGTTTCGATAAATGACAATCATTATAATACTATATTAAATTTGCGAGGTAGTAATTATGGAACTTGAAGAAAAAAAGCTTTCCTCAGAAGAAATATTTGATGGTGTGGCAATCCATCTTTACAGGGATGAAATACTTCTTCCTAACGGCAATAAAGGTGTGCGCGAGGTCATTCGTCATCCCGGTGCAGTTTGTGTTTTGCCATTGACAGAGGACAACGAGGTTGTGTTTGTTAACCAATTTCGATATGCTCTCAATAAGGTAACTCTTGAGGTGCCTGCAGGTAAATTGGAAAAAGGTGAGGACCCTCAGGAAGCAGCGTTGAGAGAGCTTTCGGAAGAAACAGGGTTGACCGCTAAAACAATTATCCCAACAGGAGCACTTTATACTACACCTGCTTTAATTGATGAAATAATATATATGTATTTTGCAACAGACCTTCAACAAGGTGAGCAGCATCTTGACGATGATGAATTTGTTAATGCAATAAAAATACCGCTCAGTAAAGCGGTTGAAATGGTTATGAACGGTGAAATACGCGATTCCAAAACTCAGATAATGATTCTTAAAGCAGATAAATATTTCAATAAATAAAAAAGAGGATGATTCAGAAATTCTGAATCATCCTTGAATTTTTATTTTATTTTTTTGTTTTCTTTTCAAGAAGTCCGGCTTTGAACATTACAAGTACGCCTACAACAGCAGCGACGATTGTGATAAACATAAGTGTACCGGCACCCATGGAAGGTGAGAAGAAAAGAACTATAACACCTGTAATAATAGGAGCGATAAATGTTTTCCAGTGTTTTGCGAAGTATCCTGCAGCAAGAGCACCAAAAAGAGCAGGGAGCACCTGGTCAAAAGCAGGTTTGAATGAACCACCTGTGATTTTTGGAAGAACAGGACCAAAAGCAATAACACCTACCGCAATGATAATGGTTGTTGTTATTGCAGAAGCACCGATTGCGATAGTTGAAATAACTTCGCCTTCTTCTGTGTTTGCACGAACTTTTGCATTTTCCATTGCTTTAAGACCGCAAGGGAGCTTAAGGTTTGAAATGTTACCAGTAACAAAAGAAAGGTAAGCACCACCGGCACCAAGCATAGGTACATAAGTGATTACTTCGATAATTGCAGTAAGCCAATAAAGACCCATGAGTTTTGGCATAATATAAAGTAATGCTTCACCTGATGGCCAAGCCCCTAGTTTAACTGAGATAGAAATCGGTATGCAAAGGAGTAAAAGGATTGCGCTAATATTCCATGCTATACCCCATCTGTGGATTTTATCAAAGAATGTTTTTTCCATAGTTACGCCCTCCTTTAAGAAACAATGGAACCAACTTCGTACCAAGTATGGTTAACAACTTCTGCAGGAAGAACATTTGTCAGAAGTATTGCTATACCCATAGCAATGAACATTGCGAGTGGCATTGTGAAGGGTTGGAGTTTTGTGAGTTTGAACTTTTTGCAAATCGCCTCAAGTATGAGAAGACTAACTATTGCTGTAATAAGTACAAGAATAGAAATTGCGCCTGCGGAACCGGTAATTCTTGTGATTTTTTCAACTTCACCTTCGGCATTCATAACAACATTTCCGGCAGCGTCTAATAATGTTTCTTTAGTTGTTGTTCTACCATTTATTTCTCTTGCAACGAATGCAGAAATAATACCAATGAATGCAGCTGCTGAAATTGCGTCACCTAAAACTTTTGATTTTTCATTTTTGTTAACAACGTCACCAACCTTCTTCTGAAGTTTCTTACAAAGGAAAGGTAAAAGAAGAAGCGGTGCGATGCTACCAACAGTCATAGCCCATGTGATTGTTGAGAATTGTTCAGGTGATAATGTTTCGTAAGATTGTTTTAATGTTACACCCCAAAAATCAAGTGCAGTTTGAGCTGCAGTTGTTTCGTAAGCAAGGTTACCAATAACAGAAAGACGAATCCAAGGAAGAACAAGACCTAAAGCATTTGCAAGAACAATAACTGTTGCAAGAATAGAAATTGCAGGAGCGATAGTGAAAACCGCACTGTTGACAACAGTGTTTTTGAGAGTTTCTTTTTTGATGCCTAATTCAAGACCTTTTTTCCATGATTTAATAATAAAGAACATGGATTGTGCAAGCACGAAAACAACAACCGCAATACCTAATATGTACATAAAGCCACTTTGCGGAAAGGTAAAGCCTCCGGCTGCTGATAATGAAATTAAATTCATATGCATTCTCCTTATATATTAATTGTATAAAAAATAGTTTACCACATATAAAGGAAATGTCAATAAATAAGATTTTTATTTATGCATATAATTCCTGAATCTGTAATATCAATAACTCCGTAGCATTCGTCATTTATACTACCGGGATTAAAAAGATGTAATCCGTCATAGTATGAAGAGTGAGGCTCGTGAGTATGACCGAAAAGTGCTATGTCGCAATTTTCCTGCTTTGCAGTGCATTCAAGGGTATAGTAACCGAATTTCACTTTTTCTGCATATCCGTGAGTGGCATAAATTTTTGCACCGTTTATGGTGCGAATATCTCTTGCAGGTAAATCACAGGATAAATCACAGTTACCGTTTACACCAATAAACATTTTTTTGTCGGAAAATTCAAGTAATGCCTTTTCATAATCTCTGAAGCCGTCACCAAGGAAGTAAACAACTTCTGCCGATGGCTCTTTTTTTATTGCCTCAAAAAAATTCCACTTGTTACCGTGAGAGTCGGAAATCACCAGAATTCGCAAGAATAATCCCTCTGTTTCAAAAATATAATTTATTACATTATATAATTTCGGGTTGGTGATTTCAATGGATGAAATGAAAAAAGATAATATTAACGCCAATGAGCTTTACAAAAAAATAAAGGAAGGTTCTGATTCTCCGAAAAACGAAACAGACGTAAATAAATTTATAAACGAAAATCTTTCCGAAAGTCAGGCAAAAGCAGTTAAAGAACTACTTGCCGATGAAGAAAAAACCAAGGCAATTCTTAATAGTGAAGCGGCAAAATCATTATTTAAAAAATTTTTCGGAGGAAAATAAATGGCTGATTTTGATATAAATTCCATACTTAATTCTCTTTCTCAAGAGGATATGGAAAATATTAAAAGCATAGCATCCTCTTTTATGGGTAGTACTACTCAGGAAAAGGCAAAACAACAAAAAAGCATACCCGATATTCCCGATTTATCGGGATTGGGTATGCCGGATTTGTCGCAGTTGTCTGCCCTTATTCCAATAATGCAGGCATTCAATCAACCGGATGAACGACTGCAGTTTATAAATGCCCTGAAGCCCTTGTTGTCTCAGGAAAAAAGGCACAAGGCAGATGAAGCGATGAAGCTCGTCAGGCTTGTATCTGTTCTTCCGTTACTCAGAGAGAGGGGAATAATGTAGCAGATGGATTATACATATCAGGAGCTTATGAAAATGCAGAATGATGCCATAAAAAGAGCAGAGGATATGCGTAAAAAAGCGCGTACTTCTGCAGGGTTGGAAGCATCGACGGAGTATGCGGATAAAACCACACCGCAGGAGCCTAAAAGGATACCAATGCCCAAGGGCTATCTTGAAAAAAATACGGTAAATGAAAATAATACGCCTATACCAAAAAATCTTTTTGAAAAAATGCAAGAGACAATAGGTGGCGTGAATATAGATAGCGATAAAGCACTGCTGTTGTCACTTATAATGCTTCTTTCCGAAGAACAGGCAGATGAATTACTTATAATGGCATTGATTTATATGCTGACGTAAAACAAAGCTTTTTGTAAGGTATAATGAAAAAAACGGGGATAATAAAAATATAACTGAAAAGCCAACAAACAAAAGAGCATTTTAATAAAAAAACGGTTTTTAAATCGGTTTTATTTATTAAAGTGCTTTTTATTTTTTCTTCATTGGTAAAAACAGAATGTTTGTTATAAAAATATTGCAAACAGGCAATGCGCCACATAATAAATGAGAGTGAAAAAAGTATTGTTCCGCATAAAAGTATTATAATATGAAAATTCTGTGGTAATTCGTGGGCTTTAAGGAATGGTAAACAACATAAAAAATAAAGTAAACATGGTACGCAGAAATATAAAAGCCATAAGAGTTTTAAAACAAAAGCTTTAAGGTATAAAAGAAAAGTTTTGAAAACAAATGATATTTTATAAGAACGAAACAAATAAGAAAGCTTAAAATCTATTTTTTCTGTTCGTAAATAATAGCAATAATTTTCATTCTGTTTTATGTTGGTGCATATAAGCAAGAATAAAAAAAGTGTGAGTGAAAATAAAAAAATAAAAATTGAATATGCAATAACCGAACTGTAAGATAATTTTAAAAAAACAAAAAAATCGCTTGAGGAAAATGAATGAAATAAAAGAAGAATTCCCGCAAAACCACCGTAACGAACCACAAAGCTGAAGGTGGAAATAAAAAACAATTTTGCGGTATATCCGTCCAGTAAGCTTCTGCATTCTTTTTTTAAATTATTTTTCATAATATCACCTGAAAGAAAAAATCCGGAAATTTCTTTCCAGATTTAGTTTCATCATAAAATTTTATTTTAATCATGATTTTTTATGTTTTTTAAGTTTTCGTATACGTAGTAGGGGATGCTCAGGCTGCCGTTGCCTACGCCTATTTTGATAAGGGGCTTCATATCTGCGTGGTAGTCTGAACCGCCTGAAATTGCAAGGTTAAGCTTTTCGGCAAGCTTGCGGTACTGAGTAATATGCTCAGGTGTATATTCAGGGTAGTAGCCTTCAATTCCTGTAAGACCTACTGCTTTTAATTCCGTCAGAAGTTCTTCAAGCTCAGTTAAATTGTAACCTGTCTGGTTAAGGTGTGCGAGGAATGCAAGTCCGCCCGCTGCTTTGATTGCAATAACAGCTTCTTTAGCGGTTAATTCATTTTTTTCAGAATATGCAGGCTTGTTAAGACCTATGTATTTGTCGAAACATTCACGTATGGTTTTGCAGTATCCTTTTTCCACCATGAGTTTTGCGATGTGTGCTCTGCCCACGAAGTTTCCGCCTGCAATTTCTAATGCTTCATCGTGGGTAATATCAAATCCTAGGTTTTGGAGTTTTGTGCAAATATCTTCCATTCGTCTTCTGCGACTGTTCTTCAATTTTTGAATTGTGTTTAAAAGAACTTGGTTTTTAGGGTCTATAAACAAGCCTATAATATGAGTTTCTGTTTTTTCTGCCGCAGAAAATTCTATGCCGGGCACAAATTCTATATTTGTTTTTTTTGCTTGAGCTGTTGCCTCTTCTATACCGTCAACACTGTCGTGGTCCGTAAGTGCAAAAGCACTCAGACCGCTTTCATGTGCATGGCGGACAAGCTGACTTGGTGTAAGAGTACCGTCTGAACAGGTTGAATGTGTATGAAAGTCAACAATGCGTTCGTCATAAATGATTTTTTCAATTTCCGCCATTGAGTCTACAACGTAAGCGTTATGCTCTTCAAGAAGTCTGCGACCCTGATGCCCGAAAGATACAAGCACGCAATCTATCCCCAAAGCATTTGCAGTTTCCAGGTCGTGCAAAGTGTCACCGATAAAAATAGCATCGTTTCTGTTGATGTTAAGTGAGTTAAAAAGCTTCAGTGCGCGTTCTGTTTTGCTTTCTGCCAATGTATTTTCGGCACCCATGATAACATCGATGCAGTCGTCTATGCCATATTTTTTTATAAGTTCGGTTGCCTCGTCAATAATATTCGCGGTTACTATGTATTGGTGTGCACCATTATTTTTCAAAGAGTGCATAAGCTCATATGCACCCGTTGAAAGCTTTGTTTCGTTTATTCTTTTTGCGTAATCGATATGATAATCACGTGATATTTCTTCAAAATTTAATTCTTCTGGCGGTAAAATATGCTTGTAGAAGCCGATTATAGGAGTTTCTACGTAGTTATAGTAATCCTCTAAAGTTATATGGGGACGATTTTTTCTGTCAAGTAAATCGTTGACACAACCTAAGGCGTTGCGCACATCGTCTATTATCGTGCCGTTAAAATCCCAGAAAATATGATGGTATCGCATAAGTTACTCCCGAAAAGTTTTTTATAAGTGTACCATATTTTAAAGAATAATACAATTGAAAATTATTCCCGCGGCAACACCTGCGGAAAAGCAAAGAAAGAATTTAATTGCATTTTTAGTGCCTGTTTTTTTGAAAAAGCGCTGCTTTGGTGGTGCACCTGCCATTTCTATCTCTTTTTCTGCACTTTCACGTAGCTTTCCTTCGGACATACCACTGTATTCAGGTTTTACGAAAAAGATGGCTTTTTCAAAAAATCCATTCTGAGTTTCTACAATTTCAAGCACCTGCTTGTTTACACCCTTAAGCATAAAAAATCTCCTTCAAGAATTTAATTTTATTCACGTAATTATATTGGTTGTTTTTTGCTGTTTTATACAAAAAACGCAACAAATGAAAGGTTGTTGAATTTTTGTCAGAGTTTTGCTCATTTTTAACAAAGAGAAGGCTCAATTTTCGTTTTTGAAAATAAAGAAAATAGGAGTTTGTAAAAATTGACAAGTCGGAAATTATACAAAAAGTATAATAGTCTTTCGTGCGAAAATTGTTCAAAACAGTGTTCAAAATGTTTACAACTAAGCCTATAAACAGGCTATGCAAATAGGTTTTTGACATTTTCTATATTTTTTTTGACAATTTTCGATTTTATATTTTTATATACGAAAAGTTGAAAAGTTTTGCAATTATACAAAATGGAAAGGCAAAAAATGACAAAAAAATAAATGTTCGTTAGCAAAAATGAACAATAAAAATAATGAACAAAAAAGCATAAAATTACTGTTGAAAACGTAGAAAAAGTATGTTTTTTGAAAAATTGGTTGACAAAAAATCTTTACTAAAAAATCATCTTGTTGTATCATATTTTTGGTGATAAAAATGGAAGTTAAAATCAATGGGAAAAATGTGATTCTTGAGAATGTTTGCCACTTATCGTTGGATTTGACTCTTGATTGCGGTCAGGCGTTCAGATGGAGAAAAAATGAAAATGGTCGTTGGCAAGGTGTGGTTAAGGGCAAGTTTCTTGAAATTGAACAAAATGGTTCAATAATAACTCTCTATAATACAACGGCAGAGGATTACGAATCACTTTGGTGTGATTATTTTGATTTGAGAAAGGATTATTCTCAGATTATTGCATCTTATAAAGATAAGCATCTGGTTACTGCGTGCAATGCTTATCCTGGAATCAGAATTTTAAAGCAGGATGAATGGGAAGCAATTTGCTCATTTATAATTTCTGCCAATAACAATATTCCTCGCATCAAGGGTATAATAGAAAGGCTTTGTGAGCAATTTGGTGAAAAAACAGGTGAGGGCTATTCTTTTCCATCTGCAAATACACTCTCATGTTTAACCGTAGAAGACCTGGCACCAATCCGCTCAGGCTTCCGTGCCAAATATATTATAGATGCCGCGCAAAAAATAACCTCTCGTGAGGTAGATATTGAAAAAATAAAGGAGCTTTCATTTAATGAAGCAAAAACAGAGCTTCTTAAAATAAAGGGCGTTGGTGAAAAGGTTGCCCAATGCGCTCTTCTTTATGGATTTGGCAGGCATGAGGCATTCCCTGTAGACGTCTGGGTCAAACGCATTCTTGAAGAACTTTATCCCGATGGATTCCCACAGGAATATTTTGAAACGCAGGGAATAGCACAACAATATCTTTTTCACTACCGCCGTTTTTCTGTTTTTGGAGAATGATTTGTTTTAATCTGCTCGCAATATATTTTTCGGTTGATTGAATTTCGGGTTTTGCGACTTATCCGCCGCGTAGTATCTATATACAACATCGGCTAAATATTTCTTTACTAAAAAAACACCTCTCGGAGAGAGGTGTTTTTTGATGGAATAATTTTATTCAATTACCGGAGCTTTCATAAGACCTATTTTTCTTAAAACGTATTCATAGCTCCAGTTGAATCCTGTGCTTCTCCAAGCACCGGGACCATGCCAACTTTCTTTTTCGTTGACAAGGTGAATGGGTCCAAAGGTGTTGTAACGGTGTGTGAAAAGGGTAAGTTCAAGAAGATGAGCGCCGTTTTCAACGTCTTTTTCGTATACGAAATAGGGGGGATATACGATTTTGCCTATTTCTTTACCGTCAAGGGCGGCACCTATAAGTGCACCGCGGTAATCGGAAGCGCAGACTTTAAGGGTATTGTTTTTAACTTCAACAGGGATTTTGTAGGTTATGTTACCGCCGTAGAAGGGGAAACCCTTGTGAACAATGTCACCAAAGCCGATTTTTTCGGGAAGGCTTGTGACAGTTGCGTTTCGGCCCTCGAGTTTGACACCGAATTTACCAAGAACAAATACGTTTTCAAGGTTTGCGCTATCACCAAAGGGAAGGGTGATAATAAGAGTATTTTCACCTTTTACTATTTTAGGAAGATTAACCTTGAATATGGAAATATCAACAAAATTACCTGTAACTGTGTTGTCAACTTCAGCACCGTTAAAGGTGATTTTTGCTTGTTGTACGTCTTCCATAGCAAGGGAAGCGCCCTCGTACTCAATTTCACTTGTAAAGGTGTATTTAAGGGTAACTTCGGATATGGGGGCAATTTCACCATAAACCCAGGGTTGAACAACTTCACCACCGCGTTTTCTTAAACCAAGTCTTTCACGGCAGATGTTGTCAAGGCGTAAGATTTCTTCCTCGGGTGAGAATTCTTCTTCACCTTTGAGTTTAAACTGTGCCATATCAAGAAGAAGTACGTTTTCTTCTGAGAGTTCATAATCAACAACAGTAGGAGCAGTAATCCCTTCGCCATTGAAAGAGGTTTTGGTTACTGTTTTGTTTTGGAATTTTCCCTCGGTGAGCTTGTAAAGTTTAGAATCGTAACCGTAGAATACTTCGTTAATAATGGTATTGCCGTTAGTGTATGTAACGTCCGCAGGGTAAATGTCACCACTTTGTGTGTCGTAAAGTGTTACGGTATATTCACCGGGAATGGTGATGCGGATATCGTCACTGTGGCAAAGGTCCTTGTTGTGAGGCTCTTTGTCCTGACATACGAAAAGCCAATTGCAGTCAACGTCTTTTCTTAATTGATAGATAAGGTCATCAGAAAGGTCGCCGTCATCATAACGGATGGTAAGCGTGCGATCTCTGTCAAGAGCAGTAAGAATAGCGGCTCTTGAAAAGTCAACTTTTTCGCATTTGTCGGCTAAAATCTTACTTCTATCGGAAGGAACTGCATCGCAGAGAGTGGGCGCGGAACCCATAAATATAATTCTTCCCCCTGCTTCACGGAATTTTTCAAG
>JAZRKV010000030.1:0-31292 GCA_045646545.1 Acutalibacteraceae bacterium
GATGATACGGCGGGTATCCATAACTGCCTTAAGAACTGCCTCTTTATCAAGGGGCTTGATTGTGTGCATATCAAGAACACGAACCTTAAGTCCGTCTGCCTTCTCAAGGAATTCAGCAGCCTGGTAAGCCTGGAATACACAAGAGCCGCAAGCGATAACTGTGATATCTGAGCCCTCGTGAACCTCTACTGCCTTACCAACCTCGATGCCGTAGTTTGCATCCTTATAAAGAACGCGGTCGAAGCCACGATTGATACGGATGTAGAAGGGGCCGGGTGTATTGTAAGCTGCCATAACTGCGTTGTAGGTTTCGTAACCGTCAGCGGGGCAGATAACAGTAAGATTGGGGATTGAACGTGTAAGTGCAAGGTCGCAGATAGCATGGTGAGTAGAGCCTGCCTGACCGAAGGATGTACCTGAGTGTGTAGCAATAACTTTTGCGTTTACGTTCTGGTAGCAAAGGTCGGTGTGAAGCTGGTCTGCTGAACGGAAGGATGCGAACTGTGAGAATGTGGAAAGGAAGGGAACAAGGCCTGCCTTAGCCATACCTGCAGCTACACCAAACATATTCTGCTCAGCGATACCTACGTTAAAGAATCTGTCGGGGAATTTCTTCTGGAAATCACCGATTTTTGTTGATTTAGCAAGGTCTGCTGTGAGAGCAACAACCTCAGGATGAGCCTCTGCAAGTTCAACAAGAGCCTGACCGTAAATTTCGGCTGTTGAAAGGGATGTTGACTGTTCAGCTGTATATGATAATCCGCCTGCCATAATTATTTGCCCTCCTTCTCTGCACGTGCAATTCTCTTCTGGTATGTAGCCTCAAGAGCTTTCTTACCGTTTGCATATTTTTCGTCATCAAATGCACCATAGTGCCATCTGAAGTCACCTTCAATAAAGTCGATACCGCAGCCCTTAACTGTATCGCAAAGGATAAGAACAGGCTTATCTGTATCATTTTCATATGCAAAGTCAATAGCTTCGCAAAGCTCTTTAATATTGTTGCCGTCAATTTTCTTAACGATAAAACCAAATGCTTCCCATTTATCTGCAAGTGGTTCAAGAGCCATAACGTCTTCTGTGTTACCGTCAATCATATTGTGGTTACGGTCAACAAAAGTAATAAGGTTTGTAAGTTTATAGTGAGCGGCACTCATTGCTGCTTCCCAGTTTGAACCTTCATCAAGTTCACCGTCACCAAGAACAACAAATGTTTTATAGTCTTTTTTAAGAAGTCTTGCTGCAAGAGCAGTACCAACACCGATTGAAAGACCATGACCAAGTGAGCCTGTAGATGCGTCTACACCAACAACCTTATTTGAGTCAAGGTGCATACCCATTTTTGAACCTGAAAGGTTAAAGGTTTTAAGCATTTCTTTGTCGTTAAAGCCAAGGTCGCAAAGAACAGGTGCATAAGCAATACCTGCATGACCTTTACTGAGAATAAATCTGTCGCGGTCTTCCCAGTTTGGTTCCTCAACTTTAATGTGCATATATTTGTGATAGCACACTGTCATAATATCCATAACACTCATACCGCCGCCGATGTGGCCGCTGCCTGCCCAATAAGTTGTGTCAAGGCAAAGGTTACGGAGTTCATTTGCTTTCTTTTCAAGAGCAAGCCACTCCTGTTTTGAAAGAGCCATAATAAAATCCTCCTAATTGTGTTTTATAACACCGATAAACATCGGTAAAATTAGCCTAATTCCGGATGAAGCTTTTTAACTGCTTTAAATGCATCTTCTGCAATTTCAATTGAGCGGTTAATATCTTCCTGTGTAAGAGATGCATTAATAAAGTGGTTATGGTGAGAAGTAATAAACATACCTCTGTTAACACACTCTGCAACCCAATCCTGATGAAGAAGAAGTGAATCATCGTTTGCTATTCTTAAGTAGAATAATGCAGGAGCACCTGTTACTTTAAGGTCAAAGCCATGCTCTTTACCTGCTGCAACAAAACCGTCTGTAAGCTGTCTGCCCAAAGTGTCGAAAAGCTTTGGAGCATCAATTGCTTTAAGCTTATTGATACAAGCAATACAAGCAGCAAAAGGAACTGCACTCATCCAGTAAGAACCTGTATAAGAAAGGCTTGATGCAGCATTTCTCAAAAATTCTTTACCGCAGAAGGCAGACATATTGTAGCCGTTTGCAAGAGCTTTACAGAAACAGATGATATCTGCTTCAAAGCCAAAGAAGTGGTCAGAACCTGCAAGGTCAAGACGGAAGCCGCAACGAACGTCGTCCACAATAAGAACAATTCCGTGCTTTGTGCAAAGTTCCCTTACTTCTTTCCAGAAACCGTCAACAGGGAAAGCATTGTCGATAAAGTTACCATGGTTATATGGTTGAGCAATAATAGCAGCAATTTCATTTTCGTTTTCTGCAATTATTTTCTTTAAGCCTTCAATATCATCCCAGCGAGCATAGATGTTATTAGCAACATCTTCAGGAGTTACGCCCGGATAGTCAATCTTCTGAACCATCGGAGAAACACCGTGATAGAAGTTGTTAAAGAAAATAAGTTTCTTTCTGTGTGTATGTGCACGAGCAGTAAGGATAGCACCTTGAGTTGCGTCGTTACCGTTCTTTGCAAAGAAAGCCCAGTCTGCAGTAGCAACTGTATCAACAAGAAGCTCTGCACATTCAATCATAATTTTATCAGGAGATGTAACGCAGTTGCCCTTTTTGATTTGTTCAATAGCGGCAGCATCAACATCTTCATCACAATAACCGAGAATGTTTGGACCGTATGCACACATATAGTCAATGTACTGGTTACCATCTACATCCCAGAAATATGAGCCTTTTGCCTTTTCTGAGAAACGAGGCCATCTGTTTACAGGAATAAACTGTCCTTCTGCAGGACCTAAGTGACCATAAACACCTGCAGGGATAACCTTGGCAGCTCTTTCAAAATATTCGTCTGATTTAGTTGTTTTGTATAATGGATATTTTTTACTCATTTTAACTGCCTCCTTATCCTATATATAATGCAACTCTGTCAAGAATACGGTTGATATTATCAAGCATACTTACAAGACCATGCATTTCGATTTTGCCTGTACCGATACAAGCAAGTGCGTTAAGCTTACCATCAAAAAGACCACGTGCAGTTTCGATAGAATCAAAAATCATAGCTGAACGATATGTTACAGGTGCTTTTTTGAGAGTAATAAGACGATGGTCCTTACAAACTATTTCAACTGCAGGACCATTCTTGATACCAACGTAAACGCTGCCATCTTCAATAGCCTTTGCACTGAATTTACCAATCTGGTCGTTGTTACCAATCTGAGAAATTGCAACACCGATTGTGTAAAGCATAAGCTTTGTGCTTGTTTCAAAGAAAACAGGGTCCTTAAGGTCTTCTTCTGACGCTCTCATATATTTTGTAAGTAAATCTGTGAGAGGAGTAAAAGTTTTAAGAAGGAAACCGATATGCTGGAAGCCTTTTGAAGGAACAGGAGTAACCGTGCCATCAATAAGACCGTTAAACTTCTCACAACTTGAAAATGGAAGCTTCACGTCACAAGATGAACAACCTTGTTCCATACGACATCTGCTGTTTTTAAAATAGAGTGTTGCACTTGGACCGCCTTTTACGTCAAAGCCAATGGAAATCGGCTTCTTACCTTCAAGCAACTCCTGTGCTTCAGGTACAAGTTCGCAAAGATTTTCCAAAGTGCCTAAAATACCAAACAAATTAATGTAGGCAAGTGTTTTTGAATCCATGAGATTTTGCAAAACAAACATCCTCCTTTTTTGCATTGAACAAAATCAATTTATTATCTGTTTTATTTTAACAGACCAATGGTATATTGTCAACAAATCCCAAATGATTTTTTTACAATGTTTTAGTAAAAGTATCTACAAAAACCGACCGAAAGTTGAAAATGCAATTTTTATAGCATTTCAAGGAAAACATGCATAAATTAAATGTTAAGATTTTGTTAAATTTTCACACGTTTTTTCATAAGTGTTGAAATTTCCTTGACAACCATATTTTATAATGTATAATAAAAGGTGAATTAAGATTCACTTCAAGGAGGAAAAATTATGGACACAAGATTTGCAATCAGTGAGTATCATGACGCTGCTGCCATAAACAGACAGCTTGACGAGCTCATTAAACAACCAATTCACACAATTAAACCAGACGTTCTCAAAAAATACGAAGAAGAGTATTACGATAAAAAATGTGCCAAAAGTAAAGAAATGATTGCGGAAGCAAAACAAGTTATCCCAGGCGGTGTTCAACACCACCTTGCTTTCAACTATCCCTTCCCTCTTGTATTTACTAAAGCAGAAGGCATGAAGCTCTACGACGTTGACGGTAACGAGTATTTTGACTTCCTTCAGGCAGGTGGCCCAACAGTTCTTGGTTCTAACCCAAAGGTTGTTAGAGACCAGGTTATTGACCTTCTTAATACTTGTGGTCCTTCAACAGGTCTTTTCCATGAATTTGAATATAAGCTTGCAAAGAAAATTTCTGACAGTGTTGAAACTGTAGATATGTTCCGTATGCAGGGATCAGGTACAGAGGCATGTATGACTGCAGTTCGTGTTGCTCGTCTTGCAACCGGCAAAAAGAACATAATCAAAATGGGCGGTGCATACCACGGTTGGTCAGACCAATTAGGTTACGGTATCCGTGTTCCAGGTTCAAAATTCACACAGGCAAGTGGTGTTCCGCTTTACCTCTTCAAGCATACACAGGAATTCTTCCCAGGCGACCTTGACGACCTTGAAAGAAAGCTCCGTGCAAACCTTTTCCGTGGCGGTACAGCTGCTGTATTCATTGAGCCAATCGGCCCTGAAAGTGGTACAACTCCTGTTCCATACGACTTCAACAAGGGTGTTGAAAGACTTTGCCGTAAATATGGCGCACTCCTTGTATTTGATGAGGTTGTTACAGGCTTCCGTATCGGTATGGCAGGTGCTCAAGGTTACTACGGCGTATCTCCTGACCTTACAATCTTCGGTAAAGTTATTGCCGGCGGTTATCCCGGCGCAGGCGGCGTAGGCGGTAAGAAAGAATATATGAAATACCTTGGTGCAGGTCTTGATGACTCAGGTATGAAAATCAAAAAGGCTTTCACAGGCGGTACAATGACTGCTAACCCACTTTCATGTTGTGCAGGTTACTTCACACTTGAAGAAATCGACAGAACAAACGCTTGTCAGGTAGCAGGTCAGATGGGTGACAGACTTACAAAGGGTCTTCAGGGTCTCATTGCTAAGCACAACCTTCCTTTCGTTGCTTGGAACGAAGGTTCTGTTTGCCACCTTGAAACAGTTGGTACAATGCACTTCTCAATTGACTGGTGCAAACCATGGTCAATTCCTGGCGTTATTTCCGCTACAAGCGAAAGAAAGAAAGAAATGCAGTACATGGGCGCTGCTTATATGGCAGAAGGTCTTGTTACTCTTGCAGGTAGCCGTTTGTATACAAACGCACAGTACACTCCTGAACTCATTGATGAAGCTCTTACAAGATTCGACAGAGTTTTCGAAAATGTTGCTGTTAAAGAAGGCTAATCCAATAACTCAAAATTTAAAAGCCACGGGAAACCGTGGCTTTTTAAAAAAATAAAAATTCAAAATTGTAAATTTAAAATTTTAGAACTGCGTTGCAATTATAAAGCTTCGCTAAAATTTATTTTATTGCAAACTTATAGAACGGTCAATACTCATTCCATACAATCGTTCTATTTTAATTTTTGCTAATCTAAATACTCGGAAACAACGCTTCCCCTTAATTTTGCATTTTGAATTTTGCATTTTAAATTCTAGGAAAGGATATGCTTTATGGATATATTAGAAGCAAAAAATATAGTTATTAAAGCAGGTCACGAACTTTTAAAAGCAGGTCTTATTGTAAGAACCTGGGGTAACATCAGCTGCCGTATCAACGAAAACCAGTTCGTTATTACTCCAAGTGGTATGGCTTATGATTCACTTACTCCTGACGATATTGTTCTTGTTAATATTGCAGATTTAAGCTACGAAGGTGATGTTAAACCATCTTCAGAAAAAGGTATACACGCTTCCTGCTACGAGCTCCGTCCTGACATTAATTTTGTTATTCACACACACCAGAAAAATGCTTCCGTTGTAAGCACTCTCGGTCTTGATATTAACAACATCACAGGTGAAGCAGCAGAAATTATCGGTACAGACGTACCTTGTGCAACATATGGTCTTCCCGGTCAACCTAAGCTTCGTCAAGGCGTTATTGGTGCAATTTCACGTTCAACATCAAAGGCTGCTATTATGAAGCACCACGGTGCAGTTTGCCTCGGTACTGATTATGAGGATGCATTCAAGGTTGCAACCACACTTGAAGACGTTTGCGAAAACTTCATTATCAACCGTTGCTGCGAGGTTTCAGGTAAAGCAGTTGAAACCTTTACAGGTGTTGTTGATTACATTACAGACGTTATTAAATCAGGCGATAAATATAAACCAACAAAAGAATTTGCTCCTTGCGACAGTGAAAGAAAAGGCGAATTTTTCTTCGTTGGTGAAAAAGATAAACGAGCTGCTATCATTGATACAAAGAGCGGTGCCTGGGTTGGCGGCGGCGAAATTCCGGATAGTGCAGATATGCACTGGGAAATTTACAAAAAGAGAGACGATGTAAACTTCATCCGTCATACTAAAGAAGAAAACGTTGTTGCTGTTTCAAGAAAAGGCAAAACAATCAAGCCTCTTCTTGATGACTTTGCTCAACTTTGCGGCCCTGTTGTTAAAACTGCAATTTTCAATCCTAATAGCACTCTTAAATCAAGCAAAAAAGTTGCAAAAGCTCTTGGCAAAAGAAATGCAGTTTTCCTTAAAGATAACGGTGCTATCTGTGTTGCAAATAATCAATACAATGCAGAAGCAGTTGAACTTGTTATGGAAAAACACGCAAAAACTGCAGTTGGTGCAGACCTTTATGCAGAAGTTAAGCCAATCGGCCCAATTGATGCTCACCTTATGAACTTTATCTATAAGATTAAGTATTCAAAAAAAGCAGGTAAATAATTAACCAAACAGAAAACCGATGGCGAAAGCCATCGGTTTATTTTTTAAACACGAACAAATACTCATGTGCAATCAACAAAAAGTTATATTTCACACTATTGGTTTTCCAATATCCTGTTGCTTTACAGTTGTGTTGCTCTTTGATTATAAGCTCTTTGAGCTTGAATCCGGCATCTTCAAAGATACGCATCATTTCAAATGACATAGGTATCATGTGACCTTTTTGACGAGTATCACCCATGAGGATTGCACAGAACTTATCCTTCTTAAGAACCCGATAACTTTCATTAGCAACCTTTTTCATCTCTTTAAGAAAATCTTTAACTTTCAGTAAAGATAAGTCTTCCGGGATGTCCTCACTATATTTGATTATATCCGCATAAGGAGGATGAGTACAAATTAAATCAATACTTTCGTCAGGTATGAAATCAAGATTTCTTGCATCCCCTTTACGAATATAAACCTTGCCATCAGCACCTTCGTGTTCGAAGTCAATTTTATCTTTGCAGCGTTCTAAAGCTACATCATTAACATCAACACCAACGATATTTCGGTTGAGAAGTTTCGCTTCAACAAGAGTAGTGCCGCCACCTGCAAACTGGTCAAGAACTAAATCGTTTTCCTGAGAGTATCTGAGTATTATATTACGAGGAATATATGGTGACCAGTTGCCACGCCATTTTGCATCGTGAGTTGCCCAATTACCTCGATTAGGAAACGACCAATGCGTTGTCATTTCCAGTTCGAAGTTTTCAGGTTCCCATTTAGTAATTTTCTTTGCCATTATTTGAAAACCTCGTTGATTATACCATTTTCTAAATCTTTTATATTATAGATGTGTTCCATAACATCAAAAGCTTCTTCGAGATTGTGACGAGCGCTTGTCCAACCTTTGCCATCAGTAAACCAAACGAAGGTAAAGCCATCTATTTCTTCAGTTTCCCAAGCAAGTGTTTTATAACTGCGTGCAGTTTCATTTAATTTACTACCACCGCTACCATAGAAATTGGTTTCAATACCGTAAATCATACTAGGTGTCTTAATTACGAAATCGAAACGCTTTTCCATTTTGCCTTGATTAGAAATAACTGATAAATCAACATTCCATTTATTTGTGATTTGATGAATGTACATTTCCTTAAAGTAGGTTTCATCTTTAATGAAGCCTGCTTTTTGAACAAAGCTTTCAACCAAATCTTCCATTAAGTGTCCACCACGATTTTTACGACCATTGGAATCAAGACCTGTTTCAACACCGGTTGCGTAATCAACCAAATTGTTTACTATATGGTTTTCTAACAAATCGAACAATCCAGTTTTACGCATAAAATATTTATATCTTTCATAATGAGCATGGCTATTAGGTGGATACTTTCCAAAATCAAATTGGAACAGGTGCCCACCATTTTCATCCTGACAGTATATTTCGCTTGCTCTAACTGCTAACAACAACGGAATACATTTTAATACTTCGGGATATTTTTTAATTAAGTTCTCAAAATCAACTTCGATGTTTTTAGAACCAATTAATGAATTTAAAATATTAAGTTCAATCTTAATGGTTTCAACATTGCGATGAACTTTTTCAAAATCTATGTAATAGCCATAATCGGCTATACTATCACGAAAGCCTGAAAGCCATGTATTAAAATCTCTTGACATAAAATAATTCTCCTTAGTAGTTCGTTATCAACAGTTCGTTGATTTTCCCGCGGTTTTTACCATTGCTATTGATTGCTCTGTTTGCAGATACTCGGTTTATATGCAATCCTGAGTATAAGTCATCAAAGAAATTGTCGTTTTCGTCAACATTCCTTGGGTCAGAGTTACTTGCCATTACTTTAGCTTCGTTTATTGATTTAATGAATTCGGCTAATTTAATTTGATGTTCATCATTAAAGTCATCTGCGTTATATGAGGTGAATTCTGCAGTTTTTGTTAATGGTCTATAAGGTGGATCAAAGTATATGAATGTTGTTTCATCCAATTTATCTGCAATACAAGTATAGTCGCCGGTCAATATAGTAACTTCTTGCAAGAGTTCAGATGCCTTTCTTAAGTTATCTATATCGCATACTGTTGGGTTTTTATACGAACCCATAGGTACATTGAAAGAACCTTTTCGATTTACTCTATATAATCCATTGAAGCAAGTCTTGTTAAGATATATGAATAAAGCTGCTCTTAATAAAGAGTTGGCAGAATCAGATTTTTGGATTTCTGCATTATACTTTTCTCTTTGTTGATAGTAGTATTCTTTTCTTTCTTCATCATTTTTAGATAAATGACCGGATTCAAGTTTAAGAAGCAATTCGATAAGTTCTTCAACATTGTCACGAACCTCTGTATAAACATTCATTAATTGAATATTTGTATCGCAGATACATACCTCGTCCATTTCATAAGTATTGAGGATATCAAATAATACTGCACCTGCACCTACCATAGGTTCAATATACTTTGTTATAGTTGTGCCTAAACCCGTAGGATAGAACTTTCTGATAGTAGGAAGTAATTGTCCTTTTCCACCAGCCCATTTTATAAATGGTTTGATTGGATTTTTTTTATCGTATCTAATTGTTCTACCATCAATTGGTTTTGTAGCAGTTTTAGGAATTATCCACATATTTCCTAACATAGCTGCATCAGGAACTCTGTTTTCCTGACAAAGCGTAATAACACGTCTGTGAGAAATACTCCATTTTTCAGCAGCTTCACCAGCAGTCATATATGCAAGCATCCTACCATCTCTCCTTTATCATTTTCATTATATTCCAAAACTGGAACAATAGCAATACCATTTTCGTTATATCAACAAAAAAGGCACGGAAAACCGTGCCTGAATAATGTTTTTTACACCCAATATATCCAATATATCATACATAAAAAAGATTGTCAATAATTTAACACAATGTTTTTATTGGTGCAAATCAATTTCTCCCTTTTGAATAATTCGGAGTTTTTAACTTTGTGGAAGATTGGGAATAGATTTATGTGAAAATCCATGCTACTATATAGGTGAAGAAAGGGTGAGACCAATGTACAGGTAAAACCTAAATCAAAATAAAAAGCGAAAGCGTGGTTAAGATGTACAGGTAAAAAACCAATCTTAAAACAAAAAATCTGTAAAGGATGGGTGGACTCCAATGTTCCGGTAAAGACCTAGGCTTAAGGGTAAAATAAGCCGAGTTGAGAATCTTTTAAAAAGAACAAGCGGTAATATAATAAAAAATAAATATATCGAAGTTCGTAAAAAATAAAGGCTATCAACTTAAATAACGAAAGAGAGGTAAATAAAAAGATGTTAGATATTAAAATAGAACAGTAACCCTTAACTGAGAGAGTGAAAATCAGTTAAGGGTTACTTTTTTGTTTTAAATTTTCATTTCTTCAATTTCTTTTAAGGTTGTACCATCATAAATCAGAGTTTTAACCTCAAACCTATTAAAATCAAGTGAAATTGTTGCAGAATTCAAACTGAATTCTATTTTTTCTTTTTCAGGCTTATTATTAATGAATCTTAAAATATAATCTTCAGACTCGTTCATCTTTTTAAAAGATGTAAGAACAATGTTTTTATTTGAAATATTAATATCAAAATCTTTTGCTTTTGCATTTCTTTCAATAGGAAAGACATTACAAGTGTAAGCAGGTGTTGTAAACTCCTGAGCGAGTCTTTCTAACTCTTCTTCCTTTGCAACACAAAAACGGAAGCTGAAGTTTCTTTCTTCCATATCAATTTTTTGAGTATAACGGTCTAAAGGTATAAGCTGCCTGTCACAAATAGGGTGAGCACAATAAGTTGCCGTTCTTAAAAGTGACATTTCCATAACACCATCACAATATTTTGAACCGTAAGTACCCTTATTGAAAAGTGCAAGGCATTGGTTTTGACCTTTAAGATAAACATACCTTTGAGCAACACATTCCCTACCGTTCATATAAAGATTTTGAGTACCGAAAGCAGTTTGACCACGATATTCTCCGTTAAATTCTGTTGGTACACACAAACGATACATTTTGTTTATTTCTCCCGCAAAAAGGTCAACCTTTACATCAAGGTCACCTGTTGCCTTGTGAATGGTATATTCAACTCTTGCTTTAGAATTATCTAATTTAAAGAAACTTTCTGCACGGAGGATAATTGCACCATCTTCAATAATCTGCACATTTTCCATTCCTGCAAAAACGCCATCCGGTTTTTCCATTAAAGAAAATCTTTTAGGATTTGTGCCTAATGCAGTCAACTGATGGTCTGCCATACCCCATGGGTCTGCATTATCATCATAAGCACATAAATAAAATGCTTCACCTTTAATGTATTCTTTACCGTCTTTTTTATAAGAAAGCAAAAGACCGCTTTGCTTGCTGATTTCAATATATGTATTACAGTTTTCAAAAACAATATTACCTTCTGTTTTTGTTTTTGAAGCTTCTTTTTTATCAACAAATTCTACATAGACACTAAAACGTGAAATTGCCATAGGCTTAAGAGTTGCACGGAAAATAACTCGTTTACGCCAGTCAAGATTCAAATGACTTGTTTCTTTAATAAATTGGGCAGGAATCTCGTTACCGTTGCCATCAAAAACCTTAAAGGAAGAAACAATATCATCTTCCCAGTTTTGGTCAGCTAACATAAACTCGCATTCAACCTCAGTCTCCCATTCATACGGATTCGGATTAAATACAAGTATGGGGTATTCGCCCTCTTTAGCCTTAGGCTCTGCAGATGTCAAAGCAAAATATGCTTTAGCTCTGAGCTTATTAAGAATATTTTTGCCGTGAGATAAAATCATCAAGCCATTTTCTTCCCCTGCTTTTATGCTTGTGCCGGGCAAAACATCATGAAATTCTGCAGTAAGCAAATCCTCTGTTGCCTCGTAAAATTCTTTTTCGGGATATTCTATAAGACCTTTAAGAGATGCTACTGCACACATCTTTTCAGTCATATATAAATTATCTTCATACTCAGCGTGACTTTGTTTTATTTTTGAAACACTTGTGTAACAACCGGGCATACTTATGGTAAAAGAGTTTTTATGAACTGTTTCAGGTTCAATTTCGTCAAAGAATTTTTCAGGAGTAGAGTGACAGATAGTATTTTCACTTGTTTCTATAAGAGATTTAATATCTCTCAGGTCCTTTCGTGACGGACCGCCACCGTGATTACCAACACCCCACATTATACATTCTGTATCGTGCTCCGCCTCTTGTGTAAGACGGTTTATTTTTTCTGTTGCCTTGCCTAAACCTGAATTATATCCTCTGAGTGCAGCAAGCTTAATCTGACTTCCGTCAAAGCCTTCCCACAAAAGATGTGTATCAGGAACAGGGTCGTCACCTTTCCTGACAATTATACAATTCTTCTGTCCGCATTTTTTCATAATCTGCACAAGGCCCGCAGTGTGACCAAAGGCATCCACATTATATGCTGTCTCTGAAAAAATACCGAATTTTTTTGTGAAATAATCCTTACCGAATTGAATCTGACGAATAAAACTTTCACCGCAAGGCATATTACAGTCAGGTTGAAGATACCATCCACCGATTATTTTCCATTTACCCTCTTTAATGTGACGCTTAATATCTTCAAATAAATCAGGGGCATATTCTTCTATATATTTGTAAAGTGTTACTTCGTTATGACAAAAAATATAATCAAATTCATCACATAAATCTGATGCAGATTTAAAGGTTGAAAGTGCAGATGCCGCTCCTTCTTCCCATTCCCATTGCCATATAGGGTCAATGTGGGCATTACAAACAAGATGAATTTTTTTAGACATAATTAATCTTCCTTTTTGTTTTAATATTACTTCTTAGAATTTACAAAATCAATCATACGCAACCAATCAAGACGACTGAAGTAGTGCAAACCTTTTCGCATATGAAAAGCAATATCGCCATCTGTAAACACATCGTCAATTTGCGGTTTTCTGTTTTCATA
The DNA here is from genome assembly GCA_045646545.1 of Acutalibacteraceae bacterium. Lineage (GTDB taxonomy): Bacteria > Bacillota > Clostridia > Oscillospirales > Acutalibacteraceae > DTU089. Next base: position 12,982 of record JAZRKV010000030.1, read on the forward strand.
ATTCATACCATTATCAAAAGCATCACTTGCTGCAATGCAAGCAAGATACTGTGAAAACGGGTCTGCCCACCAGTCCTCCGATGCACTACCAAGCATTACCCTACGAGGTGCAATTGAAGCAAGTAAATAATGTTGGTCAAAAGGCATATTATCTTCATTGTTGACGTATTTTTTATAATTTTCGCAAAACCAGAAAGGAAAATTTTTACATATATCCTTTATCTCTTCACCATCTGTACCTCTTGAAAGAGCATCACCTGAACATCCTGCATCGTTGGAGTACGCATATTTAAATCTTTCATCTGTTGCGGCAGTAAGGAGTGCGGTTTTACCCAGTCTTGAATGACCGCAGACAATTGAACGTGTTAAATCCAGCTTATCTTCATTAAGCTGAGCATAGTCCATAACCCTTTGGTTTGCCCACGCCCACATTGCAATTTTACCACTATCTTCGGCACCTCTTTTACCATCGGGGAAAAGAATACCTGCAAGACCATTTGTAAAATCACCATCATCGCTTGTAACATCTTCATAATAAACTGAAAAAACTGCAAAACCGTTATCTATAAGCTCTTCGGTGGGCATATACCTATCAGGATTTTCGGGACGGAAATTCATATGAATAAAGAACGGATGCTTTTTTTCGTCTGCAGGAAAGGTTGCAAGAAACGGAAAAGAAAATTCCTTACCGTTCACAACACAATTTGCAGTTATCCTGCAACAATATGCGTTACCCGCACAAAAATTTGGTATAACACCCTCCTCTGTTTCAAAGGATATGCTATCGGGAAGTGGTGGCATTTTGCCATATTCTTCCCTTAAAAGAATATCAAGCATCTCTTCCCTTGATTTAAGAGGTGGTATATTTCTTTTTACAAGTTCTGTTTTTATCATAATATCACCTTATAAAATTAATTAGCAAACGTAATTAGAGTTAGAAATTTTCAAACTGCAAATCAGATGCGAGTATTTCACAAAAAAACCGCAATTTTTCAAGTTATTCGCCCAAGATACCTCAGTTTTATTAAACAAATATTGGGATGAAGAACGCAGATTTGAAGAACGACGCTGTACAAAGGTACTGCGAGTGAATCAAATCAAGTTATTCGCCCAAGATTTGTTTAAGAATGGGCTCAATAACTTGTGCCATTCTATAAAATCCAAGGTCATTAGGATGACAACAATCACAAGTACATGCGTGACGGTCGGTATCACCAAAGAAGGTTTCGCCATCGATAAAATATACATTTTTATCGCCTCGGGCAAGTGCATTGTGATAGGTTTTATAGATTATCGCTCTTCTTTGGGAAGCAGAGGAATCGTAATCAAAATCCGGCTTTGTCATCATAACAATGGGCAAATCAGGATTCATTTCTCTGATTTTCAAAAAGAATTTTTCGTGAGTTTTCTCTAAGTGTGCCACGTCGGGAGCATTATGGTCGTAATCGTAAACAAAAATGCTCATTGGTATAGTGCCGATAAATTCTGCCATTTCTATTTCACCTTTGGCACCACCGGAAAAACCGAGATTATAGTAATCTACATCAAGATGCTGGCTAATTAACGCATTATAAACGTTTGTTACACGGCAACTGTGACCGCCTTCTGTAATAGATGAGCCGTAAAAAACAACAGGCGGATATTTATATGGTGTTGGCGCTTCAACTTGTGCATCATTTTCAAAAGAAATTCTGATATCATTTATAATCTCGTTACGAGGGAGCCAAATTGTAATATCTTCCATAGAAGAATTTTTATAAAATTCGCCCTGACAAAACTTTGTTTCGTAATCGTGAGGATGCACAATACCCGCAAAACGTGCATTTTTTCTATCACCAATCATAATGTTTGCCGATTGGGCAGAAAAAAGAGCCATACCTGCATCCCAATGAAGTGTTTCAAGCTCCATTGTTACCACGACTTTAGTAGAATTTGTACGCAAGCATATTCTGCCACCGGGACACCTTCTACCCAAAAAATCAAGAGAAGGCACCGCATTTCGCACTTCTTGCGGTAACCTTTCAAGCTTACCGTATTTATCAAAAAATGGAATACCGTGCACTTCTATAGGACTATCTTTATAACTGAACGTTTTCATTATAGGTCGCCACCTTGTAACTTCAAAATTAACTATATTATTGTATCATATAAATACATAAATTAAAAGACAAGAGAATTTAATTTTTCTCTTTACAAATAATAAAAGGTGTGCTATAATACACAAGCCTTATGACTCGGAGTATGGAGTAAACGCCTTTGCGTGTTCACCTATCCTGCTTACTGGGTTATTTGGGAATAATATAATGAGGTGAAAAAAATGACACAAGCAGAAAAACAAGCAATCATTGCAGAGTATGCTACACACGAAGGAGATACAGGTTCTCCTGAAGTTCAGATCGCTGTTCTTACAAAAAGAATTAACGACCTTAACGCACATCTTAAGGACAATATGAAAGACCATCACTCACGTCGCGGTCTTCTCAAAATGGTAGGTCACAGAAGAAACCTTCTTGCTTACCTTCAGAAGACAGACATTGAACGTTATCGTTCAATCGTTGCTCGTCTCGGCCTTCGTAAATAATTGTTCATTTCGGGACAAACGGAATACCGTTTGTCCCGTTAGCCGTTTTTTAAAACGGTTTTTTAGACAAAAAATCCGTGATTTTTCGGTTTTAGCGATAAAGAAAAGCGCAAGGCTTTTGTGTTTTTCTTTGTTGCTAAATCGTAAGATACGGAAATAAAATAAGTGAGGTAAAAATTATGTTTTTTAAAGACTTCAGAACTTTTGAAACAGAAGTTGCCGGCAGAAAATTAGTTATCGAAACCGGCAAAATGGCTCAGCTTGCAAACGGTTCTTGTATCGTTCGTTACGGTGACACAGAAGTGCTTTGTACAGCTACAATGGCTCCTAAGCCACGTGAGGGCGTAGACTTTTTCCCTCTTTCAGTTGACTTTGAAGAAAAGCTTTACGCAGTAGGTAGAATCCCAGGCTCTTTCCAAAGAAGAGAAGGTAAAGCATCAGAAAAAGCAGTTCTCACATCACGTGTTATTGACAGACCAATCCGTCCTCTTTTCCCTAAGGATATGAGAAACGACGTTTCTGTTGTTGCAACAGTTATGTCTGTTGACCCTGACTGCTCACCTGAAATTGCTGCTCTTTGGGGTGTTTCAACTGCAATCGCTATTTCAGACATTCCATGGGATGGCCCTGTATCAAGCGTTTCACTCGGCCTTGTTGACGGTGAATACGTAATCAACCCAACTCTCAGCCAAAGAGAAAAAACAGAAATGACTGTTACTGTTGCTTCTACAGATAGCCTTGTTGCTATGATTGAAGCAGGTGCAAACGAAATCTCTAACGAGGTTATGTTCGACGGTATTATGTTTGCTCACGAAGAAAACAAAAAAATCGTTGAATTTATCAAATCTATCGTTACCGAAATCGGTAAAGAAAAAGTTCCTTTTGAGTCAAACGACCCATCAGAAGAACTTTACGAAGCAATCAAAGCATTTGCTATTGAAGATATCAAGGTTGCTCTTGACACAGATGACAAGAGAATCCGCGACGAAAGACTTTTACCAATCTATGCTGCAGTTCATGAAGAATTTGACGAGAAATTCCCTGAAGAAGCAGACAAGATTGAAGATTGTCTTTACAAGCTCCAGAAATTCGTTGTTCGTCGTTGGCTCCTTGACGAAGGCAAGCGTGTAGACGGACGTGGCATTGACGAAATCCGTCCTCTTAATGCAGAAATTGACCTTCTTTCAAGAGTACACGGTTCAGGTATGTTCACACGTGGTCAGACACAGGTTCTTTCAATCACAACTCTTGGTTCTGCTCGTGATGCACAGATGCTTGACGGTATCGACGAAGCCGTTGAAAAGAGATATATCCATCACTACAACTTCCCATCATACTCTGTTGGTGAAACAAAGCCATCAAGAGGTCCTGGCAGACGTGAAATCGGTCACGGTGCTCTTGCAGAAAGAGCTCTTCTTCCTGTTATTCCTTCAATGGAAGAGTTCCCATACACAATCCGTGTTGTTTCCGAAGTTCTTTCTTCAAACGGTTCAACATCACAGGGTTCAGTTTGCGGTTCTACACTTGCTCTTATGGCTGCAGGTGTTCCGATTAAAGCTCCAGTTGCAGGTATCTCCTGTGGTCTTATTTCTGAAGGCGACCGTTTCATGACAATGGTTGACATTCAGGGTCTTGAAGACTTCTTCGGCGATATGGACTTCAAGGTTGCAGGTACAAAGAACGGTATCACTGCTATCCAGATGGACCTTAAGGTTCATGGCCTTACACCTGAAATCATTAAAGAAGCATTCGAGAAAACATACAAAGCTCGTATGTATATCCTTGATGAAATCATGAACCCTGTTATTTCCGAGCCAAGAAAAGAACTTTCTGCATACGCTCCAAAGCTTCTTACAACAAAAATTGATGTTGAAAAAATTGGTGACGTTATCGGTAAACAAGGTAAAGTTATTCAGAAAATCTGCGCAGAATGCAACTGTAAGGTTGATGTTGAAGAAGACGGTACAATTTTTGTTACTGCAGTTGACATCAATGATGCAAACCGCGCACTTGACATAATCAACACAATTGCATACGACCCTGAAATCGGTGCAATTTACAACGGTGTTGTTACAAGACTTATGGCTTTCGGTGCATTTGTTGAAATTGCTCCTGGTAAAGAAGGTCTTGTTCACATTTCAAAGCTTGATGTTAAGAGAACAGAAAAGGTTGAAGATTGTGTTAACGTTGGCGACCAGATTATGGTTAAGGTTACAGAAATTGACGACCAGGGCAGAATTAATCTTTCAAGAAGAGATGCTCTTATTGAAATCGAAGGCCTTGTTCCTGAAAACGACGACGAACCTCAGAGAGAACGCCGTCCAAGAAAGCCTTTCAACAAAAAAAGAGATTAATTTTTTAAAAGCACTTGCCAAAGCAAGTGCTTTTTTTAATTCAAAACTCAAAATTTCAGAACTGCGTTGCAATTATAATCTCCGCAAAATTTAAAATTTTGCGATAGCTAATACCTCCCTCATGGAGAGAGGTAACATCCTATCCAACTGAAGAATAGAACAACTGTAAAGGAGAGATTGATAGCTCTTCCGCAAACCACAAAAAAATTAAGGGACGATTAAAAACCGCCCCTTACAATTATCCGTTTATATATATTTCCTCTACATCCTGATGTGCTTTTATGAGTATATGTTTTACAATGTTATTATCTGTTCTCTCAATTGCATCTGTTACCGCATTAAAAAGAGTATAATACATTTTCTTATATAATTCTAATTCCCTTTCGATTTCCGCTTCTGTCATAAAAATCCCCTCACAAATAAAAAATGCGTCAACCGAAGTCAACGCACGAAAAAGTGTTTGTCCTCAGTCGTTGCAACACGAATAACTCCATACAGGATTAGAGGAAAACACCTTTTACCAAGGTATTTTTCCCCGTATAGAGTTATATACAATTCGTGTTGCAACAATATTATATCACACTGATAATACAAAATCAACATTGCTTTAATTATAGAGCCTTCTATGACTTTTTATTGACAAAAATCTACATATTTTATAGAATATAAGCATAAAATAAAACACAGGAGGTTTTTTTATGGGTTTTGAAATAGCAATTATAATTATTGGTCTTTTACTTGCACTTATTGTGGCAAACGTACGTATTGTGCCACAAGCACACGAATACGTTATTGAATTCTTAGGTAAATACAAAAAAACCTGGGGTGCAGGTCTTCACGTTAAGATACCTCTTCTTGAAAGAATCGCAAAGAAAATTACTCTTAAGGAACAAGTTATCGACTCTCCACCGCAACCTGTTATTACAAAAGATAATGTTACAATGCAAATAGACACGGTTGTTTTCTTCAAAATTTTTGATGCAAACCTTTACACATACGGTGTTGTTAACCCAATCAATGCACTTGAAAACTTAACCGCTACAACTCTTCGTAATATTGTTGGTGAATTGGAGCTTGACAGTACTCTTACATCAAGAGATACAATTAATAGTAACATGACTGCTATTCTTGATGATGCAACAGACCAATGGGGTATGAAGGTTACAAGAGTTGAGCTTAAAAATATTATTCCACCGCAAGAAATTCAACAAGCGATGGAAAAACAGATGAAAGCAGAACGCGACCGCCGCGAAACACTTTTACAGGCAGAAGGTCACAAGGCCGCCGCAATTACTCGTGCAGAAGGTGATAAGCAGGCTATGATTCTTGCTGCAGAGGGTGAAAGGGATGCTCAGATTGCTCGTGCAGAAGGTGAAGCAAAAGCACTTCTTCTTGCTAAAGAGGCAGAAGCAGACGGTATTCGCGCTATTATTGAGGCTAATCCTACTGCTGCAGTTCTTGAACTTAAAAGATACGAAGCACTTGTTAATATGGCAAACGGTCAGGCCGCAAAAATCATTGTGCCTACAGATACTGTTGAGGTTGTTAAAAAAGACGTACTTTTCAGTGAATCAACAGGTTTAGGTGATGCAACAGAGCAAGGCAAACCTGCTCCTGCAAAAAAGAAAAAAGCGGACCCTTGTTGTGACTGATAAATAGTTTCATAAAAAACTAAAGCGTTGTGTTCTTTTGAACACAACGCTTTTTTAATCTGAAAATTATTTTTTAATTTTAAGACCGTTTTTATATACGTAATATGCACCTGCAGAAATCAAGCAACCCGCAACGGTTCCTAATGCTCCGCTGATAAATGATGCAACACCATTATACGGATTACCGCTAAGTATAACTATTACTATATTAACAAAACTATAAACAATATCACCAAGTGACTGACCTGCGTAACCTACAGAAACAAATGCGATTTTATCTTTAATATCTTTACATGCAACGAAAGTAAAGCCTACCATTACTGCCAATCTTAAAACAATATAGATAATCTGTGTGAAACGCATTCCAAATTCTGTATATCCAAAAATCTCGTTAATTATCAAATTAAGTATAGTTGATATAATACCAACTGCAATTGCAGCAACCAATGGAGCCGCACCTGCAAGTATAACAGGTAATTCTACCGGAAGAGAAGTTTTTTGTTTTACTGACGGAGCCGCTTGTTGAACAGGTGCAACAGGCTGAACAGGTGCCGCAGGCTGAACAGGTGCTACAGGTTGAACAGGTACCGCAGGCTGAACAGGTGCAACAGGTTGAACAGGTGCCGCAGGCTGTGCAGGTGCTTCAATCGGGCTACCACAATTAGAACAAAACCTCATTCCATCAGGAACTTCTTTACCGCAAATATTGCAAATCATAATTATTCTCCTTTTATATCAATAATTAATTATACATTACCATTTTTTACTCTGTCTGTAAAGTCCGAGCAAGCAGGCACAACAAATTTAATACCTTTTTCTACAATTTCAAAGGTTACCTCATCACCAAAACGAACCTCACCGTCAATATTAACAGCCGCAGTCTTTTGTGATTTTATGGTAATCTTTTTACCACGTTTATAAGTTGTTCTATCCCAGGTTAAATGCTGACCTTTTTTATATTTATCAATAAGTGGTAAAAGAGCAACTCTTAAAACATCTTTTTTAACAATAACAAAATCTAACTCGCCATCATAAGTAAGAGCTTTTGGTGCGGCAAAATATCCGCCACCATACCAACGGGAATTTGCTGCAAGGCAGAAAAGAACATCAGATTCAAATTCTTCGTCATCGTCAATTTTGATTTTAAAAGTCTTTTTCATATTACCAAAAAACTGAAGAAGTACACCTAAGGTGTAAGCCGCTTCACCTTTTATAAAAGGTAGTTTTTTCAATTTTGCCTGACGAGCACAAACCTCTGCATCAAGACCCATAGAGCATTGGTTGATTGCATATTCGTCACCGCATTTGATGAGGTCAAAATCCATAACGGTGCCATTGATATGGTCTTTAACGTTACGCAAATCTTTTTTATCACCAAAAATACGAATAAAGTCGTTACCGCTACCTAAAGGAAATGCTGCAACTTGTGCATTTTCTTTACAAGCACAAGCATTCACAACTTCCCACAAAGTACCGTCACCGCCACAAGCGTAAACACGAATAGGCTCACCTTTGTCTACTTGTGCTTTTGCATACTCGTATCCATCATTAGGCCCTTGTGTAACGTGAATTTCGTAATCTGTAATACCTTCGTCTTTCATTGCATCAACTATTCCATTGGTGCATCTTTCGTAAGAAATACCTTTACCGCAGTTAGGATTAATTATAAATAAATGTTTCATAAAAAACTCCTTATTTAAAGTACATATAAAAACGGCACTTAATCATACCGTTATATAATTTTCGACTTTTATCTGCTTTTCTACCAAAACAATTTTCAAACTCTTCATCAGGAGTAATCACATAATAACTCCAACCGTGTTGAGGTGTAAACACTTCTCCCATTGTTTTATAAATTGCCTCTGCTTCTTGTAAATCAAGAAGCCTTTCACCATAAGGCGGATTACAAACAACAGTACCTCTTTCACTATATCGTTTGAAATCTTTAATATCTCTTTTTTCGAAGTGAAGTTTTTTGCCGATAGGTAACCTGGTTGCGTTTTCAGTAGCAATTTTTATTGCCATAGGGTCAATATCGGAACCGAAGCCTTGGAAATCTGTATCTATTTTCTCAAGACTACGAGCTCTTTCTTTTTCTTCTGCCCAGATGTTTTTTGGTAAAACATCGAATCTTTCTGCAGAAAAGTGCCTGTTAAGTCCCGGTGCTATATTATGAGCATACAAGGCACCTTCAAGAAGAAGTGTACCGCTACCACACATTGGGTCATAAAGTGTATGGTAATGCCTTACCTTTGCAAGGGCACACAAGGATGCCGCCAAAGTTTCTTTAATAGGTGCACCATTTTGTGAAAGTCGGTATCCTCTTTTATGAAGACCTGCACCTGTTGTATCTATAAGAAGTGTAGCTTTATCATTCATAATGGAAAACTGAATCTGATGAATCGGCCCTGTTTCAGTAAACCATGAAATACCATATTTTGACTTAAGCCTTTCAACAACTGCCTTTTTAATAATTGCCTGACAGTCACTGACACTGAAAAGTTGAGATTTAAGGGAATAGCCCTTAACAGGAAAAGCATCTTCTTTACCTATCCACTGTTCCCACGGCAAATTCTTTACACCTTGAAAAAGTTCCTCAAAGGTCTTTGCCTCAAATGTGCCCATAAGTATCTGCACACGCTCTGCAAAGTGTGAACATATATTAACACGAGCCAGTATATTTTCATCACCTGAAAACAAAACTCTTCCGTTTTCCGCCGCCACGTTTTCTGCGCCAAGGAAACGAAGCTCATCGGCGATAAGACCCTCGACGCCTAAAAGGCTGGGTATACAAAAATCTATTTTCATTAACGTTCCTCCATAGTATACCAGAATGTTACACCATTTTCTTTATTTTCAAAACCACAATCGCAACCGTGATTATCTACAATTGTTTTAACAATAGAAAGGCCAAGACCAAAGCGACCTTCCTTTCTTGAATGAGCCTTATCTGCTCTGTAAAAGGAGGTAAAAATACTGTCTTTATCCTTATCGGCAACAAAGCTACCTGTGTTAAACACATTCACCTTAACAAAACCATCTTGCTTCTCCGTAGAAATCTCTATTATTCTGTCATCCTGAGCATGACTACAGGCGTTAAGAACAATATTTGAAAGTACAGTTGTCATCTGCTTTCTGTCACCGTAAACAGTAGCGTCAGATATATTTGTTTTAATGGTTATTTTTTTCTCTTCAAACACAGGAGTTGCCGTTTGCAAAAAGTCCTCAATGTATTCCTTTACACCAAATCTCTCTTTTTCTGTTTGCTTTGTACCTGTTGAATACAAGGATTGCTCCAACATATTTATAACAAGCTCATTCATTTTATCTGCTTCGTTTATAATTATGTCGCAATATTCCAAAGAAGTACTATCAGCCTCTCCAACGTTCATTTTCAAGCCCTCAGCATAACCGCGGATAATTGCAATAGGTGTTTTTAATTCGTGTGAGGCAGATGAAACAAAATCCTGTCTCATTTTTTCAAGAAGTCTTTCTTTTTCTATATCCTCTTCAAGTTGAGCATTCTTTTCTCTCAATTCCGTCAATGCCATATCGAGAGACTCTGAAACTGTGTTGATATTTTTTGCAAGCGTTCCAATTTCATCTTTTCTGTCAATATCTGTTTTTACAGAAAAATCAAGCTTTGCAATTTTTTTCATAACGTTATTCATCTGAATAAGCGGCTTTGTAAATCTGCGGGAATAGTCGTAAATAACTACAAGAGCCAGACCGAGAGTTAAAACAGTAATTGCAGTTGTAACAGTTGTTGCGAGAGATGCATTTTCCTGAATAGGGTTAATTTCGGTAGAAATTTCAATATGATATCCATTTTCAAAGCTTTTACCGTAAAGGATATACTGAGTTGTGTTACCTTCAGCACTGACAACATTGAAGTAACTGCCGTCATCATTTGTTTCACGGCTGACAATATTAATTTTGTTGCCTGATAAGTATGAGGATTTTGCTTCGTAAATATAATTATCTACCTGGTCATACAAATCAATGTTTACGTCATGCGTTCTTTCCATATCAGAAAGTACAAAATAATAATTACCGTTTACATGCTCAACCTGGTTTGCAATATTTTTCATATTACGCTCCACGTTCCATATATAAACACTTTCAAGAAGTTGAGAGTTTACAAAAGCAATTCCTATAAGACAAATTGCCATTATGGCGCCTACTTCAAGAAAAAACTTTGCCCTGATTCCTAATTTACGCTTTTTCATTTCATTATTCACCTAATTTATAACCTGTACCATATACGGTTACGAGCCTCTGTGTTCCCCAATCCCCTAATTTTGTACGGATACGAGCGATATGTGAATCAACTGTTCTTAGTTCACCCTCAAATTCCTCTCCCCATATTTTACGAAGAATTTTTTCACGGGAATATACCCTGCCCGGTGATTGAATAAACATTTTAAGAATCTCATATTCCTTTAACGTAAAATCTATAATCCGACCGTTTAAACGCACTTCGTATGAAACGTTGTTGACCTCAAGACCTTCAAACTCGAAAACTCTGTCACTTTCAGGCTTGGTAGGAGTTTGCACCGCACCTCGTTGCAGAAGAGTATTTATTCTTCTACTTAAAATGGCAAGTGAAAATGGCTTTGTAACGTAATCATCCGCACCATTTTCAAAGCCCATTATCTGGTCAAAATCCTGTGAACGTGCAGATACAAGCATTATAGGCACACCGCTTGTTTCGCGAATCTTACGGCATACCTCCCAACCATCTATTTCAGGCATCATAATATCCAGAACACAAAGCTTGATATCCTTATTTTTTCTGAAAACAGAAAGCGCCTGCAAACCATCTTCCACTTCAAGCACCTCGTGCCCTTCCTTTGTAAGACAGTCGCTTATTAATTTTCTTATGAGTTGTTCATCATCTGCAACAAGAATTTTTGCCATACAAATACCTCATTTACTTATTGAACGGACAAACCTTCATACATATACCACACACAACACCTCTGCCGATGTGGTGAAATTGCTTTTTCATATAATCACTGCAAACTGCAGGACTGAAAATTTCTTCTCGCTTTATACCGACCTCGAAGTCCTTACCTGTAATTGCACCTGAAGGACACGCTTTAACACAAACGTCACAGCCTGAGCAAAGCCTTTCCTTTAATGGTCCATCACCTTGTAGAGGACAATCTGTAAAAATTGTGCCAAGTCGCACTCTTGTACCATATTTTTTATGTATGAATAAAGAGTTTTTGCCGATATCACCTAAGCCCGAAAGACGTGCCGCCTCTTTATGACTATATCTACCGTTATATGGTGTACCAGGCATACTTTGTGATGCAGCAACGGTTATAAACTTGTATCCTTTCTCCTGTAAGAACAAACCCGTTTCAAGAAGACACCTGTCAATAAAAGCATTAACCGTTCTGTAGTGATTAAAATATGTAGGTGTAGGAGCATCATCAATTTCATCAATAATTGCATCCGAAAGCCTTACAACAATACTGATTGCATATTTCAAATCCCCTGTATCTGCATCATCTGTTATACAAAATCCCACGTCACTGACGCCCTTGGAAAGAAGAAACTCCTTCAATTCTTGTTCAAACATTTTTTATCCTCATTTTTTCCATACACTTAAGAACCTTCAGATTCATATCCTGACATTCATAAAGGAATTCATCTGACGGATTTTTAATAAACCTTACTGCAGATAACGCCTCGTTACCCATATGGAATTTTTTATCTATATCGGGCACTAGCTCTTCTGCAGTGCCGTTTTTATCGTAAAAATAAATGTTATCTGTCTGAGAAATACTGCCAATAGCAATTGTGCCTTCGTCTCCAAAAATCTGTGAAACGCCTCTACTCTGACCAATTTTTGAATAAGTTATGGTAACTAATTTATCACCATACTTAAAAAATGCGGCACCGCATCCGTCTGCACCCGTAGAAAGAAAATGCTGAGATGGTATAATCTCATCAGGCACACCGAACAAATCAACACAAGGATATACGCAATAAATACCCAAATCATTAAGTGCACCTGTTTTCATTTCAGGATTAAAAATGTTTGGTAATTCACCATTTACAAGTGCTTTGTATTTTGAAGAAAGTTGAGAAAAATCAAAAGTAGCGCTACGGATATTACCAAGTTCTTTGACTTTTTCTTTCAAAACTTTTCTTGCAGGTGAATGCATATACATAATTGCTTCAAAATACACAAGATTTTTACTACGTGCCAAATCACATAAGGATTCAAATTCACTTGCAGTAATGGTTATAGGTTTTTCGCATATTACGTGCTTTCCACTTTCAAGAAGAAGTTTACATTGTTCATAGTGAAAAACATTTGGTGAAGCCACATAAATCAAATCGGTATCACTTTCTGCTAAATCTGAAAGTGAAGTAAAAACTCTTTTTGCTCCGGTTTCTGATTTAAACTGCTCACCTTTATCTTTCGAGCGTGAGTAAACGCCATCGAGAAGCAATTCATCGCAAAGCCTTGCACCATCTATAAAAGATTTTGTAATCCACGAAGTACCGATTACAGAATACTTAATCATTTATTATTACCTCTCAAAAAATCAATAATCGTCTTTTTGGAAATATTTTTTGTTGCAAAATTAAGCGTCTGGGAAAGCCTTGTGTGAGGCAAAATGTTCCATTCGCTCTCATGAGCGGCAGTAATACCCATTTCATTTAGTACCTCGCAGAAAAACTGTGACGTTTTAAGAAATGCGGCAAAATCCCTTTCACTTCCGCCATTCCATGCAATTTCTGAAACTGCAAACCAACGTGGGAAGCATAGCTTATGCATAGTCTCAGGCTCAATTACAAACTCTGTCCATATAGGGCTCTCTACACCAACAACCGAAGACCTGCCCAAGTCTGTAAGGCTTTTAATTTTTTGAGGATTAAAGGTATAAATATCTCTCAAGGAATGCATACCATACGGATAATCTACGTAAAACGGTGCAAAATTTTCAAGAATAATAGGACCGCCATTATTTGCCCAATCAATAGTCGCATCAGTTTTATCCATCCACCAAGCAACGGTAATATTATCCTTTTCTACATTACCGCCTCTGATAGCTTCATTCCAACAAATTGCCTTCTTGCCTTTTTTCTTTAAATAAAAGCTCAGGTCACTTGTGAATTTACCCTGCAATTCTTCCATAGTTTTAAAGCCGTTTTCTTCACGCTTTGCCTGACAGACAGGACACCCGTTCCAATTAGCCTTGGGAACTTCGTCACCGCCTATATGTATATACTCGCCTGGAAAAATATCGCATATTTCATCAAAAATATCACAGATAACCTTAAAGGTCTCTTCTTTACCCACGCATAAAACATCCGGGAAAATACCCGCAGTTTCTTTAACCTCAACTTCCTCACCATTACAAGAAAGTTGCGGCATTGCGGCAAGAAGTGCACTTGTGTGGCCAGGTACGTCAAATTCAGGAATAACCTCAATAAAACGTTCCTCACAATATTCCACAATTTCTTTAAGCTCCTGCTTTGTATAATAACCACCGTATGTTTCGTTATCATCGTGACTCTTGCCAAAATGTGAACCCTTACGAACAGAGCCGATTGCTGTTATTTCGGGATAAGATTCCAGCTCTATTCTGAAGCCCTGGTCATCTGTAAGATGAAAATGGAATTTATTGAATTTAAAATACGATGCCGCATTAATCATCTTTTTTAATTCTTCAACAGAAAAGAAATGACGGCAGGTATCAATCATAAACCCACGATAATAAAATTCAGGCTCATCATAAATATAAATAAAAGGCAAACAACCTCTGTAATTTTTCATCAGTTGATTAAGGGTTATGCCGGCGTAGTAAACACCTTTTTTATCTGCCGCCTCAATATGAACACCGTTTTCGTCAATCTCTATTCTATAGCTCTCTTTCTGAGCAAGAAGAGGCGTGATTTTTATTTCTTTTTTTGGCTCTGTGCCTACTTCAAATTTGTAAAAACCCTTTTTCAATTCAAGTTTTTTAGGTTGCGGACATAAAAACATATACTACACCACCTTAATTTACTTTATATTTCATTATACTATATATATATACATAATTGCAAGTATTTGAATTACGTTTAAATTTGTGTTATACTGTTACTATAAAATATTATGGAGAAATAAAATGAAAAAAGTTTTTTTGTTTTTAACATGCATTATTATTGTTGTATCCCTTTCAGGATGTGAAACAAAAGTAAATATTTCTGATACTACAAAAGCAACAACCGAAGCAATTGCATCAGATAATTTACCCGCAAACACACAACCCTCCACAGATATCGAGAATCTTTCCGATAATTCAACTGTAATTGATATAACAATAACCGAAACAATTGAAAATACGTTACCTGTAACAAAACCTGCGCCTGTTCCCACAGCAAGTGAACCTACATCAACAGAACCCGAAAAAACAACTGCTGCCACCACAACTACAACTGCTCCACAGTCAACAGAAACCTTAAACAAAACAGGTGAAATGGCATTCTCCGATGACCCAAACAACAGATACATAAAATCAATTGCATCAAAATATAAAGTTCCTGTAAACACATTGGTTGCCCTTTACACAGTCCCAGAAAACGACAGTAATATCGTGCTTGAGTTTGACGGAACAAAAAATGCAGATGGCACCTTGAAGCGCAATAAAGATACACTTATTGCAATATATTCCATAAACAAAAAACTGGAATCAAAAAGGGCTAGTGAAAACAGAAGCTTAAATGAATATTCCTACGGCGAAATGAAAGTAATGTTTATCTCAACAACTACTTACATAATGCCTGAATTTGAAGAATTGAAATAAAAGTAAAACCCGTTTGTTAATAACAAACGGGTTTTTATTATATCATTTCAATAGTGGAAAAATCTGTTAACGGGAAAGTTACCTTTTCCCCTGTTTTCTGACTTTTATAAATAGCAAGAACAAGCTCCACCGCTCTTTTACCATCATAAATAGTAACGTATGGTTGCCTGTTTTCTTTAATTGCATTAACAAAATCAAGGAAAAGACTTGTGTGACCATTACCATAAACGTTTGGTGCTTTTTCTTCAATATAGCGGCGGTCAGAGTCGGCAGCTTCTTCATCCTTGAATTGCCATACATCTACTGTAGAAGCACTCATACCACCAAGACGCACCATACCTTTTTCACCAAAAACGCACAAGGTCTCTTCTAAATCATCAATGGTATTTACCGTGCCCTCTATTGTTGCAACTGCACCATTTTTAAAATTAACAACGGCAACTCCAATGTCCTCTGCCTCTATGTACGGATGAAGTTGATTCCTTACAGAGCCATAAACACTTTCAATTTCATCACCCAGCATCCAACGCAAAAGGTCTATACCGTGAATGCATTGATTCATAAGTGCTCCACCGTCGAGAGCCCATTTGCCACGCCAGTCATCCTGCTTGTAATAAATTTCATTTCTGCACCAACGCACGTGAATGCTTCCGTGAGAAAACTTACCGAAACGGTTTTGTTCAACTGCTCTACGTAGCTCCTGAACGGCTATATTAAAACGATTCTGGTGACAAACGCCTGCAATTACACCACTTTTTTCGGCTTTTTTTATTATTTCATCCGCCTCATTGATGCTCATTGCCATTGGCTTTTCTACAAGAAAATTCACGCCTTGCTCCGCGCAATACATAGCAATTTCACCGTGTGTGCCGCTTACGGTTGCAATACTTACAAAATCAAGAGTCTCTTTTGCAAGCAGTTGTTTATAATCGGCGTAAACGTTTACATCGGCAATATCATTATCTGATGCAAATTTTACTGCCTTAGAGTAATCAATATCACACACTGCAACAATTTCAAGGTTATTTAATTTTGCCGCTTTTATATGGTTTGGTGCTACTCTACCACAACCAATAAGAGCATACTTCATAAAATCACATCCGCAATTTAAAATAGCCAGAAAATTAATATTTTCTCCAAACCATTTTATCTACAATACCTGTATAGCTTTGTATAATTTTAACTACCTTTGTAGAAACTGTTTCTTCAACGTAATCCGGTACAGGAATACCAAGGCTACCGTCTTCATTCATTGAAACTGCCGTTTCCACTGCTTGAAGAAGTGACTTTTCGTCAATACCTGCAAGCACAAAGCAACCCTTATCAAGTGCTTCAGGGCGCTCGGTAGAAGTTCTGATACATACTGCAGGAATAGGATTACCCACAGAAGTAAAGAAACTAGACTCTTCAGGAAGAGTACCACTATCAGAAATTACCGCAAAAGCATTCATTTGAAGCTTGTTATAATCGTGGAAGCCTAAAGGCTCATGACGGATTACACGTTCATCAAGCTTAAATCCGCTCTCCTCAAGACGTTTTTTTGAACGAGGATGACAGGAATAAAGAATAGGCATATCATACTTTTCTGCAATTTTATTGATTGCAGTAAAAAGAGAAAGGAAATTGTTCTGAGTATCAATATTTTCTTCTCTATGAGCAGAAAGAAGAATATATTTTTTCTTTTCAAGATTTAATTTTGTAAGAATATCTGATGCTTCAATATCCTTTAAATTTTCATGAAGCACCTCTGCCATAGGTGAGCCTGTAACATATGTGCGCTCCTTAGGAAGACCGCAGTCTGCAAGATAACGTCTTGCGTGTTCACTGTATGCAAGATTGACATCGGAAATAATATCAACAATACGTCTGTTTGTTTCTTCAGGAAGGCACTCATCCTTACAACGGTTACCCGCTTCCATATGGAAAATCGGAATATGAAGACGCTTTGCAGAAATTGCAGAAAGACAAGAGTTTGTGTCGCCGAGAACAAGAAGAGCATCAGGCTTAATCTGATTCATAAGCTTGTATGAACAGTTGATAATGTTACCAACAGTTGCACCCAAATCGTCACCAACTGCATCCATATAAACCTCAGGCTCCTGAAGCTTCAAATCTTTAAAGAAAACGCCATTAAGGTTATAATCGTAATTCTGACCTGTATGTGCAAGTACACAGTCAAAATATTTGCGGCACTTGTTAATTACCGCCGCAAGACGAATAATTTCAGGACGTGTACCCACAATTATAAGCAATTTAAGCTTGCCGTTATTTTTAAAGGAAACATCTGAATAATCAAGTTTAATATCCATTATTCTACCTCCTCAAAGAATGTATCGGGCTTTGAGCTGTCAAACTGTTCATTAGCCCACATAACTGTAACTAAATCTTCTGTGTCGGAAAGATTTATAATGTTGTGAGTATAGCCGGGAAGCATGTGAATTGCTTCTATTTTTTCACCGCTGACTTCAAAATTCAACACTTCATCTGTGCCGATTTTACGTTGTTGAATAAGACCTTTACCTGAAACAACAATAAAAAATTCCCATTTTGTGTTGTGCCAATGCTGACCCTTTGTAATACCCGGTTTGGAAATATTAACACTGATTTGTCCGCATTTTTCTGTTTTTAAAAGCTCTGTAAAGCTTCCTCGTGCATCAACATTCATCTTAAGCTCAAAAGAAGCTTTTTCCTTTGGAAGATATGAAAGATATGTTGAATAGAGTTTTTTTGCAAAAGAGTTGTCAGGTATTTCGGGAATTACAAGAGTTTTTGGCTGATTTGCAAAAGTATCCAGAAGGTCGACAATCTCACCCAATGTAACTTTGTGTGTTACAGGTGCCGCGCAGAAGCTTCCGTCAGGGGTCAAAACAGTGTCTGTTCCGTCAAATTCGCAGTGGTGCTCCTTGCCCTC
>JAZRKV010000031.1:0-71924 GCA_045646545.1 Acutalibacteraceae bacterium
GTCGATAAGTTCTTCGAAGTATTTCTTACCAACTTCCATAACAACGTCAGAATACATCTGAATGAATCTTCTGTAGCAGTCCCATGCCCAACGAGCGTTGCCTGACTTTTCAGCCATAACGTTAACAACATCTTCGTTAAGACCAAGGTTAAGAATTGTATCCATCATACCAGGCATTGATGCACGAGCACCTGAACGAACAGATACGAGAAGAGGATTTTCGAGGTCACCGAATTTCTTGCCGGTGATTTCTTCCATCTTGATGATATTTTCCATGATTTCAGCCTGGATATCATCGTCAATTTTTCTGCCATCTTCGTAGTACTGTGTACAAGCTTCTGTTGAAATTGTGAAGCCCTGAGGAACAGGAAGACCAATTTTGGTCATTTCAGCAAGGTTAGCGCCCTTACCGCCGAGAAGTTCACGCATTGAAGCGTCGCCTTCTTTGAACAAATAAACGAATTTTTTGCTCATAATTTACCTCCAAAAATTTAAAATACTTATTTAGGTATATCAAACCACCAATTATTGTATCACATAAATTTCAATATTTCCATAGTTTTTACAGAAAAAAGGCATATTCTGGCACAAAAAATTTTAGTAAACATACACAATAAAATGGCAATATATTATATTTTTAGTTTTTTCACTGTTTCCAGAACCCGTAAGCATCACGCAAGCCTATTGTTATTTCGTATCTAACCAAAGTTTGTTCTGCCTTGTAACGGTGCAGATTTTCTGCTGCTATTGACCTATTTTTCTTGTTTCCTGAAAGCTTTTCTCTTCTTTTTCTAAGCATCTTTATTATCAACCAGTGATACTCGATTTTATGCACCATAAAAAATTGTTCCAACGTCATTTCAAAAAACTCCTTTATCTTTATTTTCAGACAAATTCTATCTCTTTCATTTAGAATTATACATATTCCTCTTGTCAAAAAATGTCACAATATAGCACATATAAAATATTTTTTACTTTTTTGTTTGTTTTTGGCTTATATTTGCCGTTTTTTGTTACTTGTAATAACAATATTTTTGTGATAAAATACCCGAAAAGGATGCGGTATTTATGAAAATATACAAGAACATTTCTCAATTGGTAGGTAACACACCTCTTCTTGAAATCTGCAACATTGAAAAAAAGGAAAATCTCAATGCAACAATTCTTTGTAAACTTGAGTGCTTCAACCCTACCTCAAGTGCCAAAGACAGACCTGCAGCAGAAATGATAAAACAGGCAGAAGAAAACGGGATTCTGAAACCCGGTTCCGTTATCATCGAGCCGACAAGCGGTAACACTGGTATAGCTCTTGCATCGATTGGCACATCAAAAGGCTACAAGGTTATTATTGTTATGCCTGAAACTATGAGCAAGGAGCGTATTCTTTTAACAAAGGCTTACGGTGCACAAGTCATTCTTACAGATGGCGCCAAGGGTATGAAAGGCGCTATAGAAAAAGCAAATGAACTTGCAAAAGAGTATGAAAATGCTTTTATCCCTAATCAATTTACAAACTCTTCAAATCCCCTTTCTCATTACACAACAACGGGTTCTGAAATATGGCGAGATACCGATGGTAATGTGGATATTTTTGTTGCAAGCATAGGCACAGGCGGTACTCTTTCAGGCACAGGAAAATTCTTAAAAGAGCAAAATCCCGATATAAAAATTATTGGTGTTGAGCCTGAAAAATCACCGCTTCTCACAAAGGGCTTTGCCGCTTCCCACGGCATACAGGGAATCGGTGCAAACTTTATTCCCGAAACCTTAGATACAACCATTTACGACGAAATTATTGATGTTTCAGACGAAGACGCGTTCTGTTGTGCAAAGCAGGTTGCCGCTTCCGAAGGCATCGTAGTCGGTATATCTGCAGGAGCAGTTATAAAGGCTTGTAAAATTCTGGCAAACCGACCTGAAAATAAAGGCAAAACAATTGTTGCAATACTTACTGACTCAGGTGAACGATACCTGACTACAAAACTTTACGAGGATTAATAATATGGATAATTTTTTTGAATCTATTGGCCTTATTACAGGCACTGTCAAAGAACTTGAAAATATCTCTGATAACTGTTTTTTGAAAAATGATAAAAACCGTCTTCTTATCCCTGACAGAAAGGAAGTTATCAAGGTTATAAAAGACCTTCAATCCCTTCTTTTTCCTAATTATTTCAAGCATAGCGAAGGCAGTGAAAACGTACTCTCTCAAACAGAGTTGCTTCTCAATATTTACAACAGACTCGTAGCACAAATTGAAGGAGCCTATGAATTCAACGGCACAAAAACAGCTGTTTCTCCTGAAGAAATCTGTAATAAATTCATAAGCGAATTACCTAACGTTAAAAATCTTCTCATAAAAGATATTGAAGCAATTTACGAAGGTGACCCTGCCGCAAAATGTCACGAAGAAGTACTTATCTGCTACCCGGGCTTTTATGCTATTTCCATTTATAGAATTGCTCACGTGCTTTACGATTTAAAGGTTCCGCTCATTCCAAGAATTATGACGGAATTTGCCCACGAAAAAACAGGTGTGGATATACACGCAGGTGCAAAAATCGGTGAATATTTCTGTATTGACCACGGTACCGGTATTGTTATTGGTGAAACAACAACAATCGGTAACAGAGTTAAGATATATCAGGGTGTGACCCTTGGTGCAAAAAGCTTCAAGCTTGACGAAAACGGTAATCCTGTTAAAGATATCAAACGTCATCCTGACATCGGCAATAACGTTGTTATTTATGCCAATGCAACTATTCTCGGCGGTGATACAAAAATCGGTGACAACTGCATTATCGGCGGTAACACCTGGCTTACACGCTCCGTTGATGACGGTCAGACGATTTATTACACAAACTGAATTTATACATAAAAAAACGCGTCCCGATGGGACGCGTTTTTTACTTTTAAATTAATAATCAGCCAATTTTTTCTGCATCTTTAATTTTGATTTTGCCGATGAAAGGAATTTTAAGGAATCCATTACACTTATCATCTTCAAAAGTAAGCTCAACATCAATATCTTTACCTGGAAGAAGAGATGTTGTTGCCTTAGCAGTAAGTGTATTGCCATCCTCTGCTACGTCAGAAAGCTTGAAATCAGGCATATCAAAATCTGCACCCTGAAGTTCAATTTCCATTTCATAGTTGCCATTTTCATTTTCAAGTTCGAAAATCGCATCGCCCTTAAAGAACATATTGTTAATTTTTGCTTTGTATTTTCCTAAACCTATCATTTGTATTTCCTCCATGAGTTTAATTTATTATTTTATTCCCGCCGCATAGCAAAGAATTTCATACGCATCATTTGTATCTATTCCTGTTTTACCATCAACGTTTGCAGTCTTCTTCTGTGCATCAGTAACATTACTTACAAGGTCTGCAGAAAGGCACAATGCAAAACGTGCGTCATATATAGAATGTATACCGTCGCCGTCTATATCGCCTTTAAGTGAAAAATCGTTGTTTGTAATAACGTAAAATACATCTTTACCATAAAACATAGTTCCCACGAAAGCCGCCTGTGGTGCACGGGTCTGCTCAACAAGGACACCTGAACGTTGAACAAACACCTTTGTTGCCGTAGGAATTGCGTTTTCAGAGAAGGAATTGAATTTTACAACAGATTCCTTTGAAAGAGAAGTTTCTACTCCGTTTACGGTAAACGCTATCTGATAAACTGATAAATCAGCATATCTTACAGGGATTTTTGAAGCATAATTCTCATTAGGTAAAACCTTGACTGTTATATCAAGTTTTTTATCCTTAGGGAAAACGTTTGAAGAATCATAAAGAACCGTATTTGTATCAATATCAGTAATTGTTCTTGGCTCTGAAATTATATATCCCTTAGGCAAATGCAATTCTTTTGCATAAGTTTCACTGTATGAGCCTGCAACATAATATATACCTTTTGTTGTATGGTAATAAACATTATCGTCAGAATCAATTCCGCCAGCCAATGCATTTTTACCTATAGACTTTAATGAATATGGCAAGTGAATCTCTTCAAGATTCATACAATTGTAAAGTGCCTTATATGCTAAGGTTTTTAAATTATCACTTAATCTGATAGATGAAAGTGACGAGCATCCTTCAAAAGCACTCATACCAATATATTCAACATTATTATACATTTTAACGGATGTTATATTTTTGCAGTTAGCGAAAGCTGCGTCACCAATTGAAGTAACACTTTTCGGAAGCGTAAATTCGCCACCACGTCCCCCGGGGAAAGCAACAAGTGTAGTTACATCCTTATTGTATAATACACCGTCAACAGATGTGAAATATTTATTATTTGGTGAAATAACAATCTGTTGAAGCGACATGCTGTAATCGAAGGCTCCACCTGCAATATATTCAACGGTAGACGGTAATTCAACGTATTCAAGATACTCATTATCACCAAAAGAGGAACTCTCAAGGTAACCCACGGGGTATCCATCTATTTTTTCGGGAATTGAGATTTTAGCATACGTGCCGTAGTACCCATATATAGCCGCTACGTCTTTACCATCCAAATCAAAAACCTCATACTCTACGTCTGATGACTTTAGCTCTGTTACATCACCTGCCGCAGTTGCATAATTATCACCGATTTTATACGGAAGCACAAAACAACTGACCGCAATAACCAAAGCAATAATAAGACATAGTTTTTTATTTTTCTTCAAAATCTCACCTCTTAGTGTACATAATATACTACTTTAATTATATTACATTCATTCTCTGTTTTCAATTAGAATATTTTTACAAAAAAAACATTAACTTTTGTTCAAAAAACAAAAAGCAAAGCCCCGAAGATACCTTCGGGGCTGAATTGCTTTGCAATCTGATTTCAATTAGATAGCACGAGTAACCTTACCTGAGCGCAAGCAACGTGTGCAAGCATAAACTCTCTTTGGTGAGCCGTTAACGATAGCCTTAACTCTCTTTACGTTTGGTTTCCAAGTTCTGTTTGAACGTCTGTGTGAGTGAGAAACCTTAATGCCGAAAGCAACCTCTTTGTTACAAAATTCGCATTTTGCCATTGAGCTGCACCTCCTTGTCTTTTTAATAAAATAATTTCGAAATTACGTCTAATCATAAGACAACGAAATGTATCATATCACCTTTTGAATGCAAATGCAAGTATTTTTTTTATAATTGGCACCTTTTTATAAAGTTTCACATATTATAAGCAAATTTTTCAAATATTTTTTTGAAAATTGCTTGATTTTTACAAATACATCATATATAATAGCACTCGTAACCGAACATTTGTACACTTTGAAAGGAGTTCCACAATGGCAGAAAAATCAGAAAAAAGCAAAGCGCTGGAAACTGCGCTCTCTCAGATAGAAAAGAATTTCGGTAAAGGTGCAATTATGCGTCTTGGTGAAAATGCCGGTATGAATATTGAAGCTATTCCTACAGGTTCAATCGCTCTTGATGCCGCAACAGGTATCGGCGGTCTTCCCAAAGGCAGAATCATAGAAATATATGGGCCTGAATCTTCAGGTAAAACCACACTCGCTCTTCACGTTGTATCAGAAGCACAAAAAATGGGCGGCGAAGCTGCATTCATCGATGCAGAGCACGCTCTTGACCCTATTTATGCTGCAGCATTGGGCGTTGATATTGATTCGCTTCTTGTTTCACAGCCTGATAATGGTGAACAAGCTCTTGAAATTGCAGAATACCTTGCTCGTTCAGGCGCCCTTGACGTTATTGTTGTGGACTCTGTTGCCGCACTTGTTCCAAAAGCAGAAATCGAAGGTGAAATGGGTGACTCCCATGTAGGTCTTCACGCTCGTCTTATGTCACAAGCTCTCAGAAAGCTTACAGGTGCAATTTCAAAATCCAATACAACTGTTATTTTCATCAACCAGCTTCGTGAAAAAGTTGGCGTTATTTATGGTAACCCTGAGGTTACAACAGGTGGCCGTGCACTTAAATTCTACTCAACTATACGTATTGACGTAAGAAGAGTTGAACAATTAAAAGGTGCAGGTAATGAATTTATCGGCTCCAGAACACGTGCTAAAATTGTTAAAAACAAGGTTGCTCCACCATTCAAAGAAGCAGAATTTGACATCATGTACGGTGAAGGTATCTCCAAATACGGCGAGATTCTTGACCTTGCCGTAAAAATGGATATCGTCCGTAAAAGCGGTGCCTGGTTCTACTATGGCGAAGAACGTCTTGGCCAAGGCAGAGATAACGTTAAAGAATATATCAGAAACACTCCTGAATTCTGTGCAGAAATTGAAGGCAAAGTACGCGAAAGCATCAGAAACCTTATCTCTGCAAGGAATCCTATTTCAAGAAGAGAAATGGCAGAGGCTGCTCCTGTTGAGCCTGTTACAAAAGAAAAAGCAAGAGCAAAGCTTGACATTGCCGTTGATGACGACGAATAATGAAAATTACATCTAAAGCCGGTAACGGCAACAAGGTTCACATCTACATAGATGGTGAATACACTCTGACTTTATACGACGATTTTTGGTATAAAGCAGGATTTAAAGAAAACCAGGAAATTACAGAAGATGAGCTTGCTTCCTTGAAAGAGGAAGCAGGCTTTCGCTCTGCTTATGAGAAAGGTATCCAATATCTTTCAATGCGTGCATATTCTCAAAAAGAACTTTACAACAAACTAAAAACCAAATATGGTAACGAGTCTGCAACACGTGCCATTGATAAAATGATTTATCGTGGTTATATTGATGATGAAAGCTTTGCAAAAAGTTATGCTCGTCACCTTTTTGAAGTAAAAAAATTCGATTTAAGACGCATTTCTTACGAGTTAAAACAGAAAGGTATTTCATCAGAAATCACAGATAATACGCTTAAAAGTCTTGACAATGAGCCAATTACGCGTATTATAGATATGATACAGTCTAAATATATTAATTATATAGGAAATGAAAAAGATACAAAACGTCTCGTTAACCGTTTTATACGTATGGGGTATTCTTACCACGATATAAAAGCGGCCTTACGGGAATTTGATACAGAAATTCAGAGGTGAATTTTATGGAACGTAAAGTTGGAATGGTCAGCCTTGGTTGCCCTAAAAATCAGGTTGATGCCGAAATTATGTTAAAAAAACTTGTAGATGCAGGTTACATTCTTGTTCAGGAAGCAGACAAGGCAGACGTTGTCATTGTCAACACCTGTGGCTTTATTGAGGATGCAAAAAAAGAATCAATAGATGCTATTCTCGAAATGGTTGATTACAAGGAAGACGGTCTTTTACAAAAAATTCTCGTTACAGGTTGCCTTGCACAAAGATATGCAGAAGAAATTTTTGATGAAATTCCTGAAATTGACGGCGTTATAGGCATTGGTGCCAACGATGATATTGTTGAAGCGTGCAACGCACTTTTCGAAGAGGATGAACCATTCAAATCTTTCCCTGACAAAGAGAATCTGCCTTTAAACGGCGGCAGAATCCTCACAACTCCGGAATATACTGCTTACCTTAAAATTGCAGAAGGCTGCTCCAACTGTTGCTCTTATTGTGCAATCCCATCAATTCGCGGCGGCTTCAGAAGCAGAGAAATGGATGACATTCTTGAAGAAGCAGCTATGCTTTGCAAAAAAGGTGTTAAAGAAATCATTCTTGTTGCACAGGATACAACAAAATATGGTGAAGATATTTACGGCGAATTAAAGTTACCTGAACTTTTAGATAAACTCAACAAGCTTGAAAATCTTCACTGGATTCGTCTTCTCTACTGTTACCCTGACAGAATTACAGACGAGCTTATTGACGCTATCGCAAGAAACGAAAAGGTTTGCAATTATATCGATATCCCTATGCAACACGCAGATGGCGAAATCCTTAAAGCAATGAACAGACACGGCAACAAGCAAACTCTTCTCGACCTTGTCAACAAATTAAGGAGCCGTATCCCTGATATTGTTATAAGAACAACATTCATCACAGGTTTCCCGGGCGAAACAGAAGACAACTTCACTACCCTTTCCGAATTTGTTGAAGAATCAAAGCTTGACAGAGTAGGCTGCTTTGCATATTCCCGTGAAGAAGGCACACCGGCTTACGATTTTCCGAACCAGGTTGACCCTGAAACAGCTGCTCATAGAGCAGAGGTTATTATGGATCAGCAATTCAGAATTTCGCAAGAAAAGCTTGAATCATTTATCGGCAAAACCTTTGACGTGCTTGTTGAAGGCTATGACCCTTACACAGACAGTTATATGGGCAGAACTTATATGGATGCCCCTGATATTGATAACAGCGTTGTTTTCACATCAGGTTACAGAATAGATGACGGTGATATTGTTCCTGTTGAGATTTTTGATAAAGACGACTTTGCACTTATTGGTGAAGCAGTATGAAAACATTAAACACTCCCAATATTCTGACAATTATCAGAATATTTCTCACACCTGTTTTTCTTGCCGTCTTCCTCAGTAATATACCGCACCACTTTTTGTGGGGGCTTATAATCTTTGCGGTAGGCTCATTCACAGATTTCCTTGATGGCAAACTTGCACGAAAGAACGGCATAGTCACTGTATTCGGTCAGCTTGCCGACCCTGTTGCAGATAAAATTCTTACAACTGCTGCTCTTTTAGGCTTTATGCAATTCGGACTTTGCAATGTGTGGATAATAATGATAGTTCTTTTACGTGAATTCACCATTACATCTTTTAGGCTTGTTGCTACTGCACAGAACATTGTAATTCCTGCAAATATTTACGGCAAAATGAAAACCGTTTCTCAAATGGTTTTTTCAATAGTTATTATGCTTCTTGCAGAGCTTGACTATTGCAAGGTTTTAGGCGAGAATTTCCCGCTTACAACTGTTGCAAATGTCCTTTTAAGCATCACCGCAATTCTTTGTGTTATTTCAGGAATAATTTACGTTAAACAATCAATAAAAATTATAGACTTCTCAAAGTAAGCTAATCGGAGGATATATGAAACTTTACAATTCACTTACACGAAAAAAAGAAGATTTTAAAGAAAATGTTCCGGGCAAAGTAAGTATGTACACTTGTGGCCCTACAGTTTACCATTTTGCGCACATCGGTAATTTAAGAAGCTACATTATGGAAGATATTCTTGAAAAGCATTTGCGTTACAGTGGCTACGATGTAAAACGTGTTATGAACATCACCGACGTTGGTCACCTTTCAAGCGATGCCGACACCGGCGAAGATAAAATGGTTAAAGGCGCAAAGCGTGAAAATAAAACTGTTATGGATATTGCAAGATTCTATACAGAAGCATTTTTCAAGGATTGCGAAAAACTTAACATCAAAATCCCTGATGTAGTTGAACCTGCAACAAACTGCATCAAAGAATTCATTGAAATGGTTGAGGGTCTTATTGAAAAAGACTATGCATACCTTGCAGGCGGTAACGTTTATTTCGATACATCAAAATTAGACGAATATTACGTTTTTAACAAACACGATATCGAAGAGCTTATGGTTGGTGTACGCGAGGGCGTAGAAGAAGATACGAACAAGCGCAACAAAAACGACTTTGTTTTGTGGTTCACAAAATCAAAGTTTGAAGAGCAGGCTCTTAAATGGGATTCTCCTTGGGGCGTTGGTTACCCGGGTTGGCATATAGAATGTTCCGCTATCAGCCTTAAGCATTTAGGCGAATACCTTGATATTCACTGCGGCGGTATTGATAATGCATTCCCTCACCACACAAACGAAATTGCACAAAGCGAAGCGTTTATCGGTCACAAATGGTGTAACTTCTGGTTCCACGTGCTTCATCTTAACACTAACTCAGGTAAAATGAGTAAATCTAAAGGTGAATTCCTCACAGTTTCACTTCTTGAAGAAAAAGGCTACAATCCTCTTGCATACCGCTTCTTCTGCTTACAGTCACACTATAGAAAACAACTTGTTTTCTCTTATGAAAATCTTGACGGTGCAGCAACTGCGTATGAAAAACTTCTCAAAAAAATCGCATCTCTTAAAGAAGATGATTCTCAGGAATTAGACACTGCTGCAATTGAAAAACTTCAAGGCAGTTTCAAAGCCGCACTTGATAACGATATAAACACTTCACTTGCAATTACTGCAATTTATGATGTTCTTAAAGAGAATACAAACGATAAAACAAAGTTATATTTACTCAGTGACTTTGACAAAGTGCTTTCTCTCGACCTTATTGAAGGTGCAAAGAAATTATCTGAAGGTAAAGAAGAGCCTCAGGGCGAAAAAGATGAGCTTACACTTTATGTTGAAGAGCAAATTGCTTTAAGAGCTGCCGCAAAGAAAGAAAAGAACTTTGCAGAGGCGGACAGAATCCGTAACGAGCTTCTTGAAAAAGGCATCAAACTTCTCGACACACGTGAAGGCACAACCTGGTCAAAGGAATAATTTATTGGAGAAAACAAAATGACAAGTAAAGAAAGAGCAAAATTAAGAGCCGAAGCAAATGGCCTTGACCCTATTTTCCAGATTGGTAAAGAAGGCATTACAGATGCAGTTGTGGCTCAACTTGAAGACACATTCAACACACGCGAACTTTTCAAAATCAAAGTTCACCTTGAAACTGCACCTGAATCACCGAAAGAGCTTGCAGCTAAAATTGCAGAAGCTACAAAGTGTGAAATCATTCAGGTTATCGGCGGAACAATCGTTGTTTTCAGAATCAATCTTATCCTCCGTCAAAAAGAGGCTGAAAAGAAAAAACGTGCAAAAGAAAAGGCTCGTAAGGAAGCAATTGAACGCCGCACCGAACGTAACAGGCAAAAATACAGCAGGTAATTATTATGGAAGAAATTATTACTATAAAAGAGAAAAAGAAAATTGCTCCCTTTTTATTCGGTCTTTTTATTATTGCCCTTGCAGTTGTTGGTATTATAAGCATAGTTTTACACATTAAAGATACTTATGCACCAAAAACCGAAGAAGAAATCCAATATGAAGAATATGCTGATTTTCTTACCTGGGTTGTTGGCGTTGACCCTATATCATTTTCAGATATCACCTCTGCCAACAAAGACGATTTGAGAAATATTGCAATTTGCTCACTTATGAATGATGAAATTACTACAAGCACTTACGACGTAACGGAAAAAGGTCTTGTGGTTCCCGTTGCAGATGTAGAAAAACACTACAAAGCAATGTTCGGTAACGATGTTGAAATTTCTCACGGAAACGTTGTAGGCTACGGCTACGAGTTTATTTATGATGCAGCAAAAGCAGTTTACTACGTTCCACTTACAGGTATCGCTCCTCCGTTTGCTGTCAGAATCGAATCTGCAAAAGTAACAGGCGATTTTATTCAGCTCAGAATTGGTTACGTAGGTACAAGCAACGTAGAGGTTGATGCACAAGGCAACTTAATCGCCGCCCAACCTGATAAATATGCAGACATTACTCTCAAGAAAACCGAAAATGGCTACAACCTTATTTCTTTAATGAGCACATCTGCAGGTGAATTTAATTAATCAAAATATCCGACAGAGTAAAGCTTTGTCGGATATTTTTAAATTTTTTCAAAAAAGGTGCAATTATGGATTTTAAAATTGATACGCTTTCCGTTTGGGAGAAGTTGCAAAACACAACTGAACCAATCATTATGTACGGTACCGGCAACGGTGCCGATAAAGTTCTTGATATTCTTGAAAAACTTAATATTAAAATAAACGGTGTAACTGCAAGTTCAACTTTTGTCAGAAATAGAATTTTCAGAGGCTTTCAGGTTATGCCCCTCTCCTTTTTTGAAGAAAAATACGAATCCTTCACCATCATTGTAACTTTCGGTTCATCAATCCCCGAAGTTATGGAAAACATTTACAGCATAGCCAAAAATCATAAAGTTCTTGTTCCTGTTGTGCCTGTTATCGGCACCGAAATTTTCGACAGAAATTTTCTGATTGCAAATGAAGAAAAAATTAATTCTGCATATAATTTAATGGCGGATGACTTTTCAAAAAACATCTTTGCAGGTTATGTTAATTTTCTTTTCGGCGGTGAGCTTGACGTATTAAAAAATATTACAACCCAAGAAGACGAAGCATTTAATAATATTCTTCAACTTAACAGTAATGAAACATATATTGATATTGGTGCATACCGTGGAGATACAGTAGAAAAATTTCTTTCTTACACAAACAACTCCTATAATCAGATAATCTGTGCAGAGCCGGACACAAAAACATTTAACAAGCTTGTTGTCAATTGCTCTCACCTTATAAATTTCAACGCCTTTAATGTTGCGGTTGCAGATATTGACGGCAAAATTGGTTTTTCTGACCTTCACGGCAGGCAATCTGCTGTTGGCGGAAATAACCTTACTGACTGTGTAACACTTACGACTTTATGCGGTGACTCGCAACCTACATATATTAAAATTGATGCCGAAGGCTGCGAAAACGAAATCCTTCGTGAAGGTAGTAAAATTCTTTGTAAATTCAAGCCCAGACTCAATATTGCTACCTATCATAAATGTGCCGATATTTTCACATTGCCTCTTCTTATCAACAGTATTAACCCCGAATACAAAATACACCTGCGTCACCATCCGTACATTCCTGCATGGGACACATTATTTTACTGTATTTAACCTTGTTTTTTTCGACAAGAAAAATTATTTTTATACAATTTAAAAAAGTTATTGACTTTTTCCTTAATTATATATATATTTAGTCTTAGTAAATTAACTTTTACTCTCAGTAAATTAATATTTCGTGTCAGCCGTCATGGGTTCAAACTAGAGTGGATAAGGCATATCCGAATCAGATTTTGGAATAGGCTTTTTCACTCATATTTTGTTAAAACACTCGTAAATCCGTTACTTTCAAATGCAAATACAACCAAAAGTACCGAAAACCCATCATTTAAGGCTGATTTGGGTATGCATTATCCACTCTTACCACGGACAAAACAAAAATTCACCAATTTGAAGAAAGCATTTTCCAAAATGCGCTTTGGGTAGGTGGTTTTTTCTTTTGAATGAAAGATTTTCATTCTATTATTTTACAAGGGGGTCTCCTGATGTCCAATAATATTATTGAATTAAAAAATATATCTGTTGCCTTTGATGGTCAACAGATTATTGAAAATATGAATTTATATATCCGCGACAAGGAATTTATTACATTCTTAGGTCCTTCCGGTTGCGGTAAAACAACTACCCTCAGAATGATTGCAGGTTTCCAGGAGCCTGATTCAGGAGATGTTTGTTTTGAAGGTAAAAAAATAAATGGTGTTCCTCCTCACAAAAGGCAGCTCAACACCATTTTTCAGCGTTATGCTCTTTTTCCACACCTTAATGTGTACGAAAACATTGCTTTTGGCTTACGTCAACAAAAAAAGAGCGACAAAGAAATAAAAGAGGTTGTGACCGAAATGCTTGAAATGGTCAACCTTAAAGGCTTTGAAAAAAGAAATATCAATTCTCTTTCAGGCGGTCAGCAACAACGTGTTGCTATCGCCCGTGCCCTTGCGGTTAAACCTCGCGTACTTCTTCTTGATGAGCCATTAGGTGCTCTTGACCTTAAACTTCGTAAAGATATGCAGGTCGAACTTAAAAACATCCAGAAGCGTCTTGGCATCACTTTTATTTACGTTACTCACGACCAGGAAGAAGCCCTTTCCATGAGTGACACTATTGTTGTTATGGACTCTGGCGTTATTCAGCAAATCGGTACACCAACTGATATTTATAACGAACCTAAAAATGCTTTCGTTGCAGATTTCATCGGTGAAAGTAATATTATTGAAGGCGTTATGAAGGACGATTTCTGGGTTGAAATGGCAGGTTACAAATTCAAATGCCTCGACAAAGGCTTCGGCGTTGATGAAGAAGTTGATGTTGTTGTCCGTCCCGAAGACGTTGATGTTGTGCCTGTTGACAAGGCTATGATTTCCGGCGTTGTTACCTCTATCACCTTCAAAGGTGTTTATTACGAAATTATTGTTGAAATCAAAGGCTTTAAATGGATGATTCAATCAACCGACTATCAGGAAGTCGGCTCAACAATCGGCCTTTTCATTGAGCCTGATGCAATTCATATTATGAAAAAATCGCAGTACTCCGGTCTCTATGGTGACTATAGCTCATTCAGTGAAGAATTTGATGAGCTTTCCGTTGCAGAGATTGATGAAGACGAGGAGGAATAATTCTTCCCGAATTTTTGAAAGGAGTGCTAAAAGGATGAACAAAAAATCATCTCTTATGACAAAGCTTTCAGGCGCTCCATACATTGTTTGGGCAGCATTATTCATAATTGTTCCTCTTTGTATGGTAGCCTACTACGCTTTTACAGATAATAGCGGTGCTTTTTCGTTAGAAAACATCAAGAGCATCAGCAATTACACAGATACTTTTATTCTCTCTATATGGTTGGGTCTTCTGGCAACTGTAATTTGCCTTGTTGTTGCCTATCCCCTTGCTTACATAATGGCTCAAAAGGGCCCCTCAAAGCAAAGCACCATGACTATGCTCATTATGCTTCCCATGTGGATGAACTTTCTTTTAAGAACTTATTCTTGGATGACATTACTGGAAGATAACGGCATACTTACAAGTGCTATTAACTTTATTGTTGAAGCACTTAACAATATCCCAAAGGTGAACCTTGAGCCCGTGCAGTTAATCAATACCCGCGGTGCAGTTGTTGTTGGTATGGTATACAATTTCTTACCATATATGATTCTTCCTATTTATACTGTTATGCTCAAAACTGACCGTTCACTTATTGAAGCGGCACAGGACCTTGGTGCAAACAAACTCGACGTTTTCAGAAATGTTACAATTCCCCTCAGTGTTCCCGGTATTGTTTCAGGCTTCACAATGGTATTTGTACCAAGTGTAAGCACCTTCTACATTTCACAGAAATTGGGCGGAACAAGCACCATTCTTATAGGTGACATTATAGAAACACAGTTCCAGACTGCAAATAATTTCAACTTAGGCGCATCACTTTCTTTTGTGCTTATGATTCTTATCTTTATCTGCCTTGCAGTTATGAACCGTTTCTCAGATGACGACGGAGGTGTTATTATATGACGAAAAAAACCTCTTTCGGCTCAAAGCTCTATACTGCACTTGTTTTTCTGTTTTTATATGCACCAATTTTCGTGCTTATAATCTTCAGTTTTAACTCCGGTAAAAGCACCTCTGTTTTTGAAGGCTTTTCCCTTTATTGGTACAAGGAACTTTTTAACGATTCCGCTACACTTACAGCATTTAAAAACTCTATGATAGTTGCTGTTGTTTCTTCTCTTATTGCAACTGTTATGGGTACCGCAGCAGCAACTGCTATTTATGGCTACAAAAACAAGCTCTTTAAAAGCAGTATTATGACTGTTACAAATATCCCAATGATGAACCCGGAAATTGTTACAGGTATCTCAATGATGCTCCTTTTTGTTTTTGTCGGTTCTCTTTTCGGGAAAACAGGTACATTAGGTTTTGCTACACTTATAATTGCACACACAACCTTTGAATTGCCCTATGTAATTCTTAACGTTTTACCTAAACTACGCCAAACTGACCCTCACCTTACAGAAGCGGCTCAGGACCTTGGTTGTACACCATGGCAGGCATTTTTCAAGGTTATGCTTCCCGCAATTATGCCGGGTATCATTTCCGGTCTTATGATGGCGTTTACACTTTCTGTTGATGATTTTATTATCAGTTATTTTGTAAGCGGTACAGATTCACAAACATTACCTATCCGTATTTTCTCCATGACAAAACGTCGTGTTACTCCGGATATGTATGCTCTTTCTACACTCATCTTCCTTGCAATACTTATTCTTCTTATCGTTTCAAATATTGTAAGTGCACATGGTGATAAAAAACTTTCTAAAAAAGGCGGTGGAAAGAAATGATTAAACGTCTTTTTAGTTTAAGTTTTGCAATTCTTATTGTTATTTCATCATTTTCTGTTCTCGCTTTTGCAGAAAATGAAAAAGATTATTCGCACCTCAGAGGCACAGTTATTAACGTATACAACTGGGGCGAATACATCTCTGACGGTGCCGATGGCACTTTAGACGTTAACAAAGAGTTTGAAAAACGTTACGGTATAACCGTAAATTACACAAACTTTGAAAGCAACGAGAATATGTACAACAAGTTAAAGAGCGGTGGTGCAAACTACGACGTAGTTATTCCCTCCGACTATATGATTGCAAAACTTGTTGAAGAAGATATGCTTGTAGAACTTGATTTTTCAAATATTCCAAACTACAAGTATATTCTTGATAAGTACAAAAGCCACTATTTTGACCCTGAAAACAAATACACTGTTCCTTATACTGTAGGCATGGTTGGACTTATCTATAACACAAAAATGGTAGATGGTGAAATCGACAGTTGGTCTGCTTTATGGGATGAAAAATATGCAGGCAAGATACTTATGTTCAACAATCCTCGTGATGCATTTGGTATTGCACAGAGCCTTTTAGGCCAGAGTATTAACACTACCGATACTAAGGAATGGGATGAAGCGTTAGCTCTTCTCAAGGAACAGAATCCGCTTGTATCAAGCTACGTTATGGACGAAATTTTTAACAAAATGGAAAATAACGAGGCTGCCCTTGCACCATACTATGCAGGTGATTTTCTTTCAATGTACGATGTTAACCCTGACCTTGCATTCTGTTATCCTAAAGAGGGCGTTAACTTCTTTATAGATGCTATGTGCATACCAAAAACTACAGAAAACAAAGAAGCTGCCGAACTTTACATTAACTTTATGTGCGAGGAAGAAATTGCGGTTGCCAACGCAAACTACATTTGTTATGCGTCACCTCACAAGCTTGTTCTTGAATCTGACGATTACGATTTAAAGGGCGACCCAATTCTTTATCCTGCGGAAGAGGATATGCCAAAAACAGAAATGTTTGAGAATCTTGATTACGAAACACAACAATACATGTCTGTTCTCTGGAACGAATTAAAGATAGGCAGTAACAGTAACATAGATGCATATATCGGTTTATCTGTGAGTCTTGCACTTGTTGTTTTCTACCTTACTTATAAGTTTATAAAAAAGAAAAAACGTGAAGCGTATTATTAAATTTACACTTCTTCACTATTACTTATTAAATAAAAAAGGAGATGCATAGCATCTCCTTTTTTTCTTACCATTCTCTCATTATTTCAGGATTCTGGAATATTTCATCAAGCTTTTTTATAAATGGCATTACATCGTTAAATGCGCCTATTCTATGGTCAAACATAAGTGTGATAGGAAGAACTTTTTTTGTTCCTAAATCCACTTCGCCTTTATCATTTCTGAAAGCATATTCCACATCTCTTATATTACCCATAGCCATCAAAAACGTCTGTGGAAACAAAAGAGGTGTATATGTTACATTACCATTAAGGCCTTCATACAAAGGGCCCCAGTTTGTAAGACAAACTGTACCCTCACTGAGTTCTTCCATAAGAAGAACGGAGCCATCACGAGGATTACGATAAAAATGGTCTTTAATTTTCGCAACCTTGTGTTTACCAATATACCCTGTTACTGTCTGAGCTATTGTTGGCACAATAGCACCACTGAGCATAAGTCCAACAGTTCTTTGTGCAATAACCTCAAACATAACCTTATCTATATCTGTCTTTTTAAGGCGTTCAATAAGTTCATCAACTTGTGCAGAAAGCTCCTGAAGATTTTTTTCTTCTGTTGCTGCAACCTTAAGCGTAAAAGTTTCACCATTCTCAAGAACAACCGGCATAGCAACATCTACGTGCTTTTTGTAAATGATTGTTCCGCAAGAAGAAGTTGTATTGAATTTAATATGTGCATTCAGCTTAGGTGCAACCTTCAAGCCCTCTACAAGCACTTTCATCATAATTGTATTAAAAGATATATGATAACCACAGGTGCTTTTTAAATTCTGAAATTCTTCCCAGAATTTTGTAAGGTCTGCCTCATAATTATAGCCACAGGTAGGAATATTCTGTTGTGTTTTTGTAAGAACATATCCCGATACTCTGCCTCTTAAACCGAATGGTTTAACCACATCACCTTTTTCGGGTCTGCCTAATGCTCCGTTTATAAATTTTTTAAAATCCATAATTATTTATCCTTTTTAGCTCCTATTTTATTAAGAACGCTAACAGAAAGAATAATAACGCCGATAACAGCAAAAACGCCTATCATACCTGTAACAAACCAGAGAAGAGCTGTGCTCATATTTGCTGTTGTAAAGTCGAGTTGGATGCCAGCTGAAGTAGTAGAAACATCAGTTGCAACTTCTGTTGCTTTAGTAGAAACTTCTGATGCAACTTCTGTAATTGTAGTGGAAACTTCAGAAACTACTTCTGAAACTTTTTCTGTTACAGAAGATTCTGCAACTTTGCTTGTAAGAAATCTAAACATTATAAAGCACCTCCGTTATTTGCCATCCATTCCATTGCGAGATTCAAAAGCACGCCACCTGCAATAACAGATGCAACTTGTCCTGAAACGTTAACACCTGTTGCATGCATAAGAAGGAAGTTCTGATTATCTGCTTCAAGACCGATTTTATGAACAACACGAGAAGACATCGGGAATGCAGAGATACCAGCAGCACCAATCATTGGATTAAACTTTTTACCTTCAGGAAGGAAGAGGTTAAGGAATTTTGCAAACAATACGCCACCAGCTGTATCAACGATAAATGCTACAAGACCAAGACCGAGAATAACAAGTGTTTCAACTCTGAGGAAATCTTTTGCATTCATATTAGCGGCAACTGTAATGCCAAGAAGAATTGTAATAAGGTTTGCAAGAACCTTTTGTGCTGTTTCTGAAAGTGATTCAAGAACACCACATTCTCTTATAAGGTTACCGAACATGAGGAAACCAATAAGGATTGCAGATTGAGGTGAAACAACACCTGCAATTACAGTAACAACAATCGGGAAGAGAATTCTTGTTCTCTTTGATACTGTTTTACCTTCGTATTTCATACGAATTTTACGTTCTTTTTTAGTTGTAAGCATTTTAATAATTGGTGGTTGCACAACAGGAACAAGAGCCATATATGAATATGCTGCAACCATAATTGCACCTTTATAGGCAGATTTCAATTCAGATGCAACGAAAATTGATGTAGGACCGTCTGCTGCACCAATAACAGCAATTGATGCCGCTTCATTAAGTGGGAATAAGAATGATGCTGCGAACAATGTAAGGAAAATACCTAACTGAGCAGCTGCACCGAAAATCATAAGCTTCGGGTTTGTAAGAACGGGACCGAAGTCAATCATTGCACCGATACCAATAAACAAGAGCAATGGGAATAACTCGTTAGCAATACCTGCTTCATAAAGAACGTGAATCGCACCTTCTTTGGATATTGCACCAACTTCAGCAGCTAACGGAAGGTTAACAATTATCGTACCAAAACCCATAGGTAAAAGAAGTGTTGGCTCCATATCTTTTGCAATAGCAAGATATATAAGCACGCCGCCAACTACCCACATTATAACCATGGGAATATCAATTTCGGTAACAGATGAAAATACACCAATTATCTGTTCACCTAAACTTTGAAAGAATTGAACCATATTTTTACCTCTTTCTTTTTTGTTTGACTTTGTAAACGTCTTATGTTAACATTTTTCGGTGAGGTGATGATATGAAGAAAAGCAAAAAAGCAAATCTTAAAGATTATATTCTTATTTCTCTTTTTTCTGCAATAATCGCAGTTTCTTCTTTTATATACATTCCCTCGCCTGTACCCTTTACATTGCAAACTCTTGCAATTTTCTGTACCCTCACCATTCTTGGTGGAAAAAAAGGTGTTATCTCAATTATTCTTTACATTTTTTTAGGAATAATCGGTTTACCTGTTTTTTCCGGTTTTTCAGGTGGAATAGGTCACCTTGCAGGTGCAACCGGTGGATACATTACCGGCTTTATATTGTTAGCTTTGGTTTATATGCTCATTACACATAAAAACCAACACAACATAAAATTTCAAACCATTGGTCTGATTTTAGGACTGACTGTCTGTTATACCTTTGGTACCTTCTGGTACTGTGCAGTTTACCTGGGCAATCATTCTATACAGACCTTTGCTTCATCCTTAGCTTTATGTGTTTTTCCCTTTGTGATTCCCGATGCAATAAAACTTACACTCGCAATTCTGATAAAGAAAAAATTATCACATATCAAGGAATAATCCACGCTCTCCTTTCGGAGAGCTATTTTTTTATTTTACAATACCTTCAAGGAAATTGATTTCCCTTACCTTAGTATCTCTGTCTACTCTGAATGTTTTGATTTCGTGCTTTTTAATATCAAACCAGAAACCATTATCAAAAAGCTTAGACATAAGGTAACCCTTGGAATCTTCAATTCCCTTTGTTTCATAAAGTCTTATGATAAGGTCACCTGAGCCATCTTCGCAACGTTTAAGAGCAGTAATCTGAATATTATCAAGGTTAGTATAAATGAAACAATCTTTTTGAGGAAGTTCACCTTTATGATAACTTTCAGGGATTGCAACAACATTGTTATTGAAAATATGTGCCTCTTTAACAACATCACTTGCTTCTGCTTCGCCACCGTGAAGATAAATACCGTAAGAAAAACGGTTAAGGCCTTCATCTGTAAAGTTGAAGTCTGCCGCCGGTCTGTCCGAATAATGGTCTGCGAAAATTACGTTGCGAAGTGCAGTAAGTCTGAGCTCTGCACCAGGGCAATCATAACTGTATTTCGAATCACTCATAACAGAAAGACCGATTCTCTTACCATTCTTTGTAACTGTAAGGTCTGCCCAATTAAGTGCAGGCTCTTCGTCACCATCGCAAGGTCTTTTTATGAAACCGCAAGGAATTTCATATGTACTGATTTCTTCCTGACCGCCAACAGGGAAAGCAAATTTGAGCATTGTGAACTTTTCTTGCCACATTGCTTTGCAATTAACCTTAAGTGTTTTCTGGCTTTTTGCAAGAATAAATTCTTGTGTAAGGTAAGAATCGTTAAATTTATGTTTTGTGCGGATTACAGAGCGTAATGCACCGCTTTCAACACGTTCAATACTTACAAGTTCCATTAAACCTTTTACTTTATGGAACTTAAATACTTTGTGTGCCCATGTATCTGTATCTTCATCATCAATTACAGTAGGAATTGCAAGGAAATTTTCACTTGCTAAATCTTCACCTGTAACTTTATCCACAAGTTTTTTAATGTAACCTGTCTGTGCATCTAATTCAACTGCGATGAATTCGTTTTCCATATAGAAATCATTTTCACCGCTTAATGTTTTAGATGCTGTTGCTTCACCGTCTTTTTCGAGCCAATAAGTGTTATAGCCGAATGGCGGAACCTTTGCAAGGAATACAGTATCAAGATGGTCATCGTTAGAACGAGATGAACGAACATTCTGGAATGCAACCTCGTTGCCTTCACTGTCTGTAACGCTTTTTGACGGATGATAAGTTGATACAGGAATTTCCACTTCGTAAGAATGAGGGTTAAACACAACAACAGGTCTTGGGAAACCGTTGTCGTAACCTGAATAATGACGTTCTGACTGTTTTGGGTCACTTACACCCTCTACCCATGTATCAATATTTCTTGCAATTCTGAGAACTGAATTATTGTATGTTTCAGATGCAATATTCAAAGCGTAGCCTTGTGATTCCTTAACATCTTCGTAACTTTCCATAATTGAGCAACCGCAAAGAATATCATGGAACTGATTAAAGCAAACCTTTTTCCAAGCATCCTTATATTTTTCGGTTGATGGTTTTGAGCCTGTTACAATAGATGAAATTGTATCCCATTTTTCAGCAGAAGCAAGCGCATTTTCTGCTTTACGGTTAAGTGCCTTAACAAGAGATGTTGCACTGTAACAACCACTTGCATGGTGTTGAAGCTCATCTTTCCATGTTGGAATATCAAGGAAATCATTATACAAATCTTCAAAATAGTCTTCAGGAGAAGAGAATTCCAAATCGTTGAATCCCTCTTTTTCGAGATTAGCCTTAAGATATTCAATATCTGCCTTTGTAGGACCGCCGCCGTGGTTACCTACACCGTAGAACATCATCATTCCGTGGCCGGTTTCTTCAACACGGTTGTTAATTTCTTCAAGTTTCCAATCAATATCCTCTTTACCGTGAGCAACGTAGCCTGTTGGTGTTCTGTATGTAAGAACACGAGAACCGTCTGCACTGTCCCACCAGAAAAGATTTTCAGGAATCTCACTGTTTTCGGATTTATCAGGACGTTGCATTACGTATGAATACATCCCTGATTTGTTAAGAAGTTGAGGCATCATGGCATTGTGACCGAAAGAGTCTACATTATAACCAACACTACAAGTGATGCCGAATTTTTCATAGTAATAAAGCTGACTGTAAAGAGCCTGACGAGCAAAACTTTCGCCTGATGGCATATTGCAATCTGGTTGTACCCACCAACCATTAACGGGTACCCATCTGCCTTTTTTTACCATTGCTTTAATTTCTTCAAACATCTGAGGGTCAATTTGTTCAACCCATTCGTAATATGCTGCAGAAGAGCAAGTGAAAACAAAATCGTTATACTCATTCAATCTGTCTAATGCACTTCTGAATGTCTGAAGTACTTCACCGCAACCTTCCTGCCAACGCCAGAGCCAGATTGGGTCAAGGTGAGCATTGCCGATAAGCTTGATTGACTTTGACATTATATTTCACCCTCCTCAATAAAGTTAAAGTATCTGCCTAACCAGTAAGCAAATGTATATGGATAGCAACCTTCTACACAAGAAGCACCGCCACTGTCTTCATCTTTGAATTCAAGAGGGTTTCTATCATACTTTGCAATAAAGTGTTCATCATTAGGAAGAAGGCAGGATGTTTCTTTGTATCCGCCCATAAGCTCCTTCTGAGGAATATCTCTACGACTTGTAAGTGAAACCTTTGCAGCAAGACGTGATACGTTGAAACGATAGAACCAGGTTCTTACCTTTTCTGCATCAGGCTTCGCATTTTCAGGGTCACTTAAGAAATATGGGAAATCGTAACCAGGATTATATTCAGGAGCAAGTGAATAGCGCCAGCTTTGGAAAGCAGCTCTGTATTTTTTAAGAAGCTCCTCATCTTTTTCAAGAGTGCAAAGGCCCCAAAGTGAAAGCACAGCCAACATATGGTCGCCATACATAATCTCTTCTCTGTCTTCAACGCCGCCCTGTATACTTACGTGATGGAAACGGTCGAAATGCTTATATGTTAAATCTGCATACCCTTTTTCAACAAGTTCATCGTGAGTTTTGCGGAAAACACCTTGTTCACCTGTAATATGCATTGTAACATTAAGGTACATAAGCATCTGACCTGCATTAAGGCAAGCATCTGCCCAACCCATAGGACTGTTGAAATATTCAAGGTTCCACTTTGCCCATGTTGTGTATTCACCATTTGCCTCGCGAAGAGCAAAGTTATTGGAAATCATATGCATCATTGTATTTTTTGCTGCAGTTTTAAGAAGCTCATCGTATTCAGGGTCTTCTCTGCCCAAAAATTCGTGAGCAACAAGAAGATGCATATAGTGATGTGTAATTTCGTCACTACTTGTATCACCTTTATATGTGATATCTGTATCCTCGTTGCCTTTTTCTGCATAGTATTTACGGAGTCTTTCAGGAATTGGAGCATCCGCCTTAACCTCAAGACCTACAATACCTTTTTTACGAGAGTCTGTTGTGTTGATGCAGTATGCAGTTGCACCATTCTTTTTATAAAAAAGTCCATCATCCGGCACAGGCTCATCTTTTGTGTGGTAACTTCTTGCAACAAAGCCGTCACCTCTACCTGAAATATACATAAGAAGAAGGTTAGCTTCACTTGCTCTTGTTGCACTTTCTCTTGCTTCAATTGTTCTTTCGTGGTATTCGCCTAACTCTCTTTTAAGAGTTGCATAACGGAAAATTTCACCCATAGCATGTGCAGAAGAGAAACTACCGTCGTTATCGCTACTACCGTATGGAAGAATTGAGTCAAGGTTACCTGCCTCTGAAAGATATTTCTGGCTGTACATTCCGTGACGGGCAACATACTTGTGAGATTCTTCAAGAAGACGCTCTGCCTTTTCTTCCATTGACATAAGCTCCATACTGATATGTGTTGCACCATTATCAGTACATACCCACACACCGTTTTTACCGTCAGATACAATTGCAGAAACGTTGTTGTCAAGCAAATCTCTATGTGCACTGAAATGCATTACCACATCAGAAAGACTTTCTGCCTCAGGATTGTAACGTGTAACACCTCCGTTTGAGCCGTACCACATTACACCGTCTGCACTCTGACAAAAACAAGTATAATCTTTCTTGCGTTGAGGAAGCGGAAACGGAAAATCTGACAAGTCAGGCTTTTGCGCTTTGCTTTCAAGCAATGATTTAGGCACTTCAATATCATATTTTTTAAAGTGACTTACTACCCTTGTAAGCTGAGGGTAAAGTTTGATTGCTTCAGACATTTTTAAACTCCTTTACAAGTTTTTCAATTACATATTAAATATAACCCAATTTTTGACATATACATTTTACCAAAAACAATTGCAAACTGCAACACATAAATAAAATATTTTAAATATTCTATTTTTTTATAAATAAGTGTTGGAATATTCAAAAAATAGTGGTATACTGTCTTATATATGTTGCAATCAATTACCGAAAGGAAAATGCAAATGAACACATCAGTTTTTGAAAAGTACGAATCCGAAGTACGTTCTTACTGCCGTAATTTCCCTGCCGTTTTCACAAAAGCTAAGGACTCAATTATTTACGCAGAAGACGGAAAAGAATATATAGATTTTTTCTGTGGTGCAGGTGCACTCAACTACGGTCACAATAATGACTATATCAAGAAAGAAATCATCAATTATCTTGAAAACGACGGAATTATCCATTCCCTTGATATGTTCACCGGTGCAAAAAGAGATTTTATAGAATTTTTCCAAGAAAAAATTCTTATTCCACGTGGTTTTGATTATAAAATTCAATTCCCGGGCCCTACAGGAACAAACGCAGTTGAAGCTGCTTTAAAGCTTGCAAGAAAGGTTAAGAAAAGAAATAATATCTTTGCATTTATGGGTGCATTCCATGGTATGACTCTTGGTTCTCTTTCAATGACTACCGACAAGGATTCACGAGAAGGTGCAGGCGTTGTACTTACAGACGTTACACATATCCCTACTCCTTATATGTTCCCTGATTTTGATGTTCTTAACTATATGCAG
Organism: Acutalibacteraceae bacterium; assembly: GCA_045646545.1. Classification (GTDB taxonomy): domain Bacteria; phylum Bacillota; class Clostridia; order Oscillospirales; family Acutalibacteraceae; genus DTU089. The sequence continues at coordinate 25,188 of JAZRKV010000031.1, forward strand.
ACTCTTATCGACGATGACCATTCAGGCATCTCAAAACCTGCGGCAGTATTTATTGAACCTGTACAAGCAGATGGTGGTATACACGTTTTCAGTAAAGAATTTTTACAGGGCTTAAGAGATTTCTGCACAAGGAACGATATTCTTCTTGTTTGCGACGATATTCAGGTAGGCTCTGCAAGAACAGGCTACTATTTCTCCTTTGAAAGAGCAGGTATCACACCTGATATTGTTACACTTTCAAAATCCATAGGCGGTTACGGTATGCCATTTGCCCTTGTTCTTTTCAAGCCTGAGCTTGACGTATGGAAACCGGGCGAACATAACGGTACCTTCAGAGGTAGCCAACTTTCAATAATTGCCGCAAAAGCAGGCTTACAGCTTATGCTTGACGAAAAAGTAGAAGAAAAAGTTCAACGTCAAAGTGCACTTATCAAAGAATATCTTGATAAAGTAAGCGCTATGCACGATGGCTTTGATGTACGTGGTATCGGCTTTATGTGGGGCGTTGACTGTAACAAAGTTAAACCTGACGCTGTTTCCCGTGCTATAGTAAAAACTTGCTTTGAAAACGGTCTTATTGTTGAAAGAGCAGGCAGAAACAATGATGTTGTTAAGCTTATGCCTTGCCTTCTAACAGATGAAGATACTCTTAAAAAAGGTTTGCAGATTTTTGTTGATGCAGTTAAAACTGTTTGCGACAATCTTTAATAAAAAACATAAAATCTCCGTGCAACGATTGTTGTACGGAGATTTTTGTTGGTAAATTTTCACACCATTAGTGTCGGGGTGTTGATTTTGTAAATTTAAAATTCAAAATTAAAAATTCAAAATTTCGGGGCTTCGCCGTTATTATAACGCTATCGCAATAAATTAATTGTTTGCGAAACTCTGGTGGCTGGCAACTGGCTACCTGTCAGGTGAAGTTTTTGGCGTTGCCAAAAGTGAAGTTGTAATAAATCACAGTGAAGTTTTACACCTACGGCGTAAAGTGAAGTTAAGTTTGCTAATATCACTTGCGAAGCAAACTTAGTTTATTTTCACCTGCTGATACACAATACCCTCTCTTTCGTGAGTGTATGTAATGTGAAGAATATCTCCTTGAGCCACAATTGCAGGATAACTGAATTCGTGGTCACCTGTTGTAGCCTCACAAGTGAAAAATTCTTTGAATGTTTCACCGCCATCTTCAGAATACATTAAAATAAGCGGTGCTCTGTCACCCCAACATTCAAATATGGGGTTCATAATAAGTACAAGTCTGCCATCATCAAGAGTTACAACGTCTATTCCACTATTTGGGTTACCCATTGGTGTTTCATATGCTTTGCACCAGGTCATACCGCCATCTGTACTATCACTTTTATAAATGTGACCCATATTTGTTCTGATAAGCATATGCAAACCTGATTCATTTTCCCACAAAGTCGGTTGAATCATATTGACAGTTTTGCCATCTTTTTTTGGTCTACGAACAAATTTTGAGTGAGTAAAAGTTTTACCATCATCTTTAGAAATATCCACAAAGCATTTCCATGATTTTCTTAATGATTCCTTAGATGCAGGGGCAACAACAGTACCATCTGCAAGGCGGATTGCCTTGTTTTTTACAGGACCTCTACCACCATCATTATCACCAGGAACAAGAATTTCAGGTTTTGAAAAAGTCTTGCCTCCATCCTTAGAAACTGAATAATATGTAACCCAATTAGGAATTGGTTTTCCATATTTAAAATAAAGAACTATTTCTCCGTTTTCTTTTAAAAACAAAACAGGATTCCAATGAGGAAGTGCCTCACCATCAACACAAATACTGTAAGGCTCTGCCCATTTGCCGTTTTCACGTACACTTACCCATATCTTAACGTCATCGTTACCTTCTTTTGTTCCACCAAACCAGGATGCAACAACTGTGCCGTCTGCAAGTGGCAAAACTGTTGATGCATGGCAACTATCCGTAACACTTTTAGGCGGATAAATAAATTCATTAACTAACATTTGACCTTTCATTTTTCCTCATCCTTTTCATCCATATAATCAAAGGCGTTCCAAGCACCTTCGTCTTTTTTAGGTTTATCATCAAGCCCGATATCCATAACCTTAACAGGCTTCATACCTACATTTGTTTTGTTAATCTTGTCTTGTTTTTCAACGATATAAAGCTGATTCGCAAATAAATCTGCCGTCGTTTTAGTAAATGTGGGAAAACCGTCCTGCGTTTTCAGCTTTTTGTAAATCTTATAATTAAGAATATAACGCAACAAGCCAACAAGCATTTTAAAATTGACAATATATGCTACCAAAAGTGCAATCACTGATATCATATTATTCATAAACGACGTCGTATATAATATAGCAAAAATCATAGTTATAGGTGCGTACCATTTGCCCATTTTCATCTGATTCACGCCAAGAACAAACACAAAAACAATTAAATAATTAAGCATACCCATAACGGAACCTAAATTTGCCGCCATAACGGAAAGCATAAGAATAAACACAAAAATGCTAAATCCGTTTTCCACCATTTCAAGATTCTGACGCCATTTTGCCATAAGTATGTGTTTTTCACTATAATCATTATTTTCCAGGTCGCTATGTGCAAAAACAAGCTCAAAATCACCTATGAACACGCCACCCTTGACTGCAGCCTTTTCTTTTTCCTGTTCAACAAGCCTTTGCTTTTCGGCAAAGATTAATTTTCCGTCTGTGCCTATATTCATTTCAAGAGGCTTTTGTTTTGATTTAACAACAGTATCGTGATAACGCTCTGTTGCCTCTTTTGTGATATCTTCTTCTGTATTGAAAGGATTGTATGAAACTTCTGTTTTATTTTCATACATGGTTTTTTCTTTATCGTGAATATACAACTTTTTGCCGTATAAATCCGCACTGTTTACAATGAAAGATGGAAATCCTTCACTGTTTTCCAATTCTTTAAAAACGCTTTTAAAATTATATAAACATCTATACGCAAAGAAAAAAGGAATTGCACCTACCACTGCAACAACACACAAAACAATAAAAATTTTTATATGTGTTATTTCCTCAACAAAAAACCTGCTGCAACTAAGAAAAAAAGCAATAACCGTAGCAAGAAAGCCAACAAATTTCCATTCTCTGCAAGCAAAATACGCTATAATATAAATTGCTGCACTGCCGAAATTTATATAGAAAAACTCATCCCGTAAAAGCCACAAGGCAATTGCACAAACAAAACACGTAACCGCACCCAAAACAGAAAACGTAGATGCTCTGTTACTTGTTTCACGCCAATCTACCATCATTGCCTTTTTCTGATTAAAATCCGCCTCGGGAACATAAGCAATCTCCATACTGAGCTTCATTTTACCACCTCAACATTATGATTCGTGATTAAAACTCTTTTTAAATCAATAACCTTGACCTTGCTCCTTTTTAGCAATTGAAACAATTCTGCTTGTACCAAGTCTTTCTGCACCAAGTGAAAGGAATTTTTCTGCATCATCAAGGGATGCTATACCACCAGCCGCTTTCATCTTCACATTGGCACCTATATTTTCGGAAAAAAGTTTAATATCATCAAAAGTTGCACCTGCAACAGAAAAACCTGTTGAAGTTTTTATATAGTCTGCCCCTGCCTGTGTTACAATTTCGCACATTTTGATTTTTTCCTCATCAGTCAAAAGGCAAGTTTCTATAATAACTTTAAGAACCTTTTCGCCACAAGCATTTTTAATTTCTTTAATCTCATTAAGTAAAAGGTCGTATTTCTTATCTTTTAACCAGCCGATATTAATAACCATATCAATTTCGTCTGCACCGTTCATTATTGCATCCTTGGTTTCAAAAACCTTAACTGCTGTTGTATTGTAACCATTTGGAAAACCAATAACCGTACATATTTTTACTTTACCTTTACAATAATCAGCACATTCTTTAACATAAGACGGTGGTATGCAGATACTTGCAGTACCGAAATTCATACCATCATCGCAAATCACTTTAATCTGCTCCCAGGTAGATTCCTGTTTTAAAAGTGTATGGTCAACATGACCTAAAATTCCCTTAAGCTCCATATTATGCCTTCTTTCATGTCCAATTCAATTTTCGGGACGTTCTTTTATATATTGTAGCATTTTTATCTAAAAAGGTAAACAGTATTATCAAATAATCATACTATTTAATAATTGATTTAAATGTTTTCTTGTGTTATTATTTAAAATGTAGTTTTATGCGATTTTATTTTAATTATATATAAAGGTGATTTTTTTGAAAAATTTACTTGTTATTTTCGGCGGATGCTCCAGTGAACACGAGGTTTCATTACGCTCTTGTGCATCAGTTCTCAGAAACATTGACAAAAACAAATATAACGTAATTACCTTAGGCATTACAAAAGATGGTAAGTGGTTACGTTATTCAGGAGATATTGACAGTATCGAAAACGGCTCCTGGGTTAATTCCTCATATGTTTCTCCCGCCGTTATTTCACCCGATAGAAATGATAAAGCTCTCCTCATTTTTAACGATTCCGGCGTTGAAAAAATTAAAATAGATGTTATTTTCCCTGTTCTTCACGGTAAAAATGGTGAAGACGGCACAATACAAGGTCTTTTTGACCTTGCAGGAATACCTTATGTTGGTTGCGGACTTCTTGCAAGCGGTATGTGTATGGATAAAGCCATCACAAACACACTTGCAGACGCAGCGGGAATAGCAGGTGCAAAATGGTCTGCGTTTACAAAAACAGAATATTACAGCGGTAACATTGACCTTGAACCTATTGTTGAAAAATTAGGATTTCCGATTTTTGTTAAACCTGCGAATGCAGGTTCTTCCGTAGGAATTTCCAAAGCACACGATATGGCAGAATTAAAGGTTGCACTTAATGTCGCTTTCGAAAACGACTACAAAGCAGTTCTTGAAGAAACTCTTATTGGCAGAGAAATTGAATGTGCAGTTATGGGTAACTCCGAACCAATTGCTTCCTGTATTGGTGAAATTCTTCCCACTGCAGAATTTTATGATTACGAAGCAAAATACATAGATAATTCAACAGGTCTTGCAATCCCTGCAGATTTACCTGAAGAAGTAAGCGAAAAAGTCCGAAAGGCGGCTATCCACGCATACAAAACAATGGGTTGCGAGGGATGTTCAAGAGTCGACTTTTTCTTAAGTGAAGACGGCACTTGTTACCTTAACGAAATAAACACTTTACCGGGCTTCACATCAATTTCTATGTTCCCTAAACTTTTCGGTCAGGTTGGTATTGAATATTCTGACCTTATAGACAAACTTATTGAGTACGCTGAGGAACGAAGCAAATGAGAAAAGTTGAAATAGAATTTGTCAGTGAACAACAATATCACGACGATAGAGAAAGCAGTAAGCTCAAAGCTCCAGGCACATTACAGGAAATCAATGGTATCAAAACCATTTCCTACACCGAGCCTGATAACGAAATGGGCAAATGTGAAACTGTTGTGAAAATAATTAATAACAATTTCATTGAAATGAGCAGAAAAGGTGTTTACGAAACCACTTTCCTAATTGAAGAGGGCAAAACCCATTCCTGTGTTTACAGAACTCCTTTTGGTGAAATGGAAATGGATATTGTTGCCCGTAGAGTTAATGTTCAGATTCCCGATGTTTCAGGCAAAATTCTTCTTTGCTATACGCTGCAAAGCAATGGCGAAATTATTGGCGAAAACAATCTTTTAATGAAAATAAATGAGGTTTGATTATGTCTAAATTAGTAAAAAAAGCCGAAGAACAAATTATCAGCGCAGTAACAGAAGCAATAAACAAAAATATTGCTGAAGGTGTTTTTATTGAAGCAGAAATTCCTGACTTTAAAACAGAAATCCCTGCCGACAGAAATAACGGTGATTATTCTGCGAATGCTGCATTTATGCTTTCAAAAGCTCTTAGAATGCCACCTCGAAAAATTGCAGAAGAAATTCTTAATAAAATAAACCTGGATAACACATATTTCAAGGAATGTGCAGTTGCAGGTCCCGGTTTTATTAATTTCTATCTTAAACAAGACTTTTTTGCAGATATTCTTCTTGATGTGGAAGATTGTGGCGATGCGTATGGTAAAAGTGACTTTGGCAACGGCAAAAAAATCAACGTAGAATTTGTTTCTGCAAACCCAACAGGCCCAATGCATATGGGTAATGCCCGTGGCGGTGCCCTTGGCGATTGCCTTGCAGCCGTGCTTGAATGGGCAGGCTATGAAGTAGAAAGAGAATTCTATGTAAACGATGCAGGTAACCAGATAGATAAATTTGCACTTTCACTTGATATCAGATACCAACAGATTATTAATGGTGAAGATAGTATTGAGTTACCTGAAGACAGCTACCACGGCGACGATATCCGCGTGCTTGCACAAAAATATATTGATGAATTGGGTACAGGTCTTTTGGATGTTTCTGAAGAAGAAAGAAGAAAGGCTCTTGTTGAATACGCCCTTCCCCAAAATATTGCAACAATGAAAGCCGCTATGGCAAAATACAGAATTGACTACAACACATGGTTTTCTGAGCTTACTCTCCATAACGGCGGTGAGCTTAAAGAAACAATTGATATTCTTACAAAAAATGGCTACACCTACGAAAAAGAAGGTGCCCTTTGGTACAAGAACATTGAAGTTCAGACAAACATCTTAAAGTCACAAGGCAAATCACAAGAATATATCGATAATCTTGAGCTTAAAGATGATGTTCTTATCCGTCAGAACGGTAACCCTACTTACTTTGCAGCAGATATCGCTTACCACAGAAACAAATTGGAAAAACGTAATTTCAATAAAGCAATTGACGTTTGGGGTGCAGACCATCACGGCCACGTAGCACGTATGAAAGGTGCTATGGAAGCAGTTGGCATTGACGGCGACAGATTAGATGTTGTTCTTATGCAGCTTGTTAACCTTATGAAAGATGGCAAACCTGTTAAAATGAGTAAAAGAACAGGTAAAGCAATCACTCTTGTTGACCTTCTTGATGAAGTGCCGATTGATGCAGTACGTTTCCTCTTTAACATGAGAGAAGCAGGCTCCGCAATGGACTTTGATTTAGGACTTGCTATTGAACAATCTAACCAGAATCCTGTTTATTACTGTCAGTATGCACATGCAAGAATCTGCAGTATCCTTAAAAAACTCACAAATGAAGGTGTTGTTTCAAGAACACCTTCAAAGGATGAGCTTCTTCTCCTTACAAGCGACGAAGAAACAGACCTTATTGCACACTTAGGTTCACTTACAGGTGTTATTGTTAACGCGGCAAAAACCTATGACCCTGCAAAAATTACTCATTATGCAACAGACCTTGCAACAAAATTCCATCGTTTCTACAACGCACAGAGAGTTATGGTGGATGATGAAGCTCTTATGCAAGCAAGAATTTTCCTTTGTAACTGTGTACGCAACACAATGAGAAACGTACTTTCAATGCTCAAAATTGAAACACCTGAATCAATGTAAACAAAAGTTAAACCCCGATGAACTCAAAAAGTTCATCGGGGTCTGTTATTTATAACACTCATAAACATTGCATTATAAATGCAACTCTGTTCCCAAATTTCGAATTTCTTTCGGAGTATACGCCAAAACCACTGCCTTTTTTATTAAACTGTCAGTTTGGATGCAGACGATAGTTTTATTGAGCGACACTGTATGAAGATACTGCGAGTGAAATAAAACAGAGTATGCGCCAAAATCACAGTTTAATAGGGTTTGTCCAGGCACGTTTTCCGTCTTTATCTATTACTGTTGCACGGATATACGGGTAAGGTCTGTTGCCCTTTGTACTTACACTTGCGTGAGTAAGCAATTCACCATCTGTTGCATCAAAGCGTTTTGCAGGATGCTTATCACATTGAAAAAGAATAGTTTTGCAACCCTCTACCTCTATGTGCGCCTCACCTTCATCATCAACGTAAAAATCTTTGATTACAGGACCGCAAGATGAATAAAATGCACCTTTTTCCAAAGCGGAAAGAATAGATTTTACGTTGTTTTGGGCATTAACCATTACCCAACCACAACAATGTTGATACATTGCGTGACCGTCATCGGTAGCAACTGCAAAAAGTTTCTTGCCCTGACCTAAAATTTCATCCCAATACATACCGTTATCGGTATCCATATCATTTTCAATAGCACAACCGCTATTCCATATTTCGAAAGCAAAGTTCCCTTTTAAATCATCAAAATATCTTACAGGAGTTGAACTCCATTGAGGATGGCAATATATTGTAAGGTTGTTTTTTTCGTGACCTTCATCAAGGTATTTCTGGAATTCATACTGGTCTTTAGCAGTTCCTGAAGGCATTTCTTCATCCTGAGCATAGCCGTTTGTTTCATCATCAGGACCAATAAAAACCTGATGAAAGCATCTGAAACCATTTTCTCTGTCAAATGTGTTGTCAAATTCCATACCAGGAATAATTGTTATATCAACATCTTCAGCAAAGTTTTTATAATTGTATATCCTGTGGTCTGTAAGTGCCAGAAAATCATAATTATTCTTTTTATGAAGACGTATAACCTCTTCAGGCGTTCCGTCACCATCAGAACGAGTTGTGTGACAATGAAGACCGCCCTTGAGCATTTTATTATTTTCTATAAAAGCTTCTTGTCTTTTCATATAAATCACCAATTATTCTGCAGTTTTTCTTTTTACAATCCATGCGTTAGGCAAATATCTGCCTGTGGGCATATCGGTTGACGGTTTGTTAATAAGTTCACCGTTATAGCCTATTGTTGATGATGAGCCACCGTCACATGCCGCCGCAGTAACTGCACCATATTCAAGAAGAATATCTGCACAGTCCTCCATTGTTGCACCAAGTGAATCGGCACGTCTGCCATCTGCAACAAGCATAAGCACTGTTCCGTTTTCACATTGACCCATTGTTGTTCGCGGTTGTAATCCCCAACCTGCAGAATCCTCAACAACTTTTTTACCGTTAAGGATAAGTGTCGGTCTGTATTGCATACCATCACGGATATTATACTGCTCCCAGTTATCCGTACCGCCTACAACAAGTCGGTCATCCGTATCAAATCCCAAAAGTGTATATTTGGATTTATAAGTGCCCCAATATTCACCGCCCGAAACACACATACCCGAAACTTGTCCGCCAAGGCTGACTCCGCCTGTATCAATAAAACCTGAAGCATTAACGGCAACTATTGCATTTTCTTTTTCAAGATAATCGCAAATAAACTCCCCTCTTGTTCCCTTGTAATCCGTAACCGCCAAAGAAACTCTTGACGGGTCATCTACAATTACAAGTTTACCCTTAAAGGTTTCTTTTTTAATATCAAGAATCACAACGCCTTCTTCAACGTTATTTGCAAAAACAATATTACCGTGAGAATCAGGCTCACCTTCTACAAGTACCTCTGCATCAATAACATCACCAAAAGGTTTTTCCTGTTTCTGCGGTTTTTTTATTTCTGTTATGCCCATATCTTTTATATCTACCTGACGGGACATAACGTCTTCAATTAACCATTCAGGGAAAAAACTTGTTGCAAGCCATTTATGTTGATCAGTTGTCATAGCAGTTTCAATCCAGATATTACGCCACTTAACAAGGAACGGAATGTTTCCGTGTATCAACACACAATAAAAAGAGGACGTTACAAAAAGAGTGATGGAAATGATTAATGCAAGAATAGATGTTACCCTTAACTTTTTGCCTTGCCTTTTTGCTTCTTTTTTATCTAACTTTTTTTGTAATTTAGCATCCTTTTTATCGTCTTTTTCTTGCCTTTTTGCCTGTTTTTCTTCTTTTTTGCTTTCTTTTGATTTGTATGGATGAATTTCACTTACACCGTCGTTAAGCCTATCTAAATCTATACGCTCTTCTTCTGTTTTTTCTACCATACAATCACCCCTTTTTCACCACTTAATATAGCACAAAATTGACGGTAAATATATAATTTATCGTCAATTTCTTTTTTTATTTATTATCAATATATCTGCATGCCGCAAGAGCCGCAACTGCACCGTCAGCAGACGCAGTTGTAATCTGACGGATACTCTTCTGACGGCAATCACCCGCTACAAAAATACCTTGTGTTTTTGTTAAGCAATTTTCACCTGAGCCAAAATATCCGTTTTCATCAAGTGCCGCAACTTCTGCAAAAGCAGAGTTTTTAGGCTCAAGACCGATAGCCACAAAAAGACCATCAAGTGAAATTTCCTTTTCACCTGAAACTGTGTTAAGTACAACACTCTCAAGCTCTGTTTCACCTTTAAGCTCTTTAACCGTAACCTCAGTTATAAGCTCAACATTCTGTTTATTTGAAAGAATTTCAAGAAGCTTCTTTTCTCCTGTGAAAAATGCAAGATTCTGAAAAACGTAAACTTTTTCACAAAGGTCAGAAAGAAGAACAGCTTCCTGAAGGGCAGAGTTACCGCCACCAACAACACCTGTAACCTTACCCTTAAAGAATGCACCATCGCAAACGGCACAATAAGAAACACCGTTACCTACAAGTTGATTTTCATTCGGTAAACCCAATTGCCTATGATGAACACCAACAGCAATAATTACTGCCTGTGCCTCAAAAACCTTATTATCTGCAAAAACAAGTTTTCTGTTACCTTCATCAACTATACCCGTTACCTTTTCCATCTCAACGTCTGCACCCATAGAAAGAACCTGGTCAAGAAGCTTATCGGCAAATTCATTACCACTCATTTCAGGTATACCCGGATAATTTTCTATCTTTGGTGAAAAGGTTACCTGTCCGCCAAAGGTTGATTGTTCAATAACAAGAACACTTTTACTTGCTCTGAGAGCGTAAAGTGCAGCAGTAAGACCTGCAGGACCTGCACCAACAACAATTATATCATACATAAAATTTCTCTCCTAACGCAATTTACCGTCCATAAGGACGGTAATTTGCTATTAATTCAATTAAAGAGCTTCGATAAATGCTTTTACTGCAGGAAGGTCAGAGATTTTTTCGAACTCGTCACCCTTCTGAATAACAAGAGTCGGTGCCTGCTTTAATTCAAGCTGAGTTGCAAAATCAATGTTATCTTCTACAAAGAGCTTCTCGTATGAGATACCTTTTTTCTCAAGAAGCTGAGCAGCTATTTTACATTTAGGACAAGTTTTTGTTGCGAAGAGAATGAATTTTGAATCTGCATCTACTTTTACTTCATCGTCTGCACATTTATCGCAATGAGCATGGTCAACTACTCTTTCGTCACGATTAAGGTGTGAATTTGCGATATCATATACTCTTCTGTCTTTAAATTCCTGAGCCTTACCATCGTTAAAGTTCTGAACAGGACGATAGTAACCTGTGATACGGCTATAAACCTCTGTTGCATTTCCGCATTCAGGACAAGTATAAACTTCACCTGCAATATAACCATGGTTGCAGCATACTGAGTATGTTGGAGAAATTGAGTAGTATGGAAGACGATAGTTTGATGCAATTTTTCTTACGATTTCTGCAGCAGCCTTCCAATCAGGAAGCTTCTCACCAAGGAATGCATGGAATACTGTACCTGATGTGTAAAGTGTATGAAGTTCATCCTGTGCATCAAGTGCTTCGAAAATATCAGCAGTGTAGCCAACAGGAAGATGTGAAGAGTTTGTATAGTATGATGTACCATTTTCGTTAGCAGTGATAATTGCAGGATATCTCTTCTTATCGTGCTTTGCAAAACGATAGGTTGTTGACTCTGCAGGAGTTGCTTCAAGGTTGTAAAGGTCACCGTAAAGTTCCTGGTAATCTGAAAGTCTTTCTCTCATATGGTTGAGAACGTCTTTTGCAAACTGTTGTGTTTCCTTATGAGTCATATCCTTACGGAGCCACTTAGCATTAAGACCAACTTCATTCATACCAATAAGACCGATTGTTGAGAAGTGATTTGTGAATGTACCAAGATATCTCTTTGTATATGGATAAAGACCTTCTTCAAGAAGCTTTGTGATAATATCTCTCTTAACCTTAAGTGAACGAGCAGAAATATCCATAAGCTTATCAAGACGTTTGTAGAAATCCTCTGCACTTTCTGCAAGATAAGCAATTCTCGGAAGGTTGATAGTTACAACACCGATTGAACCTGTTGATTCACCACTACCGAAGAAGCCACCACTCTTTTTACGAAGCTCACGAAGGTCAAGACGAAGACGGCAGCACATTGAACGCACGTCACTTGGTTCCATATCGGAGTTAACGTAGTTTGAGAAATAAGGTGTACCATATTTTGCAGTCATTTCAAAGAGAAGCTTGTTGTTCTCTGTTTCTGACCAATCGAAATCGCTTGTGATTGAATATGTTGGAATAGGATACTGGAAACCACGGCCGTGAGCATCGCCCTCAATCATAATTTCAATAAATGCCTTGTTAACCATATCCATTTCTTTTTTACAATCGCCGTAAGTGAAATCCATTTCCTTACCGCCAACGATTGCAGGCATATCCTTAAGGTCTGCAGGAACAGTCCAGTCAAGAGTGATGTTTGAGAATGGAGCCTGTGTACCCCAACGAGATGGAGTATTTACACCGAAAATGAAGCTTTCAAGACATTTTTTAACCTGTTTGTAATCAAGGTTATCTACTCTTACAAATGGAGCAAGATATGTGTCAAATGATGAGAATGCCTGTGCACCTGCCCATTCATTCTGCATAATTCCAAGGAAGTTTACCATCTGGTTGCAAAGAGTTGCAAGATGGCTTGCAGGTGAAGAAGTGATTTTACCCGGAACACCGCCAAGACCTTCCTGAATAAGTTGCTTAAGTGACCAACCTGCACAGTAACCTGTGAGCATTGAAAGGTCGTGGATATGAATATCTGCATTACGATGAGCGTTAGCAATTTCTTCATCATAAACCTCAGAGAGCCAGTAGTTAGCAGTAATAGCACCTGAGTTTGAAAGAATAAGTCCGCCTACAGAATAAGTAACTGTTGAATTTTCCTTAACACGCCAGTCTGTAACCTTAACGTAGCTGTCAACAAGCTCCTTATAGTCAAGAATTGTTGATTTCATGTTACGGATTTTCTCACGATTCTTTCTGTAAAGAATGTATGCCTTTGCAACATCTGCGTAACCCGCCTGAACAAGAACAGATTCAACACTATCCTGAACATCCTCAACCGCTACAAGATTATTTGAAATTTTCGGTTCAAAGTTTGCAGTTACCTTAAGTGCAAGAAAATCAATTATATTATCGTTATATTGTTTATTACATGCTTCAAAAGCCTGTCTTATGGCAATAGCAATTTTTTCGATATTAAAATCTGCAACTTTGCCATCACGTTTAATTACCTGATACATAATTCTCCTTCTTTCTATGTAAAACTTTTTGTTTGAATTTGTCAGGAATCCACATATCCCGACGTTGCGTAAATGATAATAACAGATAAAATTGCACTTGTCAACCCCAAAACACAAGATATTGTGTTGTTTTTTTATTTTTTTATTTTTGCAACACAAGATATTGTTGGTGATTTGTGAAAATATAGCAATAATGCACACATATATGTTCTTTCTTTTGTACAACATTACTTTATTTTGTTTATAAAGAAAAAAAGACCCACAACATCTTGTGGTATCCAACACAAGATATTGTGGCTAAAAACTCATTACATATTATATATTGACCCTATATCCCTCTGATTTGTGCATTGGGAACATAATTTCTGACTACCGCCAACATATCTTCCATCTCTGTTTTGGAAACCCCTTTACAGGTCGGGTCAATAAGGTTGCCTGAATCAACAAAATTCTGTAAAAAATATTTTTCGTCACCCTGTATCCATTCAGCAAGTTTTTCCATATCCTGAACAGTATGGAAATTCGCAGTTACCGTTGTACGAAACTCAAAGTCAACGCCGCTGCTTTTAAGAAGCGCCACACTTTCTTCAACCGGTGTGATATCAAAGTCTTTTATACCTACCGTTTCACCGTAACGCTCCTTACAGTTTTTGATATCCATAGCAACGTAATCCACAAGACCTAACGAAAGGATATCCTTTAATTTATCAGGAAAACTGCCATTTGTATCCAGCTTTACGGCATAGCCCAAATCCTTAATTTCGTATATAAAACGTTCTATATCCTTTTGCAACAACGGCTCTCCGCCTGTAATCGCAACACCATCAAGCACATTTTTACGTCTTTTGAGGTGAGCAAAAATCTCCTCTTCGGTATATTCATCATCACCTATTTGCGTAACAAGCAGTGCATTGTGACAAAACGGACATCTGTAATTACAGCCCGCAGTAAAAACTGTGCAGGCTGTTTTCCCCGGAAAATCCAATAAAGTCAACGTCTGAAACCCTTTAACAATCATCTTATCACCTAAAAAATATTATAATAAAATTATATTACACTTTTTCCTTAAGTCAACCGATTTTCACCGAAAATCGTACATTTATACATATTATATAATAAAATCACTATATTTTGTGTATTTACATTTGAGAAAGTTTGTGATATAATATCGGTACTAGTAGTATATACTAATCACACTATGGAGGAATTTATCATGAAAGCAAAAAGAAAAATTGCTGTTTTACTCGTAGCAGTTATGCTTCTTGTTCCTTTCGTTGTTTCTGTTTGTGCAGCAGGCGAAACAATCGTTTCAGGACCAATTAAAACAGCGTACACCGACAACGAATATTTCAACCCTCAGGGTCTTGTAATCTCTGTTGACGGCGAAGAAATCGAGTACACACCTATTGACGAAAAATTCAAATTCGTTCCTGGCCTTGATGAAAAGCTTACAACACAAAACGTTGTGCTTGATTCAAACGGCAACGCTGTGGTTGACGAAACAAATCACAAGGCTTACACTGCAGACATCGCTGTTTATTACAACGAAGTTAAAGTTGGCACTGTAACAGTTTCTGTTTCACACGTTTGGGGCGACACAACTTATATGGACAATAACTACCACGGTAATTATTGCTTAGGTTGCGGTATTGTTGACGAAGTTACTTTCTCAAAGCACAACGTTAAAGAATACATTCCTAACGATGACGGTGGTTTGTTAATCCAACAGACTGAAACAGGCAAATGCGAAGATTGTGGTAACGATATCACAAGAGCTATTGCAGGTTCAGAAAAATTCGATTCAATTTTCACAGGCAACTACACAGAAACAGAAGCAACAATTCTTACATACATCAAGCTTATTCTTGTTGGTCTCGTACAATTGCTTGTAGGTATTAAATAAGGAGGAAACAGTAATGGGTAAAAAAATATTATCAATAGCACTTGTTGCTGTTATGCTTTTCTCTTTCACAAGCATTGGTGTAGGCGCTGAAGAAGCAGCTCCTGAATTAACATTAAATAAAACAGTTACAATCACTGTTATGGACTCTTACACACTTACAGATAGTGCTCTTTCACCATTCGGTATTGATATTGAAATTGATGATAAAAAGGTTGTTGCACTTGACGGTGCTGCAAAGGATTACACAGTAACAATCAACTCAATTTCTGCAGTTGACCCTGCTACAAGTGCAGTTGTAGTTTACGATGAAGAAAACCCTGAAGAATTCCTTGACGTCTTCAGATTCGAAAATCCTGAAGAAAAATCATCTATTGGTATTACAATTGACTTCCAGGTTGATTTTGCATCTAAAGATGTATTTGGTGAGTTAGGCTACACAATCACAATCAACGGCTTCTCAACTCCACCAAGCTTAGGTATTGACCTTGGTAACATGGTTGCTGTTCCAACAGCTATTCCTTCAACAGGTAAATTCACTGAATTCCCTGCAGTTGGTGATATCTCCATCCTTGTTTCTTCAACAAAGATGAAATACAATGATACAGAATTCGTTGAACTTGAAGGCACAAAACTTAACGTTAACACAGTTGTAAACACATATGATAACAACGGCAATATTATTGCAACAACACCTTTCTCTACAGGTACAGTTACATATGGTCAGTTAAACGCTCACATGTTCACAACAACTCCTGCTAAGAACGAAAGAATTCCTGCAGGTACATCAGAAATCGTTACTTTCTTCTTTGGTCAGAGACTTACATCTATCCCTGTAGTTGTTTCACACGCATGGTCAGATGGTCCTGTATCTATCACAACTGATAAATATTCAGACAATAAGCCAGGCTACCACGCTATCGTTTGTAACGGTTGTGGCGAAGCACATGACCCGAAGCCTCACGTTCCTACATATGCTCTTGATGAATTCGGCAATCCGATTTTAGATAAAGACGGCAATCCTGTTCAGGATTGGAAATCAAATGAAGATGCTACATTCACAAGCAACGGTACAGCTTCATGTACTTGCCAGGAGTGTGGCGCAACACTTACAAAAGATGTTTTAGGTTCAGCACAGTTCAATACTGCATTTGCTAACTACCACTTCCTTATTGTTATCTTCGAATACATCAACTTGATTCTCAGAATCATTGGTGCATCTGTTGGCTGATAAATTCCATAATATATAACAAACACCGACTAAGTCATTAGATTTAGTCGGTGTTTTTATTTATAAAAAAAGTGGAAGCTGATTACATAAATCTAAGGTTCCACTCAATTTTATTTATCTTGTAATACCTTGTTCAATTGCCGCTTTTTTTACCGCTTCTGCAATTTCAAAAGCAACACTTCTATCAAGTGCAGAAGGAATGATGTTTTCTTCGTTAAGCTCATTTTCAGGAATGTGATTTGCAAGAGCGTACGCCGCTGCGAGCTTCATCTCTTCCGTAATTGCAGTTGCACCACAATCAAGAGCTCCTCTGAAAATACCGGGGAAAACAAGAACATTATTTATCTGATTAGGGAAATCCGAACGGCCTGTACCAATAACTCTTGCACCTGCCGACCTTGCCACATCAGGCATAATTTCAGGTGTCGGGTTAGCCATCGCAAAAACAATAGCATCCTTATTCATTGAAGCAACCATTTCAGCAGAGAGAATACCCGGTGCCGATACACCCACAAAAACGTCTGCATTTTTTATTGCAACACTCAAATCACCTGAAAGGCCTTGAGGATTAGTCTTTTTCGCAAGTTCAATTCTTTCATCACCTAAAGACTGGTCATCAACAGATACAATACCTTTTTTATCCACAAGCACCATATTACTTGCACCTGCGGCAATAAGCATTTTAGAAATTGCCGTACCTGCGGCACCTAAACCGTTAACAACAATTCTGACGTCTTTTATATCTTTTTTAACAACCTTAAGTGCATTGAGCACACCCGCAAGAACAACAACTGCAGTACCGTGTTGGTCATCGTGGAAAATCGGTATATCACAAAGCTCTTTGAGTTTGCGTTCAATTTCAAAGCACCTTGGTGCAGCAATATCCTCAAGATTTATGCCGCCGAAAGAACCTGAAAGAAGATATATTGTACGAACAATTTCATCTACATCCTTTGATTTAATGCAAATAGGAAATGCATCAACATCTGCAAAGGCTTTAAAAAGAGCACACTTGCCTTCCATAACCGGCATACCTGCCTCAGGTCCGATATCACCAAGCCCAAGAACTGCCGTACCATCTGTTACAACAGCAACAAGATTGTTTCTGCGAGTCAATTCAAAGGACTTGTTAACATCATCCTTAATCACAAGACAAGCCTGTGCAACGCCCGGAGTATACGCAAGGGACATGTCTTCCCTTGTGTTTACGGGACAACGTGCAACAACCTCAATTTTGCCGTTCCACTCGTAATGTTTATTTAAAGATTGTTCTTTAATATCCATAATTATTCCTTGTTTGCCTGCATCTTAAGATATGCATTAATAAAGCCGTCGATATCGCCATCCATAACCGCATTGATGTTACCGTTTTCAAAGCTGGTTCTATGGTCCTTGGCAAGGGTATATGGCATAAATACGTAAGAACGAATCTGGCTACCCCATGCAATTTCTTTCTGAACACCTTTAATATCACTGATTTTATCAAGATGCTCACGTTCTTTAATTTCAATAAGCTTAGATTTAAGCATACGCATAGCAACTTCACGGTTCTGATGCTGACTTCTTTCAACCTGACAAGAACAAACAATACCTGTAGGAATATGAGTAAGACGAACCGCAGATGAAGTTTTGTTAACCTTCTGACCGCCTGCACCTGATGAACGATAAACATCCATTTTAATATCTTCAGGAGCAATATCAACTTCTATACTATCATCAATTTCAGGCATAACTTCAAGAGAAGCAAAAGATGTGTGACGTCTGCCCGAAGCATCAAATGGAGAAACGCGAACAAGACGATGAATACCACTTTCACTCTTCATATAACCATAAGCATTTTCGCCTTCGATAAGAATAACTGCAGATTTAAGACCTGCCTCATCACCATCAAGATAGTCAAGAGTAGATACCTTAAAGCCATGGCGCTCACCCCAACGGTTATACATACGGAAAAGCATCTGTGCCCAGTCCTGAGCCTCTGTTCCGCCTGCACCTGCGTGGAATGTGAGAATTGCGTTGTTAGCATCATATTCACCTGTAAGAAGTGTAGAAAGAGTCATTGCATCTAATCGTGAAACAAATGCGTCTACACTTTCTCTGCACTCGTCGAAAAGGCTTTCATCCTCTTCTTCATTAGCAAGGTCAATAAGAGTCAACGTATCTTCAAAAGAACCTTTAAGGTCTTCATAAGCCTTTATTTTGTTTTTAAGAGATGCCATGTGCTGAGTGATTTTTTGAGAACGTTGTATATCATCCCAAAAGCCGTCCCTTGCACTCTCCTCTTCCAACTCTGTAACCTCAGCTACCATTTTCTTAAGACCAAGCGCCTCCGCAAGGTCTATAAGTTTATCCTCATAGCTGTTAAGTTCAAGACGTAATTCTTCAAATTGAAGCATAATTATATTCCTTTCGTACAGTGTTGTTTTTATAAACACAACACTTGATTACATAATTTTACAAATAAATATTATACCTTAATTATTATAATATGTAAAGATGTTAAAAATTAAAAATTTCAAGAAAGCGTAAATAGATATTAACAAATAACAGTTAGCACTAAAAGCAATATAACGCGTATACCGCTTGCGAAACTCAGTCTTGGAGGAAGGTACCAACACAGATGACGAGCGTTATCTTATTCTTCCCTTTAAACTACGTACCATCAGCCAAACTTTTGCATATTTCCACACTCCTGCGTGTGACAACGAAAGAAGTAAACTTCACTTTATTTTACAAATACATTTCAAGTAGCATGGCGATATTATTCGCCGAATAGTGAAAAGACATAAAGCAGAAAAGCACCACCAATATTATGGCAGTGCTTTTCCGCTTTGTGGATGTGGGGTGTGAAAGAGAAAGATATGGCTTTATATAAACTCCATGAAGATGGTGTGATTTCTTCAGGGAGAATATATCAATTAAACAACTTGTGTAGTTATTTCTTTAACTACAATTTCATCAGGTTTAGAAATGCGGATAACATATTCAAAATATGTATCAGTTTCGCTTTTTGCAGTATCCGTTTCTATCCCTGCTTTGCGGATTACATCAACTGCATGATTTAATGTATTTAGAAATATCCGCATATCTTTATATCCTCGCATCGAGGGTTTATTTTTTGATTTTTTTCGTCTTATAGCATCAGCAACAAGGCGCTCCGTTTCTGAAACGTTAAGGTGTCTTTCTATTATTATATCCAAAAGTCTTGAACGCAAATCATTATCAGGTAACACGAGCAATGCTCTTGCGTGACGCTCAGATAGATTAGCACAGGCTATTCTGTCACGTACATCTTCGGATAAACGCAGTAAACGTAGCTTGTTTGACAACGTTGACTGGGCTTTACCAAGTTTTTTTGCAATTTCTTCCTGAGTCAATCCATGAATTGTAATAAGCTTTTCTATGGCAACTGCTTCTTCAAAAAAGTCAAGATTCTGACGCTGAACGTTCTCTATAATAGCAAACAAAGCAGATTGCTCGTCCGAAACATCCATAACAACACAAGGCAGCTTTGTAACGCCAACCATTCTTGCAGCACGTAAACGTCTTTCTCCCGAAATTAACTCGTACTTACCGTCCTGAAGCTTGCGGACATTTATAGGCTGCAAAATACCGTTTGTACGTATGGAAACTGCAAGACCTTCTAATTCGTTATAATCAAATCTTACTCGTGGTTGATGAGGGTTTGGTAAAATAGCCTCATGAGGTAAAAGTTGAATCTGACAATTGGCTTTGTTTTTTGCGGTTGATTTTAACATCTTCTTTTCTCCTGAGTATTTTTTCCGTATCCCTCTCTGTGATTACACTATAACACTTGAAAACAAAAAAATAAAGCATTTTCGGTCGGGATAAAACGACTGAAAATGCTTTGATTCATTGATTTTATAAAGGTTTTTTGGCGATTTGTGCAGAAACACGTGGGAACTTTGGCGGAATTTGCGAAATCTTTTTTACATTAATTATGGCTCTTTTGTCGCCACCGGGAAGAGAAAACTCAAAAACCTTCTCAATTTTACCACCTAATGTCTTTAAAGAGTTACCCGCACCATCAATTTCATCAATAGCGGAAGCACCCTTTAACGATAAAAACGAACCGCCTACCTTAACAAAAGGAAGAGTATATTCCAACAAAACTCTCAATTCCGCAACAGCTCTTGCAGTTGCAAAATCAAATTTTTGACGAAACTCCGGCTTTTTGCCTGCATCCTCTGCCCTCATATGCACAATAGTCACGTTGTTAACGCCCATTTTATTTGCTATGTCTTCTACCGCTTTAAGTTTTTTACCGGTAGAATCAAGCAATGTAACATCAATTTCCGGGTATGCCGCTGCAAGTACAAGACCAGGAAAGCCTGCCCCTGTTCCCACATCTATTATTTTTTGCCCTGATTTAAAATCCGCATATTTACCCACAAGAAGGCAATCAAGAAAATGCTTTACTGCTATGCCTTCATCATCAAGTATGGCAGTCAGATTTATTTTATCATTCCATTCACGCAGATTTTCTGCATAAATCTGAAGTTTATTACCTAAATCCTCTGTAATTTCTACATTATAATCTGCCGCATACTCTTTTAATATACCTATTATTGACATATTAACCTCTATAAAGTTTCATTATTTCTCTGATTGGACCTGCAAAACTTTCTGCAATCGGTGGCAATGATTTTTCATTTTTAAGGAAGTCTGTAAAGAGCATACCTTTATAGTCATTAGCCATCTGGAATTTTGCGATTGTCTGAATCAACTCTTGCTTTTTATCCATATTAGTGAGATATGTGCAATCGTCGATGGCAATTTCAACTTTTGCCGATGTTTTTTCACAAACTGTAACCTGAAGAGTTTTACCGCATTTTTCTACCTTAGATTTAACATCCTTACCATTAACTTTAACTGTTACATTACCGCAAACAATATCTTTAAATTTAATAACATAAGTTCTCTTCTCAGGTGATACGGAGCAGTCGCCCTCTTCTTTATTAATTGTAAAAGATACTTTTGAACCATCTTCTGCAACAGTAAATGCAGTTTTGAGGTATTCACCATTCTGATATGAAAGTGTTTCGCCGTCATCCTCATATAAAGTGAATGTATTGTTGCCTCTGTAAACAAGAAGCTCGAGGGTTTCAGGGTTTGAACAATCATTAGTTCTGTCATTTGCACTCATTGGAATAATCGCACCTGCTTTTGCAAGTACAGGAATATTCTCAATATCACGATACATTTTAATAAAGTGGTTACCGCTATAAATTCTGCCTGTGAATATATCTGTATATCTGCCTTCAGGAACCCATACGTTAACTCCTGCAAGGTTAGAATCGGAAGATGTATGTTCTGTTATTGGTGCAACAATAAGTTCTGTACCAAAGAAGAATTGGTTTTTGCACTCATACGCACGTTCTTCTTCCGGATATGCGTAGTACATTGGCTCACAAATTGCTCTGCAATCCATATGAGTACGATAGTTCATTGTGTAAATATATGGAAGAAGTTTATGTCTTAAACGAAGGGCATCTTTTGCAACTCTTTCAACAGGACCGCTATAATTCCAAGGCTCTTTACCCATAAACTCATTATTAGTTGAGTGAAGACGCATAACAGGACTGAAAACACCCAGCTGCACCCAACGAAGGTAAAGCTCATCATCTTTTTTACCCATACAGTGACCGCCAATATCGTGGCTCCACCATGGATACGCCACGTTAGAGGCAGTTGCAGTAAAGCCCGGTTGAAAATCAAGACTAGCCCATGTCTGAGTTGTGTCACCACTAAAGCCTAAAGGATATCTCTGGCTACCTGCACCGCAGAAACGGGAAAGAATGAGCGGTCTGTGGTTATCCTTTGCGTTATCAAGGAAGTGGTAGTGGTTAAGAGCCCACAACGGGTCAAGACCAGGTACATTGGTTCTTGTGCCTTGTTGCCAATCAATCCACCAGAAGTCAACACCCATTTTCTCAAAAGGATGATGAAGAATATCGAAATAATTAAGAGTGAATTTTTTATCTGTAATATCAAACTTAACAGGTTGCTTTTTTGATGGGTCCTGCCCCATAGCCTTACACATATCCTCGTATTGGTCTTCAAACCAACGCACACCCATTGATGGATGAATATTGAACGTAACTTTGTAGTTATCGTCTTTCAACTTTTTAAGGAAACCTGCAGGGTCAGGGAAAAGGTCAGTATTAAAACTGTATCCTGTCCATCCTGTTGACCAGAAGTCATATACATATTCCATAAAGTTTTTATGTGGATGAATTTTGTGACTTTCTTTACCGAATTTATCTTTAATATCAACCCAGTGCCAGTCCATATCAACTGTTGCAACTGTAACAGGAATCTCTTCTTCTTTAAACTTATCCATAAGGTTAAGATATTCATCCTGTGAATATGCTTTGTATCGGCTCCACCAGTTAGAAAGAGCATACCTTGGAATAAGTGGAACTTTACCTGTTAATTTATATAAATCTGTTGTTGCTCCGATATAATTATTGCCGTAAGCAAAATAATATTGGTCCTTTTCTTTATTTGCTCTTGGAAGAATTGAACCATCTTTTTTGAGAACAAGAGTATCACTATCATCAAGAATAGCAACACCATTTTTTGAACAAACACCATCACCAAGGGTAATAATACCTGCAGTAATATCAAGAGTTCTGCACGTTCCTTTAAGGTTACCCGCAGTAAAATTTGTTACAACTCTGCCATCACGAAGCTTGATGCGAACCATTTTCTGAGTTTTGAAAGAATAAAGGAAATTTGCCTTTGTTGTTTTAATTTCAATAGTTTCCCTTGATTCATTTACTTTAAATTCAGGCTCACAAAAATCACGGAACCACACACTTTGAGTAGGCTCATCGCAGAATTTACCCTTCGGCTGATTTTCTACTCTCAAAAGGCATGGTGTAATAACTGTAAACCTTACGTTTTTACGCACAATGGTGTGTGATTTGTGTGCCACAGGAGAGCATTCAATCTCGAATCGTTTTGCAAACTGTTCCATAGTGTACTCCTTTGTAAATCAACAATAAATTTCTGATTATATAATACAACATTATGCACCTTAAAGTCAACAAAGGCAGTAATATAAATAGATATTTAAATATAACCAAATAGCAGACAGTTTTTTCTACATTCTCTATCGTTGACAAAAAGAAGTGGATTTGATAAAATTATTGTTTGTTAAAGGTGAAAGGAGATGCATGTATGGTTTTCCAAAGAAAAATCGGTTTTGACAACGATATGTATATCGAAAAGCAGTCTGAACAGATTTTAAAACGTGTTGACGATTTTGGCGGAAGGCTCTACCTTGAATTAGGAGGTAAGCTTTTTGATGATTTTCACGCTTCAAGAGTTTTACCGGGATTCAAGCCCGACAGTAAACTTCAGATGCTTCTTAAACTTAAAGAGCACGCTGAGGTTGTTATTGTTATCTCTGCAGGTGATATTGAAAACAACAAAATACGTCGTGATTTAGGCATCTCTTACGACAGTGACGTTTTAAGACTTATTGACGCTTTCACAAGTGCAGGTCTTTTTGTTGGCAGTGTTGTTATTACTCAGTTTGACGGTCAACCTGCCGCTTTGAAATTCAAAGAAAAACTTATGGGTCTTGGCATCAAAGTATTTATGCACTACCCTATTGACGGTTATCCGTACAATGTACGTAAAATCGTTAGCGAAGAAGGTTTCGGTAAAAACGAATACATCGAAACTTCACGCCCTGTTGTTATTATGACGGCTCCCGGTCCAGGCAGCGGTAAAATGGCAACCTGCCTTTCTCAACTTTATCACGATAACCTTCGCGGAGTTAAAGCAGGTTATGCAAAGTTTGAAACTTTCCCGGTGTGGAATCTTCCGCTTAAACATCCTGTTAACCTTGCTTACGAGGCTGCAACAGCAGACCTTAACGATGTTAATATGATTGACCCTTATCATCTTGAAGCTTATGGCGTTTCTACAGTAAACTACAACCGTGACGTTGAGGTTTTTCCTGTATTGAATGCAATGTTTGAAAAGATTGAAGGCAAAAGCCCATATAAATCCCCAACAGACATGGGTGTAAATATGGTTGGTTACTGCATTACAGATGATGCCGTTTGCTGTGCCGCATCTCACGAAGAAATTGTAAGACGTTTCTTCACTACACTTTGCGATAAAAAATTAGGCCAACAAAATGACAAAGCAATTGCAAAAATTGAAAGTCTTATGAACCAGGCAGGTATTTCTGTTGAAAGCGTAAGGCCGACCGTTAAAGCAGCAATCACCAAAAGTGCCGAAACAGGTAACCGTCCTGCAGTTGCAATTGAATTACCAAATGGTCAGATTGTTACAGGTAAAACGAGCGACCTACTTGGTGCCGCTTCTGCAGTGCTCCTCAACTCACTCAAAGTTATTGCGGGCATTGACGATAAAGAGCTTTTAATACAAAGAGAAATTATTGAACCAATTCAGGCTCTTAAAACAAGTATACTCGGCAACCATAACCCAAGGCTCCATACAGACGAAATTCTTATTGCCCTTACAATGAGTGCCGTTACAAACGAAAACGCAAAAAAAGCCTTTGACGTACTTAAAGAGCTTAAAGGCAGTGAAGCACACGCAACGGTTATTCTTTCACAAGTAGACAGAGACACCTTTAGAAAATTAGGCATCAACCTCACTTGCGAACCACACCACGAAAGCAAAAAGCTTTATCATAAATAATGCACAAGGCGTAGCAGTTGCTACGCCTTGTATTTTTTTGGTGTTTGTGATATTATTTTCAAGTCGGTTATGGAAACAGGTGCAAATCCTGTACGAGCCCGTCGCCGTGATATGCAATAAGCTTTCTTCTATCGGAATACCGCAATTCCGAGACACGCCATTGGATTTTTCTGAGAAGGTGAAGAAAGTGCATAAAGTCGAAATACTTGCCGACAATTGCCGTTTCACCTGCGAGTGCCTGAAGGGAACGGATACAAAAATATATCCATAAAGGAGAAATTACAATGAAAATGACAAAACTCAAACGAAGCTTGTCAGTCATTCTTTCATTTGTGCTTATTGCGGTTATAGCACTTACAATGTACGGATGCGGCAAACAAACAAACGAACAGCCTTCCGAAGGAACCACCAAAGAAACTGTCAACGAACAGACATTATCTAAAGTTTCGTTCACATTCAAGGTCACACACAAAGACGGTTCCATCGCAACCTTTAACGTTTCCTCAGGTAAAAAATACGTTGGCGAAGCACTTATTGAAGGTAAATACATTGCAGGTGAAGACGGAGATTACGGTCTTTACGTTAAAACTGTTGATGGAGAAACCTTAGATTACAACACCGACGGAATGTATTGGGCATTTTACGAAGACGGAAATTACGCATCAAAAGGCGTTGACCAAACGGAAATTGTAGCCGGCAAGACGTATGAATTCAAAGCAGAAAAATAAAATAAACATTAAAGAACTTGCCTTGTTCGGTATGCTCGGTGCATTAATGTACGCCTCAAAAGTTTTAATGGAAGTGCTTCCTAATATACACTTAATCGGCGTATTTGTAATAACAACTACCGTTGTTTACCGAAAAAAAGCACTGTATCCCATATACACTTTTGTGTTTCTTACAGGGCTTTTAAACGGGTTTGGTACGTGGTGGATTCCATTCATTTATATATGGGCAATCCTTTGGGGAGCAACTATGTTACTACCTAAAGAAATAAAAGGTAAAAAAGCACCTTTCGTATATGCTGTGGTGTGTGCTTTGCACGGCTATTTATATGGCGTTTTATACGCACCATTCCAGGCTATTGCATATCACCTTGATTTTAAAAGTACACTCATCTGGATAAGTGCAGGTTTACCTTTTGACATTATTCACGGTACCAGTAACTTTATTTGTACACTTATTTTAAGCGTTCCGTTTATTAAACTGCTGAAAAATGCAGAAAAATTAAGTAAATAACAAAAAGATACCTTTGCAGAATTTTCTGCAAAGGTATTTTTATTTAAAACACGTATTTAATAATTTGTGAGATTTGGATGTATGACGCAGTTTTAGAGTGCGACGCTGTATATAGATACTACGAGTGAACTAAACCTTGTTATACACCTTCTGAGGAGTAATAATTTGTGAGATTTGGATGTATGACGCAGATTTAGGATGCGACGCTGTATATAGATACTGCGAGCGAACTAAACCAAATTATACCTCGTCCTGACTTACTGAGAAGTAATAATTTGTGAGATTTGGATGCAGAACGACGGCTTAGCGAACGAAGTTGTATAAAGATACTACGAGTGAACTAAACCTTGTTATACACCTTCTGAGGAGTAATAATTTGTGAGATTTGGATGTATGACGCAGATTTAGGATGCGACGCTGTATATAGATACTGCGAGCAGACTAAATCAAGTCAGACGCCAAATATCACAAATTATTCGGACATTCGGAGTGTCATTTCTAATATTCGTTTAACGCAAAGTTCAAGGTCGGCACGAGTTAAATCGCCGTTTTTATAACCTTGCATAAGGTCCTCGGGGTAGCCAACGTGCATTTTCATATCGTTACCTGCTTTTACCTCTTTAACAGGGTCATTTTTTACGCCCCAGTCAGTTGTAACCATATTCTTAAAGCCCCATTCATCACGGAGAATACCTGTAAGAAGCTCGTAGCTTTCGGAGGTGTGCTGACCGTTTATAAGGTTATATGACGACATAACAGTCCATGGATTTGCTTCTTTTACACAAATCTCAAAACCTTTAAGGTATATTTCGCGAAGTGCCCTTTCGGAAAGACGTGAATCACATCCCATACGATTCGCCTCTTTATTGTTACATGCAAAATGCTTCATTGATACTGCCACCTTAGCAGATTGAATACCTCGCATTTGTGCAGCAGCAATTTTACCTGAAACGAGAGGATCTTCGGAATAATACTCAAAGTTTCTGCCACAAAGAGGATTTTTATGAATGTTAAGAGCAGGTGCGAGCCAGATACCAATATTATTTTCTCTTATTTCCAAACCGCCGCCTTCACCTACAAGGTATGCAAGGTCAGGGTCCCAAGAGCAAGCGATAAGAGTTGCACATGGCCACGCAGTTGTAGGTATACCTGTTTCAGGATTAAGGCGTAAGCCTGCAGGTCCGTCGGCAGTAGGAATCGGCGGAATATTAAGACGAGCCATACCGCCAAAGCAACCTGTATTTGCTACGCCTGTGGGCTCTTTACCGCCAACAAAATCCATAAGTTCTTCTAATGTGAACTGTGCAATAAAATCATCTAAGGAAATTGTTTTGCCAATCTCATCAAACATAACAGGCTTTTCGGGAGCAGTTGATTTTACAGGCTCATTTATACCGTAAAAATAATGCTCTTCACCCATTGGAAGCTCTTCAAAACTACCGTCAGAAAGCATTCTCTTGGGAAGTTTAAATGGCTTGCACCAATCAGAACATTGTTCTGTTACCCTATCTTCACAAACAGTATATTTAAAAGATAATTCTTCCGTATCTCTTACAGACGTGCCTAAATGGAAAGTGTATTCACCTTTTTCAAGCACGTATGCAGATTTCTGGATTTTACCCAAATCGTCAAAGCTTGCCATATCGTTAACTTTAAAAGAAAGAGCAAGTGTTTCGCTTTCGCCGGGTTGAAGAAGCTTTGTCTTTTTAAACGCTGCAAGTTCTTTTGACGGCTTACCTAACTTGCCCTGGGGTGCAGAATAATAAAGTTGCACAACTTCTTTACCTGCAACGTCACCTGTATTTTTAACAGTACAAACGGCAACAATCTGACCTTCACATTCAGTACAAACTTTTCCGCTTATTTCAAAATTTGTATAAGAAAGACCAAAACCGAAAGGATAACGAACGTACTCCTTTGCACCGGGAATAGTTTCAAAATAACGGTATCCCACATAGATATCGTCGGTATAATTATAATACTCGTAATTTTCGTGAAAATCTTCAACACAAGGATAATAATCGTAAGATTTTGTGATTGTATCTACAAGTTTACCTGATGGGCAAACATCACCGTAAAGAATATCGGCAATTGCAGCACCGCCTTCCATACCGCCTTGCCAGGAGTAAAGAAGGGCAGAAATCTTTTCATTTTCTGCAAAAAATTCGCAGTCAACCGGTCCGCCTGAGTTTATAATAACAACAACTTTTTTGAAAAGCGACGTTACTTTATTAAGTAAATCTTTTTCTAAATCAGAAAGAAGATAATCTCCGCCTTGATTTCTGCGGTCAACACCTTCTGCAGAAAAACGGCTTATGGTAACAACGGCAGTTTCTGCCCATTGTGCAGAGCTTTCGATTAACTCATCAGGCACCTTCGCTTCTTTAACATGCATACTTGCAAAGGTTTCATAGGTTACTTCGTCTCTGTTTTTGTTGTCTAATTCTTCAATTATTGTAAAAAAGTCGTTAGCATTTACAATATCCCAAACTGCATCAATTTCTTTCTGAGTAGGAATATTTTTACTTTCAACCTCAACGTATTTTTTATAAAAATCAACAAGAGGCTCATACACCTGTACGCCTTTCATTTTAAAGCCTTCGTAAATATTACGAATATATGGGCAATGAACATCACCGCTACCGCCGCCGCCTTTAATATATTCAATAGTTGCTTTACCAAAAAGAGCAACCTTTTCTGTTTTTGATAAAGGAAGTGCGTTGTTTTCGTTTTTAAGAAGCACCATACCTTCGGCTGCCGCTTTTCTTGAAAGAGCAATATGCTCCTGTGATGCAGTAACCCTTTTACCGTCTTTACCTAAAGGAAGACACGGTTGAAACCTGAAACGTGCGTATTTATCCATCATAATATCACCTTTTCCTATTTTGCTAAAATCAATTATAACCCAACCCTCAAAAGAGTTCAATACGATTTTAAAACCTTTATTCATCTACATTAAAAAAGCACCTTCCGCAGAAGGTGCTTTTAATTAATCTATTTGCAATCTGTAATCCGGATCGGAAACTCTCCTTAAATAAGCCTGATATCCTTCGTCGACAATAAGAATATATTCACCATTTGTAATGATTGATCTATCAAACCCTTCATCAACTTCGAAATCTCCTGCTTTTCCAAACACGGATTTAAACTCAAGCCAATCATATTCTTTAGTTACGGTTTTTGCTTTTTCAATAAACTCATCGTCTTTCATATCGACTTTATAAAAAGTCGCCTGACTCCACCATTTCATATTAAATTCATCTTTATCATAAAGACTGTCAAGAAGAACTTTTCTGTCGTATGGTGATACCATTCTACGGTCGTTATCTTCAAGACGAATTCTCCAAGGAGATTGAGTTGTTACCTTTATATAACTTCCGTCTGCTTTATATAAATATATTATTATATATTCATCTCCACCGTAATCACCAAGCCACCAAGTATCATTTTCATCCGGCTCAGATGTGGCAAGAATAGCATTGAAATTTTCTTCAAACGCTTTAATTTTGTTTTTATCGGTAACCGTTTTAGTATATTCCTTTCTTATACCTTCCAACTCATCATACAAATAATTTGTAATAATCTCCGCAGAAACCACGTCATCACAATTCAGTTCATATTCAGGCTTACCGTAAAGCAAAACACTTTCAGGAAGACTCTGTTGAAAACCAACACGCTCTCCACGTTCTATTACGCCGTTTCTATTGTAGTCATACACATAATCTTCTTCAGAATTCTGACTCTGTGATTGTGTGGTAACAGGCGGATTCGTTGTACCTTGAGGTTTTGTGCTACCTTGAGGTTTTATGCTACCCTGAGGTTTTGTTGTATCTTCAACCGGCTTAGTTGCGGAATCTGTTAACTCTTCACTATTATCCTCATGCGGAACAGTTACACCGTCTGCCACCGTTGAAGATGTTGTGCTTTCTTCTTTTGTGCCCTGAGTTGTATCAGGAGTATTTTTGTCGGAATTTTTTTCTTTTAACGGTGAAGTGAGGAATGCTACCGCTATTGCTACGCACGCTATAACCGCAATAATAATAATCCAAAATGCCGGTTTTTTATAATTGAGAACAGATTTTATCCTGCTTTTTACACTTGTTTCACCAAATGCTAACGGACAAGCAGAAATCAATCGCCTTTGAGAACTGCAGTTTATAAGAGCATTGGAATATTCTTTTCTGCACTCTGAATCCATTTCCTTTATCGCTTTTTCATCACATGCCAGTTCAATATCTTTACACAAAAAGATATATGCTACCCAGATAACAGGATTAAACCAGTAAAACGAAAGAAGGAGAAAAGCAAAAGGTTTCCATAAATAATCCAATCGTTTTAAATGAGCTTTTTCGTGTTCAATTACATACAAAACATCTTCTTCAGAAAGTGAAGAAGGAATATATATTTTAGGTTTTATAACTCCTAAGATAAACGGTGTGGAAATTCCATCCACAAAATATATATTTTCTTTTGTATGCATAGCCTCTGCTACACTCTTTTTAACTTTAAGGTAACTTACTAATACATACAACATCATTACAATTATGCCACTAATCCAGATACAGGCAATAACACTTAAATTATTATGTAAAACAGGTTGAGGCATGGGCGTATCAAATATAGGCTCAATAGCAGAATCTACCGTATAAAAACCGCTATCTACCTGAGGAACAATGTTTTGGGCTGAGCCGACTGTTTCTGAATATACTCCTGAAACAGGAATAGTCTCGCTACTGGGAATAAGGCTAAAAACACTTTCAAAATTAAAGGGAAAAATTAACCTTATACCAACAAGTGCCCATAAAACACAGTTTATCCATTTAGGTGCCTTTTTAAGGCATAGCCTTGCAATAACAACTGCAAGTACCAACCATGATGCCATTACACTTATATTAAAAACGTTAAGAAAAACTTCGCCTGAATTTATAAATGCATTATACATATTATTCACCTTCGTATTCCTTTACAAATCGCTTAAGTTCCTCCACTTCTTCCTTAGATAATTTTTTTCTGCCTGTGAATGCAGCGAGGAACGCAGGCAAGGAACCTTGAAACGTTTCTTCCACAAACTTTTCAGTTTGCATAGAATAAAAATCTTTTTTTGATACTAAAGAGCTTACCATTCCTTTTTCATTTACAAAAAGACCTTTGTCGCAAAGCCTTTTTAGAACGGTAAACGACGTTGTTTTTTTCCACCCGAGAGCAGTATACGCAAGCTTGGAAAGTTCAGTTGAAGAAAGCGGCTCATTAGTCCATATAATATCCGCAAACTTTGATTCAACTACTCCTAATGTTTTATCTATCATAACTTCACCTCTGTTCTACAACGTGTAGTACAACTGTATACTACATCATGTAGAACGATTTGTCAACACTTTTTTCAGGTAAATCTTGTGAGAAAAATATTTAGTGCGAAAAAACAAAAGACTTTTCATTGTCAATTCAAGTGTTTTTTATTGAAAATTTAAAATCCGCAATACACTAAGTACTGCGGATTTTTTATAAATCGAATTATTTTTCTCTAACCATATACTGTACAAAGCCCTGAAACGAACTGATTCAGATAGTACAGAATTATTTTTCAAATATACTTATTAATTGTCTGCCCACGCTTGCCATAAACCTTTCTCCATCAGCACAAAGGTTAGCAGGTACATCACTCAAAAAGCTTGTTGCTTCAAAGGTAAGGTCCCCTTTATAGTTAATATCTGCGAGAGCCTTCATAACCTTTTCCCACTCTACCTTTCCGTAGTATGGCAGGGTATGAGAATCGTTTGTACCGTCTACATCGTGCACATGAAGGCATTTAAGCCGCTTGTTCCCCAATGCTTTTATAAAGTCTGCAAGGTCCTCCCTCACAAGTGCTGCGTGGCCGATATCAAGGCAGGCAACGAAGCAATCGTTATTAAGTTCGTCAATATATCTTATAAATTCAGCAGGTCGTGAGCAGGTAGAGTGATTAATCATACCTGTCCATTGCCACATATTTTCTACAGCAACCTTAACACCATACTCCTGGCAATACGGAATAAGCTTCGAGTAAAACTCCATATTATACTCAAAAAGGAGCTCAGGGTTGCCTGCTTGTGTATATGCAAGGTGCTGGCAAGGGTGAACAACAATATTTTCCACGCCTAAATATGATGCTCTTTTAATTGCCTCTGTAATTTCTGCAAAACGTTTTTTAGTTTTTTCCTCATCCTTAAACGAGGAAGCAAATGGGGCGTGAGATTGGTTAAAGGTAACGCCCTTATCCTCTGCATATTTACGCAACTCAATAAAATAATTCTTACTTAAATCTGCTCCGTAGATGCTTTCATCACATTGAGAAAAATCTATGCAATCATAGCCTGCAGCAGCTAATACATCTATGGTTTTTTCTAAGCCTAAACGACTTGCTATATCACAAGTAGATGTTGAAAGTCTCATAAAATCACCTCAATTTAAGAAATTACTTTACCTTCCCATTCTTTTGCAGGCTTAACCTCAAGAAGAGACGCAATTGTTGTAGCAATATCTTTAATGGAAACGTCTGAAATTTCCTTGTTCTGCTCAAAGGTTTTACCACAGAAAACAACAGGAATAGTCATATCCTCAGGCATATCTGAGCCGTGACTTCTATCGTGTCCGCCATGGTCTGCACAAAGAATGATTGTATACTCATCACTGATTGAATTCTGAAGTTTTTCAACACAAGAAAGAGCCTTGCTTACGCTCTTCATATATTGTTCACTCATCCAACCACAATCGTGACCGCCAACTTCATCAGTTTCACCAAGATAAAGGAAAAGGAAATCAGGAGTTTCTGCATTTATATATTTAATAGCGGCATCAGTAATTTTAATATCTGTATCCGCTTGCATATGCTGATTAATGCAAAGTGCTGTGTGAAGATGGTCAGGACGAGATAAATCGCGAAGCTCTTCCCAAGTATAGAAAAATGCGCATTTTTTATCACTTTCTTCAAACACATCAAACATACCTTTAATTGGTCTTACCTGAGGAATATATGTATTTGTAGAAATACCGTGCCTTTCAGGGTCAACACTATGGAATAATGACATATGACAAGGAAGTGTAACTGAAGGCATAACTGTTTGTGCAGTAAGAGTATATGTGCTTTTTTCTATAAGCTTTTGTGCAAAAGGATTACCGCACTGCATCATACCATCAGGACGCATACCGTCAACTAATATCAAAATTACTTTTTCGGACATATTAATTTACCCCTTTTTAAAAGTTATTAATTATATATTATCACACAAAAAAATGAAACACAACCGAATTTCAATTGTGTTTCATAAATTTATTATTCTTTTTCTTTTTTATCCTTTTTTCCGTCCAAAAGAACTTTGCCTACTATCGGGAACACAAGCTGAAGCACATGGCTTACAAGCACACTGTAAGAGCATGTAAGTATATCATAAGTACACCATAACGCCATGTTAAGAATTGTCCAGAAACGGTATCTTGAACCGTTTTCCTGACCAATACACATTACAAACATCCAACATGCAACAATCGCAATAACAAGGCAAGCAATATCTAATTTGCCCGGATTATCAAATCCGCCTGTTGCAAGGTTTACCGCAACGTTAATCAAGGTAAAGCCTATGCCGTAAACAAAAGTAAGCGGTTTGGGAACTTTTTTGTTTCTTGCTTCAAAAAAGAAATTTATTATTGTAACAAAACCACCAAAGAAACATGACGCGGCACCTTCAATGCCTGTACCCTCCAAAAGGAAAGCAATTGCGCCAAAAACATTTCCGCAACACACAAGAAAAAGAATTAACTTCATCTTTTTACCCTTTACGAGTGATGCAAAAATCATTGATAATAAGCTTAATAAACTAAATATTGGTGCTAACTTTTCCATATTGCCTCCATAACTCAAAAAAATCACAATGGGTATTGTAACAAATATATTCATTTTCGTCAATTCCGTATTTGACACTTTATTAAATGATGTGTATAATTTTTTGAGGAGTGATGATATTGGCAGGAATAATTGAATTTGAAATTTATTTAGTCCGTCACGGACAAAGCAAAGGTAATGTGCGCTCATCAGAAGATGCAACGAATCTTTCCCTTTTTGAAAGTGAAGATCCCGTACTTACCGAAACAGGTATTATACAAGCACAAAAGGTTGGAGAATTTTTAAAGAACATACCCTTTACAACCATTTTTTCCAGCGGATTATTAAGAGCGGTACACACCGCTACGGAAATAATAGAAAAGCAAGGCGAAACCACACCGCTTGAAATTCTTCCTCTGCTTACAGAGGCAGGCGTATGTGATGAGTATTCAACAAGCCTTGACGTTATCCGTGAAATTAATCCGTCTGCAATTGTTGCAAAAGACTTTGAAGAAATTGAGGGCTTGATTTGCCACACCTCTTCAAAGGATGAAAAAGCTCTTTTCGAAAGGGCGGAAAAAGCAATTAAATACTTTAAAAACCGCTATTCTCAAGGCGAAAAAATTGCAGTTGTAAGCCATGGTGCTTTTATTACATATCTTGTTTTTCACCTTATGGGCTTCACCTCTTGCCCGATTTTTGATTTGGATTTCAATAACACGGGTGTTACAAAAGTGACAGTATATAAAAAAGGCACTAACCCTTATGGTGACGTGATTTTCAGCTACATAAACAGTACATCTCATCTTGATAAATAAATAACATTTTGTGTTTACTTATTTAAACTAAAGTAGTATAATTCATAGTATATTATTTGAAAGGAAAATAAAAATGAATCCTGTTATTATAGCTTTACTTGTAATTTTAGGTATACTTGTTCTTTTGATTTTAGTTGCCGCATTAAAAGCAGTAAAAATCAAGGCAAAGCCAAACACAAATGAACCTGCCATCAACCCTACGGAAGAAGAGGCAAACGACTATGCTCAAAAGCTTTCCGAAATGGTTAAGGTTCCCACAATTTCTCTCAGAGGTAACGAAGACCTTACAGAATTTTACAATTTACATAAAGTTATGGAAAAGAATTTCCCTCTTGTTTTTTCAAAGCTTGAAAAAACAGAAATAGAAGGTAACCTTCTTTTCCGTTGGGCAGGTAAAGACCCAAAAAGAAACGGCGTCCTTCTTATGGGACACCAGGACGTTGTTACTGCAGACGAGCCAAACTGGGAAAGAGACCCATTCTCAGGTGAAATTGCAGACGGCAATATTCATGGCAGAGGCTCTATGGACTGTAAATCTACTTTCTTCTCAGAATTCCAGGCAATTGAAGAACTTCTCCAAGAAGGCTACGAGCCACCATGTGACATTTATCTCGCAACCGCAGTTGATGAAGAAATTTCAGGTGACGGTGCTCCGAAGCTTGTTAATTACCTTAAGTCAAAGGGCGTTCACCTTGATGTTGCAATGGATGAAGGCGGTGCAATTCTTAAAGATCAGCTTCCTACAATGAACGGTTGGTGTGCCGCTATCGGTATACTTGAAAAAGGTTACATTGACCTTAAGGTTATTGCAAAAGGCAAAGGCGGTCACTCTTCAACACCAAAGAGCAACACCCCTCTTGCAAGACTTGCAAAATTTGTTGCCGATGTAGAGAAAAATAAGCCTTTTAAAGCAGAAATCTCCGGTCCCGTATATGCAATGCTTAAAGAGGCAGCACCTTATTTAGGCTTCCCGCTCAGAATGGTGCTTGGCAATATGTGGCTCTTTAAAGGCTTACTCACAAAGGCATTACCTATGATTTCACCTATGTGCAATGCTTTTACAAAAACTACATTCTGTTGCACAATGGCAGAAGGCTCACAAACACCAAACGTTATCCCGTCAGAAGCATATATCGTTTGTAATCTTCGTACATCTCCACACCAAAACGTGGACGAATCCTTGGCAGTTCTTAAAAAATACGCAGACAAGTACGACCTTGAATTCGAAATTATCCACGCAAGAAACGCATCCAACTGTGTAGATTACAAAGGCGAAGAATTTACATACCTAAAAAAATGTCTCAACGAATGTTATCCTGATGCAAGTGTTATTCCGTACCTTATGACAGGCGGTACAGACTGCCGTCACTATGAAGATGTTGCAGACAACTGCTTACGCTTCTGCCCTATTAAAATGAGTAACGCTCAGCTTGCCGCTATGCACGCCGCAAACGAAAGCATTGGTGTATGGGAAGTTGCACATTGTGTTAAATTCTATAAACACTATATAAAAAATCACAAATAAAAATTAAAACACAAAATATTAACACAACAAAACAGACTCGCAATACGCAAGGTATTACGAGTCTGTTGCTTTTTATTTTGCCTTATACATTAATATAATTGCCTTTTCACCATCAGGTAAATCTATAGCAACACCGTCATTCATAAGTTGTTTGCCGCTTAAGGTTTTAATCTCATCAGGATTATCTATATCGTATACGTTATAAATCACTTCATCTGAAAGACCGTTAAATTTAACGATATACTCATCATCCTTTACGTTTTCACGCTTGTAAATAAGGGCTGTACCTTCTTTACCTGCTTCGGAATCAAACTGCATTGCAAGAATTTTATCCTTATCAAAGCTACCAAATTCAATAGGATAATAATTACCGCCCATCAATGCCCTTTGCTCATTATGGAAACTGAAATCCTCATGCTTATGTGAATAAAAATCCATAAGCATCAAAGGCATAATTGCAGACCTTGCAGAATATTCACTTTCCATCCAGAGCGCTGTACCTGAAATCGGTAACCAGAAAGATATGCCATAAGTATGTGACTGAGTCGCCTCAAACAAATCAGAATGATATGAACAGTTGTAGTCACTTCTCCAGAAAGGAATACTACGATATGTCATTTCAAGGTCAAGACGTTTACCGCCCGATGCACAGTTATCTATTATAAGACCGTCTATGTTATCACAAAGGTAATCAAGGAACTTATAAAGATTTGTTACATAGTGATTTTCACATATACCTTTTCTGCCGTCATAATATTCTTTATCTGCTTTTTGCCAATATTCAAGCGGTGCAAAGTTAAAGTCCTGACGGTAAACGGTTACACCGTTTTCTTTAAGTGAATTTGCAATATATTCACAATAATATTCAAGAGCATCTTCATTTGCAAGGTTCCACATTACATTGTCGTCACCTATATCAACGAGCCAACCTTCTTTTTGGGAGCCTACTTTATAAAACTCTGTATTTCGGAAAACTCTTTCAGGCTCATACCACAAAACGTGGCCAAGACCTTTATCTTTAGCATAAGAAGAAAGCTCCGAAATGCCGTTATCGTATCTTGAGGTATCCACAGTCCAGTTACCTACGCCTTCATACCAGCCTTCAGTATAGCTGTACCAACCAGCATCCATCCAAAATGCATCTGTATTTTCGTAAACGCTATCGTCTACATCGTTATCAAGTATCGTTATAATTTCATCGCTTGTACGTGTAGACATTGGCCCTGCAACTTCCATTACAGTATAATAATTTTTTGTGATATTTTCAGGATAAACGCTATCCATAATCCAGTTTCTGAACAAATTGAATCCTTTAAGTGCGTTTGTATTCTTGTAGAAACTTAAGGAAACAAGTGGTGACCTTACCTCTTCACCGGGAAGAAGATAGCCTTCCAACTCCTCTTGCTTAACGGTGATATTTGTTTTTTCATCTTCTGAAGAGAAAGTTGATTCCCATTGACCTGTCCAACCAATGCCCATTACAACGCCATACTTTTCACCGCAAATATTGAAATATGGCATATATTTTTCTGTTGGTTTACCTTCGTTACCTGAAAAAACTTTTTCACTGGAAGAAAGACTCTTTTCTACAAGAGAAAAGTCCGCTGCCGCAGTGTCACTACCTATAGAATAATAAAGATTTGTTTTTCCTGTTGAAAGGCTTGAATCAAGTGCATAAAAATCACTGATAACAGCTGATTTCTCCTTACCTATATTTTTAATGTAAACTGTCCATTGACAAGTTGCATGTGCATTGAATGTTATTGCTTCTACACGTATTTCAAGACCATTGTTTTTGTTTTTAAAGATGATATTTTCTGCAACTCCATCTTCATAAACATCTTCATTTTTGACTTGTTCAACACTTTTTTCCCATTCAGAAGCATTAAACTGCTCACCATCAACTTTGAAAGTAAAAGGATAATTGCCATCCTCACCTAAGATACTACTGTTGTACCAATCTTTACATAGCTTTTTCTCTTCTGGAGAAATTACCATATCTTCCGCACTAATAGTGCCAAATTTAATATTCTTTTTGTATTCAAGAGCTTTTATATTATCAATATTAAACACAATTCCTCCGGTAGCAGAAATCAAAAAATATACAATAGCAAGAATTATATTAAGTACTTTAAACCCTTTTTTTGCCCTTAAAATAAAGGCAACAAGCAATACAATCGCCGCTATTGAAAAAGCAACCGTATACGTTTTGATAATAACTACTTCATTATCTGTACAAGATTCGTTATACTTTGCATTCAAGCCCCATATAACACCTTGAAACAAGCCGTTACCGGCAACAAATGCTAATATTTGCGGTATAAATTTTGCTTTTTTAAATACTTCTCCTGTCAAAAGAGCAAAAAACCAACCTAATGCAGAGCCGGAAAGAATTGTGTAAAGATGCACGTCTGCACCGCTATCTTTACCATAAAAAACATACCACAATGAATATGATGCATATATAAAAAGCCCTAAAAAGACCGTAGTAACAACGCTATCAATTATAACTCTTTTTTTATTCATTGCCACACCTCGTAACATATTAATAAATTATACTTACATATTACCATACTGCCCTTCCCTTTTCAATCAAAATACTGTTGATTTATTTTTATTTCAATGATAAACTTTAGACGATATATTATTTTTGTTTCTCATTTTCAAAGGAGATGCTTTTATGAAAAAAACAAAAATCGGCGTATTTGGTGCAAGTCGAGGAGTTGACATCGCCAAAAACTTCAAACTTCTTGGTTGCGATGTTGTTGCAATATGTGACAATGACGAAAAAAGAATAGAAAATGCTAAAGAAAAGCTTGGAGAAAACATTCTCGTCTTTTCTGATTTTGATGAATTTATCGAACAAAATCTGGATGCAGTTATTCTCGCAAACTTTTTTCACGAACACGCACCTTATGCAATAAAATGTTTTAAAAAGAACATTCATGTGTTTTGCGAATGCATAAGCAACTCCACGTTAGCAGAAGGCGTTGACTTAATTCGTTCATACGAAAAATCCGAGTCAATTTATATGCTTGCAGAAAATTATCCGCAAATGATTTTCAACAGAGAAATGAAAAGGGTCTGCGATGGCGGCACACTAGGAAAAATCCTTTTTGCACAAGGAGAATATAATCATCCCATTTCTCAGGATTGTACGGAAATTTCAAAAAGCCTATCACCTTTTCCAAAACATTGGCGAAATTATCTTCCGCGAACATATTATCTCACACACTCTCTGGCTCCTTTAATGTGGTCAACAGGTGCAACACCTGTAAGAGTCAGCGCAACACCTGTTTACGCTCACCTTAAAGAAACTGGCTCGGCAAGGCAAGTTATGGATAAAGCGGCTATTATTACCACGCTTAACAATGATGATTCTGTTTTCTCCTTTACCGGTTGTGCCTGTTTTGGTGCTCACGACAATTCTTACAGAATTTGCGGTGTAAACGGTCAGATTGAAAATCTTCGTGGTATGGGCGACCAAGTTATGCTCCGTTATAACGATTGGTGTATCCCTGAAGGTTTGAAAGAAACAAACCTTTACACTCCAGAATGGCACGATAAAGACGAAGAAATTATAGCACAAAGTGGTCACGGTGGCGGTGATTATATAATTGCGCGTATGTTCCTTGATTGCATAAATAAAGGGAACGAGCCGGAAGCACCATTTGACATATATTCCGCAATAACAATGTCTGCAGTTGCAATACTTGCTCACCGCTCTGTTTTAAATAATGGTCAACCATATCAGATTCCTGACTATAAAAATGAAAAAACTCGCCAAGAGCTTGAAAAAGATAATCAAACTCCATTTTACTATTCAGACGGAAGAGAGCCTAACATTCCTTGTTGCTCAAATCCTGAATATAAAGTTACAGATGAGCAATTGGAAGAATATTTAAAATTAATGGCAGAATAAGAAAACACCGATAGTCCGTTACAGACTATCGGTGTTGTTTCGTTTTATAAATATCAAAAGGTAAAAACTATTGTTCCATATCCAAAAGAAACATTTCTGTGCTATGTTTTGGTACGTTAAGCGTAATTTCTTGTGTTTGACAAAGCTCTCCGCTCCACAAATACTTTATTTTAGTATTTTGTGGAAATTTAATTTTTGTTTCAGTGTCATTTACGGTATGAATTGCAAAAAATCCTTGTGTACGATACACAACACATCCATCCATATTATAACAATGCACACCCTTTGCCACAAGAGAATCACGAAGTTCATCTACTGTAAAGGGCTCTGCTCTGCCTTGCGTTGAAACATACGGAACACCGAGTTTCTGGCACAATTCAGTAGCTTTTTCTCCAACTTCCGATGGTTCAAATGCCGTGAATATAACAGCCTTATACTTGTTGATAATATCCTTTGCATCCTCAACCATACAAATATCAAAGGGTATCCCCGTATTACCCATGGCAAGACGCATTTCGTTAACCCTATGCACACCAAAATGACCTCTCGGCAAATTCCTGTATGCTTTTTCATCAACAAAAAGAACTACATCTGACATAGACGGCCCTTGATTTTTCGATTCAACTTCTTCGTAAAGCTTCTTCAACCTTGCAAGCTCTTCCATAATATCATCGCTACGGTACCATCCGCCCCACATATCAAACCACCATATTCCTGATGATTTTGCTAGTTGGTGAGAAAATGCTTTTCGAATTGCTGATACAGAAAGTTCTGTACTTTCCGGTCCGCTCCACGCAGTTTTGTTACCATCCTTATCAATCAAAGGGTAAAACTCATCTGGATACATACCGGGACGCGAATCTTGCATTCTTTTTGTAAAATTTGTGCGTATATCACACTCAATAAACGCTAATTTATTATGAAGCTTCAAAGAATCCACGGGAATCATATCTCCCCAGTCAACACCTAATGCTCTGTTTCTGTCGTAACCACATGGTGAAGAAAAGAAATCAATATACGGTGATGAAATAATTTCACCTAAACCTTGTAATCCCCAAAGAGTGTCGGGCACAAAAGCGTTATAGCCATAAAAAATGCCAACAATTTGCTCATTATTTATAATCTCTTTTACTGTTTTTGCAAAATATTCAATTGTTTTTGTGTGCTCGGTATTACAAAACTCGTAATACATTTTTGTCTCTTCTGTAAAAATACCATTACAAAAATCTTCTTTTGTTGGAACAGTTATATTTTCTATACTGTATTTTTCTTTTGCCCATTCCACAAATTTTTTCATTCCCATTTCAGAAAATGAACCACAAAGATCGTGGTGAATCCACTCCTGAGTTGTACCGCCGCAAAGCTGATAACCTGCAACTCTGTTACTATATGACGCAGAGCGAATATGCAAAACAAGTTCTTTTAAAAGTTCTGCACCATCAGTTTTAAATTTGTCGGAATATAAAGATTCCCTGTTACAACCACAAGGTGTTTCAACTGTTTCGTATATATTATTTTTAATCCACTTTCGCGGCATTGCAATATTAATTCTTGGAAAGATAAGCGCATCAGGACATTTTGATATTATGTTGTTTACAATATCATCAAAATCGGAATAATCTTCATTTTCTCCTTCAAAAACACCTTTTAAAAAGGGACTGAATCCGTTAACGTTATTTATGGGTAAATCTGTAAATGAAACATTTACAAAAAACATTCTGTAACCGCTTTTTATAAAGTCTTCATATTCTCCACACTCATCAAAATAAGTTGTGTAAGCAAGAGGCGCAAAAAACTGTTTATCAATTTCTATTGCAGGCTTGCCGTTTACAAATTTTATCGCAGATTTCAATTCACCGTCACCACCTGAAGTAATTGTAACATTACATAAAAAATAATGCAATTCAGAAAAAATAAAAATCCGCACGTTTTAGAAAGATTAAAACTTGCGGATTTTAAAACCTTTAATTTATCATTGCCCTTAAAACAGTGGCTAATTCACCTTTTTCAATAGGAATGAGTTGTAATTTTTTATATTGCTTTTCAGGTGCTTTTATAAATATCTCTTTTTCAATAAAAACACCTGCTCTCTTGCATTGTTCTTTACCTAAAAATTCATTTACATTTTTGATTCACCGATCGCAGAACGAACAACTTTCCTTGAAGGTAACATTTTTATGCCAGGAACATTGTCATACCACGTGCTTAGTATGTTAGAATTTAGCTTCTGCATCTTTTTAAGTTCTCTTGATGCCGCATAAATATCTGTTGACAAGTATAATTCCGGTTTAACAATTAATCCAGCGGCTTCGTCTTTAGAAATCAATGCGTTTGTTTGTCCACCAGTCAAAAGCTTATTATAATTTGCATATAACAACGGGCAATTAGATTTCAACAAAGCCGGCACATTAGGGTAGATATACTTTTCAATAATATCCCATGCGAAATACGGTGTTATCGTTAAATCAAACGGATTAACATAGATATGATTATAAAAATCTATGTCTACAATGGCACCGTGTATATATCCTGATCCCCCGATGTCCTTAACTGTATTGGAAATTTGCAGTTGAATTGATTGAAATTTATCCAGGGGAGCTTTAATATACGCAATTTCTGCATCCATATTGTCATAATACCACTGAATATCTTTGCTGTTTAATGATTTCAAACTACCACCATTTAACATTGTTAAACCGCCGGAAAGATTTTCATGAATGAAACAATAGTAGTCATTCTTCTTTAACATATACAGCTTATTGATATCTCTGTTAAATGTAAGGGGTAGATTCTTTCCACGATAGAAATTGATATAATCATCCCTCGTGATCGT
The DNA here is from genome assembly GCA_045646545.1 of Acutalibacteraceae bacterium. Lineage (GTDB taxonomy): Bacteria > Bacillota > Clostridia > Oscillospirales > Acutalibacteraceae > DTU089. The sequence goes on from JAZRKV010000031.1 coordinate 68,516, forward strand.
ATGAATACCATCTTCGTAATCCGAAAACCAATCATACATATTGTCTATATAGAAATACTTTAGTCTCGGATGTTCTGTATAATATCCCACTTGATTATCAGCGTATATTCTGATGATACCATCATCATAAAAATCATTCTTATGATTATGACCGCTAACATATACGAAATCATTTTGACGGCATCCTTCTTTATGCCAATCAGTAAAGGGCATATGCGTAAAAACAACAATGTTTTTATCTGACAAACAAGCGCAAATTCGATCGTACAGGTTTTCAAAATTTTCGCTTTCGGACAACTCATCTTCACGAGATAAAGTTGAGAGGTATATTCCATTGTTTGCGTTAAACTCCTGGTTATACCTGGAAAAACCTATACCGCCAAATATAATCATACGAGCAGTACGCAGTCTTTCTCTTATCTCTTCATCCGTAAGTTCATTTAGTCCCTGCTGCGGAATACAGAGGATATTACTTGTTTCATCTAAGTACAGAATTTCATTTTGAATTAGATGCATGTTATTATTCGTAAGTAAGCATCTGTATTCTTCTACAATACTATGTAAAGGATGTCCTTGAAATCCCCACAGCTCGTGGTTGCCCAATATAAATACGACTTTAGCATACAATCGAAGTTCATCAATTGTCTTTCGTAATAAATTGACAAACAACTCATATACCCAAAATTCTGATGCGATGTCACCACCGATTAGAATGAGACTTCCAAACGGCTTATCTTCAAGTAGCGTGTCAATAATGCGTTGAACAACATATACACAATCATCTTGGGTTACGCAGTGTGCGTGATGTATTCTGTGCATTAAATGCAAATCGGTAATGTAATAAATCTTCTTCTCGTCAGCAGAGTTTTCGAACGTCGAAAGCTCTGCACGATCTGTTTTGAGAATAAGGGATGTTTCAGTTTCATTACTGCTTACTGTGGCAAATTCTTTAGTTTCATCTTTCAGGCGTTCAGATTTATCACAACGCAAGCCAAGCCTTTTAGCAAGGATACTTTGTATTCGTGCATTTTCTAAATTGAAATCTGAAAAATCGGTTATGTTTTGCAATCCATCGCAGAACAGCAAATCTGCATCAGATAAGTCATTGTTTAAGAATGCTACAAAGTCAAAGAAGTAATTAAAAGCTATCTTTTTCTCAAAGACTTCAACCTTTTTTGCGGTGTACCATTTTACAATTACTTCAAACCGTGATTTGATTCTGTTATATCTTTTTGAGACAACTTTCTTTAAGTTGGATAAAGCATTTATTGGCAACTTGGTTGCGCTGCTCGTCTTGAATAAAGAAAAATCCTCACGTAATATACTTGCTTTTGAAAGGTCGCAATCTGATAGATCATTTCCTAAAAATTCGGTAAATTCTGCGAATGTTTCAAAATACTTATATAATTCTGCGACTGGACGCTTGTTAAAATCAGTTCCTAAGTAAATACTGGTTTTAACGCAGTAATAATGAGTATGTTTGTCAAAGTATTTTGCTGTTTTACTTGTAACCTCTGTGTTTGCAATTTCCTCAACTGCACGCTTGAACTGGGAATTGTGCTTTTTATTAGTCGAAGCAACACCACCGGTATATTTATACGCTTTTAGCACTCTTTCGGCACCAAATAAGAAACATAGTGCTTTTTCAAATCTGTATGCTGGGTATTGCCCCGTGCACACAAATTGCATAATAACATCGAAGGCTTTTTCACCGTGATGATTGATGTAATTCCAGATATAGAATTCTTCATCAGTACAATCTTTAGAGTCTTCATGCTTTCTGTTTACAGAAAGCAATTCCTTATATGTAGAGCAAGCGTTATACTTCTTGATCCATTTTTTGCGTAACGGCATCTGACTTTCAATTTCATTAAATTCTTCTTTTTCGTCAGCAGAAGCATCGGGCAAAAGATCATCGACAGTACAACTCAAATTAGAGTGCATATTAAGTCTATCTATATCAAGTTTAAATTGATTAATAATGTCAGTTGCGAAAGTATATTGAAAGTAGCAGGAATTTTCGTAGATATCGCCTTGCAAAAACTCAAAGTATGCTTGAAAATCTGTAAAAGTATTTACAATCTTCTTTTCGGACAACTCTTGCGCATAATTGCTTACAACTATAATCTCCTCAACAAAAAACAATTTTGTAATGATATCATATCCGCACTTAGTTGTTTTTCGCAAGCCGAGCTTTCGAGTGATTGCTATAATCTCATATTCATTATGATATTCTTCAGGGATTTCACTATAGCTCTTAATCTCTTTCTTCTTCAAATTCTTTATATAATCTTCAAGAACGCAGGCTATCTCTTTGCTCAATTATTCCACCTCGGCTTTCGTAGGGATAGTAGTCCAAATCATTTTCTTACACTATAGCAGAAAATCATGACTTTTTCTACACTTTTCTGAAACATTATAACGGCAGGACGAAAAATCATCCTACCGCTTAGTTCTTATGACACAAGCTGTTTGTTGGCTGAATATCAGACATTTTTAAAACTATCACATATAATAGTGAATAAGTAAAAAAATTCCGTCCACTATCGTGAACGGATTTTTTTGTATCTATGTAACGAAAATCAAACTATAAAATAATTATCAAATCCGAAGGATTTGTATATCATCAATTTTGCAGAAATTGCATATCATCAAAACGAAGTTTTGTATATCATCAAGCCGACAGAAATACACACCTGAAGGTGTGATGAGATACAAAGGCGGCTCACCGCCTTTGATGATATACACCTACGGTGATGATATACCAATCCTGTCGGCTTGGATAAAAAAATAGCGAAGCAAATGTTTCGCTATTTTTTGGCGCCTCCTGATGGACTCGAACCAACGACACCCTGGTTAACAGCCAGGTGCTCTACCGACTGAGCTAAGAAGGCATATGACCGGATGAAACATCCGGTGTTTGTGTCGGCATCGCCCTATTTTCCCAAGCGGCTTCCCACTAAGTATCTTCGGCGTAGTTGAGCTTAACTACCGTGTTCGGGATGGGAACGGGTGGACCCTCAACGCCATCAACACCGACTATATATAAACAGACATGCTGCTTATAATTTTTTTTGGTGACCCGTACGAGATTCGAACTCGTGTTGCCGGCGTGAGAGGCCGGAGTCTTAGGCCACTTGACCAACGGGCCACATGTACGGAATCAAACAGGATATGGTGCACCTTCAGGGACTCGAACCCTGGACACCCTGATTAAGAGTCAGGTGCTCTACCAACTGAGCTAAAGGTGCGAATTCTCCCAAGTTCAAGGCATATACCCTGAAAACTGAACGAAGAAAGCGAAGAACAAATGAAATGGTCAAGCCCTCGACCTATTAGTACTGCTTAGCTGAACACGTCACCGTGCTTACACATGCAGCCTATCAACCTCATAGTCCTTGAGGGGTCT
>JAZRKV010000032.1:0-18918 GCA_045646545.1 Acutalibacteraceae bacterium
CCCATTGCACTTTCACGGTTCTGACTGCCCGCATTGGAAGTCATAATTATAACAGTGTTTGAGAAATCAACAGTTCTGCCCTGAGCATCACTTGTCTTGCCTTCGTCAAGAATCTGAAGGAGGATATTCATAACATCGGGATGTGCCTTTTCGATTTCATCAAAAAGAATAACCGAATAAGGCTTTCTTCTTACCTTTTCTGTCAGCTGACCTGCTTCATCGTAACCGACATATCCCGGAGGTGAACCGATGATTCTTGAAACAGAGTGTTTCTCCATAAACTCGGACATATCAAGTCTTATAAGAGTTTCGGGAGTGTCGAAAAGCTCGTTTGCAAGCTGTTTTACAAGCTCTGTTTTACCCACGCCTGTAGGACCGACAAAAATGAATGATGCAGGTCTCTTCTGCGGATTAATCTGAATCTTATTTCTTCTGATTGCAGCTGAAACGGCTTCAACTGCTTCATCCTGACCGATAACTCTGGCTTTCAGATGTGCTTCCATATCGGCAAGTTTATCAAGGTCTGAATCGATGATTTTTCTTACGGGAATACCAGTCCAGAGATTGATTACCTTTGCGATATCGTCTTCCGTAACGTCATTATCTGACGCTTTTTCACGAAGAACGGGAAGTTCGTTTTCAAGGTTCATAATTTCTGAACGAACCTGTGCGAGTGCTTCATAATCAGGCTCTGCGCCGTCTTCTGTCTGCATTTCGGCTTCTTCCTGAGCCTTTAATTCTTTAAGTTTGTTTTCTGCAATCTCGCAGTCGCTTATAGCCTTGTTGCGAAGGTTTGCACAAGTACATGCTTCATCAAGAAGGTCAATCGCTTTATCAGGCAAAAATCTGTCGTTAATATATCTTTCTGAAAGAAGCACTGCTCTATAAACAAGGGCATCTGAAATTTTCACTTTATGGAATTCTTCATAATACTCTTTAATACCTATAAGCATTTTATAACAATCGGCAACAGATGGCTCTTCAACCTTAACAGGCTGAAAACGTCTTTCAAGCGCCGCATCCTTCTCAATATGCTTACGGTATTCATTAAATGTTGTGGCACCAATAACCTGAATCTGACCACGAGAAAGTGCAGGTTTAAGAATATTTGCGGCATTCATTGAACCTTCCGCATCACCTGTACCCACAAGATTATGAACCTCATCAATGAAAAGGATAATATTTCCTTCTTCTTTAACTTCGTCTACAAGACCTTTTATTCTACTCTCAAACTGACCACGGAACTGCGTACCGGCAACAAGAGCAGTTAAATCAAGAAGATGAATTTCCTTATCAGCAATTCTTGCAGGAACTTCACCTGAAGCAATTTTAAGTGCAAGACCTTCTGCAATTGCAGTTTTACCAACACCTGGTTCACCAATAAGACAAGGGTTATTTTTTGTTCTTCTGCACAATATCTGAGTAACTCGATAAATTTCTGTCTCTCTACCTATAATACGGTCGATTTTACCTTTACGTGCTTTTTGTGTTAAATCTGTACAATATGAGCCTAAGAATTTTCTTTTGGTTTTATGTTTCTTCTTTTTCTTTTTAGTTTTATCTGAATCATCAGAAGAGTCGTTTTCTACATTATCCGGTTCATCATCTGATGATTGATTTTCGCCATTCATAGAATTATTAAGAATATTCTGCATAAACGGCATTGTACCTGCGCCACCTAATTGAAAATCATCCATATTATCCATCATATCGCCAAACTGTTCACTTACAGCATCAAGTTCTTCTTCTGTAATTCCCATATTCTGCATAATCTGTTTGATTGGACCGATGTTCAATTCACTAGCACATTTGATGCAAAAGCCTTCCTGCGAAGTTTTGTCACCCTCAACACGAGAAACAAAAATTACTGCCGGGCGTTTTTTACATTTACTACATATCATTTTGTTATTCATGTATATCTCCTGAGATTATTTTTTCTTTTCTTTAAGACTTTTAAATTGACGGAAAGTATCCGGTAAATAACTAATAAATGCAATTACTGTTAAAATTGCAGAAACAACAACAAGTACCATCATTAAAGTTGGAGGAATCTGATAAACATTTTTAAGCAAACCAACTTCAGGACCAAACGCAACAACAAGAAGCATTATTGCATAGAAAGCAAAAGTTGATAATTTACCAAAAATTTCTGCTGCACTTGGACGAAGACCAATAACTATCATCAACCCACCAAAAAGCACCATAACTGCTTCTTTAATTATAAATACAAGGAATACCCAACTAAAAGCTTTAAGATTAGCATCTTGTGCACCATTAAATGAAATGAACAAAAGAATTGCCAATGTAATTTGTGTAAGCTTATCTGCAACCGGGTCAAGAACCTTGCCCAAATCACTTACCTGATTAAATTTACGTGCAATTTTACCATCCAAAAAATCTGAAATGCCAGACAAAGCAAGCATAACAATAGCCAATACCGCATTACCTTTAAGGAAAAAATATGCAAAGAACGGAATAACAAGAATTCTAAGCAAACTAAGCAAGTTAGGAATTGTCCAACAACCTTTAAATAAATCTTTCATTATGAGTTACCTCCAGTGAAAATATGAATAATCGGATTATTTTCTACCATATACATAAAAATTCTAGATGCTTCAATCTGTTTTAAAGGCGAACCCGGGTCTGAAGTTTTTACAATTATGTACAACAGTACGCTACCTGCAAAAACAATAACAACTGCTTTAGCAACACCAAAAATACCGCCTAATATTGTATCTGCTGTGCCTATTACAGGTATTTTTTCAAGATTATGTGAAAAGAAATTAGAAATAAAGCGAACTATAACTGCAATAAGAATAAACAAAGCAATAAAAACTATAACCTCAACAAATTTAATCATTATATCATAAACCATAGAAGATGCCATTTGTTCAATCAAAGCTTCATCATCCATCTGAGAATTAACCACTGAGCCTGTAAAACCATTTACATTAACACCCATACTAGTAGCAAGCTTGCGTGCTGTTTCGGGTAAAGACTGGAGCATTGCCGTAATTTTTTCATCGAGCGTTGCTGACGCAGATAAATCATCAAGAGTTTGCTTAAAATTTGTTTTTAGTAAATCTTTTATAAATAAATCATACATCGCATCTGAAATTGTTGAGCAAAACTTATATGATACTATTGAAGAAATTGTCAAAGACAAAGTATCAAGACAAGATGCAACAAAACCTTTTTTAGCCGATAACGCAATTAACGCAACTGCTATCAATATGATAACAATATCAATAACATTCATACCAAAACCCTCCTAATTTAATTCAATATTTGAATCACCATACGAAAAACATCTTGAAATTTTATCGAGTGATGTTACAAAAACAAAATCATCGGTAGGCAGAATTGAATGAGCCTCACCTTTATAAACAATAGTTGAAACACAAACTCCACTCAGGTTATACACCATTATTTTGTTTTCACCTAAAACAAAAACATATTTATTTGACATTCTTACAGTTTTAACGGCAAAATCTGTAGAAACAGTTGTTTTAATTTGCCCCTCTTTATCATAAACATTAATCTGAAAATTATTTTCACTACCATATTTAGCCAGACTTAAAACATATCTGCCATTATCGGAAAAATCACAAGAGTTAAACTCGGAAGAAAAATAAGTTGACACTGTTGTAAATTTTTCGTTGTTATCATTAATTGTATACACGCCTTCATCAGTTAAAAGAGTCAATAAATCATATTTTGTAAAATTCAAATCAAAAGCTGATGCACCTTGTATTTTCTGAACGTTAAGTGGCTCTTTATAGTCAAAACCAAAATAATGAACTGTTGTAAAAACATCACCATTTTCAACACCCAATACTGCGGCACCTGCATATTTACCATCATCAGATAAAGCGATGGAAACAACATATTCTTTTGCACAATTCCATTGAAAAACAAGATTATTGGATTTATCAAAAGCAAGCAACGAGCTCGTTGAACCGTCACCCTTTATACCAAGAGCATAATTCCCCTTTTTGCCGTATTCTGCAGAGTATATTTCATTCTCTGCACTACCTTCGTAAACGACCTCATCTTTATCTATCAAAATAAAGTCTTTACCGCCTCTATCGTAAACAATAACCTTTTCACCATTTATGGAAATAGCAGGCTTCGAAAAAACATGAGGATGATTAAGAAGCTGATTACCATTCTGAGAATAAATAACAACACTTTCTGTTGTAAGAATGATAATATTATCACCAACCACATCATTAACTAAAGTTGAATCTGTGTTTACTGCAAGAGGAAAACGCTCGTTACTTCCCGAAACCGATACCTTTGCCTTTAACAAAAGAGCATCAAGAGGAATCACGCCAACTGCAGAAAGTATGCTCGTTACAATAAACACAAAAACCAATGTTATTGCGATAATTATTTTTGCACGACCTTTTTCTGAAAGACGAGAAACCTTTTTTTCACCTTTATAACCTGAATTCAGTTCGGTTAATTTAACTTTCATCTACGTCACCTAAAAATAAACTTTATTTAAATATAAGCCGTCAGGCCCGGCGGTTATACCCGCTTTTGTTCTATCTTTGCTTTCTATTATCGAGGGAATTGAATCAACATCAATTTTCCCGTTTGCAACGTACAACAAGGTACCTGCCATAATGCGAACCATATTATATAAAAAACCGTTACCGCACACACGGAATATGACCATGTCACCTTCACGTTCAACAGATGCAGAATAAATCCTTCTGACCTTTGAAACAACCTGTGCACCTGAAGCACAAAAGGCAGAAAAATCATACTCACCAACAAAGTGCTGTGCCGCTTTATTCATCAACTCAACATCCATATTGTATTTATAATTACATGAACGTTTGTAGTTAAACGGAGAAGGTGTTTGAGTATTCTCAAAAACATAGATATACTCTTTTTTCTTACAATCAAAACGAGCGTTAAAATCCACATTAACCTCTTCGCAACAATACACAGAAATTTCTCCGGGAAGCTTAGAGGATGCTAATGCAACAGGAAAGCTCTCTACAGGAATTGTAGACTCCGTTTTAACACTAAAATAATATTCATTGGCATGAACACCTGCATCAGTTCTGCTGCAACCAATAATATTAACATCTTCACCCGTTAACGCTTTAAATGCTTTTTTTAATTCACCTTGCACGGTAATGGCATTTTCTTGTTGCTGCCAACCGTGAAACGATGAACCAACAAACGCAATTTTAAATAATAAATTTCTCATCTTAAATAATTCTTGTAAACTTCAAATTAAATATTATAACCAATACGCATACCGCAACTAGAATTACTGCGGCAACAATATCTCTCCACGTAAATTTCATCTGACGAAGTCTTGTTCTGCCATTACCACCTGTATAGCATCTGCAGGACATTGCATCAGCAAGTTCAAATGCTCTTTTAAATGCAGAAACAAAAAGCGGAATAAAAATGGGGAAGAGTGCTTTTATTCTTTTTATAAAATTACCACTTTCAAAGTCTGCACCTCTAGCCTTCTGAGCAGATATTATACGGTCTATTTCATCCACAAGCGTAGGAATGAATCTGAGAGCAATTGTCATCAGCATTGCAAACGTATGAACATCAACCTTGAATACCTTTAACGGTGACAAAAGCTTTTCTATTCCATCAGTTAAATCTGTTGGTTGAGTGGTATAGGTAAGAAGTGAGCTTACAAGAAGTAAAACCATAATTCTCACTGCAATAAATATTGCAAGATACACGCCGTGGTCTGTTATTCGAATAAACTTCCAGGCAAATAACTCATTACCGTCTTTAACGTAATAAAGTTGTAATATTGTAGTAAGAATTATAATCGGTAACAAAGGCTTAAAACTCTTAAGCACAACTTTAGGTGAAATACGTGAAAAAACATACGCAATAACACCTACGCCCGTAATAAGTGCCAATGAATAAAAATTCTTACATAAAAATGTAAACACAAGAAAGAGAACAGTAAAAAGAATTTTTGTGCGAGCATCAAGTCTATGTATAAAGGATTTACCTGGAAAATATTGACCTATTGTAACATCTTTAATCATAACTTACCTCCTTTTGAAAGGTAGTCAAGTATAGACTTAACGGCACCATCTACCGTATACTCTGTTTTCCCTAAATCAAAGCCGGATTTTTTGAGTTCAAGAAAAACGGCAGTAATTTCAGGAATATCAAGACCGAGGGATGCAAGTTTTTCACCTTGTGAATAAACCTCTTCCACGGTACCCTGTAAGCAAACCTCACCATTATTCATTACAACAACCTTGTCTGCTATAAGGGCAACATCATCCATATTATGAGAAACAAATATAACCGTATTACCTGTTGTTCTGTTATATTCTGTAATCAACTTGAGCAAATTACTCTTACCTACAGGGTCAAGACCCGCCGTAGGCTCATCAAGAACGAGTACTTTAGGTTTCATAGCAAGAACGCCTGCAATTGCAACCCTTCTTTTTTCACCGCCTGATAAATCAAATGGCGATTTTGATAAATATTCCTCAGTCAAATTAACGTAATTCAAAGCTTCGTGAACACGTTCATTAATTTCATTATCCGTGAGCCCCATATTAGTCGGACCAAAAGCAATATCCTTATAGACGGTTGATTCGAACAACTGTTGTTCAGGATACTGAAAACAAAGACCCACGTTAAAACGACATTTACGAAGAGTTTCTTTTGAAGAGCAAATATCTACACCATCAAACAAAACCACACCTGAATCAGCCTTTAAGAGGCCGTTAAGATGTTGAAGAAGGGTACTTTTACCTGAACCGGTATGACCGATTAAAGCAATAATTTTGCCATCATCAAAATCAACTGAAACATTGTTAAGTGCGCCCTTTTCAAACGGTGTACCCTTAGAATAGCCATATATTAAATTTTTCACCGAAAGAACGGACATTTTTAATTACCTCAATTTAACTTTTTAAATTCTTCAACAAATTCTTCTGCCGTTAATGGCTCAGAATTAATATTGACGCCTGCATCTTTAAGCCTTACAGCTAATTCGAGAGGCTTTGGAACAGTAAGACCAATTGATGATAAAAATTCTGAATTTTTAAATACTTCAGCAGGTGTACCATCAAGAGCAACTTCGCCACTATTCATTACAACTACTCTGTCTGCTTTAACCGCTTCATCCATAAAATGCGTAACAAGAATAATTGAAATACCTAACTGCTCCTTTAATTTCAAAAGAGCAGACATAACCTCTTTTCTGCCCTTAGGGTCAAGCATAGCGGTCGGTTCATCGAGAACAATACATTTTGTTTGCATTGCTATTACACCGGCAATAGCAACACGTTGCTTCTGACCACCAGAAAGACGATGAGGCTCATGCTTACGATAATCATACATATCTACCATTTTAAGAGCATCATCAACACGTTGACGTATTTCTTTTCGAGGTACACCAAGATTTTCGGGCCCGAAAGCAACATCATCTTCAACAATAGTAGCAACAATCTGATTGTCAGGATTCTGAAAAACCATACCAACATTTCTTCTGATGTTGATTTCATTTTCTTCATCAGCAGTATCATATCCAAAAGTAACTATGTTACCTTGTGTTGGTATAAGTAAAGAGTTAATCAACTTTGCCAAAGTTGATTTACCTGAACCATTATGACCTAAAAGACAAGTAAACTGCCCTTTATAAAAATCAAGATTGATATTATTTAAAACATTGTCTTCCCCTTCGTCATACTGAAAGGAAACGTTTTTAAATTCAATTATTTTTTCCATATTCACTTCGTCCATATAGCAGTTGAACCGCAAGGTAACACAAGACCTGTCTGTGTTACAGGCAAACCGATTTCATCTGCCTGTGCATTACCGCCAAACCGCTTCGCAACTGTTGTATTAAGAATGTAGCTCATAACTGCAGGAGAAACACCTGCTGTATATGAATTAATAAGTACTGCAAGAGAATCGTCTGTCAAAAGCTCTTTACACTGGTCAACAAAACCATAAATTTCGTTTTCGAGCTTCCATACTTCTCCGCCTGGACCTCTGCCGTATGACGGCGGGTCCATTATGATTATATCGTACTTATTACCACGTCTGATTTCACGTGCAACAAACTTCATACAATCATCAACTATCCAACGAACGCTTCTATCCGCAACGCCTGTTGAAACAGCATTCTCTTTACCCCATTGAACCATACCCTTTGAAGCATCAACATGGCACACGGAAGCACCTGCCTTCAAAGCACTTATTGTTGCGGCACCGGTGTAACCGAAAAGGTTAAGAACCTTAACATCGTTCCTACCACTTTTTTCAATAATATCTCTTACAAAATCCCAGTTACACGCCTGTTCAACAAATACGCCCGTATGCTTAAAGCCCATGGGTTTAAGATTAAAAGATAAATCTCTGTATTTAATCTGCCATACCTCAGGAATTTTTTTATAAAACTGCCAGGCACCGCCACCTGAATTAGAGCGAATATACCTTGCGTGAGCATTTTTCCACAAAGGATTTTCACGTTTTGTGTTCCATAATGCCTGTGGGTCAGGACGAATAAGAAGTATGTCGCCCCATCTCTCAAGACGTTCACCATCGGAACAATCAATTAACTCATAATCTTTCCAACCATTTGAGATTCGCATCAGATTAACCTTTCTTTTACAACTTGAACAAGTTCCTGACAAAGAACTTGTATTTTTTCTTCATCTTTGCCCTCAAGCATTACCCTTACAAGTGGTTCAGTGCCAGAAACACGAACAAGTACTCTGCCATCTGAGCCCAATTCTTTTTCCGCAAGTTCAATTGCATTTTGGACTTCTTTATCACGTGGGAATTTGGCCTTACCGAAATCTGATACACGAACATTAACGAGTACCTGAGGGAACACACGCATTTCACTTGCAAGCTCTGATAAAGACTTACCCGTATCCTTCATTATACAAAGAAGTTTAAGTGCAGATAACTGACCATCACCTGTTGTTGCATGGTCACGGAAAATTATATGACCTGATTGCTCACCACCGATAGTATAATCGTTGGCAACCATATTTTCGAGAACATATCTGTCTCCTACTTTTGTTTTTTCGCATTTGATTCCGTTTTGTTCACAAAACTCAAAAAAGCCCATATTACTCATAACGGTAACAACTGCAGTATTATTTTTAAGTTCACCTTTTTCCTTAAGGTACTTTGCGTAAATAGATATAAGCTTATCGCCATCTACCACGTTACCATTTTCATCTACTGCCAGGAACCTATCAGCATCACCATCAAAAGCAAGACCTACATCACATTTATTACGAACAACAAAATCCTGTAAAACTTCAAGATGGGTTGAACCGCAATTATGATTAATGTTTGTTCCGTTAGGATGAGATGCAACAAACAGACAGTTATCGCAAAGATTCATAAACAATTCCGGTGCAGTAAGTGAAGCGGAACCATTTGAACAATCTACTGCAATTTTTAAACCATTAAAATCATCAATGTTGTATTTACCCAAATCATTTTTAGCAATACCGAGAAGATATTTAATATAATCTGTACGTGCAGTTTTAGAACGGGTAATCCTACCTACTTCTCCACCCACTTTTATAGGTGGTACTTGTTTTTTATCAAGAATGATACTTTCAATTTCTTCTTCAAGACTGTCAGGAAGTTTATAGCCATTATTCTGAAAAATTTTGATTCCGTTATATTCACAAGGGTTATGTGATGCAGAAATCATTACCGCGGCATTGCATTCATATTTACGCACAAGATATGCCACTGCAGGTGTTGGTATTTCGCCTAAAAGAATAACATCGGCACCAACTGAACAAAGACCTGCTGCAATAGCAGATTCCAACATCTGAGATGATGCCCTCGTATCCATACCAATAAGGACGCACGGACGCTTGTTTGAGTGATTGGTTAAAACCATTGCTGCTGCTCTTCCGATTTGCATTGCTAACTCACAAGAAATTTCTGTATTTGCGACACCTCTTGCACCATCTGTACCAAATAATCTAGCCATTCAAATACCTCCATTAATATGATTCAAATGCACCTTGTGCACCGTTATCCTCTGTTGCAGGCTTGTAACCTAAATGCTGATATCCCGCAGGTGTTACTTTTCTTCCGCGAGGAGTTCTTGCTAAAAAGCCAAGTTGCATTAAATACGGCTCATACACATCTTCTATTGTAACCGCTTCTTCACCTATTAATGCAGAAATTGTTTCAAGCCCCACAGGACCACCATTGTAATTTTCAATCATTGCTCTGAGAAGATTTCTATCAACCAAATCAAGACCAAGCTCATCTATTTCCATTCTTTCGAGGGCTTGTTGAGCCATTTCGACTGTAATAACTCCGTCTCCTACAACCTGCGCATAGTCACGGGAACGCTTAAGCAACCTGTTTGCTATACGTGGTGTTCCCCTTGACCTTGATGCAATTTCCAATGCACCATCTTTAACTGCTTCAATACCAAGAATGTTTGCACTACGTTGAACAATCCTTGCTAACTCCTCAGGTGAATAAAGTTCAAGACGTAAAATAACACCGAAACGGTCTCTGAGAGGTGCGGAAAGCTGACCTGCACGAGTTGTTGCACCAACGAGGGTGAACTTTTTCAAATCAAGTCTGATTGACCTTGCCGATGGACCTTTGCCAATGATAATATCAAGGGCGAAATCTTCCATAGCGGGATAAAGAACCTCTTCTATACTTCTTGAAAGACGATGAATTTCATCAATAAATAAAATATCACCGTCATTAAGACTTGTCAGTAAAGCCGCTAAATCACCCGGCTTTTCTATAGCAGGGCCTGACGTTACACGAATTTGTACACCCATTTCATTTGCGACGATACCCGCAAGAGTTGTTTTACCTAAACCCGGAGGACCATAAAGCAAAACGTGGTCGAGTGATTCATTACGTTTTTTTGCAGCCTCTATATATATTTTTAAATTCTCTTTTGCCTTTTCCTGACCGACGTAATCATCAAGTGTACGTGGTCTCAAAGAGGTTTCTATTTCGTTATCTGCAGAAATATATTCAGGAGCAATAACTCTTTCCTCTTCGGCAATAAAAAAATCATCCATAATTTATCTCCTTTTATTGTCGTCACTCTCAAAAACGCAACGTCATACTTTTAAGAGCTTCTTTAATAAGCTCTTCAACACCGAGCTCCGGTGAAAGCTTACTTACGGCAATTGATGCTTCGCTTTGAGAATAACCTAAGCCGACAAGAGCAAGAATTGCTTCCGATGTATTAGATAAACTGCTAACGGAATTAACGGCATTTGAAACGGCACTGCTCTCATCAGAGATAAAGCTGACGCCTCCGATTTTATCCTTAAGCTCCATAATAACTCTCTGTGCAAGTTTCGGACCAACGCCATTAGCAGCAGTAATTGCCTTGACGTCACCCGATGAAACAGCTATAGCAAAATTATCCGGAGTCAACTGAGAAAGAATTGCAAGAGCAGCCTTAGGACCCACACCTGAAACAGTTATAAGAAGTTTAAACGCTTCAAGTTCCTGCTCTGTATAAAAGCCGAACAAATCAAGAGCATCTTCACGAACATTAAGGTAAGTATAAACGGTTGTTTCATCTGTTGTATTTCGACGAAGACTTTCAAGAGTGTTTTGTGTTGAAAAACATTTAAAACCTACTCCGCCACAAGAAATAGCAAAGCTCTGCTCATCTGTTTTTAATAATTTGCCTGTAAGACTATAAAACATATCAACCTCTCCTGTTTACTTCGTTTAAAATAAGCGAACTGCTTGAGTGACCGTGGCATATCGCAAGGGCCAGTGCATCGGCTGCATCATCAGGCTTGGGAATTTTATCAAGATGAAGAAACATCTTCGTCATTTCCTGAACTTGATTTTTTTCTGCTCTGCCATACCCTACCATACTTTGCTTAACCTGTAACGGTGTATACTCAAAAATAGGAATACCTGCATTTTCCACTGCAAGAACAATAACGCCTCTCGCCTGAGCAACATCTATTGCAGTTTTTTGGTTAGTATTAAAATATAACCGCTCTATACTTACGGCATCCGGCTTAAATCTTTCAATAAGCTCCGTTAAATCATCATAAATCTTTTTAAGACGTTGATTAAAGGGCATATTTTTATCTGTAGTAATCGCGCCATAGCCCATAAGAGTAAAGTTATTATTTTCATACCGGATTATGCCACAACCTACTATTGCATATCCGGGGTCAATACCCAAAATAACCACTCTGTCACCACCTATGTACGCACTTATAGATTTTCAAGATATTATACCATATTACCCCATAAAATATCAACTAGTATATAATAATTATTAATAATATATTTATAAATTAAGAATCAATTTTTTTTAAATTTACATAATACTCTATTGATTTTGTCAAATTATGTTGATATAATGAAATATATAGAGAAACATGGAGGAGTCATTATGAAATTCAAAGATAAAAATAACCTTGTTCTTGCTATATCCGGAGGCTTGATTGTTCTTGCAATCATCATTGCCCTTATTGCAACAGGTGTTGAAAAGAAAAAGGAAAAAGACCCGAACACAACTATTAATCCAACACAAAGCAGTGTATCAGATACTGCTACAAGCACAGGTGCAACTACTCCTGGTAAATATAAAATCTCCATTAAAAATGGCGACCTTATTATGAGAAAAACACCTAATAAGGATGCCGAACAAACTTATTCTCTTTCAAACGGAACCCAGATTCAGGTTATGGCAATTTACAGTGAATGGGCATACATTGAAACAAACGGAACATACGGTTGGGCTAACACATCCTACCTTCAACTTGTTGAAAAAAGCGATGCACCTAAATACCAAACAGGTAAATATATCATCAATACAGAATCATCCTCACTCAACTTAAGAGAAAAACCAAATTCAGATTCTGCAAGATTACACGAAGTTCCAAAGGGAAAAGAAGTCGATGTTTTATCAGTATGCGGTGAATGGGGCTACGTAAAATACGACGGATACTACGGTTGGTTGTCAATGGAATTCCTTAAGGCAAAATAAGATGTTTATTTGCAATAACTGTCCAAGAAAATGTAATATAATACGAAATGCTCTTACCGATTCCGGTAAGGGCTTTTGTAATATGGGTAAAAATCCTGTAATTGCCCGCGCCGACCTTCACTTTTGGGAGGAACCGCCTATCAGCGGTACAAACGGAAGCGGAACTATATTTTTCAGTGGTTGTAACCTTCAATGTATTTATTGCCAGAATGAAAAAATCAGCCGTGGCAAATTCGGCAAGGAAATATCCGTAGAAGAACTTAAACACATTTATTTACAATTAATAGAAAAAGGTGCTCACAATATAAATCTTGTTACTGCTACACATTTTGCAGATGTTGTAGCAGAATCACTTTCTACGCCTCTACCCGTCCCTGTTGTATATAACTGTGGCGGTTACGAAAACATTGAAACACTGAAAAAACTCGAAGGCAAAATAAATATATACTTACCCGATTTAAAATATGCCGATAATACCCTTGCAATAAAATATTCCAATGCACCTGACTATTTTGAAATCACTACACAGGCTATAAAAGAAATGTTTTCACAAGTCGGGAAATATAAAATCAATGATAATGGAATTATGGAAAGCGGAGTTATTATACGTCACTTGATTTTACCTGGACAAATTGAAAACACAAAACGTGTTATTGATTGGGTGAAGGATAATTTTAATGAAGATGAGATACTATTCAGCCTGATGAGTCAATTTACTCCTATTCCATCTTGTAATGTAGATGAACTGTACAGACGTCTTACACAAAACGAATACGATGAAATTGAAGATTATTTATTTGACTCGGGCATTGAAAATGGCTTTATGCAAGAACTCTCCTCTGCATCGGAGGAATACGTACCTCCATTTGAATTAGGTAACGAAATCAATTAACAAATAAAGTATGTAACAAAAAACACTCTTTCTCATAATATGATAGTGAAGTTCAGAAACCTACTTCAAAATCATACTCAGGAGGAAGAGCTATGGTAGACAAAAACTATCCCGGTGTTGACTTGCACCATGTAAAAGAAGCGATTTGTGTTGACACAAACAGAGTTTACGATTCTTGTGCCGACAAAGATTGCCTTGCAGATTTAAGAGTATACCTTACAGATTGCGCTCAGAATATTCTTGAAAACGCAACAACGGTACGTGCAAAGTCAGCAGAAATACTTAATTGCATTGTAGATGTAGAAAAAGTTCCCTTTAACAAAGGTTGCTACTCTGTTAACCTTACGTTCTTTGTAAAGATTCTTCTTGATGCAATGACCTGCCCTACGTCACCTGCCACAATGATCGAGGGACTTTGTACCTTTGGTAAAAAATGTATTCTTTACGGTAGTGACGGCAACGTAAAAATATTTACCTCAAACTTTGTTCCCGA
Source organism: Acutalibacteraceae bacterium (assembly GCA_045646545.1). Lineage (GTDB taxonomy): Bacteria > Bacillota > Clostridia > Oscillospirales > Acutalibacteraceae > DTU089. The sequence goes on from JAZRKV010000032.1 coordinate 14,392, forward strand.
TGGTGCAGAAGAGCAAAACATCATGGGTAACACAAACCCAACGGCAAAGGTTCAATGTGTTGACCCTATTGTTTTAGATGCAAAAATATGCAGAGTCTGTGACTGTTGCAACACTCTCGGTAGCTCGTGCGATTCCTTACCTTCAAACATCTGCCGTTGTTTCGAAGGCAGTTTCAACTACTCTTGCGAAAAAGCGGTAAAGGTTACCTTGGGCATTTTCACAATAATCCAACTTGAACGCGACGTGCAAATGCTTATACCTGCATACGATTTCTGTGTACCGACAAAAGAATGCTGCTGCGATACGGAAGACCCATGCGACGCTTTTAAAAGAATCAATTTCCCTGTTGAAGAATTTTTTCCACCAAACATGAAAATTGAATCCTGTGCACCTGCATTTAACCCACAAGGAAACTGCGGTTGCAAATAAAAGAATAAGACGAATGTTCAATTGATGAACATTCGTCTTTAATTTTTGTTATTTTGAACCAATTAAGCGGTCTATTATATCAGAATATAATGCTCCCGGGTCATCAAGAAAGCCATCTTTTAATTGCTCTGCCTGAAGCACGTCTGCAACATTAAGTGTTAAGGATAACATAGTCTGCCCAAGACTCTCTATTTCGAAAGTAACGTTACAGCTATCCTCCAGCTTTTCAATTGTTACCTTATTTTCTTTTTCAGAACGGGCCCTAGAAACAACATTAAGTGCCGCTTTAACTGCTTTTTCACGCACACCCGGTAAAAGATTTTTTTCCAATTCAGATGCACTGTTTGCTCCGATAGGAGTAACAGTAAGACACTTTTCACCTAAATACTCTTCTTCAACAACTGCTTTAGTCTGAAGAAGTTCATCTATAGCAGAATTAACGTCAAAATAATTAACGAGCCCTGTTTTTTGCATAGAATCAGAAATCTGTGTTCTTGTCATTGGTGTTTTAACAGATTTAAGAATGTAGCATACAAGAATTTTAATATCCAACATATTGCGTAAGCCGCCAAATTCTATACCACTTGCAAAAGCATCAAATTTCGCCATTTATATCACTCACTTTATTTTTATAAAAATCATTTTATCATTAAACAAGATTTAATTCAATGAATATTATTTAATTTTTTCACAAGATGTCCTCTGACCTCACCTGCAAGATACAGAGACCCAACTACAAACAACGCGTCTTTTTCCGAAAGGACAGAAAATGCGTCATCCAGAGCATCCTTTACAGAAGATGCACAAACAACGTTACTTGTATATTTTTCAGCAATCTGAAAAAGTTCAGATGCAGTCATTGCACGTGGATTATCAGGTGTTACGCAATAAAAAATATCGGATTTTCTTATAAGAGGCTCCAAGGAATCCTCTACCTCTTTATCTTTCATCATACCTGCAACAACAATAATTTTATTATATGAAGAAGTGTGATTCTTAACAACATCAAAAAATGCCTTTGCACCATCTTTATTATGCCCACCATCAAGAATCACAAGAGGTTGAGAACACAAAACCTCTACCCTTGCAGGCAAAACTGTCTTCAAAATACCGTTTTTAATATTTTGCAACGAGATATTAAAATTCTCTTTTAATATTTCACAACATTCAATCACACAGGTCATATTTTTAACCTGATGAAGGCCCGGCATTATAACACTATATATTTCATTTTTATATGAAAATTCTGTTCCGAACAAATCGGATTTAACAACGCTGATATCCTTTTCTTCAGGAATAACCAATATTCCATTTTGTTTAGAAACTGTTTCACTGATGATTTTTTGTGATTGTTGAGATTGCCCGAATGAAACAACAGCCTTGCAATTTTCTTTTAATGTACCACATTTTTCAAAAGTGATTTCCTCAATTGTATTACCTAAAATTGCGGTATGGTCCAAAGAAAGAGATGTTATAACGTTAACAAGTGGATTTTTTATAACATTAGTTGCATCAAGGCGACCGCCTAAGCCTACCTCCAAAACAACAACATCGCACTTCATCTGTGTAAAACATAAAAAAGCTGCCGCAGTCAACGCTTCAAACTCTGTTATTACAATCTCTTGATGTTCTAAGGCTTCAACTGCATCTTTAACTTTTGCAACACTCTCTGCAAAACAGTTTTTGTTAACAGGTGCACCATTATACTGAACTCTTTCAAGAAATTCACAAACGTATGGTGACGTATAAAGCCCCGTATTATAACCTGCATCAATTAAAACATTTGAAATTGCAGTTGATGTGGAGCCTTTGCCGTTTGTACCTGCAACGTGTACAAACTTTAAGGTTTCTTGAGGATTACCGAGTAAATGCAATAAGGCATTCATCCCGGAAAGACCGGGACGAACACCGAATTTAAGTAATGAATGAATGTAATTTACTGCGTCAATATAATTCATCTGAGTTTTTGTATACTTTCTTCAAGCATTGCGATTTTAGCTTTATGCTTTGCTTGTGCTTCACGTTGCTGAGCAACAACCTTTTCAGGTGCCTTTGCCATAAAGCCTGCATTGTTGAGTTTATTTTCAACGAACTGAAGGTCTTTTTTTGCAGTATCAAGTTCTTTTTCAAGTCTTGCGAGCTCTGCTTCAAAGTCTACAAGCTCATTAAGAGGAATGAAGATTTTGGCAGATTCTGTAATAACGCAAACGCTACCTTCAATTTCAAAAGCATCTCCAACCTCAACTTCTGAAGCAGAAGCAAGTCTGTTCATAAACACACTACCATTTTCAAAATCTTCAATATATTTTGTAGCGATATAAAGCTTTGCTTTCTTTGATGGTGGAACGTTCATTTCAGCACGACGGTTACGGATTGCTTTAATAGCAGACATAACACGTTCCATAGCTGCTTCTTCTGCAGGGAAATTGAGAGCTTCGTCATATTTGCACCAATCAGAAATCATAATTGATTCACCATCATGAGGAAGAGCAAGCCAGATTTCTTCTGTAATAAACGGCATAAATGGATGAAGGAGCTTAAGTGTATTTGACATTACGTAAACGAGAACTGCTTTTGCAGTCTTTTTGCCTTCTTCATTATCACCATTAAGACGAATTTTTGCAATTTCAATATACCAGTCGCAGAATACATCCCAGATAAAGTCGTAAAGATTCTGTACTGCAATACCAAGTTCAAAGTTTTCGAGAGAATTCTGAACTGTTTTTACAAGAGAATTGATCTTACTGATAATCCATTTATCTTCTGTTGCAAGATTTTCAGGAATATGTGGAGCAGGTTCATTATCATCAAGATTCATAAGAATGAAACGGTTAGCACTCCAGAGCTTATTAGCAAAGTTACGGCTTGATTCAATCTTTTCAGGCATAAAACGCATATCGTTACCAGGGCTGTTACCTGTTGCAAGTGCAAATCTTAATGCGTCAGCACCGTATTGGTCAATAATCTCAAGCGGGTCAATACCATTGCCGAGAGATTTAGACATTTTTCTGCCTTGTGCATCACGAACAAGACCGTGAATAAGAACAGTATCAAAAGGAACCTGACCGGTATATTCAAGAGCAGAGAAAATCATACGGGATACCCAGAAACCGATAATATCGTAACCTGTAACAAGTGTATTTGTTGGGTAATAATGCTCAAGGTCCTTTGTTTTTTCCGGCCAACCTAAGGTTGAGAATGGCCAGAGAGCAGATGAGAACCATGTATCGAGAGTATCTTCATCCTGAACAAGGTTTGTACCTGAACATTTCGGACAAGATGCTACACCTGTTTTAGAAACGATTGTTTCACCGCAATCATCACAATACCATGCAGGAATTCTGTGACCCCACCATAACTGACGAGAAATACACCAGTCACGTGTACCGTTCATCCAGTTAAGATAGTTCTTTGTAAATCTTTCAGGAATAAATTTAGTTTCACCTTTTTCAACTGCTTCAATAGCAGGTTTTGCAAGAGGAACCATACGAACAAACCATTGCTTTGATACCATCGGTTCGATTGTGCTATGGCAACGGTAGCATGTACCAACCTCATGTTTGAGTGGTTCAATTTCTTTAATATAGCCACCTGCTTCAAGGTCTGCAAGAATAGCCTTTCTTGCTTCGATTGTTGACATTCCTGCATATTTGCCGCAGTCAAGAACCTCGGGTTCATCTGCAGTTGCTTTGCCACTTGCAACAAGCTCGTCATAAATTGCTTTATCTTTTGCGCCGGTCATGTAGCCGTCGTAGGTGAACGTTCTTACCATGGGCAGATTGTGGCGTCTGCCAACCTCAAAGTCGTTGGGATCATGGGCAGGTGTAATCTTAACAACAACGGTTCCCTTTGACATATCGGCATGCACGTCGCAAACAATGGGGATTTCCTTGTTAAGAAGAGGAAGAATAACATGGCATCCGTGAAGATGAGCATATCTCTCATCCTCCGCATTAATAGCAACGGCTGTGTCGCCAAGCATTGTTTCGGGTCTTGTTGTTGCAAGTTCAAGCTTTTCGCCTGTTTCCTTAACGGTATAAAGCAAATGCCAGAAATTGCCGTCCTGCTCATCATACTCAACCTCTGCATCAGAAATG
>JAZRKV010000033.1:0-13898 GCA_045646545.1 Acutalibacteraceae bacterium
TCAAACAGCACTGCTATGAGACAGGCACAATCCCGTTACAAAAACGCTGCTAATTGCAAAAAAGGAGCTGTAAGTCGCGGAAACAGAGAAAATGCCGCTCACGCTCAAGCCGAAATGGACAAAGCCTTGGCTGATATGATGAAAAATAAATAGTATTCTAATTGTATTTTAAAAAGGAGTTTCAAATATGGATAAAATAATGCAAGAAATTGCCATTTTAAAAAATGATATATCACAATTCATTTTGCAAAAAAATGAAGCCTTTATTGAGCATTTCAACGAAGAATATGGTGCCGATTTTGAAGAAAGCCGAGATTTCAATGAATTTGCCGATTTGTATGCTGAAGATGATGATGGTTATTTGGACCCCTTTGACTTAGTGATGGATGAAAATGACATAATACATTTCTTACAGTGGCGTTATCGTATGTTTTTAATTTCATATATGAACTCTGTTGCTGAATGTCTCGAAAAGATTACTAACGGAGAACAACACACATCTAAAAAGCAATTAGAAAAAGATGTATCTGATATGAGAAAATATAAAAAACAAATTAAAGAAATACAATCAATTTCTGATAATACTATTCAACAAATAAACGCGTTAATTGAATTAGCAGATAAATACCGATAACAATAATATGCTATTATAATTTCTCAAAATTCGAAAGTTTCGTTTAGATAAAAACATAAAGACAGGCATTGCCTGTCTTTATGTTTTTGGTCGGAGTGAGGTGATTCGAACACCCGACTTCTTCGTCCCGAACGAAGCGCTCTACCAAACTGAGCCACACCCCGAAATAGATATTAAATTTTGAATTGGACGTTTTTTCTTACGAAAAAATCTTCGTCCCGAAGGTCGCGCTCTTCCTGTTGCAATATAGTTGTCTCGCTCGTTGTTCACTTCGCGATACTCCTTATTGCGCCACTCCTTATCCCTCGCTGCATCCGCCACCGGCGGCGCTCGGGAACGTCCCCAAACTGAGCCACACCCCGAAATTGATTTTATTTTCAAATCGCATATAGCATTATATTCTATAAATATTATAAAATCAAGTTTAATTTCAATTTTTGAGTAAAATATTTGCTAATATAACACAAACCTATGGTTTATATGATTAAAATTGAAGATCATATTTATTATAAAAAATCCGCCTGATACGACGGCTCACCGCCTGTAATGGTAAGTCCGCCTCCCGACGCATCGTAAAACATTTTATCCTTCAAGGCTTCGTCTATTACCTGTGAAGCCATAATTTCCTTACCTACAATTTCATTGGCGTCATTCAAACATATTTCTGCACACTTACCACATCTTATACATCTTTCACGCTCAAATACCAGGGCACCTTTTTCAATTCTACGTACAGAACACACCTTAACACAACTGCCACAAATTGAGCATTTTTGTTTATTAAAGAAAACGTCGGGCGTTTTTTCAGACTTTCAGGATTGTGACACCAAATGCATTTGAGCGGACAGCCCTTCAGAAATACACAGGTGCGTATACCGTCACCGTCGTGCATACAAAATTTCTGTATATTAAATATGATTCCCGTTTCACTCTATATACTTTCTATTCTATGCTTTTGATTAAAATTATTGTTTTTTCTTTTTTTAGTATAACATAACCCCATTACTTTTTCAATTATCCTTTACTGTACTTTGGCGTCTGCAATTCATAAAAAATTTTTTTCTACTTATCATTGAACATTATTTAAAAAATAAACAAATTTTTAGTCATCATTTGTAGCACTTTTACGATATGATTTTCTTGCTTTATCTGTTTCGGTATACTATAATATAAACTGAAAAAATTTGTTCGGAAGGCGGATTATAATGAACATAATTGTTGTTGGTATCGGCAAGGTTGGTTACACTGTAGCAGAGCAACTTACACAAGAAAATCACGATGTAACCATAATTGATACCAATGAAGACGTCATCAACGATACTTTACAGGATATTGACGTTATCGGTGTTATCGGAAATGGTGCAATTTCCAAAACCCTTCTTGACGCCGGTATAGACGAATGTGAAATGCTTATTGCTCTTACAGGCAGTGACGAGCTTAACATTCTTGCCTGCCTTCTTGCAAAGAAGCTTGGTGCAAAAAACACCATTGCACGTGTAAGAAGTCTGGAATACAGTAATGATTTAAAAATAATTAAGGACAGTCTTGGTCTTACAATGGCAGTAAATCCTGAAAAAGAAGCTGCGGCCGAAATTCAACGTATTCTTAAATTCCCTACGGCAAGAAACGTTACATTCTTCGGTCACGACCAAGTTGATATTCTCAGCTTTGTAGCAAATAAAAGTTGTTCACTTACCAACAAAGCAATCAAAGACTCTTTCTCCAAACTTAAAACCCAGGCTCTTGCCTGTGCAGTAGAGCGTAATGATGATGTATTTATCCCTACCGGTGATTTCGTAATACAAGAGCACGACACTATAGCTGTGCTTACACCAACAAAAACCGCTCCTGATTTTTTCAAACAAATAGGCTTTAAAACAAATGATATCAGAAACATTATGATTATCGGCGGTGGCAAGATTGCAATGTACCTTGCCGACTCTTTAAATAACATAAACGTAAACACCACAATAGTAGAAAAAGATTTGGAAACAGCTCAGAATTTAAGTGAAATGTTCCCCAAAATCAATATTGTTCACGGTGATGGAACAAATCGTTCCCTTCTTCTTGAAGAAGGGCTCCTCGAAGCAGATGCGTTTATCTGCCTCACAGGAATTGACGAAGAAAATATTGTCCTCTCGCTTTTCGCTAAAAACGCGTCACCAAAAATCAAAACCATAACAAAGGTCAACCACACACTTTTCAGTGAGGTTATCAAGACTCTTGATATTGACAGTGTTGTTTACCCTAAATTCACAACTGCAAATATCATTATGCGAAATGTTCGTGCAAAGCAATCAGGCAACGAAAGAAACGACGTTCAGCAGCTTACAAAAATCATCAACAATAAAGTTGAAGCAATTGAATTTGAGGTTACAGACGACAGTGCACTTATAGGTAAAACACTCAACGACCTAAACATACGTAAAAATATTCTTTTAGGCTCAATTACAAGAGGCAAAGACGTTATTATCCCAAAAGGCTCAGATACACTTTATGCCGGTGATACAGTTGTAGTTGTAACATCAACAGAGCGTCTTTCAAAACTTGATGAAATTCTGGAGTGAAATAAATAAAAATGAACAAAAGAATGATTGCATACGTGCAGGGTCTTCTGATGATTTGCGAGGCAGGTCTACTGTTATTTCCGCTAATCACTGCACTTATATACAAAGACAGTACCATACCTTCTTTTTTATTTACAATCGCACTTTTATGTCTGGTTGGTCTTATTCTTATAAAATTCAAGCCGAAGGATAAAACAATCTATGCCCGTGACGGTCTTGTTATAGTAGCACTCGGTTGGATTGTTCTCAGTTTTTTTGGTTCACTTCCATTTTATGTAAGTGGTGAAATTCCAAGCTTCGTTGATGCATTGTTCGAAACTGTTTCCGGCTTTACAACAACAGGCTCCAGTATACTTTCAGACGTAGAGGCGATGAGCAAATCGCTCTTATTCTGGAGAAGCTTCACACACTGGATTGGCGGTATGGGCGTACTTGTTTTTGTTATGGCTGTGCTTCCTCTTTCAGGCGGCGGTGGCGATATTCACCTTATGAAGGCAGAAAGCCCCGGCCCCAGTGTTGGCAAGCTTGTTCCCAAATCAAACAAAACTGCCCGTATTCTTTATCTCATTTACTTTGTACTTACCGTAATATGTATAATTCTTCTGAAAATAGGCGGTATGTCTTTATTTGAGAGCATAACCCTCACCTTTGGTACGGCAGGCACAGGCGGTTTTGGTGTATTGAACGACAGTATTGCCTCGTATTCTCCATATTGCCAGATTGTTATAACCGTATTCATGACACTCTTCGGAATTAATTTCAACATTTATTTCTTACTTTTAATCAAGCGTTTTAAAGATGCTCTTAAAAGTGAAGAGTTATGGACGTATTTAGGCATACTTATGGCATCAACACTGCTCATATCGATAAATATAAGCAATCAGTTTTCCAACATCGGAGATGCCGTGCGTCATGCAGCTTTCCAATCAAGCTCCATAATGACCACAACAGGCTACTCTACTATTGATTTTAATCAATGGCCTGAGTTAAGCAGAACCATTCTTCTTATGTTAATGTGCATTGGCGCCTGTGCAGGAAGCACCGGTGGCGGATTCAAAGTTTCAAGAGTGATTCTTCTTATAAAATATGCCTCAAAAGAACTGCGTACCATTTCTCACCCAAGAAACGTACGGGTTATTAAATATGAGGGTGCACGGGTTAAAGATGACACTATGCGTGGCACGTTAGCATATTTTATTGTTTACGTTGCAATTGTCTGTCTTTCCTTTGTTCTTATATCCTTCGATACAGGTGATATGACAACAAACATAACAAGCGTTATCACCACAATAAATAACATCGGTCCTAACCTTGGTCCTACATTTACAGACTCATCTTCAACAAGTATCGTTGGTGGTCCGTTCTCCAACTTCAGTGCATTCAGTAATTTTTCTAAAATTGTATTTATTTTTGATATGCTCTTTGGCAGACTTGAGTTTTTCCCATTAATTGTTTTATTCTCTCCTTCAAGGAGCTTACGACAAAAAATTTCAAACAGAAAGAGGTTATGATATGCGAAATATAAAAGCTATAAATGACAATTGGTATTTTTCAAGCGTTGCCGATAACGCTCCACAAACTCTTCCCACAGACTGGGAAGCACTTAATATACCACACACTTGGAACGGCTCTGACGGTCAGGATGGCGGCGGTGACTATTTACGTAAAAAATGCTACTATGCAAAGGAAATAAACAAGGCTGACCTTACCGGTGAAGAAAACTATCTTGAATTTGATGCAGTTAACTCTTCTGCAGAGGTTTTATGGAACGGTAAGTCCCTTGCAATTCACCACGGTGGTTACTCACGTTTCAGAGTGCTTATCCCAAATGATTCAATTAACGAAACAAACCTTCTTGTTGTTTCTGCTGACAACTCTCCTAATGAAGAAATTTACCCTCAGGTTGCAGACTTTACATTCTACGGCGGTATATACCGTTCAGTGAAGCTTATAAGCGTACCTGCTACTCACTTTGACCTTGAGTATTTTGGTTCACCCGGATTACAAATTACCCCTACTGTAAAAGGTGAAAATGCAGAGGTTGCTGTTAAAACCTTTATTAAAAATCCTGCAGGTACAAAGGTTGAATATAAAATTTATGACGGTGACAACGTTATAAAATCCGCTACCGTTGACGGCGAAAATACAGAAACCGTTTTAACTATTGAAAACGTTCACCTTTGGAATGGTATTAAAGACCCATATCTTTATTGCTTAGAGGCAACCCTTATAAAAGACGATGAAGAAATTGACGAGGTATGTAACCGTTTTGGTTGCCGTTACTTCAGCGTTGACCCTGAAAAAGGTTTCATTCTCAATGGTAAAGAGTATCCTCTTCGTGGTGTTTCTCGTCACCAGGACTATCCACAAAAAGGTAACGCCCTCTCACTTGAAGACCACAAACAGGATATTGAGCTTATTTGTGAGGTCGGTGCAAACACAATCCGTCTTGCTCACTATCAGCACGCTCAGGAATTTTACGACCTCTGTGATGAAAAAGGTCTTGTTATCTGGGCAGAAATCCCATATATTTCACGTCATATGCACGGTGGTTACGATAACACAATAAGCCAAATGACAGAGCTTGTTGCACAAAACTACAACCACGCTTCAATTTGTTTCTGGGGTCTTTCTAACGAAATTACAATTGCAGGTGCAGATGACCCTCATCTTATCAAAAACCACAAAGACCTTAACGACCTTGTGCATAAAATGGACTCTACCCGTCTTACCACCATTGCCACAGTTACAATGTGCTCAATGGATAACGAATACGTTCACATCAGTGATGTGCTTTCATACAACCACTACTTTGGTTGGTACGGCGGTACAACAGATATGAACGGAAAGTGGTTCGATGATTTCCACAAAAAATATCCAAACAAAGCAATTGGTTTAAGTGAATATGGTTGCGAAGCTCTTAATTGGCACACCTCTACCCCTACACAAGGTGACTATACCGAAGAGTACCAGAATTATTATCACGAAGAACTTATCAAACAGATTGCCGTACGACCATACATTTGGGCAACACACGTATGGAATATGTTTGACTTTGCCGCAGATGCACGTGCTGAAGGCGGCGAAAACGGTATGAACCACAAAGGTCTTGTTACATTTGACCGTCAATATAAAAAAGATTCTTTCTACGCTTACAAAGCATGGCTCAATCCTGAACCAATGGTTCACATCTGCTCAAAGCGTTATGTTGACAGAGTTGAAGACGTTACAAAGGTTACCGTATACTCAAACTGCCCTGAGGTTGAACTTTTTGTAAATGGTGAAAGCGTTGGTAAACAAACAAAAGGTCAATTCCCATTCTTCTATTTTGAGGTTAAAAACGAAGGCACCTCAACTATCGAAGCAAAGGCAGGCAATCTTACAGATACTGCAACAATAAACAAGGTTGATACTCCTAACGAAGATTATATAATGAAGGAAGAAAATCAGGTTATTAACTGGTTTGAAATCACCACACCTGTTGGCTACTACTCAATTAACGACACAATTGGTGAAATCATGCAATCCTTCAAAGGCAAAATCGCTCTTGTAAAAGTACTTCTTATGTTTAAGAAGGTTATGTCACAAGGTACAAAGGACGGTAAGCCTGAGGTTATGGGCTTCAGCTTCGGCAGTGTCAACAAGAGTATGCTCCAGTCATTACTCGGTATGGTTAAAGGCTTCACTATTAAGCGTACATTTATGATGACAGGCAACAAGTTCTCAAAAGAACAGATTCTTGAAGTTAATGCTATGCTTAATAAGATTAAAAAGAAATAAAAAGGAGAATAACTATGATTTGTCCAAAATGTAATTCACAAATGCCTGATAATGTTAACAATTGTCCTAATTGTGGAACACCTGTACAAGCAACACCAAATATGCAGGCTAATGTTAGCCCTGTTCAGCAAACACAACCCGCTCAACCGGTTGAAACACCAAAGAAAAAATCAAACAAAACAAAAATTATTGCTATCGTAATTGCAGCAGTTGTTGCCGTTATTGCAATTGTTGTGGGCGTATTATTCGGTACAGGTGTTATAAAAAACGCAAGTGCAAACGGTTCAACCAACAATAGCGGTAACGATATTTCTGCAAGCGAAAAAGAAGAAAAAGAAGAAAAAGAAGATACTCCTATTGTTAAATTAGAAAAAAGTATAAAATCTCTTTTTGATTCAGATAATTTCACCGCAGACATCAACATTTCAGCTCCTGAGTATGAGGAAAACGTTGATATTGAGGTTATATATGACAATAATAACTTGTTATACTTCGCTTTTGAAATTGACGGCGAAACAATGTATGGTGGTATTTATAACAAAGAATTACTTATCGCTCCAGCAGACGAAGATGCCGGTGGAAAAGTTGACCTTTCTGACATTATTACCGACGACGGAAAAATAAGTTTTGCTCCGCTTGATGAATTAAACGTGGATGACAAAAACTATTTCCTTAAAGAAACAATTTCTATGTATGCCGACATAGATGATATTGACGGTGCATTTGATAATTTATACACTTCATTAAAAGAACAACTTAAAGATGAAGAAAACGCAGGATATACAGTTACAGAAAGTGACGGCAATACTGTAATAAAGTTTGACATTGACGTTTGTGATTTATACGATTTTGCTGTTGAGTCTGTTTCCCCTGCTTTATCAGATCAAGTTGATGAACTTATAAAATCAGAAGAAGAATACCTTAAGGAAGAATTGGAACTCATTGATGCAACTTTAACATTCACACTTGAGGGTAAAACACTTTCAGATGTTGAACTTATTATTGAATACGAAGATACCGTGATTTATGAAATTGAAATCGAAATATACGACATAAACAACACAGATACCGAAGATGCAGAAAACAAATTAGATACTTTACAGGATAATTGCATAGACATTTATGACGTTGTTCTTAACAATGCTGCTACAAAAACCTGCATAAGCAACCATCGTGAAATTATTTCTCAACTTAATAATTGTGTGTTGACAGATTACATTACATTCTCTCAAGAAACTGTTTTTAAAATAATAACTGATAGTAACGGAGATGTAGCGTATGAATTTGTATCAGGAGACTATACTGCATTTAAAAGCGTTCCGCAATGTTTCCAACAAACACCTTGCTGTCCAACAACTGATTCAGAAATTACAGTTACTGTTTCACCTGATGAATATTATGGAATAACCATAAACGTAGAGTGTACTACCCACGGTAATATGAATTATTAATCAACAAACTCTAACGTAGATGTGTGTTTTATTAATGCTTAGCGGTACTGCAACGTACATTTTGATTATATTGAACATACAATTTTAGATATAGTGCTGCATATAATCAACGCTAAGCAAAATAAAGCAAAAAACAAGAGAAAGCGGTATCAATATGATTTGTCCTAAATGCAATTCAGAAGTTCCTGAAATAGCAAATTTTTGCCCTTATTGCAGTTCAAAACTTAACAAAACGGATTTCACAACTTCAAAGGAATTGCCATTTGAACCTGTACAAATAAAAAAACAGAAAAAGAAAAAAGGTAAGGCAAAAATCATTGTCGGTATATTAATTGCTTTAATTGCAATTATCGGCATAATTGTTTTTACTACTATTTATAACAATCCTCTTATAAAGTTGGAAAGCGGTTTCACCAAGCTTATTAAAGCAAATAATTTCACCATTAAAGTTGATGGTGAAATTTGGGAATCTGAAAGCCTTGATGCTCAAGTAATTTACAGTAAAGATGAATTATTATATTTTGACTATGATTATGATAATGACATTTATTTTGAAGGCGGTATATACGAAAACAATCTCATCATATCATCAGATGCCAACGAAAATTCAAATTTACGTATAGATCTCACCGACCACTTAAATGAGGGCAAACTTGATTTTTCAAGTTTAAAAAACCTTAATGAAAAAGATGAAAATTTCATTATAGGCGAAAGTATATCTTCTTACGTAAACTTAAACGACTGTAACGAAGCTCTTGACATACTCAAAGCCGGTATCACCGAATACCTTCAAAACGAAAAGAATCTTAAGCACAAAATCAAAGAAGACGGCGATATCACCAAATATGAGTTTGAGTTAGATGTACGTGAACTTTACGATATCGCGTATGACGCCCTTTCTCCTGCTTTGTCACCTGAATTAAAAGAAGAATTTGATGATTATTTAGATGCAGATATTAAGTATAATCTAAAGTATGTAGATGCAACTCTTACAATCAATATGACGGGCAGAGAAATTTCTTCTGCAGATATTCTGATTGATTATGAAAATGATACTGTTGCTGAATTCACGATCACGGTTTCGGATGTTAATGAAACGACCACTTCATCTTCCGCAAAAGATTTGGCTGATTTAAAAAAGGATTGCCAGACACCTGACGTACTCTACAAAGCAATGATAGAAAGTTCAAGGAAAAATGAGTGTATCGCTAACCAAAGAGGTATAATTTCAATACTTACGAATTCACAAATGTCAGAAGCCATTGAATTTAAAACAGACACCGTTTTCAAAATTGTTTATGACGAAGCCGGTGCAACTTATGAATTTGTATCAGGTGACCTTGCTGCTTTCAAAAACGTACCTACACTATTCTCTGATATACCTTATTGTCCTGAAGAAAACTCAATAATCACAGTTACTGTTGACGTTACAGCATCCGGTTACTATTATACATACTATAACATAACCGTTGAAACAAGATGCTCCAAGCATGGCGATATGTACAATTATTAATTTTTTAAAATCTTAACACGGATGTGATTTTTTGGCTCAGACTCTTGCAACCGTTATGGCAGTTTTTGCCATAATAGGTGCTTTGGATAAAATTTTAGGCAACCGTCTTAAATTGGGTGATGAATTTGAAAAAGGACTTATGACACTTGGTCCCCTTTCTCTTTCAATGCTTGGTATGATGACAATTGCCCCCGCTCTTGCAAATTTACTTATTCCACTTATAACACCTGTGGCAGAAGTGCTTCATTTTGACCCTTCTGCCCTTGCAGGTATACTTATTGCAAATGATATGGGCGGTGCAGCCCTCGCAGATTCAATCGCAAAAGAATCTGTACTTGGCTCTTTCCACGGATTATGCGTTGCATCAATGTTAGGTGCTACCATTTCATTTACAATACCCGTTGCTTTAAGGTCATCAAAAAAAGAAAATCATAATGATATTCTTTTGGGACTTTTGTGTGGTATAAGTACAATTCCTGTCGGATGCTTTGTTTCCGGTTTATGTATGGGAATAAAACCACTTACGGTACTCATTAACCTTGTACCTGCAATAGTAATTTCTGTTTTTATAATAATAGGATTACTTAAATTCCCCAATGCAACAATAAAAATCTTTTCTGTTTTTGGGAAGATTATTGCTATTATCATAACCTTTGGACTTGCTTTAGGCATCTTCCAGACCTTAACAAACAAAACGGTTATTAAAAATACTGCACCGCTTATGGAAAGTGCCTCAATTGTATTTACAATTTGCATCACTTTAGCAGGCACATTCCCGCTTATTGCAATTATTTCAAGAATGCTCAAAAAGCCTTTGTCTGCATTAGGAAAAAAATTCGACCTTGACGACACTTCTGTTATGGGGTTAATTGCGACACTTGCAAACTCAATTGCTACGTTGGAAAGTGCCGATAGAATGAACAGAAAAGGAAGAATCATAAACCTTGCCTTTGCGGTTTCTGCTGCTTTCGTTTTCGGTGACCATTTAGCATTCACCCTCTCTTATAACTCTAAATACATAATTGCGGTTATAGTCGGTAAATTAGTTGCAGGTACAACGGCTATCGTTGTGGCAAGTATATTAAGCAAAAAAGAACATTAACAAATACACAAAAGACCCTTGAGAATTAAATCTCAAGGGTCTTTTTTTACCTTAAACTTTTTATTGCTTCCTCTGCCTGCTTGTAATCAAAACCATCGGGGCTATTATCAAAGTTTTTGTTGCCGTCTTTCCAACGTGAGCACCAGGTTTCTATTTGCTCATCGGTTGCCTGGATTTTAACATCGGTAAGCTCTTTTATAATTTCAACAAGCTTAAATTCATTCACTCCAACGCATCTTAAGAATTTGTGGAATTTTTCAGCGTCTGCTCTCTTTGCTTTTTGGATTAACAAAGGCATAAACGCTGTACAGGCTTTTCCGTGAGGAATACCAAATTCTTCTGTAAGCACGTAGCCTACTGTGTGTGGGAATGCAGCACCACAAACATTAAGTTCAAGTCCTGCATAAATCGAGCCTAAATAAAGCTCCTCACGAACGTTTTTATCAGGAACACACTTTGTTTCCCAAAGCACCTTAAGTCCGTTAAAAAGGCTCTTAAGTGCCATTTCAGCATACATACGAGGGTAATCAGTACACTTAGGTGAAAAATAGCCCTCTACAGCATGTGCAAAGGCATCAAGTGCTGTTGTTACTGTTACGTTATAGCTCATTGAATGTGTATACTTTGCATCACAGAAAGAAACTGCCGCATAGCAATCCGCACCACCGATACTCTTCTTTTGCATAGTGTTATCATTTGTTAAAACAGATACACCTGTAACCTCGCTACCTGTACCGCTTGTTGTACCTACAAGTATTACAGGTAGAGCCTTTGATGGATTTTTTCTGTTATAAAGACCATCAATGTCATACTCAGGATTTTTTGCACAAATTGCCACCGCTTTTGATGCATCAAGTGGTGAGCCGCCACCTATACCTATTATAAAATCCGCACCAAAATCTCTTGCCGCCTTACCGCCCTCGATAACAGTAGATACAAGCGGATTTTCACCTATTTTATTATAAACCTCATAAGATATCTCATTTTGTTCTAACGCATGGCAAACGTCGTCTAAAGCACCACTTTTAACAGCACCGCTTTTACTTGTAACAATAAGACATTTTTTACCGAAACTTGCAAATACATTTGCATTATTAAGCACACAATTTTCGCCACTGTAAACTTTTGGTGTAACAAAAATATCAGGATACATATTCATTCTCCTTATAAATAAGACCTATTCTTAACGAATAGGTCTTTGCAAAATCTTAATAAACAATCTTCTTACCGAGTTTTGCTTCAATTTTAGGCAAAACTTTTGGAACAATTAATTTAGCTACAAGAAGCCATGCTAACACACCGCTTATTAAACCAACAATTGCACCAACTACAACGTCTGACGGATAGTGAACGTGAACATAAATTCTTGAGAAACCAACAAGGAATGAAAGAATAAATGCAGGAATACCAAGTGCAAGATGTTTCTTTTTACAACCAAGTAAAAGTGCAAATGCCGCACCGATAGATGTTGATGTATGACCTGATGGGAAAGAAGCTGAATTACTTGTCTTAATAAGACCCGGCCACTTATAAGTGTAACCTGCATCAAGCCAAACCTGAGGGTCGATGTTATATGGTCTTGGTCTGTCAATAATTTCTTTTAATAAAAAATTATTAATAACAGTAGAAACAAGTAGACCAGCAAAAATTAATACACCTAATTTTCTTGTCTTTTTAGGGATAAGTAAAGATATACCTAAAACGCACCAGATGATACCCGGAGTATCACCAAGATGTGTAATAAATGACATAATAACATTTAATACCGGACTCATAATACTATCAACGAATTCGTAAACAGCAACGTCAAAGTTAACTATAAAATCATTAAGAAAAAACTCAGCCATAATAACCTCCGAAAAAATCATGTTAATATTTTACTATTTATTCACCGATAAGTCAATATATAATAATTAAGTTTGTTAACTGATAACGATTAGCACTTAAATATACTATGACAGAGGTAAACCAAAATATTACGCCATTATCGTCCGCGTATAATTTTTTGAGGAGAATGGTGTAAGACGATAGTTTTTTGGAACGACGCTGTACAAAGGTACTGCGAGTGAGAAAAAACAGAGTATTATGCCATTATCGTCAAAAAAAAGCGTAATCCGAAGATTACGCTTTTTTTGTTTTTGAAAAATTATTCGATGATGTCTGTAACAGCACCTGAACCAACTGTTCTACCACCTTCACGGATAGCGAAACGGAGACCCTTTTCGATAGCGATTGGAGTGATAAGTTCAACAGTCATTTCAACGTTGTCACCAGGCATGCACATTTCTGTGCCTTCTGGAAGGAAGATAGTACCTGTAACGTCTGTTGTTCTGAAGAAGAACTGAGGTCTGTAGTTGTTGAAGAATGGTGTATGACGGCCACCTTCATCTTTTGAAAGAACGTAAACTTGACCTTTGAATTTTGTGTGAGGTTTGATTGAACCTGGTTTGCAAAGAACCTGACCACGTTCAATACCTTTACGGTCAACACCACGAAGAAGAGCACCGATGTTGTCACCTGCTTCTGCATAGTCGAGGAGCTTGTGGAACATCTCAACACCTGTACAAACAGATTTTGAGCTTTCTTCTTTAAGACCAACGATTTCGAGTTCGTCACCAACTTTAAGTTGACCTCTTTCAACTCTACCTGTAGCAACTGTACCACGACCTGTGATTGTGAATACGTCTTCAACAGGCATAAGGAAGTCGAGATCAGCCTTACGGTCAGGAGTTGGGATATAGCTATCTACAGCATCCATGAGCTCAAGGATTGGAGCATAAACGTCAAGTGAAAGGTCATCAGCAGCGATAAGAGCTTGGTGAGCTGAACCTTTGATGATTGGAGTATCATC
>JAZRKV010000034.1:0-35856 GCA_045646545.1 Acutalibacteraceae bacterium
CATCCTGAGGTTGTTGCTCTTACTGCTGACCTTGCAAAATCAACAAAAATCGGTGATTTCCAGAAGAAATTCCCCGACCGTTTCTTTAACGTAGGTATTGCAGAACAGAATATGTTCGGTGTTGCTGCAGGTATGGCAAAGGCAGGTCTTGTTCCCTTCCTTTCAACCTTCTCTCAGTTTGCATCCTTCCGTTCCGCAGACCAGCTTCACACAGACCTTTGCTACCAGAATATCAATGCAAAAGTTATTGCTACTCATTCAGGTACATCCTTCGGTCAGGCTGGTTCAACTCACCACGCTATCTGCGACCTTGCATTAACTCGTTCAATCCCTAACCTTACAGTTATCTGCCCCGCAGATGGTTACGAAACATATAATGCAGTTATGGCAGCATATAACACACCCGGTCCTTTCTATATCAGAATTAACCGCGGTTTCGACCGTGTTCTTTACAAAGATGCTAACTATGGTTTCGAAGTAGGAAAAGCAGTTGAAGTTCACGAAGGTTCAGACCTTACAATTATTGCTTGCGGTTCTTGTGTATTCCAGGCTTTCCAGGCTGCAGAATTCCTTGAAAAAGCAGATGGTCTTAAAATCCGTGTTCTTGATATGCACACAATTAAACCTCTTGATAAAGAAGCAGTTCTTAAAGCAGTTATGGATACTCGCCGTATCATCACTGTTGAAGACCATACAGTTATCGGTGGTCTTGGTTCTGCAGTTGCAGAGGTTGTTGTTGAATCAGGTAAAGGCTGTGCTTTCAAGAAACTTGGTGTTCAGGATACTTTTGCACCTATCGGTCTTCACGAAGATATTATGTCAACTCTCGGTATTGACTCTAACGGTATTATCGAAGCAGTTCGTGAAGTTATGAAAGCAGACTTTGAAGAGGATAATGACTGGGACGACGAATTTTAATGTTTTTTGCGAATATGCAGGAATCTTTGCGTTTTACCAACCCAAACTCACGTACCTTTGTACGCTACGGGGTCGGTAAAACCGCAAATCTTTCCACATCTTCACAAAAAAGGGAACAGGGTAGCAAGCACTATAATGTTTGGAAGCGAAGCTTTCCCTCAATTCCTAATTCCTAATTTAAAGAAAGGAGTGTTTTCTTTGGCAACTTCACAAGAAGCACTTTATACCAATAAAATATTCCTTTGTGGCGCATTACCTCTTTTAAAGACAATTGTTGCTGATGTACCTTCTCTCAAATCAAAATTTGAGAATATTCATTGTATATATCAGGTAAGTTGTCTTGACCCGGACGCACCCGAAGGAAAATATGCAACTCACTTTGTTGTTAACGGCGATGAGTGGCTTGTTCACGCAAATAAAGTTGCTTACCGTATTAAAAACCAAAAATTTGTTGAACTTCAGTTCAAATCTGTTGAAACAATGAATGCCTTCTTTAAAGGCAAAATCGGTCCTGCAACTCTTCCAAAATTTATCGGCTTATCAAACGTTAAGGAGTTTGGCGCATTTATGATGGCTCTTCTTAAAATGTCAAGCCTTTTAACTGCCAATACTCCACCTGAAAAAGAAGAGGATAAACGCCTTACAGTTAAGTGTTATTTCTATCTTCTTTCCTCAGGTATCAGTACTCTTAACAAAATGGGTCACGAATCAATTCATGATTGGACTTCTAAGAGCCCTGACCGTGTTTACGCATGGAAGGTTGATGGTGAAGATTCTGTTTCTGCTTACATCCGTATTAAAGCAGGTAAGAGTAAAGCAGGTCGTGGCGAATACAAACGTGCTCTTCCTTTCTTTACAATGCGCTTCAACAATCTTGACAGTGCTCTCGGTATTCTCATGTCTATTGATGATATGCTTGAATCCGTTCAGAAAGGTAAGCTCATCATGGATGGTGCACCTGAATTTGGTGCTCAGATTGGTGCATATATGATGGAAATCGGTGCTATGGCAAAATAATAGTACAATCTTGGGCGAGGAAAAGAAGAAACTTACGGAGTTTCTTCTTAGCCATTTTTCCAAACTTGCAGTATCTATATACAGCTTCGTTTGCAAAAATGTCTTCCTCATCCCAATCTTGCACTATTATTACCTTGACCGAAAGAAAAATAAAAAAGGGAAGAGGCTTGTGCTTCTTCCCTTAATTTATTGTTTGAGACAGCAGTGCAGTCAAAATCTGCGCTCTGCAACCCCATCTCACATCATTATTACCTTGACCGAAAGAATATTTAGCATAAAGGAAGAAGTTTCTACTTCTTCCTTTTTTGTTGATTTAGCAAAGCCCTGACATCTGGCATCTGGCATCTCGCATCTAACATCTCACATCTTGACAACACATTACTTTTTATATAAACTCTTTATTATCTTTTTTATATATGGAGATAAAAATGAAAAATAAAAAAACAAAGGTTCCACGTCAAAAGGCGCATATAATTAAAAACACGGCATTTATGTTAGGGTGTGGACTTAAAAGTGCACCGATTCATATGTTTATAATTTATTTTGCATATGTTGCAGAAAATGTCTACTATTCCGTAGTAGTAAATGTCATGTTCCTTGAAACAGCATTATCGATTATTGAAGGCAACGGTACATTCAGAGAATTTCTTTTTAAAATGTGTATAATCGTTGTAGGTAAGCTTATTATCGACCTTTTGGGCTACATAAATGTTTACACAGTAAGACTACGTTTTGAAATAAAGTGTGAGAGTTATATAAATTCGCTCATATTTAAAAAGGCACAGCAGGTAGAGTTAGGTTGCTACGAAAATCCTGAATTTTTTGACAAATATAATCGTGCTACTTGGGTGGTGGAGCAGGGTGGCTTTAAGAGGATTATTGAAGGCTCTGCCTGGGTTTTAGGCTCTGTTGTAAGCCTTGGTACTCTTGTGATTTATCTTTTCTCCATAGACCCGGTTTTACTTGTTTTTCTTCTTTGTCCGGTTATAGTTATCGCCTTCAGAGTTGCAAAAAACAACCTTGAACTTGAAAAAGAAAAGGATATGACTCCTTACGAAAGAGAAAAGGATTACGTAAGAAGAACAATTCTTTTAAAGGATTTTGCCAAAGAAATTAAAACCACAAACATCTTTGTTGTTTTAGAAAAAAGATTCCGTAGTGCTATTGACAAAAATATTGATGTAATAAAAAAATACGGTTGGAAAATAGCTTTACTTGAAATAATTTCCGACTATTTTGCAGAAATTATTCCTGTTACAGGTGGTTTTGTTTATGGCTGTTACAGGCTTATGGTAGCAAAGGATATTCCTATATCAGAATTTTCTGTGCTTGTGTCTGCAATTTCAACTTGTCGAAACAAGCTTAATCATCTTGCCCGTTATTTTGCAATGCAGCAAAAGCATTGTCTATGGGTACAGAATTTAAGGGAATTTCTTGATTATGAGCCAAAAATCCAGAGTGGTAGTATTGAGCCCGAGGAGTTTTCTACTCTTGAATTCAAAAACGTCAGCTTCAGGTACACCGATAGTGCCGATTACGTTTTAAAAAATATATCCTTTAAAATAGAAAAGGGACAGACTATTGCCGTTGTAGGTCACAATGGTGCAGGTAAAACAACTCTTTCAAAGCTCCTTTTAAGATTTTATGACGTTACCGAGGGTGAAATTCTCTATAACGGTATAAACATTAAGGAATATAATCTTTTAAAATATCGTGAAAAATTCTCTTCTGTTTTCCAGGATTATCGTGTTTTTGCGATGACGGTAGCTGAAAACGTTCTCACTGAGGAGGTTACTGAGGAAAACAGAGCTTTAGTTGTAAATGCTCTTAAGCTTTCGGGAGCATATAAAAAAATCGGCTCACTGCCATATAAAGAGGATTCGCTTCTCACAAAGGAATTTGATTCAGAGGGTATTCTTCTTTCAGGTGGCGAAACACAAAAGGTTACCATTGCTCGATTGTTTGCAAGGGACTTTGATATAGCAATTCTTGATGAGCCGTCATCTGCACTTGACCCTGTGGCAGAAAGCAAAATGTACGACTCTCTTCTTGAGGGCACAAGGGGTAAGACTGTTATTTATATTTCTCATCGACTTTCAAGTGCCACACACTCGGATAAAATACTTGTTTTCAACAAGGGTGCACTTATAGAGCAGGGCACACACACTCAGCTTATGGCGAGTGAAGGAATGTACAACGAAATGTTTACACTTCAGGCGGCAGGCTATAAGGAGGTGACAGACGTTGAAGAATAAGAAAACAGAAAAATCAAACACCATAAAAAACAACGTCTATATGCTGAAATTTATTTTCAAGCACACTCCTTTTATGGTTTGCGGATATTTATTTTTTGACGTTCTTGCAACCCTTCCATGGACACTTTCAAACGTTGTTTTACTAAAATATATAATCGACGTTGTGAGTGAGGACCGTGATTTTTACAGAGTGGCTATTGCGTTAGCTCTGTTTGTGGTTTTTGTTGTTATTACAAACCTTTTAACCACACTTTTTTACGAGATTTCTATGCCCAAGCAGAAACAGAAGCTTTATTTTGCAGTTTATAAAACAATCTATGAAAAGGCTGCAAAAATGGATTATGAAGCTTATGATAACCCCGAGTTTTATAATGACCTTGTTCTTGCAATGAACGCTATGAACGAAAGGGCATACTCTGTTCTTTCCGATACACAGAGTGTTCTTACGAATATTGTAAGTGTTCTGACTATTGGTGCAGTTATTGTTTCAATTGACCCAATTTGTTTGTTGTTTGTTGTTGTGTGCGTTGCAATAATGACACCAATTGGCAGACTCATAGCAAAGGTTAACGTTGAGCGTACAGAGGTTATGACACCGTTCGACAGAAAAAATCTTTATTTTAGCAGAGTGTTTTACCTGCAGGATTATGCAAAGGAGCTTCGCCTTTCCGGTGCAGGAAAAATGATTGAAACAAGGTATAACAAAAATGTTTCTGACAGATTAAAAACTATTTCTCCATATCTTACAAAGCAATGGAAGCTGTATTTCTGTCAGGAAGCATTGCCAATGACCTTGCTTATATATCTGGGTGTTACCTTGCTTATGGGCTATAAGGCGATTGTTGAAAAAAGTGTAACTATGGGTGATTTTGCTGCAACCTTCAATGGTGCATCAACAATCAGTACTTGCGTTTTTGCCCTGACAAGTAACCTTGCTATCAATGTAAGAGAAAATGGTCTTTACGTTGATAAATTCCGAAAATTTATGAATGCCAAGGAGAAAATGGTTTCAGGCACAAACACAACAGTATTCGAAAAACCTGTTGAAATCAAGTTTGAAAACGTTTCCTTTAAATACCCCGGCACAGAAAAATACGTGCTTAAAAACATAAATCTTACAATTTCACCTTACAAGAAGATAGCCCTTGTTGGCTATAATGGTGCAGGTAAAACCACTCTTACAAATCTGCTTTTGCGCCTTTACGACGTTACAGATGGTCGAATTACTATAAATGGTGTGGATATAAAGGATTGGGATATAAGTGCATATCACCGTAATTTTGCAGCAGTATTCCAGGATTTTTCACTTTTTGGTGCTACCTTAGGTGAAAATATTGCAATGGATGAAGCACCAGATGAAGAAAAAGCTGAAAAAGCACTTGGTGCAGCAGATTTTAACAGAAAGCTTCCAAATGGTATGAAGAGCATACTTTTAAGGGAGTTTGATGATGATGGCGTATCACTTTCGGGTGGTGAGGCACAAAAAATTGCAATTGCAAGAGCTTTCTACAAGGATTGTCCGTTTGCAATACTTGACGAGCCAAGTGCGAACCTTGACCCAATTGCCGAGTATGCACTTAACCAGTCTATGGCCAAGGCGGCAGATAAGAAAACCGTTGCTTTTATATCTCACAGGCTTTCCACAACCGTTATGGCAGATGAGATTTTTATGCTTGAAAAGGGCGAGATAATTGAACACGGTACCCATGAGGAATTAATGGCTCAGGATGGCAAATATGCCTATATGTTCCGTTTGCAAGCAGAAAAATATACAGAAAACTGACTTATTTAATAAAATGTTTAAAAATTTATACTTGACACATGAGAATTGACATAGTATAATGCTAACTGTATATTGATATTTATACCTTTGTTGGTTACAACGGAGGGAGGGAACATAAATGAGTCAGGTAAAAGTTAAAGAAAACGAATCTTTAGATAGCGCACTTCGTCGTTTTAAGAGACAGACTTCAAGAGATGGTGTTATCCAGGAAGTTCGTAAGAGAGAACATTATGAGAAACCTTCTGTAAAAAGAAAAAAGAAATCAGAAGCTGCTCGTAAACGTAAGTTCTATTAAGAAATGGGAGATGAGTCTTTTCAGGCTCATCTCTTTATTTTTTGTTTTTTCTTCAATCTGTTATTTATTTTTTCGTTTTAATATGGTACTATATAGAATAATGTAAAATTTGTGAGGCGTTAATTTTGAAAGTAAAAGACACTACAATTAAATATATGTTTCATAACGTTAACGATATAACGCCTGAAATTGTAAAAGAGTTAGGTCTTGAGGCAATATTCTTTGACCTTGATAACACTACTGTTAAAGATGCAACTCTTACAACTATTCCGGGTTCAATTGCGTGGATAAAGGAGCTTAAAGCGGCGGGCATTCCTGTTGCAATCGTTACTAATACTCCTAAAATAAGGGCGTATTGGTTTTCCAGGGCATTTGGTGTAGAATTTCACGCTTTTGCTAAAAAACCGCTTCCTCACGGAATACTCCGAATGAGTCGTAAATTGGGTGTGCCTGTTGAAAAAGTAGGTATGGTCGGTGACCAGGTTTTTACAGATGTTGCGGCGGCAAACCGATGTGGAGCGGTGCCGATTCTTGTTGACCCTGTTGATAACAAGTGGTTCTGGAAGAATCATTACAAAAAGAATCGCATTAAAGAAGCACCTATAAGAGAAGCATTTTTAAAGGAGCACGGATATTATGGAGAAGATAAATAAACTTCAAAAATTCCTTAAGGGCTCTCACGAGGCAATACTCATATACTCTCCTGAAAATAGAAGGTATTTCACAGAGTTTCCTTCTTCAGATGGCTATCTTTTAGTAACAAAAAACGAAGCAATTTTCTTTACTGACAGTAGATATATTGAGGCGGCACAGAAAAGTGCTTCCTGCGAAGCTCGTCAGGTTACAAGGGTAAGCATAGAAATCAAGGATTATGTAAGAGAGAAAAATATTTTAAAAATATATACAGAGCGTGAGCGCCTGACAGTAAGCATGGCAGATTTTTTAAAAACTGCATTTTTACCTTGTCGGGTAACTCCCTCTAAGCGCCTAGAAAAGAAAATTGATGAAATAAGAATGGTGAAATCGCCTGAAGAGGTAGAAAATATTAAGAAGGCTCAGGCTATAGCGGAAGATGCTTTTGAGCATATTTTAACCTTTATTAAGCCTGGTGTAACCGAAAAGCAAATTGCTCTTGAGCTTGATTTTTATATGCTTTCTCACGGGGCAGAGGCGCTTTCCTTTGAAACAATTGCCGTTACAGGAGCGAAAACTTCTATGCCGCACGGTGTGCCTGATGATACAGTTGTAAAATCAGGAGATTTTGTTACTATGGATTTTGGTGCGGTGTATAACGGTTATCATAGTGATATGACTCGTACAGTTGCAGTCGGTGAGGTATCCCCGGAGCAACGCAAAATTTATGAAATTGTTCTTTCTGCACAACTCAGTGCCCTTGCTCTTTTAAAAGAAGGTGTGCCGTGTAAAGATGTAGATGCGGCGGCACGTGATATTATCGCAAATGCGGGCTACGGTGAATATTTCGGTCACGGTACAGGGCATGGCGTTGGTATAGAAATTCACGAGCAACCCAATGTTTCTATGAGAAACGACAACCCATTGCAGGTGGGTAACATTGTTACCGTTGAACCGGGTATATATATCCCCGGGAAATTTGGTGTACGTATAGAGGATATGGCTCTTATTACAGAGAGCGGATATGAAAATCTTACGTCTACCCCTAAAGAGTTAGTAATTTTATAAAATAAAATCAAGGAGAAATTTTTATGAAGCAGTATATAGAAAGCGGCAAAGCAATTCTTGGTATTGAGTTTGGCTCAACAAGAATTAAGGCTGTGCTTATTGATGATAACGGCACTGTGCTTGCAGTTGGCGGTTATGATTGGGAAAATAGCCTTAAAAATGGCATCTGGACATATAGTCTTGATGAAATTTATGCAGGTCTTAAAGGTAGCTACGCATCCCTTAAGGCAGATGTTAAAGAAAAATATGGTATTACACTCAAAACGCTTAAGGCTATTGGTATAAGCGGTATGATGCACGGCTATCTTCCTTTTAATGAAAAGGGCGAGCTTCTTGCAGATTTCCGTACATGGCGTAATACAATTACAGGTGCTGCAGCCGAAAAATTAACAAAAGAATTTAATTTCAACATTCCTCAGCGTTGGAGCATAGCTCATCTTTATCAATCAATTCTCAACGGTGAAGAGCACGTTAAGGATATTGCATATTTCACAACTCTTGCAGGCTTTATTCACACTCTTCTTACAGGTGAAAAGGTTCTTGGTATCGGTGAGGCATCAGGTATGTTCCCTATGAACGGCAACGACTATGATGCAGAAATGCTTTCAAAGTTCGATGCTCTCGTAGACGGAAAATATAGTTGGAAAATCCGTGATATTCTTCCAAAAGTGCTTGTTGCAGGTGAAAATGCAGGTGTGCTTACTGCGGAAGGTGCAAAGCTTCTTGATGAAGAGGGTGACCTTGAAAGCGGTATACCAATGTGTCCGCCTGAAGGCGATGCAGGTACAGGTATGGTTGCGACAAACAGTGTAAGAATCCGTACTGGTAACGTATCTGCAGGTACATCTGTTTTTGCTATGATTGTTCTTGAAAAGGCACTTAAAAAGCTTTATGAAGAAATCGATATGGTAACAACTCCTGACGGTGCTCCTGTTGCAATGGTGCATTGTAACAACTGCACATCAGATATTAACGCATGGGTAAATCTTTTTAAAGAGGTTGCAGTACTTAGTGGCTCCAATATCTCTATGGGTGAATTGTTTACTGCTCTTTTCAAAAAATCTGCAGAAGCAGACGCAGATTGCGGTAATCTTCTTTCATACAACTACTTCTCAGGTGAGCATATAACAGGTTTTGAAACAGGTAAACCACTTTTCGTTAAGAATCCTGACAGTAATTTCTCTCTTGCAAACTTTATGAGAGTGCAGCTTTTCACTTGCTTCGGTGCTCTTAAAACAGGTCTTAAAATTCTTGATGAAGAGCAAGTAAGCGTAGATAAAATTTTAGGTCATGGTGGCTTCTTCAAAACACCTGTTATTGGTCAGAGTGTACTTGCTGCAGTAATGAACACATCTGTTTCAGTTATGGAAACTGCAGGTGAAGGCGGTGCTTGGGGTATTGCAGTTCTTGCGGCATACGCAGTAAATAAAGAAAACGGCGAATTGTTCCCTGATTACCTTGATAACAAGATTTTTGCATCACAAAAAATGACAACTCTTGAGCCTGATAAGGCTATTGTAGACAGTTTTAATTCCTTTATGGAAAGTTATACAAAGGGTCTTGTAATCGAAAGAGCCGCAGTTGAAATGTAAGGTACAAATAAAATGTGAAAAGCCCTTATCTTCTTATAAGATAAGGGCTTTTTTTATACCCTTTTTTATTGACATATATATGTATTTATTTTATAATGTATGATGTATAAGTATTAGTATGTCTTATTGCGTCTTGACGTTGATAAATTTTGAAAAAACAGGAGTTTCTGTTATGGAAATTAAACCTTTTGAAAATAAAATATGGCTTTCTTCACCAACAATGCACGGTGAAGAAATTGAATATGTCAAAGAAGCGTATGAAACTAACTGGATGAGTACAGTCGGTGCAAATATCAACGAGGTTGAACGTAGTATCTGTGAAAAAGTCGGTTGCAAATATGCAGTTGCTTTGGCATCGGGAACTTCTGCTTTACATATGGCAGTAAAGCTTGCCGGTGTGAAAAGCGGTGACAAGGTTTTTTGTACGGATATGACCTTCGATGCAACGGTTAATCCTGTTGTTTATGAAGGCGGTGTGCCTGTTCTTATAGATACAGAGTACGACACGTGGAATATGTCACCTGATGCATTAAAGAAGGCTTTTAAGCTTTATCCTGAGGTTAAGGTTTGCGTTGTGGCTCATCTTTACGGTGTACCTGCAAAAATCGATGAAATTAAAGAAATTTGCAAGAAGCACGGAGCAATTCTTATTGAGGATGCAGCAGAGTCGTTGGGTGCCACATATAAGGGTACGCAAACAGGTGCCTTTGGTGATTATGCAGCAATTTCATTTAACGGTAATAAAATTATTACCGGGTCATCAGGCGGTATGTTTTTAACCGATGACGGTGTTGCGGCAGAGAAGGTTCGTAAGTGGTCAACTCAGGCGAGAGATAAAGCTCCTTGGTATCAACATACGGAGATTGGCTACAATTACAGAATGAGCAATGTTATTGCAGGCGTTCTACGCGGTCAGGTGCCACATCTTTACGAGCATATTGAACAGAAAAAAGCTATTTACGAAAGATATAAAGAAGGCTTCAAGGATTTGCCGGTTAAAATGAATCCTTTTAATAGTGAAACTATGGTTCCTAACTACTGGCTTTCTTGTATGATTATTGATGAAGAGGCAATGTGTAAGCAGGAAAGAACGGATTGCGAAGCTTTTTATGAAACAGAAAGCGGAAAATCCTGTCCTACGGAGATTCTTGAAAAATTATCACAGATTAATGTCGAGGGCAGACCAATTTGGAAGCCTATGCACATGCAACCGATATACAAAAATAATCCTTTTGTTGCAGTTGATGAAAAAGACGTAGGTGCAGATATTTTCCATAGGGGCTTGTGTCTTCCCAGTGATAACAAAATGACTCCGGAAGAGCAGGCAGTAATTATTGAAGTTGTAAGAAAATGTTTTGAATGAGGTGGAACCTTGTACGCAAAGTTTTTTAAAAGATTTTTGGATTTTTTCATAGCACTTTGTGCAACACTCTGTCTTTTACCAGTTTTTGCGGTGTTAATAATCGTCGGTGCAATAAAAATGAAGGGCAATCCTTTCTTTACACAAGAAAGACCGGGTAAAAACGAAAAAATCTTCAAGCTTATAAAATTCCGCACAATGACTTGTGAAAAGGATGAAAACGGAAATCTTCTTCCTGATGATGACAGACTCACTCGCTACGGCAAGCTTCTTCGTTCCACATCACTCGATGAATTGCCTGAGTTTTTCAATATTCTCAAAGGCGATATGTCTTTTGTAGGCCCAAGACCGTTGCTTGTTGAGTATTTACCTTACTATACGGATGAAGAGCGTCGCAGACACGATGTGCGTCCCGGGCTTACTGGTCTTGCACAGGTTAACGGCAGAAATAATATCGGTAAATGGGAAGACCGATTTGCTTATGATATTGAATATGTGGATAATCTTACTTTAGTTAACGATATAAAGGTTCTTTTTAAAACCGTTATGAAGGTAGTTAAAAGGTCAGATATTCTTGTAGGCAGTGAAATTTCTGCAGGCAGATTTGACGATTACAGAAGAGAGGCTCAGAAGGAGTACGAAAATGTCTGATGGTATTGTTTCGATAAGAAAATTTACTGCAGAAGATATTCCTGACAAGGTCAGGTGGATAAATGATGAAAACAATAATCAGTTTTTGCATTATCAACTTCCTTTGGAAATATCCAATACAGAGAAATGGTTTGAAAATAACAAAAACAGAACAGACAGATATGACGCAGTTATTGAGTATAACGGTGAGCCTGTTGGTATAATTGGCCTTCTTTCAATTGAAAACGGTGAGGCAGAATATTACGTTACTTTAGGCGAAACCAATTTAAAAGGCAAGGGAATTGCAGGCAAAGCAACTCGTCTTTTATTGGAATACGCATTTAAGGATTTATCTCTTGATTACGTGTATTTATATACCGAAACAGAAAATTATTCAGCTCAGAAGCTATTTGAAAAGTTAGGCTTTGAAAAGTTGTATATAGCAGAAAAATCTGCAAACAATCGCGGCAGATTAGTGGATAGATATTTTTATAAAATTTGTCTTAAGGAATATTTCGGCAAAGAGTAAGGTGAAAAAATGAAGTCAACGCCCATAATTCTTTTGGAAAACGAGAAAAACAGAATATTTATAAAAAGAGATGATTTTGTTCCTGTTTCTTTTGGTGGCAATAAAGCCCGTAAGGCACTTAATTTTTTCAAAGAAATTGATGAGGGCGGTTTTGATTACATAGTAACCTATGGCAGTAGCAGTTCAAATCATTGCAGGATAGTTGCCAATATGTCAAAGTCGAGAAAGTTACCTTGTCTTATTATTTCACCTGAAGAGGAAAGTGAAAAAACCTACAACAGTCAGCTTATGGAATTATTCGGTGCTGAAATTATGGTTGTTACCGTTGAAGCGGTCAGTTCGACTATCGAAAAAACTTTGGTGCAATTACGTGAGCAAGGCAAAAAGCCGTATTTTATAGCAGGTGGCGGTCATGGTAATTGTGGTACGCAGGCGTACGTTGATTGCTTTGAAGAAATCTCAAGCTTTGAAAAAGAGAATAATGAGAGCTTTGATTATATTT
The DNA here is from genome assembly GCA_045646545.1 of Acutalibacteraceae bacterium. GTDB lineage: Bacteria > Bacillota > Clostridia > Oscillospirales > Acutalibacteraceae > DTU089. Next base: position 12,583 of record JAZRKV010000034.1, read on the forward strand.
TCCACGCATCAGGCACAGGCACTACTCAGGCGGGTCTTGTTTGCGGTAAGCTTATAAACAAAAAGGAAACAAAAATTGTAGGCATAAGCATCGCTCGTAAAAATCCTCGTGGTAGACAAGTTGTTGTTGATAGCATAGAGGAATATTTAAAAGCAAAAAGATACGATTTTACATCGGAGCAGATAGAGACTGCCGTTGTATTTGACGATTCATATATATGTGGCGGATACGCCAAAAAATCAGAAGATGTTGATAATGTTATAAATAAAATGATGTGTCAACATGGTATTCCTGTAGATTCCACTTACGTTGGTAAAGCATATTGGGGTATGCTTCAATATCTTGAAAAAGAGAATATACAGAATAAAAATATTCTTTTTATCCATACAGGCGGCACACCATTATTTTTTGATGATTTAAATAGAATTTGCAATAAGGACGAGTAAAATGAACGTTTTAATTCTCAGTGCAGGTACAAGAAATAAAATTGTACAGTATTTTAAAAAAGAGTTAGCAGGTAAAGGTAAGGTTATTACAACAGATTTAATTAACATTGCCCCTGCGGTATATGAGGCAGATGGTTTTTATCAGGTGCCAAGAATTACAGAGCCTGGCTATATTGATATAGTTCTTGATATTTGTAAAAAAGAGAATATAAATGGCGTTCTGAGTCTTATTGACCCTGAGCTCAGCTTGCTGGCAGAAAATAAGGCAAGGTTTGAAGATTTGGGTGTGACTATTATTGGTTCCGATTATTCTCTTTGCGAGATGAGCCTTGATAAAATGCAGATGTTCAATTGGCTTATTGATAACGGCTTCAAAACTGCAAAAAGCTACGTTTGTCTTGAAGAGTTTGAAAAGGATTTGCAAGAAGGCAAAGCAGCTTTCCCTGTTTTTGTGAAGCCTGTAAGAGGTAGTGCATCAATCGCTATCAGTAAGGTTAATAATTTGGAAACTCTGGAGCTTCTGTTTAAAAACGATGATAACCTTATGATTCAGGAGTTTTTGAACGGTCAGGAAATTGGTGCAGACGTTTATATAGATATGCTTTCAGGTGAAATTGTTTCAATTTTTACAAAGAAAAAGATAGTAATGAGAGCAGGGGAAACAGATAAATCTGTTTCATTCAAGGATGAAAAATTGTTTGCTTTAATTGAGGAGTTTGTAAATAAAGCAGGCTATCGTGGTCAGATTGATATAGATATATTTGAAATCGACGGCGAGTATTATATTTCCGAGGTTAATCCTCGTTTTGGTGGCGGTTATCCTCATGCGTATGAATGCGGTTGTAACCATATGAAGCTTATTATTAATAACCTTTCGGAAATTAAAAATGAGCGTTGTATCGGTCAGTATGAAGAAGGCGTTTATATGATGAAATATAATGAAGTAATGATAAAAAAGGTATGATAAAGTGAAAAAGGTTCTTTTAATAGCACATTTTACTCAAGCACCGGGTGAAGCAGGAAATAATAGGTTTGCATACCTTGCTAATCTTCTTTGTGAAAATGGTTATGAGGTAGAGGTTGTTTCCACAAGCTTTTCTCATAAAGAAAAAAAGCAAAAAGAAATTTCAGCGGAGGCTTGTGAAAAATGTAAATATAAATTTACGGTAGTAAATGAGCCGGGTTACCCGAAAAATGTTTGTCTTACAAGATTTTATAGTCACTATGTTTTTGGTAAAAATCTAAAAAAATATCTTTCGGGAATTAAAAAACCTGACATTGTGTATGTAGCCGTTCCGTCTAATGATGCAGGTGTTGTGGCGTCAGAATATTGTAAAAAGAACAATATTCCCATGCTTGTAGATATTCAGGATTTGTGGCCTGAAGCATTTAAGCTTGTATTTAATATCCCTGTTGTTAGTGATATTATTTTTGCACCTATGACAAGTCAGGCAAATAAGGTTTATGCTCAGGCAGATAAAATTATTGCAGTTTCAAAAACTTATGCCGCAAGAGGATTGAAGAATTGCACTAAAGATACTGATGGTACAGTAGTTTTTCTCGGTACGGAGCTTGATTCTTTTGATAAAGCGGCACAAAGCTTTGAAATTTCAAAAGGTAATGATGAGCTTTGGGTTACTTATGTAGGCACGTTAGGTCACAGCTACAATATTGAAATTGTAATTGATGCTCTTAAATTGTTACCTGCAGAGCTTAAAGAGAAGGTTACTTTTAAAGTGCTTGGTGACGGACCGCTTTTGGAAAGATTTAAATCCTATTCAAAAGAAAGTGGCGTGAAAGTAGATTTTCTTGGCAGACGTGAGTATGGTGAAATGGTAGCATATCTTAAAAAATCAGATATAGCAGTGAATCCAATTTCCAAAGGTGCGGCACAGAGTATTATAAACAAGCACGGTGACTATGCTATGGCAGGTCTTCCTGTTGTAAGCACTCAGGAATCACAAGAGTACAGAAATCTTCTTACAGAATATAATTGTGGAATTAATTGTTCGGTGGATTCTTCTGAAGAAGTTTCATCCGCTTTGAAAGAACTTATAGAAAATGAAGAAAAAAGAGTTGAAATGGGTAAGAATTCACGTAAACTCGGTGAAGAAAAATTTGACAGAAAGCAATCGTACAAGGAGTTACTTAAAGTTATTGATAACGTTTAATCCTTTAGGAAAGAGGAAAAAGATATAAATGAAATTTTTGATTAAATACGGTTTGTTACCCGTGTTATTCCTGATGGGCTTTGCAATGGCCAGTGATAAATTCAGGTTCGGATTTCCCGTAGACGTATCGTTTATAATTATTATAGCGTTTGTCTTCTATTACTTGTTTATGTATAAAAACAGAATACGTGGCGGTATATCGTATTTGTGGTGGCTTTATATGTTGCTGGTGCCAAGTATAATTATGCCTATTCTTGAAAACGGTAATATGAAGGAAATGATTTATTGCACACTCATTCTTATGTTACCCTTTGCGTTGGAGCCTTTTGTTCCTGGTAATGATAAACAGACCATAAGAGGTTTTTATCTGACGTTTATTGTTTCGGCTATAGTATTGTTGATGTATTCCAATATGGGCTTTTTGTCTAACTGGAATACAAACGCTATTGCATACCTTATGTATTTAGGAATTGCGGGTGCGGCAGTTATTCTTGCAGATAACAGAAAGAACGTTGTTGTATGGGTGTTGCTCGTATATGCGATTATTCAGCTTCTTGTAACACAAAGCCGTAATGTTATGTCTGCACTTATAATAGTTATTGCTATTGTTATGTTTAAAAATACGCTTTCTAAAAAGTGGATTTACAGAACAATGTATGTGTGCTTCCTTGCGTATCCTGTAGTTTTCCCTGCTATGGCTATCAATGCAAGCGGCACAACCATATATAACCTTGTTCTTGAAATTACAACAGACGTTTTTGAAAAAAATTCTGTTTTTTCGGGTAGAACCATTCTTTATCAGGAAGCAGAAAGAATAATGGGAACATCAGATTTTAATAGTGTTCTTGGCTTTGGTGCACCTATGACAGATGTTCTTGCAGTTCATAATGACTATTATATGATTCATTATGGTTTTGGTATTGTTGGAATTTTTGTGATTGTCGGTTTGTTTGTAGCCTTCTTTGAGAAAGCACATGTTCTTATTAAAAAAGGCGATAATATTACATTTGGTTGTGTTGCAGTTGTTCTTGGTATTATGTTTCAGCAGGCGTCTGAAGGTTGGTTTATTGCTTCACCACTTCCTATATTAATGGCTTTCGTTTATATGGCAATTGTAATAAAGCGATACAGAATGAGCGAAGGGAAACACTTAAAAAATGAAAATGCATAAAAGAATTTTAATTTGGGTAGATGTGCTTTTCTCGTTCCTTGCCACATTTTTCGGCGTTAAGGCAACAATAAAAACCCCTGAAGAAACTGTGGAAGAGCTTTTAAAAGGCAAATCTCTTATTCGTTTTGGTGATGGGGAGTTCGGCATATATAGAGACAAGGATATCCACTACCAAAAATGGTCTCCCGAGTTAAAGGAATATTTTGAAAAAATCAAAAAGGATTTTGAGGATAAGGGTGCAAATTGCCCATATATTCTTGCTGTACCGAAAAAATTTATGACAGTTAAGGGTACAGTTTTGGCAAAGAAAAGAGTGTATATTTCAAGCTGGTCTCAATCACGCTATGATTTTAAAAAGAATTTTAAGCACGACTTACCTTATGGCGATTCTTTCCTTTTTGAAAAAGCTAATAAGGAAATATACAGCAAAATATGGACACATTCTTCTTGTGCCGAAAATGTAATATTTCTCCACAATAATGAACAGTATGCAGAATATTTTGCAGATACTTATAAGAAAAATACAGTTTTTGTGAAATGTCCGTCAAGAGATTCCTTTGAAGAAATAGGTTCTCTTGAAAACGAAATCAGAGATGTAATCAAAAGCAATAACTGGGATAAAAATCAGGTTATGCTTACAATTTCTGCAGGGCCTGCAGGTAAAGTGCTCGTTTACAAGTTTTCACAAGAGGGCTATCAATGTATAGATGCAGGCCATTGTTGGGATGACCCTCTGGAGGGAATATAAAATGAAAAAAATCAGTATAGTTATTCCTGTTTATAATGCAGAAAAATATGTAAAAAGAACCATAGATGCTCTTCTGAAACAAACTTATTCAAACATTGAGCTTGTTTTCATTGATGATGGTTCTGTTGATTCAAGTGCCCAAATAATTTTAAAGGAAGCAGAAAAGGATTCAAGAATCAAATATTTTAAAATTAAAAATGGTGGTCCCGGTAATGCTCGAAATGTGGGTATAAGCAAGGCAACAGGCGAATATATCGGATTTTGCGACGCCGACGATATTCCAAATGAGGAAATGTTTGAAAACCTTGTTATGTATCTTGAAAATAATGATGCAGATATGTCCTTGTGTGATATGTTCAGCGAAAGAGATAACAGTAATTATGGATTACCGTGGGAGGATAACACAGTAATAGAGGGCGATGCAATATCTGAAGAAATAATTGCGGCTATGGTAGGAAATGAATCGGATAACGACAAAGCCGTGCCCTTATGGGGTTGCGTTTGGCGCTGTTTATTTAAAAAAGAAATTATTGAAAAATTCAATGTTAAATTCCCTACAGAAATTCATTTTGCAGAGGATTTGATTTTTGTCTTAAACTATCTAAAAAGAGCATCGAGTGTTACTGTATGCAACAAATCTCTTTACTTTTATGCGTGTGTAGAAAGCTCAATAATGAATTCGTTTTTTTCATATAAAAAAGATATGTTTAAAGCGAGGAAAATTCTTGTTGGATATATTTTAAATGCTATTGAGGATTTGCCTTGCTACGATGAACTGCGCAAGCGCCTTACAGTAACAGAGCGTTGCTACTACCAGGAGTGTGTGGGCAACGCCTGCAGAAAAGCAGAGGGTAGAACCCAAAAGGATATCAAGGCAGAGCTTAAAGAGATTCTTTTTGACGATGCTGTTAAGGCTGCATTTAAGAATTTTGATGCAACGGACAAAAAGAGAAAGCTGTCATATTTAATGATTCAAAAAAGAATGGTTGGAGCAATTATGTTCTACTATAAAATACGCTTCAGATAAAGCTATGGGAGATGAGAGAGTGAGCAACGTAAAAAGAAATATAGGCTTTGATATAATAAGAATTATTGCAATTTTTATGGTTGTGGCAATTCATTCTCATGTTGCACCACTTGCTGTAAACCAGGGCTCTGTTATGTGGTTTGTAGTTATACTAATGCAAACTGTTTGCTTGGTTTCTGTGCCTCTTTTCTTTATGGTTTCGGGCGCTCTTTTGCTATCGGGTGAAAAGGAGCTAAGTGTAAGTGAGCTTTACAAAAGCAGACTTCCAAAGCAAGCAATTCCATTTCTTGTGTGGAGTATTATTTATGTAGTGGCAAGAATTGTTATGGGTAAAATCCCATTAAGCATTTCTGCCTTTACAAGCCTTTTGTATGAGCCGGCATATTACCAATTCTGGTTTATGTATACTCTTCTCGCCATATATCTTTTATTACCCATTATTCAAACGCTTATAAAAAATTGCGATAAAAAGAAAATTGAGTACATACTCATTTTGTGGTTTGTTTTCTCTATTGCAATACCTCTTCTTTCAAAATATGTTCCAGGGTTTAAAATCTCCGAGCATGTTGGTCTTGTGCTTTGTGAGGGGTATATTGGATACTTTTTATTGGGCCATTACCTTAAAAAATATAAAAGTGATGTTAAGCCAAAAACGGGTGCTCTTATGTGGCTTTGTGGAGCCGTGAGCACACTGGCTTTTGCGATTATTGAATTTATTACTTCAGGAAAAACAGACTCAACCTACGTAGGCTTTGTTTATCAAGCATATTTAACACCCTTTGTTGCACTTTCCTCTTGTGGTGCATTCCTTTTCTTTACTAATAAGCAATTTAACCTTAAAGGTAAATTATGTGGAGCAGCTGAGGTCGTTTCGTCGCTTTCAATCGGCGTTTATTATATTCATATGCTTGTACTTACAGTGCTTGAAAAAGTGGGCATTGTAGGTGACAGTAATATACTTATTCTTGTTGCAAAGATTGTTGCTACTTATATTATTTCTTTAATCGGTGCATTTGTGATTTCAAAAATTCCGTTTGTACGTAAAATCCTTTTAGGAGTTAAATAAAAATGAAAATAGAGCATATAGTTTCCACAATGAACAGAGAAGATTTTTCTTTTCTTGAACAAATGAAGTTAAAAACAGATGTTCTTGTGGTAAACCAAAATTGTCCTGAAAATAAAACGGAGTTTACTCTTGAAAAGGGTATTAATGCAAGAGTTATTTCTACTCCTGAAAAAGGTCTTAGCAGAAGTAGAAATATGCTTATAAATAATGCTCAGGGCGATGTTCTTATTATCGGTGACGATGATGTAGAATACCTTGACGGTTATCGGGAAGTAATTGAAAATGCCTATAAAAAATACGAGGATGCAGATATAATAATCTTCCGTTTTACCAATGAAAAAGGCAAGGAAACAAGAGCACGTTTTATACAGGATGTAAAGGTTACAATGCAGAATGTGAGTAAATTTGCCTCCGTTGAAATAACCTTAAAACGAGAAAATGTTTTAAAATCAGGTATAGCCTTTAATAATAAAATTGGTCTTGGTACAGATTTCCCAAGTGGTGAAGAAAATGCCTTTATTGCAGATGCCATAAGGGCAGGGCTTAAGGTTTATCATGTTCCTGTAACAATATGTGTTGCTGAGGAAGCAGTTAAAATCAACGATTCTTATGACGTTACAAAATACCTGGAAGATAAAGGCGCATCATTTTATTGCATATATAAAAGTGCGTTCCCTTTATATGCCTTGGCGTTTATTGTTTTAAAGAAAAAATCGCATTTTAAAAATATTTCGGTCCTTAAAGGCTTTTCGCTTATGTGTAAGGGCAAGAAAAAATATAAAAAACAAATCAAGGAGTAAGCTATGCTTATAAGCGTAATAACCCCAACCTATAACAGAGCATATATTTTAGATAAGTGTTACGAAAGTCTTGTGAAGCAGACTTCAAAGGATTTTGAATGGGTTGTGGTTGATGACGGCTCAAGTGATAATACTGAAGAGCTTGTGTCATCCTTTATCGAAGAAAATAAGATTAAAATTAAATATATAAAGCAAGAAAACGGCGGTAAGCATATAGCACATAATACTGCAGCTTTGAATTCAAGCGGTGACCTTGTTGTGTGCCTTGATTCTGACGATGTGTTGACAGAAAATGCTATAGAAAGAGCGATAGCCTTTTGGCAAGAAAATGCACAGCCTCACAACACAGGTATCCTTGCAAAGCGTGGCGATATGGTAGAGAGAAAACCGATTTGCTCCGATTTGCCACAAGGCGTAAAGGAAAGTACCATGTTTGATTTAACAAACAAATATGGATTTAAAGGCGATACAATACTCTATTTCAGGCGAGAGCTTTTGGAAAAAAATCTTTTTAAATCCTTTGTGGGTGAAAGGTTTATTCCTGAAACCAATATGTATATTGAAATAGACAAATTCGGCACAATGCTTCTTTTAGACGAGGTTTTGTATCTTTGTGAATACTTGCCCGACGGCCTGACTGCAAAATTTCACGCTTTACTGGTTAAAAACCCAAACGGCACAGCAGATACATACTATAAGCAAATGTGTATGGCAAGGGACTTTAAAACAAAGCTTAAATATGCCGTGCTTACAAATATATACAAATCACTTTCTAAAAATAAAAAAGAACTTCAGTTTACCGAAAACAAGCTGTTGTTGCTCGCTTGTATGCTTCCTGCAATGCTGCTAAAAAAGAATTTTTTAAACAGATTTTAGCTGGAGCAAGTATAACTCTGCTCTAATAAGAAAAACGGGAGCTTTATTCAATTTGCATTTGAAAGGCGGCCATTAGCAAATATTTTAACAATATATGAGTGGAAAAAGCTGTTTCAAAATCTAATTCGGATATGCTTATCTCACTCTGGGAGGAAAAATATGCCACACAAAATAATATCATCCAAGCAAGATTTACATGAATTTTTAGCAATGGATAAAAAGGCTCTTGGCGTAACGAAAAAACATCCGTTGCCTTTTGTAGATAAGGTATGGAGATACCAAATTATATTGCGTAAATACGAATATTGGACTAACTGTACCAACAATAAAATTATGCAGTTGTATTATAAAATCAGGCATTACAGGTTAGGTGTTAATCTGGGCTTTTCCATCCCTCGTAATGTGTTTAGTGGTGGCTTGCGAATAAATCATTACGGTTTAATTGTTGTAAACGCCGAAGCTAAGGTTGGTGAATGGTGTGACATACACCAAGGCGTAAACATCGGAGTTAACACCGAGGAGGGCTCTGTGCCCGTAATAGGCGATAATGTTTATATTGGACCCGGAGCAAAGCTTTTTGGAAAAATTTATATAGGCGACAATGTAATGATAGGCGCAAATGCGGTTGTAACAAAATCCTTTGAAGAGGGCTGCTGCAGAATTGCAGGTGTGCCTGCAAAAAAAATATCAGATGAGGGTAATTATTATAAAACAGATGCCTGAATTCTTTTAAGATATTAATTTATTTATGTGTGAGGTAAACTATGATACCTAAAATAATTCATTACTGTTGGTTTGGCAGAGGTCAAATGCCGGAGCTTGCGGTTAAATGTATTGAAAGCTGGAAAAAGTTCTGTCCCGACTATGAAATTATGTTGTGGAACGAGGATAATTTTGATATAAATTGCAACAGATACGTTAAGGAAGCGTACGAATCACGCAAATTTGCATTTGTTACAGATTACGTAAGGCTTTACGCTATGTATAATTATGGCGGTATATATATGGATACCGACGTTATGGTGCTTAAAAGCTTAGATGAGTTTTTGCATCATCAGGCATTTTCCGGTTTTGAAAGCAAAACAAAAATCCCCACAGGTATTATGGCTTGTGAAAAAGGCTATCAGGTAATGGCGGACCTTTTAAAGTTTTATGACGATGCAGTTTTTATAAAAGAAGACGGTTCATTTAATATCGTTACAAACACAGAAACAATAACAACGATGTTTTCTGATTGGGGCTTTGTGCCAAACGGTGAACACCAGGAAATCAGAGGTATGGCTTTTTATCCTCAGAACGTTTTCTGTCCTGACCATAAAAAACTTAACGATAATAAATATATGAAGGATACTGCAACAATTCACTACTTTGCAGGCTCCTGGAAAAGTGAAGCAACTCTTAAAAGAGAACGCTCTTTATGGTGGAAGGTTGTTGCTAAAGTTGCAACGCTTGTTTCAAAAATAATGACAAAGCTTTTAGGCGATAAATGGACAAACGCTAAAAACAAAGTTCGTGACGGCGTTATTGAAAAGGAAAAAGAAAAGTAATGAACGTATTAATTGCTTTAGGTAGCATCACACCAAATGATGATGCCAATACAAACATAGCAAAGCTTATTGCTGCTGAAATAAAAAATGGCAACAAGGTCTGTATGCTTGGCACTGCTTTTCAGAAGGCTCTTGAAAAAGAAGATATAGACGGTGTTACTTATTACAGAATTTTAAAGCTTGAAAAAGAAAAAAATAAAAAGCTCTGGCAAGAGTGGTCAAACATAAAGGGAAGAAATAATCGTATTAAATTTATAATTAAGCATCCCTTTTATTTTGCACGAATGAGCTTCCGCCATTTAAGAGCAAAAAAAGTAGACATGCGTGAGGAGTCTTACGTAAAAAAATTCAGAGAAATAGAAGAGGCAGAGAAAATAGACAGAGTTATTGCCATAACCTCTCCTTTTTATATTGTTACCGCTGCTCAAAGAGGTATAAAGAAAGCGGAAATTGTGTGGTATCAGCTTGACCCTAACCAATCAAATATTACTGCTATTTATAAAAACCAAACTAATTTACTTCAAAAAGAAAAAGAGGTTTATGAATCTATAAAATACGCAGTTGTGCCTCGTCTTGTATATGAGGAAAATATGCAAAATCAACTTTCTGTATATAAAGAGAAAATGATTCCTGTAGAATTTCCTAACGTGCGTAAATTGAGTGTTCAAAAAGCAGCTGACGATGTAAGTTTTGATAAATCAAAAATCAATCTCGTTTTTGTTGGTGTTTTTTATGAGGATATCAGGAATCCTATTCCGCTATTTGAATTTATTTCAAAAACCAAAAACGAAGATATTGTTCTTAATATAGTTGGTGGCGGATGCGACGAAATTGTTGAGGAATGGTCAAATAAATTCCCAAATAAAATTATACGTCATGGATATCATTCACTTGAAGCGGCGCTTAACGCTATGCAGAATGCAGATATTCTTGTTAACGTAGATAACATAGCAAAAAATATGCTTCCAAGTAAAGTTAATGATTATATAAGCACAGGCAAACCAATTGTAAATCTTCATCCTTTTGAGGATAGTAAAACAGTTGAATACTTTGGCAAATATCCTTTGCACCATAATTTGTTTATGGGTAACGTTACAGATGAAGCGGCAAAAGAGTTTGAAGACTTTTGTGTGCAAAGCAAAGGTAAAAAAGTTGCTTTTGAAGAAATTGTAGAAAATTATAAGGAAAGTACACCGGAATTTGTTTCCGGATTATTGATGAAATGAGAATTAAAAAAGGTTTAAACGAAAGTAAAAAAACACTTCTTAATTTACTGTCTGCAATAATTGCATACGGTATGAGTGTTGTTATAAACTTTTTCCTTTCTCCGTATATTACAGAAACCTTAGGTGTTGAAGCAAATGGCTTTGTTACCCTTGCAAATCAGGTTGTGGGTTACGTTTCTATTGTTACGGTTGCTCTTAACTCAATGGCAAGCAGATTTGTAAGTGTTCACCTGATGAATAAGCAGGAGGAAAAGGCAAAGGGATATTTTTCTTCTGTAACAATAGCAAACATTGTTCTTGCTATTGTGCTTTTTATCCCTCTTGTTATTTGTTCTCTTAACGTCAGCAAGATTTTTAATGTTCCTGAAGCTCTTGTAGATGATACAATTCTTCTTTTTATTCTTGTGTCTATCAACTTTGTTGTTGGAATTGTTACTAACATTTACAGTGTATCTACCTTTGTTGTAAATAAACTGTATTTATCATCTTTCCGAACTATTGTAGGTAACTTGCTACGTTGTGTTGTTTTGGTTGGTATGTATGCATTTTTACCGCCAAAGATGTATTACGTTACACTTTCTGTAATTGTTAATACAGTTTACACAGTAGTGTGGAATGTGTATTTTACCAAAAAGTACACACCGCAGTTAAAAATTAAAATGCGATATTTTAAAATGTCGTATTGTATTGAGCTTATAAAATCAGGTGCATGGAATCTTCTCAGTAGTCTTAACTCCGTACTTAATACAGGTCTTGATTTGTTGCTTTGTAATATTTTTATTGACCCTGTTTCAATGGGCGTTTTGTCTGTATCAAAGATTTTTCCAACGGCAATATCCAGTATGATAAATTCCGTTTCAGGTTCCTTTGGTCCTGAAATGACAAAGAAATATGCAGAAGGGGATTACGACGGCTTCACAAAGTCAATTCTTAAAAGTGTTAAACTTATCGGACTTGTTATCAATATTCCGGTAGTTGTTTTAGTTGCTATGGGCAGACAGTTTTATAAGGTATGGCAACCCACACTTGACGAAAAAGAATTGTTCTGGCTTTCCTTCCTTGCAATTGCAGGCGTTGTGGTAAGTGGTAGCACCGCTTGTGTGTTTGGTATGTTTACCATAGTAAATAAACTTAAATTCCATTCAATAACCTCACTTTTGTTTGGTGTTTTAAATGCGGTTGTTGTAATAGTGGCGTTAAGTGTTTCCGCGGAAAATGGTGTTTACATTATCGCAGGAACAAGTACGTTGCTTACTATTATCCGAAATTATTTTCTTACCTTCCCATATGCTGCAAAATGCCTTGAACAAAAGTGGTACGTGTTCCACAAGGCATCTCTTTCATCAATTGTTGCTGCCTCATTATCCACAGTTTGCTCATATTTTGCAGTAAAGTTTATTGATATGAATGGATGGCTTACAGTTATTTTGGGTGCCGGTATTTGTGCGATGGTTACTGTTATTGTCAGTGCGTTAGTGCTTTTTACAAATCAAGAAAAGAAGCAGTATTTAAATATTATTATTAAAAAAATAAAGAGAGCGTGAAAAAATGAATCCCTTAATTCAGATTAAAGCAGGTATAACAAGGTTTTTAGGGCCAGATAAATGGAACGATGTTCTTTTAAATAGTGGTTTTAAAAAGTTTAAAAAAGCTCAACCTGAGTTAGCAACAGAGGTTGAAAAGAATATTAAATATAAAGGTATTCATAAAGGTGAAAGGTGCTTTATAATCGGTAATGGCCCTTCACTTAAGGAGCAGGATTTATCGCTTTTGGGGGATGAATATGTGCTCACTTGTAATCAGATTATGAGGAATCCTGTTTTCCCGAAATTAAAAACAAATTATCATTTCTGGGCAGACCCGACATTCTTTGCTCTCAGTCCAGAAAGACCGGAAGATATGGAACTTTTACAGGTTATGTTAAGTGTTAACACAGAGGATAACAAGCCCGTAAACTTCTTTGCTCAGGAAGGCTATGACTTTGCTAAAAGATTTAATATTCAAGATAAGCTTGATGTTGCATTTTATTCACACCGTCTTGAATTAACGGATAAGTTTAATAACGGAATTCATTTTGAAAAATTCACTCCAAATTTACATACGGTAGTTCATTATGCCGTTGCAATGGCAATATATATGGGCTTTTCGGAAATATATCTTTTAGGTTGTGACTGTACAAATGTTATTACTGCCGCAAATACACGTCTTATGGCAGGTGACGGTGCAGAATATGCTTACAAGATTTCCGAAAATGAGAAAAAGCGTATGATGAACAGAAACAGTACAATTTCTATGGAAGATGAGCTTAAAAGCTTCTACGAGGTTTTCAAGGGCTACAGAGTTCTTAAGGATATTTGCGATAAAACAGGTATTAAGCTTTATAACTGTACTGCGGGCGGTCTTCTGGACTGCGTAGAAAGAAAAAAATACGAAGACGTTATAGGTCAATAAGGAGAATATATTATGAAAATAATCGGTGTAATTCCTGCAAGATATAAATCATCACGTTTCCCGGGCAAACCGCTTGCAGACATCTGCGGTAAGCCAATGATTTGGTGGGTATATAACCAGTGTAAAAAGGTAGAAGATTTTGATGCAGTTTATGTTGCAACAGATGACGATAAAATTTTTGATACCTGTAAAGAGCTTGGTATAGAGGTTATTATGACTTCTGATACTCACAAAACCGGTACCGACAGAATCGGTGAGGTTGCACGTAAAATTCCTGCAGACCTTATTGTTAATATTCAAGGTGACGAGCCTCTTTTGGAGCCTTCAACAATCAAGGCGGCAATTGAGCCGTTCTATAATAATCCTGACCTTGAAATTTCTAACCTTATGACAAAAATCACAGATCCTATTGAGGTTGTAAACTTTACAGTTCCAAAGGTTATTACAAATAAAGACGGCATAGGCGTTTACCTTACAAGAGCAACTGCTCCGTATCCAAAGGGTAGCCTTGATTATGCTTATTATAAACAAGTTTGTGTATATGGTTTTAAGCCTGATGCTTTGCAGTTTTATTGCGATTACGGTATGAAATACGGTAAGGCAAAGGTTGAAGCCGTTGAAGATATAGAAATCTTGCGTTTCATTGAAAACGGTTACAAGGTTCAGTATATTGAGGTTGATTCTGATACAGTTGCAGTTGATACTCCAAATGATTTGGAAAAGGTACGTAAAATTGTGGCAGAAAAAATTAATGCAGGGGAAATAAGTAATAATTAAGAGGTGCTTATGAGCAAAATCAATGTGCTTGACTGTACGTTAAGAGACGGCGGTTATTGCAACAATTGGAAATTCGGTAAACAGAATATCGGCAGAATTATTAACGCCTTGGTAGAGGCTGATGTGGAAATAATTGAGTGCGGTTTTTTGTCTCAAAAAGTTGAGTCTGATGTTAATGCAACTCAATTTACAGATGTTAAACAGGTCAGTAGTTTTATACCGGCAAATAAACACGGTAAACTTTTTGTTTGTATGATAAACTACGGCGAGTTTTCTGCAGAAGCTTTACCATCTGCAGAAGATACTGCGTTGGATGGTGTTCGTGTTGCCTTCCATAAAAAAGATATGGTTGATGCCATGGCTTTTTGCAAAAAGATTAAGGAAAAGGGATATAAAGTTTTTGTTCAGCCAATGGTATCGCTGGGATATACAGAAGTAGAGTTTGAGGCTTTAATTTCTCTTGCCAACGATATGATGCCGTATGCTTTTTATATTGTAGATAGCTTCGGTGTTATGAAGCAAAAAAATCTTTTCAGGCTTTATGAGATTGTTGAAAAGAATTTAAACAAAAATATTATTGTAGGTTATCATTCTCATAATAATATGCAATTGGCTTATTCAAATGCTCAGTTTCTTGCAGATGCAGGTACTCAAAGAGAATTAATAATAGATGCAAGTATTTTTGGCATGGGACGTGGTGCGGGTAACCTTAATACTGAGCTTTTTGTGGAATATCTTAATGACAACAATGGCAAAAACTATATACTCCGACCTTTGCTTGTTGTGATTGATGATATTTTAAATAATTTCCATGAAACAAACTATTGGGGTTATTCTTTACCAAACTATCTTTCGGCAAAGCATAACGCTCATCCTAATTATGCAAGTTACCTTGATTCTAAAAAGACACTTACCGTTGAAGCAATTGATGAGATTTTCGGTATGATGGATGAAGAGAAAAAGTCCTCTTTTGATAAAAAATATATTGAAGAACTTTATCTTGAATATATGATGAAGGGTAATGTCAACGAAAAGAAACTTGCAGAATTAAAGGAGCATCTTAGCGGGAAAACCGTGCTTATAATTGCTCCCGGTAGTAGCTCTGTAAGTGAAAAAGATAAGATAATTTCTTTTGCAAAAAAAGATGATGTTGTAACTATCAGTGTAAACTTTGATTATGCAGAATGTAAAACAGATTTCATTTTTCTCAGTAACCTTCGTAGATTCAGAAAAATGAAAGAAGGTAAAGAAAAGTGCATAGTTACTTCAAACATTCCGGCAGAAGATGTATACTTGCAAACAGACTATCAAAGTCTTCTTAACGATTATGAGGGTGTTAAGGATAATGCAGGTATGATGCTTATTAAATTCCTTATAGAATTAGGTGTGAAGGATATTGGTCTTGCGGGATTGGATGGTTACTCCCTTGACCCGACCAAAAACTTTGCTGATGAAGATATGAATTTCTTTACACAAAAACGAATTTTTGAAACTATGAACGAGGGTATGAATAACGCTCTTAAGGAATACGGCAAATCAATTAAAATTGAATTTGTAACAACACCAAAATACGTAATGGTGAAATAAAATAAAAATCAAGTTGGTAATAAAATGAAAAAAGTAATGCTTGTTTTCGGTACAAGACCGGAAGCTATAAAAATGTGTCCGTTAGTAAATGAGTTAAAAAGCAGAAAAGAACTTGAAACAATAGTTTGTGTTACAGGTCAACATCGTCAGATGCTCGACCAGGTGCTTGAAGCGTTTTCCGTAACACCGGATTATGACCTTTCTATTATGAAAGAGCGTCAGACTCTTTTTGATGTTACAACAAACATTCTTAATTCAATAAAAGACGTGCTTGAAAAGGAGCAACCCAACGTTGTACTTGTGCATGGTGATACTTCCACCACTTTTGTTACTGCCCTTGCTTGTTTCTATTTGCAGATTCCTGTAGGTCACGTTGAAGCAGGTCTTCGTACATATAATATCTACTCACCATATCCTGAAGAGTTTAATCGTCAGGCAGTTGGTATTGTGAGTCAGTTCAATTTCGCCCCAACAGAGCTTTCAAGGGATAATCTGTTAAAAGAAGGTAAATGTGCCGATAATATTTATATCACCGGTAACACTGCTATTGATGCTCTTAAAACAACAGTTAAGGAAGACTATACTCATCCTGAACTTCAGTGGGCAGAGGGTAGTCGCCTTATTATGATTACTGCTCATCGTCGCGAAAA
The DNA here is from genome assembly GCA_045646545.1 of Acutalibacteraceae bacterium. Taxonomy (GTDB): domain Bacteria; phylum Bacillota; class Clostridia; order Oscillospirales; family Acutalibacteraceae; genus DTU089. The sequence goes on from JAZRKV010000034.1 coordinate 29,126, forward strand.
TCTTGGTGAGCCAATGAAGAATATGTTCAGAGCAATCCGCAGAGTTATGGATGAAAATCCTGATGTTAAGGCTATTTATCCTATACATATGAATCCTGTTGTGCGTGAAACTGCAAACGCAATTTTAGGTGATGACGAGAGAATTCATATTATTGAACCTCTTGAGGTGCTTGATTTCCATAACTTCCTTAATAAGAGTTACCTTATTCTTACAGATTCAGGCGGTATTCAGGAAGAAGCACCGTCTCTCGGTAAACCTGTTCTCGTTATGAGAGATACAACGGAGCGTCCTGAAGGAATTAAAGCAGGTACTCTTAAGCTTGTAGGAACCGAAGAAGAAACAATTTATAAAGAATTTTCAAAACTTCTTACAGATAAAGAAGAATATGAAAAAATGAGTCAGGCGTCCAATCCTTATGGCGATGGCTTCGCATGTAAAAGAATTGCAGATATTCTTATTGAAAAATTATAATAAAATAAAAATCGGACTAAATTTAATTTAGTCCGATTTTTTAATGATTAAATTAAGTTGTAAGTTTTATTGGAAAACTGCAAGTAAGAAGCCTGCCGCAACTGCGGAGCCGATAACACCTGCAACGTTTGGTCCCATAGCGTGCATAAGAAGGAAGTTTGTTGGATTGTATTTTCTACCTTCATTTTGTGCAACACGTGCTGCCATTGGAACAGCAGAAACACCTGCCGCACCAATAAGCGGGTTAATTTTACCTTTTGTAACAATATAGAGAAGTTTGCCGAAAAGCACACCGCCCGCAGTTGAGCAAGAAAAGGCAACAAGACCAAGACCGATAATAAGAAGAGTTTTTATCTGTAAGAAATCCTTACCGTTTGCCGTTGCACCAACGCAAACACCAAGCATAATTGTTATGATGTTCATAAGTGCGTTTTGTGCTGTATCAGAAAGTCTTTCTGTAACACCGCATTCACGGAAAAGGTTACCCAACATAAGCATACCAAGAAGCGGTACAACGTCAGGAAGAAGGAAAGCACAGAAGAGAAGAACTGCAACAGGGAAGATAATCTTTTCTGTTTTAGAAACTTTTCTTAATTGTTTCATTTCAACTTTGCGTTCTTTTTCTGTTGTAAGAGCTTTCATAATAGGTGGCTGTATTATAGGAATAAGCGCCATATACGAATATGCTGCCAAAGCGATTGGAGCTAACAGATGAGATGCAAGTTTTGATGTAAGGAAAATAGCCGTAGGACCGTCTGCACCACCAATGATTGCAATTGAAGCAGCTTCTGCAGGTGCAAAGTTAAGAGTTATAGCAATAAGGAATGCTATATAAACACCTAATTGTGCTGCAGCACCTAAAAGAAGGCTTACAGGGTTTGAAAGGAGCGGACCAAAGTCTGTCATTGCGCCTACGCCCATAAAGATAAGGCAAGGGAATATGTTGGATTTAACACCAACGTATAAAATTCGTAGGAAACCCGATTCAAACCAGTGTTTTGATGCGTCGGCAGTGGTTCCTATACTACCAAGTTCACCGCCGGTAGTATCAAGCATAACGTTAGCACCCGGAAGGTTAGCGAGCAAAATACCAAAAGCAATAGGAACAAGCAAGAGAGGTTCAAATTTGAATTTTATTGCAAGCACAAGGAAAACAATAGCAACACCTAACATAATTAAATTCTGATAGGTAAGAGATGCAAAACCTGACTGGTTCCAAAGATCAGTTAAAATTTGTGTAAAATCCATAGTTTATTTCCTTTGAATCAGATAACGGCAAGAACGTCGTCTGTATTAACTGTTGTGCCTTTAGGAGCGTTAATAGATTTAACTGTACCATCGCAAGGAGCAACAATATCATTTTCCATTTTCATAGCTTCAAGAACACAAATTACTTCACCTGCTTTAACTGCATCGCCAACAGCTTTTTTAACTGCAAGGATTGTACCAGGCATCGGAGCTTTAACTTGTGTGCCGTCTGCACTTACAGGAGCAACTGCAGGAGCTGCAGCAGGTGCTTCTGCAACAGGAGCTGCAGCAGGTGCCTCAACAACAGGAGCTGCAACAGGAGCAGCTGCAGGTGTTGCAACTACAAAAGGAACTTGTGAAACGCCTGTAACAATAGCGTCGCTTTCTGTAACGTCTACTTCGTAAATTTTACCATTTAATGTAACATTGTATTTCATAACTTAATCCTCCAATAATTTGATTGAGTTGAATATAAGGTTTTCTAAAGGAATACCTGTTTTATCAGATGTAATAGCCATGATTGCGGCTGCATCTTGTTCTTCAATGTTTTCAAGAACAGGGTCCTGATTAAGCCTTTTGATTGTTTTAAAATCAAGTCTTGCAAGGTCAATACCTGTTCTGTGTGATGTAATAGCCATCAAAACGGCTGCATCTTGTTCGGAAACACCGTCAAGAACAACATATCCTGGGATATGTGGAATATCGTCTGTTGTGTCTTCTGTTGTTTCTGCAATTTCTTCTACAGGTACAGAAGTTGTAGAAGGAGTAGATGTAGTTTCTGTTACAGGTGCAACATCTTCTTTGCTTTTTTCTTTTTTACTGCCAACTATTTTGGAAAGTAAAATAACGAAAAGTGCAAGAACTGCAAGAACTACAAGAACAATTCCAAATCCAAATCCTGATATTTTTAATGCGTCTGGTGTTGTTAGTTGTTCTATTTGTAAAGGAAGAAATGTCATAATCAATCCTCCTTAGTCAATAGCCTTGAATTCATAGGTGTAAATTTTGCCTGCCATTTCATCACGGTAATCAAAGAAGTTTTCTGCTTGAGTTGGGAATGCAATGTATGAAAGAACATCTTCGTCGCTGTGTGCTTTTTCGCCGATTTCTGCTTTGGCAGCTTCAAAAGCAGGTTCAAGTGTATCTGCAAATCTGCCTTCGAAAGGAGCAACGTCGCCAAGAATCATCTTTCTTACGTCTTCATTGATTTCGCCCGGAGCTTTACCATATTCACCCATAAGGTAAGATTTAACTTCCTTAGAAACGTTTTTGTATCTTTCGCCTGAAAGGACGTTGTTGGTAGCCTGAACACCAACCATCTGGCTCATAGGAGTAACAAGTGGTGGGAAACCGAGGTCTTCACGTACGCGTGGTGTTTCAAGAAGAACTTCGTCAAACTTATCCATTTTGCCTTGTGCAGTAAGCTGAGCTACAAGGTTAGAAAGCATACCACCAGGAACTTGATAATCAAGAGCCTTTGCATCTGTACAGAGAACTGTTGGATTAAGAAGGCCGCTTTCAAGAGCTTTTGCTCTGATAGGTTTGAAGAAATCAGCAATTTCTCTGAGAGAGTTAGAGTTAAGACCTGTATCGTAACCAAGTTCTGAAAGGGTGTAGTTAAGTGTTTCTGTTGCAGGTTGAGCAGTACCGCCTGACATTGTTGAAATTGCAGTATCAATAACGTCTACACCTGCTTCAACTGCTTTAAGGCAAGTCATAAAGCCGAGGCCTGTTGTGCAGTGAGTGTGAAGAACAATAGGAAGGTCAACTGCTTCTTTAAGAGAAGAAACAAGTTTGTGTGCTTCTGCTGGACTGAGAATACCTGCCATATCTTTGATTGCAATTGTCTGGCAACCAAGGCTCTGCATATTCTTAGCAAGTTCAACATAAGATTCAAGAGTATGAATAGGGCTTATGGTGTAGCAGATAGCACCTGAAGCGATTGCACCATTTTTAACAGTTTCGTCAACTGCAACCTCAATGTTTTTAACATCATTAAGTGCATCAAATATTCTGATGATATCAATACCGTTTTCAATACTCTTTTTAACAAACATACGAACTACATCGTCAGGGTAGTGACGGTAGCCGAGAAGGTTTTGTCCTCTGAGGAGCATTTGAAGTTTTGTATTAGGACAAGCTTTTTTGATTTTTCTGAGTCTTTCCCATGGGTCTTCGTTAAGGTAACGAAGGCAAGAGTCGAAAGTTGCACCGCCCCAACATTCAAGTGAATAGTAGCCTGCTTTGTCTAACTCTTTGAGGATTGGCTCAAACTCTCTGAATTTCATTCGTGTTGCAATAAGTGACTGGTTGGCGTCGCGCAACACTGTTTCGGTAAATTGAACCTTTTGCATAGTCTTTTCTCCTTCAAATATATTTTGAAATTGTATATAAGGATATATATAATGGTATACAGAATAAAAACTGTCTACCAATTTTCCCCAATGTATCATACTATAAACGTGGAATTTATTCAAGTGTTTAAGAACAATTTGTTTAAATTTTAACAAGAATATTATTAGTATATATATACCAAATATTAATAGTTTGTATCGTTGACTTTTATCTTGCAAAGAATTAAAATGGAAATATACAAAATAAAGGAGAGATTAAGTGTCAAAAAAATGGGTACAGGTCTGGGGTCAGGCTCATTCTGCATTTTCGTTCTTTTATTATCCATCATGTGAAAAAACTTACAGGATTGTTATGAGGTCTGTAGTTTCAGGAGATCGTGTACGCTTTGAGCTATCTAACGAGTGTGCAAAAGAAGATGTTTATGTGGGTGCATTGTCTGTTGCCGGATGTGATGCGGACGGGAATTTTATCGGTGAGTGCAAAACTGCTACAGTAAATTCGCAAAAATCTTTTTGCTTAAAAAAAGGAGAGGTAGTTTTAAGTGATGAAGTTCCTCTTCATATTGAAGTGGGCGAATATTTTTGCATAAGCGTATTTGTTGAAAAAGGTTCGCTCAGGAGCGGCAATCTTCTTAGTGACGTTAACCTGTTGACAGTGAAGGGTAACGTTGTAAATGAGTCAAAGATAGAAAATCAACGCAGAAAGCGTGACAAAGTACGCGAGGTTGCTTCTTCTACGCTTGGTATGTTTTTTCATAAACCAATACCACTTTTTCAATCTGTACAGGTGTTGAATAATACGGATGCAAGTAGTATAGTTGTTTATGGCGACTCCATAAGTCAACAGGGCTATTGGGTTAATTCCTTTGCTGATAGAATTTATAAAGCTTTTCCGGGAAGATATTCCGTTATTAATAAATCAATCATGGGTACAAGGCTATTACGTGATTTTAGTACGAGGTTCTTTTGCAAAGGTCTTTTCGGTAAAAGCGGCCTTAACCGTCTAGAAAGAGATATTTTGAATTATCCCGATTCGGAATATGTTATTGTAGCTTTAGGTACAAATGATTTTTTGCAGCCCGGTACAATACAGGCACCGAAGGACGAAGTTTCTACGCCTGAAGAATTTGTTGAAGGAATGCTGCTTTTAGTAAAAAAACTTTCCGAACAAGGCAAGAAGGTTATAGTTTTTAATATACTTAATTTTGGCGAGAGTATTGATTCACGTCCTGAAAAAGAAGCAAGGGTTATACAGGCTAACAAACTTCTTTATGAAAATAAAGACCGGTTCTATGCTTTTTACGACCAGGCGTCCTTGTGTGTGAATCCCGATAAACCGACTTGTTCAAAATTAGAGTATCTTGGTAAGGATAAAGTTCATCCCAATACACTCGGTGGTAAAATAGTGGCAGATGGTGTGGATTTGAAATGGTTTGAGTGATATTTATTATAAAAAGTGCAGGTACAAAAGGTGCCTGCACTTTTCGTTATATGAGTTTTTGGGGTTATCGGCAGAATACGTGTCTGCCGATTGAAGTGATTACGGGTCGTGTGCGTATCCATTTGTTAGATGTTTTGGCAGGGTTATAGTAATACAGTGCACCGCCTGTTGGGTCCCAGCCGTTAATAGCGTCCTGTGCCGCCTTTTTAGCGGTACTGTCAGGGGCTACAGTCCAGTTGCTATCTGTTACTGCAGAAAAAGCACCTTTTTGGTATACAACACCTGCAATGCTATCAGGAAAGGATGCAGAATCAACTCTGTTGAGCACAACCGCACCAACGGCTACCTGTCCGGTATAGCTTTCGCCTCGTGCTTCCGCTGCAATAACCTTTGCGAGAAGATATATGTCAGAAGAGCTGTATCCGCCTGCAGATACGGTGCTTGAACCTAATCCTAAATATAAAAGTGTTTTTTGTCCTGCAACTCCGTCTGCAGTTATTCCAACGGACTTTTGGAATTCGCGTACTGCTCGTTGAGTTTTAACTCCGTAAATACCGTCAACCGTTCCGTTGAAAAAGCCGAGAGATTTAAGCTTCGTTTGTATTCTTCTGACCTCGTCGCCTTGGGAACCTAATCTGGAAAGTACTTCTCGCGACGCAGTTTCTTCTGAATGAATCTTTCCTACAACGCCTATACTTATTATAATAATAGTGCACAGAATAAGGCAGAGTGATTTTCCTGTGTATGTGCGTATAAAGTTTTGTAGACTAAACCTTTTTTCTTTCATTTTTGTCACCTCAATGTAATATTTATAGTAGGTTTAGTAGAAATGAGCTTTTTATACATTGTTTTGACATTTGTTTGAACAAGAAAATTGTGGGTAAATTTACCATATACACAACATATTGTGACTATAAAAATAATTGAAAAAAATTCAAATTTTTTTGCAAAAAAGTGTTGACTTTTAAGAATCAATTTAGTATAATTCAAAACCGTCGGCGTCAGAAGACGGTGACGCGAACATTGAAAATCATCTTGAAATAAGCTTTGCAATCTTCTTTTGAGAGCGGGGGTGCGAAACGCCCGGCGCGGTGGAAGAAGAGGATAAAAAAGTTTAAAAAAGATGTTGACAATGAAAGATGATTGTGATATTATCTTAAGGCACTCTTCGAGAGGGGTGCGAACGAACCTTGAAAATTAAACAACGATAAAAGAA
>JAZRKV010000035.1:0-45996 GCA_045646545.1 Acutalibacteraceae bacterium
TGGGTACAGGTGATGCTGAAGGTTCAATGAATGCTGCCAACATCCTTAAACCTGCACTTTCCAGAGGACAGATACAGGTTATAGGTGCTACAACATTCAATGAATATCGCAAGCATATTGAGAAAGATGCTGCTCTTGAAAGACGTTTCCAGCCAGTTAAGGTTGAGGAGCCTTCGGTTGCCGATTGTTATAAAATGCTTTTGGGTATCAAGGAATATTACGAGGATTTCCATAAGGTTAAAATCTCTGATGCCCTTGTTTACAGAGCAGTTTTACTTTCAGAAAGATATATTAACGACAGATTCTTACCCGATAAAGCAATTGACCTTCTTGATGAAGCCTGTACTTGTGCAAACCTCAGAAACGTTGCTATAAGTGATTATCAGAAACTTTCTGCAAAAATCATTGAGCTAAACGAAAGGCAAGAAGAACTTCTTGATACTACCGACGAAAAAGGTCCTGACTACGAAGCAATTTCCATGCTTAAGGCAGAAAAGATAGCCTTGGAAAAGGAAGCCGCAGCAGTAAAAATCAAAGCAGATGATAACGATGTAACTGAAGAAGATGTTGCAAAGGTAATTAATTTGTGGACAGGTATACCTACTTCAAAGATTATCGAAAATGATATGCGTAAGCTTTGTGACCTTGAAAGTAAACTGAAATCACGCATTATTGGCCAGGATGAAGCAGTAGAGGTTCTTGCCGCTGCAATCAGACGTTCAAGAGTTCAGATTTCTGCAGTTTGTAAACCTGCATCATTTATTTTTGTTGGCCCTACAGGCGTAGGTAAAACAGAACTTGTTAAACAGTTGGCAAATGAATTGTTTGAAACTCCCGAAACACTTATCAGACTTGATATGTCTGAGTTTATGGAAAAGCATAGTGTTTCAAGGCTTATCGGCTCACCTCCGGGTTACGTAGGTTATGACGAAGCAGGTCAATTGACAGAAAAAGTAAGGCGTAAACCTTATTCTGTTGTTCTTTTTGATGAGATTGAAAAGGCACATCCTGATGTTCTTAATATTCTTCTTCAGATTCTTGATGAAGGTAAAACTAACGATGCACAGGGCAGAACGGTAAGTTTTGAGAATACTGTTATAATTATGACGTCTAATGCAGGCAGTCATATAACAGAAAACGCCTTAGGCTTTAATCGTGATAAAAATCAGGCTTCTAAAGATAAAGTTATGAAGGCCCTTAAGGAGTTCCTCAGACCTGAGTTTTTGGGAAGAGTTGATGAGATTGTTGTTTTCAATACTCTTGGTAAAGAAGAACTTGTTAAAATTGCATCAATTCTTATTAACGAATTCAAGGCGCCACTTAAGGATAAAGGTATAGATTTAACTGTTAAGGATGGCGTATGTGAAATTATTGCAGATATGTCAGAGGATGGCGGCAGAGGAGCACGTGATATCAGGCGTACAATCCGTAAAACAGTTGAGGATGAGGTTGCTAACATTCTCATAAATAATGCAGAAACTCTCATTAAAGAAATTATTGTTTCTGCTCAAGACGGTGAAATTAAAGTTAACTTTAAATCATAATTTTTTACCGACAGAACTTTTATTCTGTCGGTAAATTTATAAGTAGGAAAAGAGTATGGGTAAGGTTGTTTTGGGTATCCTGGCTCATGTTGATGCAGGTAAAACTACGTTGGCAGAGTCAATACTTTTGAAATCAGGTGTAATAAGAAAAGCAGGTCGTGTTGACAATGGTGATACGGCTCTTGATACCCATATTCTGGAAAAGGAAAGGGGAATCACAATATTTGCGGGTGAATCCCATTTTTCGTATACTGACATCGATTTTACTCTCCTTGATACTCCGGGACACGTTGATTTTTCGGCGGAAACAGAACGTGTATTAAAGATACTTGATTATGCAGTGCTTGTTATAAGTGGTACAGATGGAGTTCAGTCACACACAAGAACATTGTGGCGACTTTTAAAAGCGTATAAAATTCCTACATTTATTTTTGTTACAAAAATGGATTTTGCCCGTTTATCTAAAGAAAAAATAATGTCAGAGTTAAAAGAACTTTGCGGTGAAAGTTGTGTTGATTTTACTGACGATACGCAAAAACGTGATGAAGATATCGCTGTTAGTGATGATTCTGTTTTGGAATTTTTCTTGGAGAATAACTATGTTCAGAAGGAACAAATTGTTTCTTTGATTTCTCAAGGTAAAGTTTGTCCGTGCTTTTTCGGTTCAGGTCTTAAAGGTGACGGAATTGAAGAGTTTTTAGACGGCATTTCTCTTTACACAACATCTAAATCTTTCCCATCTTCATTTGGAGCAAAAGTATTTAAAATTACTTTCGATTCTAAAGGCGAAAGGTTAACACATGTTAAACTTACTGGTGGTTCGCTTAAAGTTAAGGATACTGTTACATATAACGGATTAGTTGAAAAAGTAAATAATATAAGAAAATATAATGGCACAAAATTTATTTCATGTGATGAAGTTTTTGCAGGTGATGTGTGCGTTATTACAGGTCTTTCTGCCCTTTCTTGTGGTGATGGAATCGGTATCGAAGAATCTTCCAAAGATGTTTTTCTTGAACCGGTTATGAATTATAGAGTTGTGTTACCGAAGAGTATTGATGCACAAACTTTTCTTCCTAAAATTAAATTATTAGAAGAAGAGGACCCACAACTTAAAGTTTCATGGAATAGTTTTTTGCAAGAAATCAACGTGGCTTTAATGGGTGAAGTGCAAACAGAGATTCTCAGAAGCCTTATTAAAGAAAAATATGACGTTGATGTGCAAATAGATTCAGGCAAAGTTTTGTATAAAGAAACAATCACGAATACAGTAGAGGGTGTAGGCCATTACGAACCTTTACGACATTATGCGGAAGTTCATCTTATTCTAGAACCGGCAGAGCGTGGTAAAGGTATTGTTATAAGTTCCAAATGTGGTGAAGATGTACTTGACAGAAACTGGCAGAATCTGATTCGCACTCATTTGCAGGAGAAGGAGCATCTTGGTGTTTTAACAGGTTCACCTTTAACCGATGTTAAAATTACACTTGCTGCAGGTAGAGCGCATTTGAAACATACTGAGGGTGGTGACTTCAGGCAGGCAACATATCGTGCGGTAAGGCAAGGTCTTATGCAAAGTGATTCTGTTCTTCTTGAACCATATTACAGTTTCCGTCTTGAAGTGCCTATGGAAAACATTGGTAGAGCAATAAATGATATTCGTTTAATGTCAGGTTCATTTTCTAATCCTGAAGATTATGGCGGTGTATCTGTACTTACAGGGAAAGCACCTGTCGTTTGTATGAATGGTTATGCATCAGAAGTTGCATCATACACAAGTGGTAAAGGTCGTCTTTCTTTAGATGTTTGCGGTTATGATGTGTGCCATAATGAAAAAGAAATTATAGATTCTTTTAATTATTCACCTGAAGGCGATTTGGAAAATACTCCTGATTCCGTTTTCTGTGCTCACGGTGCAGGATTTAATGTTAAATGGGATGACGTGAAGAATTTTATGCATATAGATTCTTGCCTCAATCAACAAAAGAATCCGTATGAAGTTACATATAACAGCCGTAATTTCCATATTGATGATAAAGAACTTGAAGCGATTATGGAAAGGGAATTCGGTAAAGATAAGCATCCGTATTATCGTGTAAGTCATACCAAATCTCCTGCAAAGCCTGTATCTTCGGGCTATAACCCTGTTGTAAGACAAAAATATATAATTGTAGATGGATACAACGTTATATTTGCATGGGATGAATTAAAAAATATTGCATCAGATAATCTTGAAGCAGCACGTGATAAGCTTGCAGACATACTTTGTAATTTCAGTGCCTTTACAAAAACAGAAACAATTCTTGTTTTTGATGCATATAAGGTTGCGGGTAATAAAGGTAAACGCCTTAATTACAATAATATTAAAATTGTATATACTAAAGAACGTGAGTTGGGTGACAATTATATTGAAAAGCTGATTAGTGAAATCGGTAAAAATGAAAACGTAAGAGTTGTTACCTCTGATAATCTTATTCAGTTATCTGCAGTACGTTTCGGTGTTCTGCGTGTTTCTGCCAAAGAATTTGAAAAGGAAATAAAAAAGGTAGAAACTCATATTGATGAATTACTTTATAAGATTAATAAACCAAGACCTCAAAAGGTCGGGGAATTAATTGAAATTATAAAAAACTCTCAAGAAAATTGACTTTGATAAAATAAGAATATATAATATAAAAAAACAAAAAGGTGAGTAAAAAAATGTCTCTGAAAATTTTTATCGATAAGTACAGAAATCAGTTTAAAGCAATGGCATCGGATTACGATGTTCCATTTGAGTTATCCAAGGAGCATCCTATCAGGTTTCAGGATAAAGATAATGTTAGATTAACCTTTGCCAATATTGCAGATACTCATCTTATTGATAATGAAAGTGCAACTGTAAACCTTGGTAATTTCTTTGAGGATATTTCTTCTGCTGAAAAGGATTTTGACGCAGTCCTTATAGCAGGCGATCTCTCTGAATATGGTAAAATTGCGGAATATAACAGATTTTTTAATGTGTTCGATAAGTTTAAAAATAAATTTAAGTTGTTTATAACAATGGGTAACCATGATGTTCGTTTCCTTTTTCCACGTAACCAAAAGATTATTATGGATAAGGTGAATGAGTATCTGGGTATTGATACTAAAGGTAAGAGCTATTATTCTTATGACGTTAATGGTTATACTTTTATTGTAATCGGTACAGAAAAGCGTGTTCTTGAAAAAGCATACATAACTCAGGCACAGGCTGATTTTCTTGATAAAGAGCTTGCAAGAGCAACAAAGGATGGCAAACCTGCATTTGTAATGTGCCATCAGGCATTCGCTTTTACTCACGGTCTTCCTGAGGTTTGGAAAACAGGGGATATGGGCGAGCAGAACGATATGGTTCGTGCAGTAATGGAAAAACATAAAAATGTATTCTTTATTAATGGTCATCTTCATGGTGGTATTTTTGAAAAAACACTTGAAATTCTTAATAAAGAAAATAATGTTATTTCCTTAAGCATTCCTTGTTACCGTAAAGAAAACAATTTCGGTATAAGAGATTGTGGCGTCGGTTATTATTGCGAGGTTTATGATAATAAGGTGATTTTTACTGCTCGTAACTTCGTAAAAGGTGAGGAAGTAACAGGTGAATACACTCAATTTACCTTTAATTTGATTTAATTAAACGAGCGGTTTTTGTGATTGAATTTACACGATAAAAAATTTCTTTATTTTGACAAATTATCCTTGACATTGTTATGCTCTTGTGATAAAATATCCGTTGTTGTGATACACGCGGGTGTAGTTCAATGGTAGAATCCCAGCCTTCCAAGCTGGTCGTGTGGGTTCGATTCCCATCACCCGCTCCACAACACGCGGATGTAGCTCAGTTGGATAGAGCAACTGCCTTCTAAGCAGTAGGTCGGGGGTTCGAGCCCCTCCATCCGTGCCAATATATGGTGGATGTAGCTCAGTTGGTTAGAGTGCCAGGTTGTGGCCCTGGAGGTCGTCGGTTCGATTCCGATCATCCACCCCATTTTTTTAGGGATGTAGCCAAGTGGTAAGGCAACGGACTTTGACTCCGTCATTCGTAGGTTCAAATCCTGCCATCCCTGCCAAGTAACAGAAATCCGTTTATTCGGGTTTCTGTTATTTTTATGTATGAAAATTAAAGGATTTGAACCTACACTCGCCGAAGGCGAACACAATCGGGTGTTCGCAAGGAACTTGCGAATTATGGGCGTAGCCCATCAAATCCTGCCATCCCTGCCAAATAAAGAAGAGTCATTATTTATGACTCTTTTTTATTTTTTTATAGAGAAATATGGTCAATGTGAAGATTGTTCCGAGAGAATAAATAATAAATAAAAAATAAAAAGCCGAGATACTCTTTAGTTTGAGTATTTCGGCTTTTTTATATTTTAAATATTAGATAGATTAAAAACTATCATAAAAAACGGTTTCGTTTATATCGCGGTAAGTTGAGTGCATATCTAAAGGTTTTGCGTCATCTGTAGGGTAACCCATTACAAGTAATGCAACAGGCTCAACATTTTCGGGGATATTGAATTTTTCGCACATCATTGCAGGGTTAAAGTGCATTACCCAACAAGAGCCAATACCTTCGTTTTGCGCAGCAAGCATCATATGTGTTGTAACTATTGCTGCATCAACAGGTGAGGAAAGTGCTCCGTCATATACTCGCTTCCAGCTTTCATTTTTGTTGTGACACACAAGCATTGCTGTAGGTGCATTAAAGTGGCATTTTGTACAGAGCTTAAGCTTTTCAATAGATTCATCTGTGTTAAGCACGAGTATTCTTTGCGGTTGGTTATTGCATCCCGTAGGTGCTATATGACCTGCTGAAAGAATTTTATCTATTATATTTTGTGGTAAATGTTCTGGCTTAAAGCTCCTGACTGAAAATCTTTCGGAAATTAATTTTTCAAAATCCATATTTTAACCTCTTATTCAATAGTACCTATACAGAAATCATCTTCTGTATCCATTATTTTAACATTAAGTATTTTACCTTGTAAGTCACAATCACCGTAAACTTTAACAGGTGTATAGTTTTCTGTGTAGCCCTCGTTAAAACCGTTTTTGTGTACTTCAAAAAGAACGTTTACTGTTTTACCAATTTGTTCTTTTAAATATTCTTCACGGATTTCATTTGTGATTGTAATGAGGTGTGCTGCACGACTTTCTTTAACTGATTTAGTATGTTGTTCCATTCGTGCTGCAACAGTGTTTTCTCTAATAGAATAGGGGAATACGTGTGCTTTTTCAAATTTGATTCTTTTACAGAATTCAATTGTTGTTTCAAAATCCTCTTGGGTTTCTGTTGGGAAACCAACAAGAACGTCTGTCGTTATTGTAGCATCATTGAATGTTGCGCGAAGCTTGTTTGCAAGTGCTTCGTATTCTTCTGCCGTATAATGACGATTCATTTTTTTGAGAACGTTATTGCATCCGCTTTGAACAGATATGTGGAATTGAGGACATAGTTTTTTTACCTTTGAAAGACCTTCAATCATTTCATCGGTTATGTGGTCAGGCTCCAAAGAACCTAAACGCACTCTTTTTATGTTATCGTATTTCTCTGCTAATAGCAAGGCGTCAGGCAAGGAATAAGGCGTGTTTTTACCGTAGTCAGATAAGTTGATGCCTACAAACACAATCTCCTTAAAACCGTTCTCAGCAAGGGATTTGAGTTCTTTATCGATATCCTCAAGTGGTTTTGAACGCGAGCGACCACGTGCAGTTGGAATTAGACAATAACTGCAGAATCTGTCACATCCATCCTGTATTTTCAAGAAGGCTCTTGTGTGGCCGTCAAAACGAGAAATACCGGTACTGATAAGTTTATCACCGGTTTTATGTTCTGTATATATATTAATAGTATTATGCTTTTCAAGATACTCTTGAAGTGCATCACAGATTTTAGAGTTGCTTTTATTTCCAAGAAAAATATCAACTTCAGGTAAATCGTTGATGATGTGAGGCTCTGCCTGAGAGGCACATCCTGTAAGAATAATTATACTATTATTATTTTGTTTTTTGAATTTTCTTATGGATTGACGTGTTTTTCGTACACTTTCAGATGTAACTGTGCAAGAGTTAACAACTATAACATCGGCCTCGGTAGGTGACTTTACAATTGTGTGATTGGATTTTTCAAACAATTCAATCATTTCCTGTGTTTCATATTGGTTAACTTTGCAGCCTAGTGTGTAAAAAAATATCTTCATAAATTTACCTACATAATAAAAATCACTCCCGAATTTCTTCGGGAGTGAAATTATATCATATTATAATGATAAGTGCAAGTTATAACAACTTACTTATTTTGCAAGAATACCGTTTTCTGCGATTTCAGAGAAGCCGTAGCCTGAACCAAAGATAGCAGTAATAACGTCATCAAGAGTACCTGCAAGAGCTGTGAAGAGGTCGTTCATTGAATCATCTTCTTCAGGAAGCTCACCATTATGACCTACTCTGTAAATAGCATCATCAATTCTCTGTGTTGCAGCTTCTGCAGCAGTTGGTTCGCAGTTTACTGTATTATTAAGGAGGGCAAGGCATTCTTGGTATGCAGCAATAAGCTCATCAATATCAGCTTGTGTACATTCAAGTGTTTCGCCTTGTTCATTTGTTGTTGTGCCGTTTTCAAAGTTAGTGATTAATGTAGCAGCTTCTTCAAGTCTCCAACGACGGATGTCTCTTGTGTTACGGTTGCCGTTGAACTGAGGGAAGCTTGGGCTATCGTTAACGTTTTTGATTTCACCTGTGATAAGTCTACCAATAAGAGAAATAATAACGTCGTTTCTACCAACTTCATGGTACTGACCGTGGAAGAGCCATGTTGTATCACGGAATGCACAGTCTGTAATATCGATACTACCGTCAGGTGAAATTACTCTTGTTTCGTCGAAGAGAACGTCATCAGGAAGTACGGTACCTGCTTTAGCATACATGTCTGGTTCGCCAAGAGTTGTTGAGTCGATATCAATGATACCGTCACTGTTTGTGCTATCAGATGATCTCATAGCACCAAAGAAGTTGTAGTCCTGTTCAGCGTAGCTGAGGTTGTAACATGCAACGTTGTGAACAAGGTTTGTGCTTCCTGTAGAAGCAAAATCTTTAAGGTTTGCTTTAAGGTTCACAGCAGCTGTGTGGAAATCATCAATTTTCTTTGCGAGCTCTGCACATTCAGGGTCGCCCCAGATTTCATCGTAGTACATTTCTTTAACGTCATCGAATCTGTCAACAGGAACCATAGCCCAGAACTGTGGACAGTAGAGCATAAGTGTTTCCACAATACCGTCAACTGCACCTGAAAGAAGAGAATAAATAACTTCTTTAGGCATTATCTTAAGAGCAATATTGATAAGGTAACCTAAGCCTTTGTTATCGGCATTGGTTTCCATTACCATTGGAAGGAATTCGTTGAAGAAGAATGTTTCGTATTCAGGATGTTCAGGGTCATTGATTTTGAATTCTCTGAGATAGAAGTCACCCATAACGTCTGTACCCTGGAGACAAGAAACTACGTTAACGATTCTGTTAACATCAGTGTAGCCTGTGTTTTTATAAAGCTCCATGTATGCAGTGAGGATTGTACCACCGAGAGAGATAGTAACAATGTTAACTTTTTCTGCACCTTGTTGCTCTTTAACGAATTGAATGTAGTCGTTAAGGCCTTTTGCTGATTGAAGTGGGTCACCGATAAGTGGGAATGCATAGAGATAAAGTGTGTTTTCGTCAAGAATAGCTTCCTGAACAACTTTACCTGTTGTAACGTCTACAGTATCCTCAGTAAGAGTTTTCATAGGAATCATTCTGTAGAAGTAATCTCTGTCATCCTCAGACATTTTACCAACCGGTTGGTCATAGTAAACTGTTTTAAGGTTATTAACAGGGTTACCTGTTTTATCAGAAGCCTGGATAGAAAATACTTCTTTTACTGTGTTGGCAACACCTTTACGAAGATTACCGTTTTTATCGTTCTGATTAACGAGTGATGTTGTAAGTGGACCAACAAGGTTGTTTACAATAGTAGGCACAAGGTTGCTTGTGTCAAGGATAAGTAAACCACCGGACAGTTCTTCACCATTTGCATTGTATGCAGGGTCACCGTTTTCATCTGCAAGGTATGAGATAGATTGGCTGATACCAGGAATGATGATAGTAGGGTAAACTGTGGCGTCTTTCTGACCCGCATAAATTTCGTCTGATGAACTTGAGAAGAAATCTGGTGTATTCTCCATGAGTTCAATTGCTTCTTCCATGCTATTAGCGTTAATAACATCAGAAGCTGTTGCATTTAAGTCGAATAAACTTGTGATTCCGATTGTGCTTACGGAGAGTGTTATAACTACTGTAAGTACAATTGCAATCAATCGTTTGCTTGTCTTTTTCATAGAAAAAGCTCCTCCTTAGGTTATAATACAGAAATAATATACCATATGTGCAAAAAAAATACAATATATATATGTATATTTTTTTTAACAAAAACAAGCCATAATATTTGTTGACTTTGTAAATAAAAAAATATATAATTGTTTTCAAATAAATGTTTGTTGGAAACGAGGAAAGAAAATGGGCTTTTTAACAGCATATATCGCTACAATTATTTTTGTTTTTGGTGCAGTAATTGGTAGCTTTTTAAATGTTCTTATTTACAGGTTACCTATTGGTATGGATTTTAAAAGGGGTAATTCAATTTGCCCTAACTGTAAACATCAATTGAATTGGAAGGATTTATTCCCGCTTTTCAGTTGGATTTTTTTAGGCGGTAAATGCCGTTATTGTAAAGCACCTATATCAAAACAATATCCTATTGTTGAGGCAATCAATGGCACAATGTATGTTCTTGTGTACTTATTCCTCAGTGGTGGCAATGCAATTGAGGGTCTTAACTTAAGACTTGTCGGATATATGATTTTTGCATCTGCGTTGCTTGTTGTTTCTTGGATAGATTTCAAGCACCAGATTATACCTGATTCAATGTGGATAGCTATTCTTGTTGGTGGTTTGTTTATTGTTGGTGACAAACTTATTACCGGGGAATTTACAAAGCATTGGATAATCAGTAGAATTATCGGCTTCTTTACAGTTTCCGGATTGTTTTTCCTTGTTGCTCTTGTTACAGGCGGCAGAGCTATGGGCGGTGGCGATATAAAGCTCATGGCGGCAGTAGGTTTTGTTATTGGTTGGAAAGCTGTAATAATTTCGTTGTTTATGGCGGCTTTTATTGGCGTTATTTTTTCAATTATCCGCAAGATTGTATCAAAAGAAGAAATGAAGGGTGTTATTCCTTTCGGACCTTTTCTTGCCATGGGCTCAGCTATCTGTGCTTTTGTAGGTGAAGATATCTTTATGGGGTATCTTGGTTTGTTTAATTTCTGATATATTTAATCATTAAACTCCTTTGTTATGCATATTTTTTTATAAAAACATGTGTGCAAAGGAGTTATGTATTGTGTTTGTTGTTTCTCTTTCATCTAAAAAGTTCAGAAAAATTTTCAGTTTTATTTTTGTTGCAATAGTTTTCGTTGGTGGATTAGTTGTTCTGTTCAGCTCTGGCAATCCACCTGAAAACACCTCTCTTGCCGTTAATAATTCTGCTGAGAATATGCAACAGATATTTGAATTTATTTCGGAACTTGGTTGGGAGGTTTCACCGGAGCCGGATGAGGTTCGTGAAATTGTTATCCCAAAAGAGTTTGATGATGTATATAAAAATTACAATGAAATACAAAAAGCTCAAGGGTATGATTTGCAAGCATATGCAGGTCAGAGAGTTAAAAGTTGGACATTTACCGTGCTTAATTATCCCGGCTTTGAAGAAAAAGAGTTTATTAAACTGAATATTCTTGTTTGTGATAATGAAATAATTGGCGGTGACGTCTGTTCAGTAGAGTTGAATGGGTTTATGCACGGATTTATAAAGGAATAATGAATTATGATAAAAAAAGAAAGAATTGATAAAACAATTGCTTCTCAGGGGCTCGTTTCACGTAGTGAAGTAAAGGCGATGGTTAAACGTGGAGAGGTTATTTGTAACGGAGAGGTTGTTACCGATAGTGGTATGAAGGTCAGTTATGATGACTGTATTATCATTAACGGTCAACAACTTTTTCAAACAGAATTCACATATATTATGCTTAATAAACCGCAGGGCGTTGTAAGTGCAACAAATGATAAAATGCAAAAAACAGTTGTAGATATTATTCCTGATGAACTTAAACGTAAAAATCTTTTTCCTGCCGGAAGATTGGACAAGGATACAACAGGTTTTTGCCTTATAACGGATGATGGTGATTTTGCTCATAATATACTTTCACCGTCCAGGCACGTTACTAAAACGTATATTGCAGAACTTTCCAATTCAATAGATTACGAAAAAGCAAAGCAAGGCTTCCTTGATGGTGTTGTTCTTAAGGACGGAACGGTTTTACTATCTGCTATTCTTGAAGAAATTTCTTCGGGGGACAAGCCGGTATATAAGGTGATTATTAAAGAGGGTAAATACCATCAGGTTAAAAGAATGTTTCAACATTTTGGCTCAGAGGTTACAATGCTTAAACGTATTGCAATAGGCGGATTGGCATTGGATAATATGCTTTTACCGGGAGAATGCAGGCTTATAACCGAAGAAGAACGGATTTCTATTGTTGAAAATGACGAAAAATTTTAAAGCTTAAAAGTTTACATTTTTTGCATTTAAACCAATAAAAAATGTCTAAAAGTTAACACTTTGCATAAAAAAAACAGAAAAATATAAAAAAAGCACTTGCAAAATAGGCTTGAGTTGTGTATTATGTATAACAGTTGAATAGTCAATTTGTTAAATTTTCGGAGGTCATGGTATGTCCAATAGATTATTTCAAGGCATCATTCATCAAATGCGTGATGTTGTTGACAGAACAATTGGTGTTATTGATGAGTCAGGTGCAGTTATTTCCTGCAGCGAACTCAGCAGAATAGGTGAAATCAGAACAGGTAATCTTGCAACAGTTTTTTCTTCTGCAACTCCGGTTGCAAGTGATGGTTATTTGTATCAGACTTTTGGTACACATATGCATCCTGAATATGCGGTGTTTATTGAAGGTGAAGATGAAGCTGCAAAAAATTACATAGGTGTTCTTAGTGTTTCACTTTCAAACATTAAACAGTTTTATGATGAAAAATACGATAGAAGTAATTTTATCAAAAATATTATTTTAGATAATATTCTTCCTGGTGATATTTATCTTAAAGCTCGTGAGCTTCATTTTAATAACGAAGCATCCCGTGTAGTTTTACTTATCAGACTTATTGAAAAGAATGATATTTCTGTTTACGATGTTATTCAGAATCTTTTTCCTGATAAAACAAAAGATTTTGTTATCAATATCAGTGAATCAGATATCGCACTTGTCAAAGAGGTTAAAACAGATATCGATAGTAAGGATTTAGAGAAGCTTGCACGTTCAATTTCTGATGCTCTTACATCAGAATTCTACGCAAATGCTCTCGTTGGTATAGGTACACCTGTTGTCGGTGTTAAAGACCTTGCTCGTTCATTTAAAGAAGCACAGGTTGCACTTGAGGTTGGTAAAGTGTTTGATACAGAGCGTAATATTGTAAGTTATGACCATTTAGGTATTGCTCGTCTTATTTATCAGCTTCCTGTTACTCTTTGTGAAATGTTTCTTAAAGAAATCTTCAAGGTTGGCTCAATTGAAACGCTTGACCAGGAAACACTTTTCACAATTCAACGTTTCTTTGGAAATAATCTTAATGTTTCTGAAACATCAAGAAAGCTTTTCGTTCACAGAAATACTCTTGTTTATCGTCTTGAAAAAATCAAAAAGCTTACAGGCCTTGATTTAAGAGAATTTGATGATGCAATTGTTTTCAAGGTTGCTCTTATGGTTAAGAAGTATCTTGATGCTAATCCTGTAAAATATTAATTTTTAGTAAACATTTAAAAAAATAGCACATTTTTATTACAAAAGGGTTACATTTTGTAATTAAATGTGCTATTATTATTTTGTATTAGTTAAAAATTAAAGATTGGGTGTTATATTTTGATTAAATTCGACAATGTCACAAAAGTGTATGCCGATACAAATACTAAAGCACTTAATAATTTCAATCTTGAGATTGAAACAGGTGAGTTTGTGTTTATTGTTGGTTCATCAGGCGCAGGTAAAAGTACTTTGCTTAAGCTTATGATGCGCGAAGAAGTACCAACAAGCGGTGAAATAAATATTAATGGTTATAACCTTAATAAAATGAAAAAAAGGCAGATACCTCGCTTCAGAAGAACTATGGGTATTGTCTTTCAGGATTTCAGGCTTATCCCTAATATGAATGTTTATGATAATATTGCATACGCAATGCGTGTTATAGGTTCACGTGAAAATGCTATACGTAAACGTGTTCCTTATCTTTTAGGTCTTGTTGGCCTTAACTCAAAAGCCCGTTCAAAGCCTAATCAGCTTTCCGGTGGTGAGCAACAGCGTGTTGCACTTGCGAGAGCGTTAGCAAATAACGCAAGTATGATTATTGCCGATGAGCCAACAGGTAATGTTGACCCTAAAATGTCTTACGAAATTGTTGACCTTCTTAACCATATCAATGCAGATGGCACAACAGTTATTATGGTTACCCACGATTTACATCTTGTTAAAACTTTTAACCACAGAGTTATTACAATTAAGAACGGTATAATTGAATCTGATTGTCCTGATGCATCTAATATCGATGTTGAACCATACAGATTTGAATCTCCCGAAGATAATGTCGGTTCATATTTCCTTGAGGAAAGTGGAGACGATTTGGATTACCTTGTTCAGAATTATGCAGTTGATGTAACAGATGATTACATTACGCTTAGTGAAGAGGAGGGTGACGCACAATGAGAGGTACAAGTTTAGGTTATCTTACTAAAGAAGGCTTCAGAAATATCTGGGTTAACAGATTACTTTCTCTTGCTACGGTTGTTGTTCTCGTTTCTTGCTTGATTATTGTTGGTAGCGGTTTACTTATTTTTCTTAACATCGATTCTGTTCTCGATTTGATTGAAGACCAAAACGTTGTTATGGTTTATATAAAGGACGAGGCAACAGAGCTTGAGGCAGAGCTTTTAAAGGTTGAAATACTCAGTCTTGATAATGTTGAAGAAGATATAGAATTTATTTCAAAAGAAGAAGCTTTTGAACGTCAAAAGGCAACTTACGGTGATAAAGCTGTTGTTCTTGAGGGTCTTTCACCATCAATTTTACCTGATGCTTATAAGGTGAAGATTGATGACCTTGAAAAATTTGATGAAACTGTTGCTCAAATTAAAAATTTACCTTCAGTTCTTCAGATTCGTGAAAACAGTGATTTAGCGGGTAAAATTGCAAGTATAAGAAATGCGGTAACGTATATCAGTATTGGTATCGTGGCAATTCTTTTCTTTGTTTCTTTGTTTATTGTTTCAAATACAATCAGAATTACAATTTTCAACAGACGTCTTGAAATCAGTATCATGAAGGCCGTTGGTGCAACTAATTCCTTTATTCGATGGCCGTTTATGGTTGAAGGTATTCTTTTAGGTTTGTTTTCTGCTGCGTTTGCACTTGGTCTGGAATATGTCATATATTCTCTCGTTTCATATTGGCTTTCAGACATAATGTCTATGCTTGGTGGACAGGTTGTTCCATTTGAAGACAATGTTAGCTTACTATTAATAGCGTTTATTGTTGTTGGTGTGTTTATTGGTGCATTTGGTAGTATAATTTCTCTTAATAAATATTTGAAGGAGCATAGTAATGTTGTTGAATCCAGTATATAAATCTAAACCAATGCAACGTATTCTTGGCGTTTTACTTGCAATTGTTACATTGTTTAGTGCATTATCTGTATCTACTTATGCTTTAACAGACAGTGAAAAGCAAGAATATCAGAATCAGATTGACGAAATCAGGCAACAAATTGAAGAAAATCAAGCAAAAATTGATGCCCTTGATGATGAAGCTTCACAATATGACGATGATATTGCTGCTTTTCAGGAGAAAATTGCTGCATTACACACTCAGATTGATTTATATAATAGCGAAATCAGCTTGATTGATGCTGATATTGAGCGTATTAATGAGCAGATAGAAACTGTAGAAGCTGAAATCGATACTCTTAACAAACAGGTTGAAGATTTGGATAAACAGGTTCTTGACCTTGAACAAGAAAAAGCAGATACATACGTGCTTTTAGGTGAGCGTATGCGTGCTTCATATATGTCAGGCGTTAATTCACCTCTTGAATTTATCCTTACGTCAGATGATTTTGACTTTGTTACCTATCTTGAAAGAGTTCAGCTTCTTATAAGAATAGCAGAAAATGATAATAAAATTATCAAACAATTGGAAGATAATATTGCAGAAATTGGCCAGAAATTAACCGAGATAGAGGATGTAAAAAAACGTCTTAACACAAAAATAGGCGAGCTTGACGAAGCTAAACTTGAGTTTGAAGAGAAAAAGCAGGCACAGGTTGATTCACGTACAAAGGTTGAAGAGTCAGAGGCAGAGGTTCAGGCTGAACTTGGTAAGGTTAAGGATATAGTTGATTCTCTTGATAGCCAAAGTGCAGAGTATCAGGCAGCTATTGAACAACGTGAGCAGGCAATCATTGATTTGGAAAATAAAATTGCAGCAAGCAATACTCATTACGGTTCAGGTGTTGTTGACGGAGATATGGTTTTCCCATTGCCTTACGAGGATGCTTATATTTCATCAAGCTTTAAAGTTCGGTGGGGTAAACAACATAACGGTATTGATACATGTCGTTGGGCAGGTACACATGGTGCAGATATTATCGCTGTAAAAGGTGGTACTGTTGAAACTGCAAACTGGGGTTACGGTGGTGGTTACGGTAACTACGTTGTTATTGACCATGGTAATGGCGTTCTTACGTATTACGCTCATCTTTCCAACATAACTGTCAGTGTTGGTCAGAGTGTCAGTCAGGGTGACGTTATCGGTCAGGCGGGTAATACAGGTTATTCCTTTGGTGCCCATCTTCATTTTGGGTTAATGATAAACGGCTCATGGTGCAATCCGGTAAATTACCTTACTTGTTATACTCCGGGCGGTAAACAAATTACTGCAGTCGACTAAAAATGATTAATTTCACACTCCTTTGTTCCTATAATGGAATGAAGGAGTGTTTTTATGTTGGTTTTAAAAATAAGAGATGGTAAATCTAAAAGAAAATTTAACTTTTTTAAAAGAAAGAAAAAAAGATTTGATTGTTCAAGTATTGTTATTGATAACGTTGTTTTTTACGTTGTTGAACTAGAAGGCGAGGACGTTACAAACAAAGATATTATTATGCTTTTGAATAAATTCAAAGGGAACGTTCTTGATACCTCTGATAGTAAGGTTGACGCTTTTATAGCTGAGTATTTATATAATCCGCAAAATTATATTAAGCGTGCTTTACTGTCTGCCGTTACAAAAGAGTTAAAGAGTAAAAATGAGGTATTTGATATTATTATTTATGATAATCATTTTCTGTTTAATCCTGAGCTTTTAGGATTAATTGATTGTTGCAGATATTTATGTATCAACGGTATTGTCAGTGGCGAAACGAACCGTTTTAAAGATTATTGCTTATATCAATATGGATTAGATGTTTTTATTAATGATTCATCTATGGTTTCAAAAAAAGTCGTTATAATTGATTTTAATAAGCTTGTAAATTCAATATGTATGGATGTTGAAATTAATGGTGATGTTATAAATATATATGGTGACCAGGCGTATTTTGCTACTGATGACAGAGTGAAAATATTAACTGATTCAGGTGTTTCGCTTTTAATGGCGTGTGCAGCTATACCTAAAATTTCATTTGAAAAAGTGTATATAAAGCACAAATAAATATAACTTGACTTTTAACATTGTTTTTAATATAATACTTAGGTATAAATTTAAGATTAAAAATCTTTCTTTGAGAGGATGTTATTTAAATGGCACAAGATGTTGTATTAACTAAAGAAGGTTATGAAGAACTTAAAGAGAAGCTTGCAGTTCTCAAATCAGGTCGTTCAGATATTGCTGAAAAACTTAAAGTTGCTCGTTCTTTTGGTGACCTTTCTGAAAACAGTGAATACGATGAAGCTAAATCAGAACAAGCTAAGCTTGAGGCAGAAATCAATGATATTGAAGCTATGCTTTTAAGAGCAACTATTATAGAAGAAGATTTTTCAAACTCACAGGTAGTTCACGTTGGTTCTATTGTTACAATTAAAGGAACAGCTAAGGGCTCTGCAGAAAAGACCTTTACAATTACAGGTTTTGCACAGGCAGATTCAACTAAAGGTAAAATTTCTGACGAATCACCTGTAGGTAAAGCTCTTATCGGTCATAAAGTTGGCGATAAGGTTTCTGTTGAAGCACCACGCGGCGTTATGACTTACAAAATCACTAAGCTTGAAAATAACTGATTTTATAAAAATACGGAGATACCTGAATAAGGTATCTCCATTTTTTATGTCATTCGTTATTACTTGTAGTCGATTCAATCATTTCGTTTTCTCTGAAAAGAAGTGAAATGCACCATATACCTGCTAACGCAACAAGAATATATACAATTCTTGATATTATAGCTGCTTGACCACCAAACAACCAGGCAACGATATCAAACTTAAATAAACCGATACTGCCCCAGTTTAATGCACCAATAGTTACAAGTATCAATGCGATTCTGTCTATCATAAACATTCTCCTTTCACTAAATTTCTGTTTATATTATTAACTCGTTTTTAAACATTATTCATAAAAATCAGTACTAAATATTGGACATATAAATTTCATACATCAGTTTAATTTTTATTTAGAATATGTTATGATAATTTAAAATTATTAATTTTTTTCGGAGGAAATTTATGCTTTATTTTATTAAGGGTAGAGCCGGTAGCGGTAAAACCGGTTCTTTACATAAAAAAATAATTGCACAATTAAATAATGAAAGCAGCAAACCTCTTCTTATTATTCCTGAACAATTTTCTTTTGAAACAGAAAGAACAATGCTTAAATTGTTAGGTCCTAAGAAAATGAAAGGTCTTGAAATTTTTAGTTTTTCAAGACTTGCATTCACAGCTTTGAGGGATAACGAGTTGTTTAATAAACAAATACTTGATGAAGGTGTACGTGCCATTCTGATGAGCGAAGCAATTTCATCTCTTGAAGGTAGATTGAGTGTATTTTCTTCCGATAAAACTAACCTTACTTCGCTTTTGCCGCTTATGGATTTTTATAAGGAGTTAAAACAGTGTGGCGTTGACTTTGATGAGTTTTCAGAAAAAACAACTCAATTAAACGAAGGCTTTTTAAAGGAAAAAATGCAGGATGTTGCATTGATATATGAGACTTATGACGCGTTGGTTTCTCAAAGTTATTTTGATAATACGGATGCTATTACTCTTTTAAAAGAGTATGCAGAGAAAAACAAATATTTTAAAAATAAAACAGTTTTCTTTGACGGGTTCGGAATGTTCTCAAAACAGGAACTTGATTGCTTTTCTGTTATTTTATCTCAGGCAGATGATGTTTATGTTACATTGTGTGAAGATAAAACTAATGTTATGTACAGTCCATTTGATTATGTTTATGAGTTTGAAAAGGAGCTCAGAGGAATTGCTTACGACAGGAATATAACCGTTAGTGATAATGAGTTTTGTGAGCAAAATAATGATGCTTTTTCATCGGATATATTTGTTCTTGAGAAAAATATATATAACGATATAAATCAGTTAACTGAAAAATCAAGTGGCGATGTTGTTATTGCAAGATGTGTGGATAAGTATGACGAGTGTAAGTTTGTTGCCTCAAGAATCAGAAATCTTATTCGTAGTGGTAAATACAGATGTAAGGATATTGCTGTTATTGAACGAACAGACGGAACATATAAAGATACTTTAATTGATGAATTAAAGTATTACGATATACCTGTTTTTAATGATAGCAGACGAGCTTTGAAATATGAATCGTTATTTGTTTATATTAATGCGGTTCTTACATGTATTACTGATGGGTTTAAAACGGAAACTGTTTTGAATTACTTAAAATCAGGCTTATGCAATGTATCTTTAAAATCAATATCAGATATTGAAAAATATGCTTTAATCTGGAATATCAAAAGTAATGAATGGACTCAGGAGTTCAAAAATCATCCCGATGGTTTAGGTAAAGAGTTAAATGAAGGTGCAACCAAGCATCTCCAACACCTGAATAAAATACGCGAAACAATTATTGCTCCTGTTTTAAAATTAAAAGAAGATTGCAAAAACAAAACAGGTGCAGAAATTGCTCAATATGTTTTTGAATTTGTTGATTCACAGAATATTCAGAATAATTTGTACAAATTATATACATCATTAAAAGACGATGGGTTCCCCGTAGAAGCGGAGCGTCAGGCAGTTTCATGGGATATTTTTGTGGCATTGGTTGATAAAATGGCTGTTTTTGGTGAAAATAAGCCGATGTCCTTATCAAGATGGTTTGAGTTATTCAGTGTTCTTGTTGATTCGTGTGATGTAGGCGAAATTCCGCAGGGGCTTGATGAAATTAGGATAGGCAGCGCTGACAGAATCCGTACAGAAAAATTAAAGGTTGTTTTTCTCGTTGGTGTTAACAATGAAGAATTTCCTCTTGTTAAAGTTAAAGGCGGTGTGCTTACAGATTCAGAAAGAACAACATTAACTGATATGGGATTGGATATTCGTCCATCATATATAAAAAACGTGGCAGAAGAGCGCTTTATTGCGTATTGTGCAATAACTGCTGCTTCTGAAAAATTGTTTTTGAGCTATAAAACTGTTGGTTCGGATGGCGGAAGTCTTTATCCTTCAGAAATAATAAATCTGGCAGAAAGTAGTATCGAGGATGTTGAAGTGTTTTCAACGTCGACATGCGATGATTTGGATTTGATTGAGAGTGATGATGATGCATTTTCATTGTTAGCTCGTAATTATAGTAAAAATAATAATGTAAAAAAAATACTCGAGTCTTATTTTGCTCCTAAAAAAGAATACGCAGGTAGGTTAAAGGCTCTTCAGAATGTTGCAGGTAACAGAAAGTATAAATTTGAAGATTCGCAAAATGCCGTTGATTTATTTGGTAAAGATATCGAACTGTCAGCCAGTAAAATCGATACATATTATATGTGTCCTTTTTCGTATTTTGTTCAATATGGTCTTAATGTAAATGAATGGCGCGTTGCTGAGCTTGACCCTGCAAATAGTGGTACCGTAATCCATTATGTTCTTGAAAATATTCTTTCAGAGTATTTTGATAGTGATAGTGGTTCGGGCATAAAAACAGGGAAAACTTTTCGTGATTTAAGTGAAAGCGAATTAAAAGAAAAAACAGAAGAATTGTTAGCTGAATATAATCAAAAAATGTTGAGCGGTGCTTCAGATAAAGAAAAAAGGTTTGCTTTTATTTATAATCATATTGTTGATATATGCTTAATGGTTTTATTAAGACTCAAAAAGGAATTTTCTGTAGGTTCTTTTAAGCCTTGTGGTTTTGAGGTCGAAATTGGTGGAGATGAAAAGAAACCCAATTATATACCACCGTATACACTTCCACTGCATATTGGTGAGGTTATTATTAACGGTAAGGTTGACCGTGTAGATGAAATGCAAAAAAATCTTATCACAGATGACGGCGGAACAGATGAATCTAAGTATTTGCGTGTTATTGATTATAAGTCAGGTAAAAAGGAATTTAAGCTTAGTGAGCTTTTTGATGGCATAAATCTTCAGATGGTTTTGTACCTTATGGCATTAAAAAAATTAAAGTATTCAGATTATAAGCCTGCGGCAGTTCTGTATCTTCCTTCAAAAATTAATTTTGACAAATATCTTGAAAAACGTTCGCCTTCGGACCCTGAGGTTGATAATGCAAAGTTTCTTGGTGGAAAATATTCAGGTATGATACTTGAAGATGAAAAAGTATTTGATGGTATGGGGTATAAATTTTTTCCAAAGTTTTTCCCAGCTGATTATAAGGTAGAGTCCAAGGGCAGGGGTAAGGATAAAAAGTATTTTACTACCTTTTCAAATAACACCTATAATGAAAAAACTTTTGATAAAATATCTGATATGGTCAACAGTAAAATTATAAATATGGGTAATTCTTTGCATAATGGTGAAATTAATGCAATCCCTTGGGGTACACTCAAGGATGGCGGTGACAAATGTAAGTATTGTTCATATAGAGCAATGTGTGGTTATGAATATGGTGATGAAATATCAGAGAAAAATTCATTGGAACACGCAGAAGTAATAAGTGAATTGGGAGGTGACAATAATGGTGAAGAAAGAGTGGACACCTAATCAAAGGGCTGCTTTTAATGCCAAAGGTATGCAGGTGCTTGTATCTGCCGCTGCAGGCTCAGGTAAAACAGCAGTATTAACCGAAAGAGTAAAAAATATCGTTACTGATTCTAAAGACCCTTGTGATGTTTCGGAGCTGCTTGTTGTTACTTTTACCCGTGCAGCTGCAGGTGAAATGAAGGATAGGATTCAAAAAGCATTAGTCAAATGTGAAACAATAAGTAAAGACCGAATAAGAGAACAACTTATTTCACTTCCTCTTGCAGATATTTGTACAATCGATTCTTTTTGTTCAAAGATTGTAAAAGACAATTTTAAAAGAGCGGATGTTTCTGCAGATTATTCTATGCTTGATGATAAAGATGAAGCAGAGATGAATGCATCTGCGGTTGAGGAAGTTATTGAAAGTCTTTATGAAAGTAATGATGAAGAGTTTTTAAAATTAACTTCAATGCTTATTGGTGATAAGGATGACAGTAAATTATCAGATGTTATTCTTGATATGTATAAGTATTCACGTTCATTTCCGTCACCGGAGAGTTGGTTGAATAAGCTTTGTGCAGACTTTTCGCCTGATAAACATCCTAATGACACTGTATGGTCTCGTGTTATTTATAAACACGTTATTTTGTTCTCGGATTGTTACATAAAGCGTTTTGAAAAAGTTATTACCATGCTCGAAAATGAGGGGAATTTTAATCCGGATTATTGTGTAAGGTTTAAGGTTACAAAGGATAATCTTATTAATCTTAAAGAAAGTGCAGAAAAGAAAAATTGGGATGGTATGGTTGAGTTAATCAACAACGGCGTCAAGTATGCACCACGTGCATCAACAGGTGATGTTGATGCATATATCAAGGAATTGGCAAACGATGTTTTTAGTGGATTTGATGATGATTTAAAATCTATTGTAAAGCTTGCACTTCCTACTGCAGATGAGCATAAAGCCGATTGCAAAAAACTTCAGCCTATGGTTAAGGTTTTGTGCGATGCTGTTAAATTATTGGATAAAACTCTTTATGACGAAAAGAAAAAACGTAATGCTTATGCTTTTAATGATATACTTCACAAATGTATAGATGTTCTGGTTAAATTCACAGGTGATGGTGAAAATGATTGGGAGCCTACTGATGTTGCAAAAGATTTGCAAAAGAAATATAAAGAAATATTCATTGATGAATATCAGGATACCAATGAGGCGCAAAATATTATTTTTAAAGCAATTTCACGTGAAAGTAATAATTTGTACTTCGTTGGAGACGTAAAGCAAAGTATTTATAAATTCCGTCTTGCAAGTCCTTCATTGTTTGTGGATTTAAAAAAGAAGCTGAATGAATATGATGGAACAATCCAACCATCATTAATAAGGCTTGATAAAAATTTCCGTAGCCGTAAAGGTGTTCTTGATGTTTCTAATCATATATCTTCTGCTATGATGAGTGATGCGGTAGGTGAAATAGATTATGATGATAAAGAAGCGCTTGTTTTAGGGGCAGATTATTATTTTCATAAATCATCGCCTGATGTACAGCTTTTGTGCTTTGATTATACTGATGAAAGTTCTGCTCAGGCAAAAATCCTTGAAGCAGAGCAAGTTGCCGCATTTGTTAAACGTAAACTTAACGAAAATATAGAAGTATATGACGGAGACGAAAAGACAAAGAAAAGACCTCTCGAAGCGTCTGATATATGTATTTTGTTAAGAGCGATGAAAAATAAAGCACCGTATTATGTGGATGCTTTGAACAAGATGGGGATTCCTGCCAATACTGTTTCAAATGAAGATACATCGTTATCAAAAGAAATACAGTTTCTTGTTTCTTTAGTTAAAACGATTAGTAATCCGTTTGATGATGTATCTTTGGTTTCGCTTATGTTTTCTCCTGTTTTTGGTTTTACTGCAGATGAGTTATCGAAAATTCGTCTTGTTGATAAATATAAAGAATTTTATTTTTGTGTAGAAACGTATGCCGAAACTTCCCAAAAGGCTTCACTTTTTCTTAAAAAACTTCAATTGTACAGGAATATCGCTGCGTCTTATCCTATTGATGAATTTGTTAAATTTATTGTTAAAGATACTGATATTCTTAATATCTATCTTGCAGGAAATGACGGTGTATCAAGAAGTGCAAACATTCGTGGCTTTATTGAATTTGCTGAAGGTTTTACAAAAAGTGGAAGAACCGGCTTAAGTGCATTTGTTAAAAGCATAGATGCATCTATCAAAAATGAAAAGATGGTTGCTTATTCCGGTATGGCATCTCTTGAGGGCGTTAAAATTATGTCCATACATAAAAGTAAAGGTCTTGAATTTCCGTATGTAATTCTTGCGGATTGCTCAGGTGAGTTCAGTAACCAGGATTCTAAAAAGACTCTTAAAATTTCTCGTAATACAGGTGTAGGTCTTCAGATTCGTGATGATGAAAGTTTTACAAAGTATCATTCGCTTTCATCTGCTGCAACAACTAAAGATATTGAGTATGGTGGAAAATCAGAGTTGTTGCGTGTTTTGTATGTTGCTATGACACGTGCTAAAGAACACCTTACGTTTGTGTGCACTTTTAAAGAACGAGATTGGATAAGAAAAAAAGCGAGATTAAATAGCTTTTTTGACTATGATTCCAAAGGTAAACTTCATCCTTATTGTGTTTATAAAGCACGTTCGTTTTCGGATTGGATAGTCAGCTGCCTTGCTCAACACAAGGATTGTAAGATTGTTCGTGATGTGTGTGCTATAAAAACCGTTGATGAATATGTAAATGAATATTCAATTGATGTTAGTCCTGCTACTGATATAAAATCAACATCAAATGAATCCGGGTCCTCGTTAACAGATAATAATGATGTTGATGAAGCTTTTGAAGAGTACAAAAACAGATTATATTCTAAATTAAAAGAAGTATCTTCATTTGATTATGAATATGATTGTTCCGGAATTCTTGCTAAGCGTACTGCATCTTCAACAGAGCGTCATTATGATGACAGAAGATATTTTGCAGTTCGTAAGCCCGCTTTTCTTAAAAAGAAAATGACAGGTGCAGATAAGGGTACGGCAGTGCATAAGTTTTTTGAGCTTTGTGATATCAATAATGCATCAAATGATTTTGATTCCGAAATCAGTAACCTTATCAGTTCAGGTAAAATGACTCAGAGAGAGGCGGATGTGCTTACCAAAAACGACGTTGATAGCTTCTTTAATTCTTCTGTTGGTAAAAGACTTCTTATCTCACAAGAAGTGCTGAGGGAATATGAATTTGCTTTTTTGAAAAAAGCAGGTGATTTGTACGAGAATCTTTCAGATGATATTAAGGATGAGGATATTGTTATTCAGGGTAAGCTTGACTGTGCTTTCAAGGAAAGTGACGGATACGTGCTTATAGATTATAAAAGTGATAATATCAATGATGAAAGGGAATATAAATCGATATATAAGCCTCAACTTGATATTTATGCTGAAGCACTTGAAGCCTGTACAGGAATAAAGGTAAAAGAAAAATATATTTATTCATTTAAGCTTCAAAAGTTTATTGATATTGATAATTAACAAAAAAAGGTTGACTCGTATGAGTCAGCCTTTTTTATTGTGTAAACTTATTCAATTGTTGTTAAATATAATTTTTCAGTAGGGTATTTGCCGCCGCCACATCTATATTTTTCTGCACCCGATTCAAACATAACGTATATTCCCTTTGGTGAAAAAGCAAGACCTTCTGACATTGGCGGTGCAATAATTTCTGTTGAAAGATATTTATTACTGCAGGCATAAAAAGCAACTTCTTTTTTGTCAATTGTTTTCGTTTCCTGAGTTTCTTCTGAAAGCATATCGTTGAATATATATAACTTTGAGTCATTTTTTCTGCCGTAGCTTGTGCTGAAAATTATTTTACCTGTTTTGGTAAATGCCATACCTTGCACTTGTTGGGGAATTGCAAGTATATAATCGGGAATATATCCTGTAGACGTTGAGTTGGTTTTGTCTGCATTAGGTAAACCGTCGATAAGCACGTAGCCTTCACAATAAGCATAAAAGGTTTCGCCGCTTTCAAGAGTTGTTATGTTTTCAGCATTTTTGAGTACCTTATCATCACTTTCGATAAAGTCACCAACCCATAATGTTTCATTACTCAAACAAGCAAACGAGCCCTTTGTGTTTAATTTGAAATGACTTTGGAATCGGATATATCCGGGGTTTACAGTTTTGAGTAATTCATCTGCAGGGAATGTATAGCATTCTCCCTCCGAAACAACGTAAACTGTATTTTTTGAAGAAGCGATTCCGCCAACGTGACCGTAATAGTCTTTGCCTTCAATGGTTTTGAGTGGGTAGGCATTGATGAACTTGCCGTCTGCTTCATTTATTACCATTATAACAGAAGGGTATGCCTTGTCTTCATAATAGCCTGTAATAAGCAGGTAACCTGTTGTTTCGTCATAACAAATCCCTTGGGGTATAACACCTTCAAGAAGACCAGGCACAAGGTGAGAGGCGGTGAAGTTCTTTAAAAAAGTTGAGTAATTGTTATTTTCACTTATTCTGTCTGTAATTATAACGGAGCTTTGTGTAATTTTATTTGAGATTTCAGCTGATTTTACAACATCTTTATTTGTGCAGGAAGATAATGAACAAATTATGCTTATCGCTATAATCAGACAAAGTATTTTTCTTTTCATCAAATCACCGCAGATATTTTAACATCGAAGCAAATTGGTGTCAAGTAACTTGATTTTTGTAAATATTTGTTGAAATAAAAAAAATTAACAGTATAATTGAATTATAAAGTATAAAAGGTGATGCTATGAGTAAACAATTTTTTGACCACATAATCCATGGCGGTGACTATAACCCTGACCAATGGATTAATACGCCTGAAATATGGGATGAAGATATGCGTCTTATGAAGCTTGCACATATAAACAGTGCAACGGTAGGTATTTTCTCCTGGTCTATGCTTGAGCCTGAAGAAGGCGTGTATAATTTTGACTTCCTTGATAATATTCTTGATAAACTTCACAGTAACGGCATTTCTGTTATTTTGTCAACACCTTCAGGTGCGCGACCTGCCTGGCTTTCACAAAAGTATCCTGAGGTGTTACGTGTTGAAGAATCAGGTATAAGAAACGAATATGGCGTAAGGCATAACCACTGTCTTACTTCTCCTGTTTATCGTGAAAAGGTAAGGAACATAAACACAAAACTTGCAGAAAGGTACAAGAATCATCCTGCAGTAAAAATGTGGCATATTTCTAATGAGTATTGCGGTGAATGTCATTGTGATTTATGTCAGGAAGCCTTTAGAAATTGGCTTAAAGAATATTATCATAATGATATAGAAGAGCTTAATTTTAAGTGGTGGAATGGCTTCTGGAGCCATAAAATGACTGATTGGTCTCAGATTAATTCACCAAAATTCAGGGGCGAGAACCACGTTTCTGCTATGAAGCTTTGTTGGAATCGTTTCGTTTCCGATAGTCACATTTCTTTCTTCGAAAATGAAATTGCTCCACTTCGTGAAATTACTCCCGATATTCCGATAACAACAAACTTTATGAAGATGTATGATGGTATAGATTATCAGAAATTTAGTAAGCATCTTGATTTGGTTTCATGGGATAACTATCCTGCATGGGATAAAGGCAGAAATGAAGATGAGGCTTGCGATACTGCGTTTGTGCATGATGCATTCCGTTCAATGAAAAACGGTCAACCATTTTTTATGATGGAAAGCACAACATCTCTTGTTAACTGGCACGATGTTAATAAGTTGCCAAGACCACGTTTGCAGTCCTTATCTGCAATTCAGGCGGTTGCTAATGGTGCAGATAGTGTTCAGTATTTTCAGTGGCGTAAAAGTCGCGGCGGTCACGAAAAATATCATGGTGCAGTTGTTGACCATTGTGGACACGAAAACACACGTGTTTTTAAAGAGGTTTCTGACTTAGGTGCACAACTTGAAAAACTTAGTGACGTTGTTGGCGGTACTTCAGACAGTAAGGTTGCCGTTATATACGACTGGCAAAACGGTTGGGCAGTAAAGCATTTCTGCGGTTATAATAACCTGAATCGTAATTATTATAATGAATGTGTAAAGTGGTACAAACCATTCTGGAACAAAGGTATTTCTGTTGATATTATTTCAATGGAAGATAATTTTACAAAGTATGATTTAGTAATTGCTCCTTTCCTGTATATGCTCAAAGATGGCACAATAGACAGAATTGAAAGTTATGTTAAAAATGGCGGTAATTTTGTAACAACATATCTTTCTTGCCTTGTAGATGAAAATGATTTGTGCTATTTGGGCGGTTTCCCTGCAAACAACTTAAAAGATGTTTTCGGTTTGTGGTGTGAAGAAACAGACTCGTTACCTGAAGGAATGAAAAATGCAGTTTCTTATAAAGGTAAGGAATATACTGTTGAACATGTTTGCGACATCATACATTCAAACGGTGCAGAGATTCTTGGTAATTACCTTGAGGATTTTTATAAAGGTAATGAAGCAGTTACAAAAAATTCTTACGGCAAGGGTAATGCGTATTATGTTGCATTCAGAAATGATGAAAATTTTGCAGAAGATTTCTGTAACGATTTAATTAAAGAAATTTCTATTGATGCAGATACAAATATTGATGGTGAAAAAGGCGTAATTATCAGAAAAAGAGGGGAATTGATTTTCCTTATGAATTTCTCTGATGAAGAAAAAAGCTTTGTTGTTGATAAAAAATATATTAACGTGCTTTCTGATGATGATGTTCAAGGTAAGGTGTCAATTCCTGCTTGCAGTTATATTGTTTTGAAATAAGGTGATTTTATGAAAAAGCTATTTGCAATATTTGTTTGTTTATCAGTTATTTTGACTATGTTTGCGTCATTAACTGTTAATGTTTTTGCAGTTGAGGCTTCCGGTGTTACTGTTTATGCATCTGCTGATGCTAAAGCAGACGGTGATGGTTCTTTAAAAAAGCCATTTACTTTACAAAAAGCAAAAGATTACTTGAAGGGCTTGAGTAAAACAAATGGCACAAGCAAAGGTGCAACAGTCTATCTTTTAGGCGGTACATATGTATTTGATAGTGTGCTTGAGTTTGATTCTACTGATATGCCTGATGTAACCTATAAGGCTTATAATAATCAAGAAGTTGTTTTTTCAGGTGCTAAAGAAATCAAAGGCTTTTCACAATACCAGGTGAATGGTGTAAATGTTTTCAGAAAGCAGTTTGATACGTCTAAAACGGATTGGCATTATAAAACAATTTTTAGTGATACAAATACTTTAAGTGTTACAAGATATCCTGAAACAGGATACTTTACAGTTAAGGCAACTGCACCTGAGGATGATATATTTACTCCTGAAACAACTGAATGGGAGTATACGTTGGGGCAGAAGTCCTTCTATTACGACAAAAAGGAGCTTACCCCTGATTTTAAAAATATCGAGGATGTAAACGTTCGTATACTTCACTATTGGCATGATGAGTTAATGCACATTACTGCTGTTGATACTGAAAAAGGTAAAATCTCTCTTTCAAGACCATCATCAATGATGATAAGGGATATTGACCGCTTCTATTTTGAAAATGTTATGGAGGCTCTTAATAAACCAGGTGAATATTATTTAGATAAAGCAGATGGTTACCTTTACTATGTACCTTTTAAGGGTGAAAAAGTAAACGACCTTGTTTTGTACGGCTCAACTCTTGATAGGTTGATTACTATAAACGGTGTTGACGGTATTTCTTTTGAAGGTGTAAGGTTCACAAGAACAGATTGGGTTTATCCTGAGGCAGACGGACTTTATGAAGACTCTTTCTGGGATAAAAATGATATGGATTTTCCGCAGGCTGCAATTTGCGTTGATGGTGTAATTACGGTAAAATATGCAGAAAATGTTCATTTTAAAAATTGTGAGTTTACCCATCTTGGTGGTAGTGCAATAAAAATGATGGATGGCGTAAGAAATTCTTCTGTTGAAAATTGTTATTTTGAACAGATAGATGCAAGTGCAATTTACGTCGGTGGGCAAAATTGTTATCCAGGAGATGAAGCGTACACCTCAAATATCCTTATTAAAAATAACGAGATATATAAATATGGCAGAAAGTTTTTCTGTGCTATAGGTATACATGTAACTTATTGTGATACTGCAGAAATTGTGAATAATGAAATTCACGATGGTTATTATACCGGTATTTCTGTTGGTTGGACCTGGGGTTATGATTATAATGTAACAAAGAATATAAATATAAGTCGTAATCTTATTTATAATATTGGTCAAGGCTGGCTTTCTGATATGGGTGG
The DNA here is from genome assembly GCA_045646545.1 of Acutalibacteraceae bacterium. Taxonomy (GTDB): domain Bacteria; phylum Bacillota; class Clostridia; order Oscillospirales; family Acutalibacteraceae; genus DTU089. The sequence goes on from JAZRKV010000035.1 coordinate 30,191, forward strand.
TATTTATACTCTTGGTAAGCAACCCGGCACAGTAATCAGTGAAAATGTTATTCATAATGTAGCGGCGGATTCAGGTGAAGGCGGCTACGGCGGTTGGGGTATTTACCTTGATGAAGGCTCTTCGTTTATGACAGTGGAGAAGAATCTTGTTTATTGCTGTGGTAGTCAAAGCTTAAACATTCATTATGGTGAAGGTAACGTTATACGTAATAATATTGCTGCGTTTAGTGGCGGTGGTCTTGTTAATCCTGGTATAGACAAAGGCGAAACACACGCAACTGCAACGTATTACAACAACATTTTCCTTACTAAAGACAAAGCACCGATTTACGTTAATATGCTTAACACCTCTCATTTTTATGATAACGGCAATTTGTTCTGGAGTTTAACAGAAGGTGAGGATGTTTATTTCGATGTTTCTGAAACAGGTGGACGTGCCTATACCTTAAAGGATGCTCAGAAAAACGATTTTATCCATTATTCTACAGTTGCTGACCCTCTCTTTAAAGATGCTGCAAAATTTGATTTTACATTGAATGAAAATAGTCCTGCCTTTGCACTTAATTTTGAAGCATGGGATTATTCTGTTGCAGGTACAATTAAAGATACTGTTATTGGTCTGGATAAAAAAGGTGGTACAACTCAGTATAATGATAACGCTGATTTTGTCGAAATGAAGGATTACAAACCATCAACATTTTACCATAGGCTTCCTCTTATAGTTGTAGGTATTGCTTTGGCATTAGTTCTGTTCTGGTTAATTATTTTAATTGTTAAGACAGATAAGAAAACAACAATTCCATTTGTAAGTGTATTGCTTACATTGCCGTGCTTTGTTGTTTCATATATTAATTATATCGACTGGAATGAACTTCCGTATTATCTTGCGGCATTCGGTATTGGCTTGTTCTCTACGTCGATTCCTGTTTCTTCGATGATTATAAAGAAAAAAAGCAAAAAGAAAGTTATTGGTTTGGGAATTTTAGCGTTTGTGTTATCTACAGGTCTTTTCCTTGGTCTTGCAGGTATTTTGAATATGTTGCTCGGCTCAGATAATCCGTATGTTATTCTTTCAACCATATCAGCAATGATTGTTTATATGTTTGTTACAACAATAATATATTGTAAAAAAGCAAAAGAATAAAAAAAGAGTGTGGTATTGGTATAAACCGATACCACACTTTTTCTTAACGCTCAGACCCTCTCGGGTTCGAGTCCTATTATTACAAACAAAAAAAGAAAAGTACCACAAAAGTGATACTTTTCATTTTGGCAGGGGCAGAAGGACTCGAACCCTCAAGGACGGTTTTGGAGACCGGAATGTTACCATTACATTATGCCCCTATATTAACTTTATTAAATGGTGGACCATCAGGGACTCGAACCCCGGACCAACCGGTTATGAGCCGGTTGCTCTAACCAACTGAGCTAATGGTCCATAAGCAACAAACAGAATTATATTAAATTACTGCTTATTTGTCAAGAGTTTTTTGTTATAAAATTATTATATTTTTGTTTTTAAGGGGATAATAAAAGTATATTAATTATGGGGGTTATATTATGAATGAATTATACGGATTTCAAATAACTAAACGAGATAGAGTTTTAAGAGGCTGGCAGGTTTCGACCGGTCTTGTGCGAGAGTATATGGAGTATGCAAGAGAGATTGAAAATGAAGATGTTGAATTAGCAAAGCTTTTTGCCTCTCTTTCTGAAACAGAGGCGGAGATATCATCAAAACTACATGAAATTTTAAAAAAGTTATAAATTCAAATGAGTAATCATCGGGTAATTGATGGTTGCTCTTTTTATTTGGGTGGTATATAATGTAGTAAACCGAAAGGATGATTTGTGTGGAAAATTACGATTTAGTTATTGTAGGTGCATCAACAACAGGTTGTTGGTTTGCAGAGAAAATGGCAAGAAAAGGTCTTAAGGTTTTTGTTATTGAAAAGAATCAGGCATACAGTGTCTCCCGTGAGTATGATATTTTTCATATGGGTGAAGGAGAAATGTAGCAGTTCGGTCTTTTTCTTCCTGACGAAAGTAACCCTGTAAGAGAATTTCGCTTTGAGTCATCCGATATGGTTTCGCCTTACGCAGGTACACGCGTTAAAGGGGCATATTCTCCTGTAATCGGTATGCATAAGCACGATTATATTATGCTTATGGCACACAAGGCACAGGTTGCAGGTGCGGATTTTTTGTACGGTGCATCTTTTAATGATTTTCTTTATGATGATAATGGTAAAATCTGTGGTATTACATATATGCACGATGGGAATATGATTGATGTTTCTGCAAAAATTGTTGCCGATTGTTCAGGTATCCCGTCAGTTGCAAGAACAAAACTTCCTTCTGATTCCGTTGTTGAAAATTTTGAACTTACCACAATGGATATTTTGTACGTTGTTCTGTATTACGTTAAATATAAAGATGAAACACTTAATCCCACTGATTTGAATGGCTTTTTTATGCAGTACAAATCTTGGTTTGCACCTGCTGGTGAAGGTTACGATGGTCTTATTGGTATAGGTGCCTTTGGTTCCTATGAATATGCAGAAAAAATATTCAAACAAGATTTTTATGTGAATGCAAAAATTCCTGAATATACTTTACTTAAAACAGAAAAGGGTATGACTCCTTATCACAGAAACTTGTTTTCTTCAGTAGATGACGGATTTATTGCAATGGGTGACGCTGCATTCCTTACAAAACCAACGTGTGGTGAAGGTTGTACTTCATCTCTTGTGCATGGTGAAATTGCCGCAGATGTAATTGGTGAACTTATAAAACAAGGCAAACCGCTTACAAAAGAAAATCTTTGGAGTATTAATACACGTTATATGAGAGGTCAGGGCAAGGAGTTTGATTCAATGCGTGCACTCCTTAAAGGTGTTGTTACCATCAGTTACGATGAAGCAGAATACCTTTTCAATAACGGTATTTTGTTTAGCGAAAAAATCCTTGGTGGAATTGACAACGGTTTGAATTTGGGTATTGGCGATATCTTTAAAATTATCATTGGTATAATTAAAGGTATTTGCACAAAGCAGTTAAGGATTTCAACAATTAAAAATCTTATTAAGGCTTTATCCGATAGTGGTAAAGTTACAAAACTATATGACTCTTATCCTGAAACAATTGAAGGCTTTTCTGAGTGGAAAGAAAAGGTTCAGAATCTTTGGCAAAGTATTGGCAAGGTTTCTGACCCTGTTGAATAATAAAAAAAGACCTCGCAAGATAATCCTGCGAGGTCTTTTACAATTTTATATGCTTTTGCAGACCGTTTATAAAAATAGGTGTTAATTCTGCTTGTATTAAAGGTCTGCAATATCGTAAAAATTGTTCGTTCAATTTGTTTTCTTCTTTATTAAACCATTCAAGGGGTATTTTCTTTTCTTTGTTTGCAACGTGGTTTACGCTGATTGAACTTGTTGTGCATTGGTAAGGGTCATTTGAAATTCTTTTAAGCGTCACCATTTCGCCGTTTATTCCTTTAAAGGCGTTTCTTACGGCGGCACCACCGACTTGGTAGCTTTCTGTTATATCTGTTCTGCTTGTGATGTGTCCTGCACAACGTTGTAACGTGGAAAGTTCTATTGACCGAACCTTGGTGTTCAGGTTTTGAGCAATGATTTTGGAAAGGTAACGTGCTGTACCTGTAAGGCTTTTGTGACCGAATGAGTCTATAAAGTGTACGTCATCAGATGCTTCACAAACGTATTTACCATTTTTGAATTTTATTCCTTCCGAAACGGCAACAATAACTGATTTTTTTGTTTTTTGTTTATTTTCAACGTCTTTGATGAATTGCTCTGTGTTGAAAGTGTTTTCGGGTATATAAATCAAATCTACACCTTCGCAATCCTCATCCTTTGCTAATGCCGTTGATGCGGTGAGCCAGCCTGCATTTCTTCCCATTGTTTCAATAATAGTTACGTAAGGCGTGTTGTATACCGTGGCATCACGTATCAGTTCCTTAGTTGTTGCACAAATGTATTTTGCTGCAGAAGCGTAGCCGGGCGTATGGTCTGTTTCAACCAAATCGTTGTCTATTGTTTTGGGTACACCAATAAACTTAATATCGGAATTAATTGCTTTTGCGTATTGGCAAAGCTTCATTATTGTATCCATACTGTCGTTACCGCCGATATAAAATAAATATTTGATATCATATTTATTTAATATACAAAAGATTCTTTTATATATCTCATCATTTTCATTTGCTTCGGGTAACTTGAATCTGCATGAGCCGAGAAAAGAAGAAGGAGTTCGTTTGAGTAACTCTATTTCAAGACTTGAAGGGAATATGCCGTTTAGTTCAATAATGCTTTCGTTAATCAGACCGTCAATGCCATGCTTCATACCGTATATCTTTTTTGCACCTCTGTTTTTTGCCGCTTCGTAAACACCTGCAAGAGTTGCGTTGATTACGGCAGTCGGTCCGCCGCTTTGACCTACAATAACGTTTCCTGTCATAAAAAACACCTCGTTGTTAGTTTAACAACGAGGTTACTTGTTATTCAAAAAGCACATCAAAATCATTTAAATTATAAAAGGTGCCTTTGTATCTTCCACTGAAATCCTTTGGTTTTTGTTGGTCAACAGCAAAGATTTTGTTTTGTTTATAAAGGATTGCAATTTTTATCTGGTTATTTTCTTTTGATGAAAAATGCTTTTTGATTTGTTTATATTTACTGTCTTTTCTTTTAAATACTTCAGGAATTTGTAATGCAGATGAACAAGATAATAAATCGCATATTAACTTTTCTCTGAGAATTTCACTATCAACCTTTGAGGAAAAGTATTCATATATTTTTTCGGCATACTCAGATAAACTTATTTTTTCCACCTTTACACTATTACCGAATTCATAAAATAAATCAAAAGGGGAAAAACTTTTTTCATTTATTAAGTAGTCAAGAGTATACAAAAATCGTCCGCTATTATACATTCTTTCGAGAGCGTCTTCTGTATTGTGAAGCATTTCAATTTCATCATTTGAGAGCCATGGCGTGCTGGTTACTTCGTAAGGAGCACTTTCTTTGTATTCACAAGGGAAATTGTGGGGTTCTTCACGCATTTGTGCACCATAAAGGAGCTTTAAAAAGCCCATTTGGAGCATATTAGCACCAAGGGAATATCCAATATTGAAACTTCTTTTAAAGCTCTCAAAATCTTCGTAAGGAAGACCTGCAATCAAATCGATATGTATGTGCATATTGTTAAAAGAAATTAATTTTTTGATGTTTTCAATCAATTTAGGGATATTTGTTTTTCTGTTGATTTCTTTTAATGTTTTTTCGTTAAAAGATTGCATACCGATTTCAAGCTGGAAAAGACCTTGAGGAGCAGTTTTTAAAATTTCCATTGTATCATCTTTTAAAATATCGCCTGCAATTTCAAAGTGAAAACATACATTATCAGGAATTTCTTTTTTGTGGTTTTCTAAAATAAAACTTAAAATTTCGTTTGCTTTTTTACTATTGGCATTAAAAGTTCTGTCAACAAATTTAATTGTTTTTGTGCCACTGTTTGAAAGTTTGATTATGTCATTTTTAACTCTGTTTATATCAAAATGGCGTAATGAAGAGCATCTTCCGGATAAACAGAACGCACATCTGTACGGGCAACCTCTACTTGCTTCTATGTAAGAAATTCTGTTTTGAAGATTTTTAAAATACTCATCACAATAAGGTGTAACAGGTGTGCCTGTATATTCTTTTTCGGGGTTTGAAATAATATCGTTATTTTTTCTGTAAGTCAAGCCGTCAATATTATCAAAAGATGAGTTGTTTAAAAGTGCATTTACAAGCAGGGGATAAGTTTCTTCGCCTTCACCGGAAAGAATAAAATCAATAAAAGGATAGTTTTGGAGCACAGCTTTTGCTCTGTACGAAACTTCAGGTCCACCTAGTACAATTGTTGAATTTGAAACGTTTTTTAATTGTTGGCATATTTCAAGAGTTTTATCAATATTCCAGATGTAACAAGAAAACGATATTATTTTATAATCATCTTCGAGTAATTTATTAATAAGAATTTGATTGTCGTTGTTTATTGTAGATTCAATAACACGAAACTCTATGTTTTCATACTTACTTTTAGCGCTTGAATAGAGGCACCAGGGTGCAAGTGAAGCATGAATATATTTAGAATTTAAACAACAAATTGCAACTTTCAAAAATATCCGACCTTCTGATTTACTTTTTAGATTTATTATGTTATTATATCTAAAGTTTTTTAATTAATCAAGGTGGTAGGGTATGAACAAATTAAAAACCAGAAAGGATATAAACTTTCTTGTTGTGCTTTGCTCGATAGTATATTTTGCAAGTTATGTTTCAAGAATTAATCTTGGTACTGTTCTTGTTGAAATAATAAATTCAGGTTACGCAAGTGAAAAGATGGCGGCTCTTGCATTGTCTGCTTGTTCTGTTACATATGGTGCGGGTCAGCTTGTGAGTGGTTATCTTGGTGATAAATTCAAACCGCAGAATATTATACTTATAGGCTTTATTATTACGTCTTTAATGAATCTTTGTGTTGGTACCGTGGGTAGTGGTAATGTTCTTGTTGTTTTATGGGCAATCAATGGTTTTGCACAGGCGTTTATGTGGCCGCCACTTGTTAAGATTCTGTCTAATCTTCTTTCTGATGAGGATTATAAAAAGGCTTGTGTAAAAGTAAGTTGGGGCAGTTCTTTGGGAACAGTTTCAATGTATCTTCTTGCTCCTTTAATGATTAAAATATGGAGTGTAAAAGCAGTTTTTATCTTCAGCGGTGTTTTTGCAGCTGTTATTGCTGTTGTATGGAAAAGTGTTTACGATAAACATAAATCTTTTAACAGTGTTAATGTTGAAACAATTAACACTAAAACTTCAAAAGAATCAACCAAAGAAAAGAATGCAGTAAGTTTCGATAAAGCTTCAATATTCATTCTTATAATGGTTATGTTTTGTATTCTCCTTCAGGGCTCTTTACGTGATGGTGTTACAAACTGGACACCAACATATATTTCCGATATTTTTAATCTTGATAGTTCAATATCAATTCTTTCAAGCGTGATTTTGCCTATATTCAGTCTTGTATCTTTCACGTTCGTTTCCTTTATTAACCGAAAGTTTATAAAAAATGAACTTGTTTGTGCAGGTGTAACATTTGGTGTTGGGGCAGTATCTGCAGTATTACTTATGGTTATAAACGGAAGTATGGTTGTTTCATTGCTTCTTCTTGCGCTGCTTGTTGGCTCGATGCATGGCGTTAACCTTATTCTTGTTTGTGTAATTCCTGCCTATTTCGCAAAATTCGGAAAAGTTTCTTTCATTTCGGGATTAATAAATTCCTGTACATATGCAGGTGCGGCAGTATCTACATACGGTATTGCGGTTTTCACCGAAAGTTTTGGATGGAGCAAGACAATTGCCTTGTGGAGTGCAATTGCGTTTACAGGTGCTGCAATTTGCATTCTTCTTTCTAAAAAATGGGTATCGTTTAAAAAAATATAATAAATAATTAAAACAACAATATAATAGATTGATATTTACTTGACAATGTTCGCATATTTTATTATTATAATATGTGAACATTTTGTTTTAAATTTTTAAAGGATGTGTTATTTGATGGAACAAAAGTACGAGGCGTTATTTACTCCTTGGAAAATTGGTAACGTTGAAATCAAAAACAGAATAGTTATGTGTCCAATGGGCGGTACATCACTTTTCGGTTGGTTTGAACTTGGGGGTTGCCATTTTGATAAGGAGGCAGCAAAACTTTTTATTGAAAGAGCCAATAATAATGTTGGTCTTATTATTCCTGGTATTGCTCCTTTGAGAGATACTTTCTGGGGTAAATGGCTTTGGCAGAATCCTAAGATGTTTGAAGAGTTGAAGGTGTTTATGGATGAAATCCATAAAACAGGTGCAAAGCTTTTCGTTCAGCTTACTGCTGGTATGGGTAGAAGCTGGGCAATTACAGAGCTTGTTGCTCCTCTCCATAGAAATAAATTTACACGTGCACTTGTTAAGCCAATTATTGATACTTCTCACGAACTTGCTTGTCCAAGTCCACAGCCTGCTCGTTGGGCTCCTGATATTATTTGTCCGGAAATGACTGTTGAACAGATTCATGAGATTATTGAGGCATTTGCTAAAACTGCAAAGCTTTGTATGGATGCAGGCGTTGACGGTGTTGAAGTTCATGCTGTTCACGAGGGTTACCTTCTTGACCAGTTTGCAATTGAATATTTCAATAAGCGTACAGATGATTACGGCGGAAGCTTCGAAAACAGATATCGTTTTGCAACAGATGTTGTTAAAGCGATTAAAGCAAGATGCGGTGCAGATTTCCCTGTATCACTTCGTTACTCTGTTGAATCTAAAATGAAGGATTTCTGCTACGGTGCAATGCCTGGTGAAGAGTATACAGAGGTTGGTCGTGCAATGCCTGAATCAGAGAAGGCAGCAAAGTACCTTCAGGATGCAGGTTACGATATGCTTAATGCTGATAACGGTACATACGACTCCTGGTATTGGGCTCATCCACCAATGTATATGCCACAGAACTGTAACCTTGACGACGTTGCTCACATTAAGAAATTTGTTGATATTCCTGTTGTTTGTGCAGGTCGTATGGAACCTGATGTTGGTGCACAGGCAATTGCTGAAGGTAAAATTGACGGCGTTGGTATTGCTCGTCAGTTCCTTGTTGACCCTGAATGGATTACAAAGCTTATAGATGAAAGAGTAGAGGAAATCAAGCCTTGTATCTGTTGTCATGCAGGTTGCTTCAATTTCTCAACATCAAAAGGTCATGCAAATACACAGGACCTTATGGATACAATGGGTCTTTCACGTTGTGCTCTTAACCCAAAAACAATGCAGTCTAAAAAATACAAAATCGAACCTGCTAAAAAGAGCAAGAAGATTGCAATTATCGGTGGCGGTTTCGGTGGTATGGAAGCTGCTATTGTTTGTGCACAGAGAGGTCATAAGGTTGACCTTTATGAAAAAACCGACAAACTCGGTGGTGTATTTATCGCTGCTGCTGCTCCATCATATAAAGAAAAAGACCGTGACCTTATTGCATGGTACAATCGTGAAATTCAGAAATATGATTCAATTAAGATTCATATGAATACAGAGGTTAAAGATGTTGCATCTCTTGGTGCAGATGAAGTTATTGTTGCAACAGGTGCTGTTGCAAACAAAATTCCTGTTCCTGGTGCAGATAAAGCAATTGAAGCTATTGATTTCCTTCTTGGTAACAAAGAAGTTGGTCAGAACGTTACTGTTATCGGTGGCGGTCTTACAGGTTGCGAAATTGCTTATGAACTTTACCTTCAGGGCAAGAACCCAACTATTGTAGAAATGCAGGATGACCTTGTAACTACACCGGGTATTGCACTTGCAAACACAAGCTTCCTTCGCGATTTCTTCAAGACAAACAAAGTTCCTGTTTATCTTGAAACAAAAACTACACAAATTACAGATTCCAGCGTTACTGTTATGACTAAAGACGGCAAAACAGAAACAATTCCTGCAGATAGCGTAATTCTTTCTGTTGGTTATAAGCCAGCTCCTGTTGCTCAAAAGAGTAAACACATCCATGTTATTGGTGATGCACAGAAGGTTGGTAGCCTTCGTACAGTTATCTGGGGCGCATGGGATGTTGCAATGAAGTTATAATAGGTAATATTATTTAACTAAATTAAATACAAAAATTTATAAGGTAACACGAGTTTCTCGTGTTACCTTTTTGTTTTGTTAAGTGTTTTTTATAGTTGGTTTGCTAAAAAAAGAGAGAGTGTTTTTGTGCAATCCTACAAAGATAAAAATATTTTTAAAATTTTTCAAAAAAATGTGTAGTATTTGTAATTTTATGACATATATAAATGGACGGATAAAAAATCCGTCCTAAAGGGAAGGCAACGAGGAGGCGTATTATTCCCGAAAAATACGGTACTTTCATAGCTTACATGCCTTCCCTTAAAATCTGAGGAGCGATTCAGATGTGCTTTGCGGAAAATTACTTGAATATAGTTTTTAAAGATCTTATAATGTATATAAAAGTCAAAGTGCGATGTTGAAAGCTGGAAATGCAACAATTTCTGTATTAAAAGAAATATACAATAGTGTATATAGATGAGTGAGGGGAATATATATGTTTTTGTTTTTTGGTAGGGCGATTGTTCTTTTGCTTTTTTGGATTATGTTTGTTATAGGTATTATTGTTTCATTTATGCTATACGAAAAAGATAAAAAGTTTTTTGCATTACCGGCTGTTTCAGTAAGCTTAATAGTTATTATATGTATACTCAATATGTATGTTTTAAATCAAACGCGCGCTGTTGAAATTAATATGGATGATGCTGATGTTGTTTACGAATATTTTGCAATTGAATACGAAAAAAAATATGGACAAAACGATAATAAGCGTTTGGATTTTGAATGTGATAACTATTCAACAGTGTCTGTAATTAAAAATGATTATGAAATGGCGGAATATTTAATTAATGATGTAAATAGCGTTAAGGGCACGTGTAATGGCGTTGAATATTGGTATGATGAAATGGCACCATCATCATTATCTTTTGCTAGTGCCTTGTGCGGTGTATGTGGCACAATGGTAATGAGAAATGGTGACACAACATTTGTTATATCTTATTGTCTTAGAAATTTCGACGGTGCAAGTAACGTTTTTCCATCATATCCTGATGAGTTTTCGTGCTCGATGTTTTTAAATGGTGAAGTGGTTAATTAAGATTCAGTTATAAGACCAATCAGGGGAAAGACCAATCAGGGGACGGTTCTATGATTGGTTATCTCAAAACCGGCAAAAAGTAAATAAGTGTTTTTTCACAAAAATAGCCGATGCAGAAATGCATCGGCTTATCTTATTTTAATTTTAAAACTGCATTGTGGTCGTCAATTCCGTAGTTGCCTGCACTATGTTTCAATGTTTCATATAAATCAACATGCTCACCGTCGATATTTTTCAGATTGATTTTTTTAAGTATAAAGTTAAGTCTTTTAAGTATTTTTAATAAGGCGTCACCTTCAGGTGTACCTTCTTTAAATGGTTGATTACCTGCAAAAAGGTTCTGCACAAGCTGAACCGTATAATCCTTTACAAGCATTTTCTTTATGGATTTATCGCATTTTACAAAAAATAATCTGCAAATTCCGCCACAGGTAAGCTTGTTGAGCTTTTTGCCTGCAAAACGTAGTGCTTTGAGCATAACAGGTGTGTTTTTCATACCCAGCTTTCTTGCCATTCTTTCAGGATTATCCTTCATATCGCTGAGCATATTAAGAATCATACTGTCAAATAAATCCGAAAGATATTTTTTACATGTTCTGCCGTTTGTGTCCCATTCAAAATCGGGGATAGGCTCACTTTTTATATCAACTGTATTTGTATCTTCAATTGTAACAAAACGCATATACGCAGGGCAACCTATTGCGGAACCTGTGCAAACATCGTAAATTTTGTTACCTTTTTCTGTAATTTTTTCGTTAATTGCCTGATTATGCATGTGACCTGTAAAAACAAGGTTAACGCCTTCATCAGCAAGCATTGTTGTAATATTTGTTGCGTTTTTTTGTACTGCAGATGGAATTATTGAAAAAATCGGTTGACCCGGCAAAAGAGGATAGTGGTTCATTGCAAAAATCATTTGATTTTCTGCCTTCGCTTTTCTTATTTGTTCAGTTATCCAATTCATCTGACTTTCGTCGTAAGTTTCTTTGCATTCTTCAGTACCGTCGTTGTTAAGTGCTAAAAGGCGTATGCCCGGAGCAAGTTGTGCAACGTATGATAAATGCTCTTTATCTACTGCAATAGCATCCTTAAAGCCGAATTCATAGTAAAGGTCAAATAATTCATCCCTGTTTGTATGCTCAACTTCATGTATACCTGCATCTGTGTAGCCGCGACAGTAGTCGTTGAAGTCATGACCTGCAGTAATAACATATACTTTTTTACCGTTGTCCTGTAATTTTTTCAGGAGCTTAATAAAGCCTAGGTGACTTTCTTTTTCACCGTTAAAGCTTAAGTCACCGGGGATGAGGATTGTGTCTGTTTTGGTTTGTGTTGCAAGATAATCAAAAAGGGAATTGTTTATTGCTTCTGTTTCGGCAAAGCATTTTTGCTCAAACCGCATAAATTCATCGTATTCCTTACCGTAAGCACCTAAAGAGTTTTTGAAAAAATGTGTATCTGTTACAAGATAAAAGTTTAACAACGACATATTTTTCTCTCCTTGAATTTGTTTTATATCAGTTTAACATAATTATATTTACTCTTCAATAGCATTAAAATATATATTCTATTGTTTTTTTAGTGATGTTGTGGTATATTGATTAAATAAATAATAAAGTACGAGGTGCTTTTATGGATTTTAAAAAAGATTTAGTTGAAAATATTTTACCATTCTGGCTTAAGAATTCCATTGATTACAAAAACGGTGGTATTTATACTTGTCTTGATAAAGAAGGTAACATTTATGGTACCGATAAAAGCGTATGGTTCCAAGGCAGAGCATTGTGGGTATTTTCAAAGGCATATAACCTTATAGATAAAAACGAAGAATATCTTAAGGCTGCAAAGTGTATTTATTCATTCCTTCCAAAATGTACAGATACAGACGGAAGAATGTTTTTTACCGTTACTGAAGATGGCAGAGAACTTCAAAAAAGAAGATATTATTTCTCTGAAACATTTGCAGCAATCGGTTGTGCAGAGCTTTACAAAGCAACAGGTGATAAGGCGGTTCTCGAAAGTGCAGAAAAATACTTTAATGTTGCTTACGAGTGCTTTACAGGTGTAAGAAAGAATCAACCAAAAATTAATCCCGATAATATTGATTCAAAGGCTCTTTCTCCTGTTATGATTATGCTTGCAACCTCTCAGGTAATGCGTAGCATACCTGAAGTATTTGAAAAGTATAATCAAATCTGTAAAGAATGTCTTGATGAAATTCTCAATGGTGGTTACCTTACAGAACGTGCGCTTCTTGAAAGCGTAACTAAAAAAGGCGAGTTCGTTAACAGTCCTAACGGCAGAATTGTAAATCCGGGTCACTCATTGGAGGCAGCTTGGTTTATTATGGCAGAAGGTCTTGTAACAGGCAATGATGATGCTGTTGAAAAGGCAAAGCATATTATTGATATTACATTGCCTCTCGGCATAGATAAAAAATACGGCGGTATTATTGCGTTTACAGATATTGATGGCAAACCGCCTGTACAACTTGAATGGGATATGAAGCTTTGGTGGCCTCAATGCGAAGCAATGATTGCCTTAAGACTTGCGTATATCCATTTCAAGGATGAAAAATATAACGAGCTTTATAATGAAATAAAGGATTATTGCAGTAAATATTTCTGCGATAATGAAGATGGTGAGTGGTACGGTTACCTTCATTACGATAATACCGTTTCTACTACATTAAAGGGTAATATTTTCAAAGGTCCGTTCCATATTCCACGTCTTTATATGATTATGGCATCTATGGATGAAACTGATGATATTATCGAATATATGAAATAATTATGGAATATTGTTTAAAAAATTATTTGACGCAAGAAGTTCTTATGCAGGAGTTTCCCTTTGAACTTAATTCATATCATTGGGAAGCGCAAACACCATACAGACCAAAAACATACGCCAATATTGGTATTGTTGACAGTTCCCTTGTTGCAGTACTTAAATGTTATGAGGGAAACCCGAAAACGGAGTATACACATCGTGATGACCCGATTTATAACGATAGTTGTCTTGAGCTTTTTGTTGCTCCGTTAAGTTCTGAAGATGAATATATTAATGTTGAGTGTAACTCCAAAGGAGCTTTTTTATGTGAGTTTGGCAGTGGTAAGTACAATAGGCGTCTTATGGCGGATATAACGGATGTTTCTCCGCTTGTTGAGTCATTTTGTGGTTGCGATGCTAAAGGCTCTTATTGGGGCGTTAAAATCAAATTAACAAAACATTTTATTTCAAGTGTTTATAATATTAATGAAAATGAAATTGATTTTGATGTTGTGAAGCTTAATTTCTATAAATGCGGTGACGGATGTGATGTGCAGCACTATCTTGCGTTTTCGCCTGTTACAACTTTACCGCCGGGATTTCATAATCCTGATTGTTTTGCAATTTTCAAAAGGGAGAATTAAATATGGATATTAAAGATATTATTTCAGCGTTTCCTGATTATGGTGAGGTTTTGAGTTATAAACCTATTACTGCGGGGCATATAAATGATACATATATCGTTGAATATAAGTTGGATGACGGCTCAAGTGCACGTTACCTTCTTCAGCGTATTAATACCAACGTATTCAAGATGCCTGTAGAGCTTATGGAGAATGTAATTGGTGTTACTGCTCATCTACGCAATAAAATCAAAGAGCAGGGCGGTGACCCATCAAGAGAAACATTAACTGTTTTTCCTGCAAAAGATGGCAAAAATTATTTTATGGCAGAAGATGGCGGTTGCTGGAGAATGTATAACTTTGTTGAAGATACATTCTCAATCAGTGAGCTTACAAATCCTGTGGATTTTAAAAACGCTGCAATCAGTTTCGGTAATTTCCAGAAGCTTCTTGCAGATTATCCTATCGACACACTTCACGAAACAATTCCTAATTTCCATAATACAGTTTCCAGATTCAATGATTTCAAGGTTGCTCTTGAAAAGAATCTTTCAGGCAGAAAAGACGAAGCAATTCCGGAAATCGAATTTGTTCTTGCACGTGAAAATGATTGCGGAATTATAACGTCAATGCTTGAAAAAGGTGAGTTGCCTCTTCGCGTAACACATAATGATACAAAGCTCAACAATATCCTTTTTGATAATACAACTAAAAAGGGTCTTTGTGTTGTTGACCTTGATACTGTTATGCCGGGGTCTTCTCTTTATGATTTTGGTGATAGTATCCGTTTTGGTGCAAATACTGCCGCTGAGGACGAAAAGGATTTATCAAAGGTTTCTTTAAGTCTTGAATATTTCAAGGCATACGTTGAAGGTTACCTTGAATCTGCAGGTTCAAGCCTTACAGAAAATGAGATTGATTATCTTCCGTTTTCCGCAAAGCTTCTTACACTTGAATGCGGTATAAGGTTCCTTGCTGACTTTATTAACGGTGATATTTATTTCAAAACGGAATATCCTGAGCATAACCTTGTAAGAGCAAGAACTCAGTTTAAATTAGTTGAGGATATTGAGGCTAAATTTGATGAAATGAAGGCAATTGTTGACGAAGTAAAAAGATGTATTTTACATTAAAAAAACTTTTTTAAAAAATTTTTAAAAAAATTGAAAAAAAGTGTTGACAAATTCATTTGAATAGTGTATAGTATCTATCGTTGTCGGTAACACAAACACATCGGCAACGGTACTCATGGGAGCATAGCTCAGCTGGGAGAGCATCTGCCTTACAAGCAGAGGGTCATAGGTTCGAGCCCTATTGTTCCCACCATGAGGTGGCCCGGTAGTTCAGTTGGTTAGAACGCTAGCCTGTCACGCTAGAGGTCGACGGTTCGAGCCCGTTCCGGGTCGCCACCTTTTTATGCCTCTGTAGCTCAGTTGGTAGAGCAGAGGACTGAAAATCCTCGTGTCGTTGGTTCGATTCCGACCGGAGGCACCATGATTGAGTCGTCCTCACGGCTCATTCATTTTTTATGCGGATGTAGCTCATCTGGTAGAGCGCCACCTTGCCAAGGTGGAGGTAGCGAGTTCGAGCCTCGTCATCCGCTCCATTTTTTTATATGGCGACATAGCCAAGTGGTAAGGCGTGGGTCTG
>JAZRKV010000036.1:0-30066 GCA_045646545.1 Acutalibacteraceae bacterium
CCATATCTCTGCCACATTTATCGATAGCTTTTCTGAGCATTTCAATTTCTTTTTTTGCCGAGTAGGGATTATCCGGGAACATTTCTGTGTTGGCAATATCATCGCACTTGATGAAGTCAACATCCCAGGAAGCGTAAAGCTCAAATATAGAATCGTAATATTCCTGTGCACCTTTTTTGTCGTGATAAAGACCATACATATCCGGATTCCACTTGCAAATGTTAGTTGGGTTTGCGATATCATTAGCAGTAACACCTTCACACTTGATTTTTGTGTGTTGGTGTGCCGCTTGTCTTGGAATACCTCTCATAATATGAATACCGAACTTAAGCCCGAGTGAGTGAATGTAATCTGCAATAGGCTTAAAGCCTTTTCCGTCAGCTGAAGAGGGGAAGCGTTCGACTGATGGAATAAGACGAGAATATTCATCCATACAAAGTGGTGCAAAATAGTTGTAATAAAAGCTGTTTGCAGTCGGTTCAGACCATTGAATATCACAAACAACGTATTCCCAACCATAATCCTTAAGGTGCTCTGCCATATAATCTGCATTGGCAAGGAGTTGTTCTTCGTTTACAGCTGCACCATAGCAATCCCAACTATTCCAACCCATAGGTGGAGTAAGAGCCAATTTTTTATGCATATCGATTTACCTCTTATTCTTCAATTTCTTTCATGATTTCATCATAAGAAATCATATTTCCGTATTTTGTGAAATCAACCTTCTTGCCAAGAATACGGATATTGTCAACCGTAGGTTTATTGTTTGTGTAAATTGGCTTACCGGGAGTGATTGGGTAAATACCAAGGCAACAGAAAATATACCATGCGGCAGTTGAACCGTTGTCTTCGTCACCCGGGAAACCGTCATCTTTCCATGAGAAACCTTCGGCACATATCTTTTTAAGCCAATATTCTGCCTTTTCAGGTTGACCGAGATACGTATAAATGAACGGAATGTGGAAGCTTGGTTGGTTAGATATTGCACATTGACCCCAATCACAAGCAGCCATTTCTGTCATTTCGTGTATTTCATAATTGTAACCGCCAACTCTGTAATCTGCAGGCTCTTCGAAAAATTCATCAAGCTTCTTTAAAAGACCGTCTTTTCCGCCGTAAAGTTCTGCAAGGCCATCAATATCGTGTTGAACTGCAAAACTTGTCTGCCATGCAGATGCCTCTGTGTAGTGTTTACCCCATGAAATAGGGTCAAAATCAGGGGCGAAATTGCCTTGTGTATCTCTTGGTCGCATAAAGCCTGTTTCTTTATCAAAAATATTAGTATAGTTTTTCGCACGCTTAAGATACATTTCTTTTTTATCTTCGTAGCCGAGAATATCTGCAACTGTTGCAATACAGTCATCAAAATATGCCGCATCAAGGGTAAGGTTTACACTTTCGCTGTATTTGTCATATGGTACGTAACCAAGTTCAAGGTATTCTTCGCAACCTTCTCTGCCGTAAGCAGGTACGGTAGATGATTTGTTTGCGTGGTGCTCCATACCTTCGAATGCAATCTGAAGTAAATTCTTTGAAATAAGGTTCCTTGTAGCAACGTCTGCAATTACGGCGTCAATTGCGGTACTTGGCATACAGTTCTGTGCATCGCCTGCAGTCCAACGTGGTAACCAACCACCGTCAATATAATCCTGGATATAGCCTTCAATAATTTCGGGAAGAATATCTTTTGCAACAATAGCATAGAATGGATAGTTTGTACGGTAAGTATCCCAGAAACCGTTGTCGGTATACCTTACGCCGGGAAGAATCTTGTCGGCACTTGGTGAGTAGTGTATAGGGTCACCGTTTTCGTCAGGCTCGTAAGCTTTGTGAGGGTAGAGGAAGGTACGGTACATACAACTGTAGAAGGTTTTCATTGTATCCTCGTCTGCATCAATCTCAATTTTAGAAAGATACTTGTTCCATATACGCTCGTTTTCTTCTTTGAGCTGGTCAAAGCTATGGTAAACGGAGTCGTGTTGAAGGTTTCTCAAAGCTTGCTCGTAGCTTATAAAGGATGTTGCAACCGTAAATGTTACATCCTTTTTCTTAAGTGCAATATGTATGCCTGTGCCTTCGCCCTTAACGTGTAAAGCGTGTTCTGTATCACAGGTATCCCTGTTACCAACAAGGATTTTATCTGCATCTACGGAGTCTGCATCAAACTGGAAAACGTAGTAGCCTTTAAGTGTGCCTTTGTCGTGGCTATTTCGTCCACGATTACAGTCTGTCCAACAGTAAAGGCGGTTGTTTTCTTTATCGAATTCATATTCGCAGTTGTATTTAACAGGTAAAACAGAAAGGTATCTGTCAAAATCCTTTTTGAAGCTGAGTCTTACACAAGCACCATATTCCGTAGGAGTAAGCTCAAAATCGCAAAACGGGCGTTTAAGATAACATTTAAGGTAGTGTGGTTGCAAAATTGCTTTTTCGGGGTCGTAACCTGACCAACAATCTTCAAACTCCACGTATGGTTTTTCAATTTGAGGCATCATTGTAAATGCACTATGGTCACTTATCCACGGACTTGGTTGACGTGTAAGGCGTATACCTTCAACAGAACGGTCGCCCGGATGATAATACCAACTTCCTCTGGATGTTTCGGTTTGTAAGCTGAATGCGGCAAAACCAAAAGGTCTCTGCACAAGAGGTAAAGTGTTACCTTGAGAGAAACGGTGCAAGGATTGTGAACCCTGCTTAATGTTTACGTATTTGATATAATCCATAATACATTCCTACTTTCGTTGAATATGAGTATATGTTACCATGTTTTTAGGTGTGTTTCAATAATTGTAATGAGTTTTAAAATGACCATTTTTGTTGCATTATAACCGCAGGCACGTAGTCGTTTTCCCTTGTGTAGAAAGCAGTAATTAAGCTGCCGTCGTCAAGCTCAATGGTTGATGGATATCCTAAATCGTCGGTGTCATATCCGTGGTGAATAATATTTTCGTTACTCCAGCTTTCGCCGTTGTCTGTGCTAAAGGATGCCCAAATTCCATATGGTTTTTTTCTGTGTGAATAGGTGGTAACCAGGACTCCTGAGGAATGCCTGAAAATATGGGCAGGCGCACCGCTATCGTTGCTTATAATCTGATGAGGCTTGCTCCATGTCACACCATTGTCGTACGACTCTGTCTGATAAAGTGTAAAAATTGTTTCTTCTGCATTTTCAACACGAAGGTGACAAATTATTTTACCGTCAGGAAGCTGGATTGCGTGTGGCTCGTAAAAGTATAGTTCCTTAAAATCCTCGTATTTATATATTTCCAAATCACCGCGTAATTTCATTTCTCCGGTGTCTGTATCAAGTGTGTATGCATACATGTGGTTGTGTATACCAAGCTTTCTGCCAACCCATAAAACCGTGCCGTCATTAAGCACAGTAGGTCCGTGTGGAGAAGAAACAGGTGATTTATATATTTTACCAAAGGTTTCGCCACAATCGTTGCTTATTCTGAAGCTGATGCCAAGTGCCTCTGCTTCATCTTCAGGTGAAACTGAGTTTATATAGTCATAGCATTCCTGGGTTTGTGGCATATTTTCTCTTTGAAATTCAAGTGTGTTATTAAAAGAAGTTGCAATAAGACCGGTTTCGCCAAAGGTTTTGAGCCCTACATCTCTATCGTCAAGGACTGTATCAAATACAGGTACAGGCTCGGAATAGGTTTCACCGTTATCATCACTGAAGGCAAGCACTCCTTTTCCGAAAGGACAAATATGCTCCACTCTGTAACCGGATGCACCAACACATATTCTGCCGTTCTGAAGCTTTGCAATTGTCGGCCACGCAAAATATGCGTGGTGACTTTTTGTGTTAGTCATAACAACTTTAGGTTCGCCGATTAATTTAATATTCAATATAATCACCTCGGTAAAAAGTAGAAAGTTAATTTATATAATTATTTTAAATGTTTATTTTTCTTTTTCTTTGTAAAAATTCTAAGTGTAGTAATTGCAGCTGATAAAACAATAATGAGGATTATCGCGGTAATGATGATTGTATTGTTTTGTTGGGTGAATGTTGTTTCTTGAAGCTCTGCCACAGCAACACTCATTTTTGATTTATCGGGGTTATCATCACTTTGGGGATTGTTTATGGCATACATGGTTTTGCCATCTTTTGAAAATGCAAAAGAGTTACTGTAGCCAACATGGTCTGCGGCTTCATAGGGTATTAAGTTGGGTATTGTTTTCCACGTTTTACCGTTATCGTAGCTTATGAAATAATCGGAACCCGTTTTGCTTTCGCCTTTTCTCATATGTGTGCCACTTACAATCAAGGTGCCATTTTCACTGCCAACGGGTGTCCAGTTACAGTAGGGTGCAGCACCTAAGGCTTTTTTACCGTTTTCGGTTGAAATCTCTTCACCAAGCACCGATGGGTCACCCCAATCAAGTCCATTTTTTGAATAACGGCAAAAAACAGGATTACCGTCAATATTCGCTTTATTAACAACCTCATAAACCATAAAATATGAGCCGTTACCAAGTCTGGTTACAACAGGCATACCGGGTCTTTCTTCAAAAATCTCACTTGCAACAACAGTTATCGCTTTACCCCAATTGATACCATCTTTTGATTGCTTGTAAACAATTTTTTGAGAATGTTTTGGGTCCGAATCATCAGAATAAAAGCAAATTAAACTGCCATCATCAAGTTGAATTAAAAATGGCTCCCAAACACCATCATCAAGACCACCTGCAGTCGTAACTACAACGCCCTGGTCAAATGTATAACCACCGTCAATACTGAAATATAGGCGAATGTGAGATTCTTTATTGTGTTCAGGGTCGATGGAACAAGCCGCAAGGATTATGGTGCCTGCAGGATACTCTCCACAAGGCTTTGAGAGTTCAAAGAGGGTAGGGTTCCATTCAGAATTTGCCCCTGTTAGTGTATCTGTAACACGGGTGATATTTTCCCAGGATTTACCACCATCTGCACTGCGGTAGATAGGATAACCGGGTGCGTGGTCTGTAAGACCTGCATTAAGCTCACAATGGGTTGCAAGAAGTACGTTGTTTTCGTCAACGCTTTGATTATTTAAAACCAAAATTCGACCGTACTGAACACCTCTGTCCCACCAATCATCCTCGGAAACAGCAATATCTGTTGAGTGTTTTACTTCAAAGGTTGTTGCGGCTGAAGCAGATAAAGTGATTAAACAAAAAAGTACAATCGAAACAATAAAACAAGCTATTCTTTTTGTATGTTTATGTAAAAGCATAACCTTGCTCCTTTGTAAGAATTAGTTAATTACATTTTGCCATAACAACACACAGATTGCAAGAGATAAAAAAATATAACCACCAATACCGGTGGTTATATTTTTATTTTATTTCAATTTTAAAAAGTCTTGCGCCATGTGGATTAACATTTGCAGAGAATTTGCTGTCTGATACTGTGTATTCTTCATGTTTCCACATATCCCATACACTGTATTTGATACCACCAATTGAAATGTCAGTAATATCAAAGCTTATATCTCTGTTCTCGTCGTCGGTGTTAAACAGTGCAACATATTTGCAGTTTTTACCATTCGATGTCCAAATGATTTCGCCCTTGCCATCTATTTCATCTCGCTTGAACTGTCTTGCACCATTTGAGTTTTTGAGCATATCAATAAGCTCTCTGTTCTGTAAGAGTGAGAGTGTAAATTCATCATTCTCACGCATTTCGCCACCCATCATAAGAGGTGAACGGAAAATGCCCCAAAGCGTCATCATTGTAATTTGCTCGTCATGTGTAAAACGTGTGTAACGGTTTCTGTATTGGGGAAGCTCTTCGGTAATCTGAATTCTGCCCAATGGTAACATATCACAGTCAGGCCATGCACCTGGTTGAACGTATTCCTGCCAAGCGTAGCAACGTTCAAACATGGCGTGAAGCTTGCTCCATTCATCCCAAAAGTCGCCTGTCATACGCCACATATTAGCGTGGGCTGCAAGGTGCTCGTGTTCCCATACAGGTGCAGGTCCGGGAGAAAGGCTAAGAACCATATCTCTGCCACATTTATCAATAGCTTTTCTGAGCATTTCGATTTCTTTTCTTGCAGAGTATGGATTGTCAGGATACATTTCTGTGTTTGCGATGTCATCGCATTTTATGTAGTCTACGTCCCATGAAGCATAAAGCTCAAATATTGAATCGTAGTATTCCTGGGCGCCCTTGTTATCGGGGTAAAGACCATACATATCAGGGTTCCATTTGCAAATGTTGGTAGGGTTTGCGATATCTTTCGCAGTAACGCCTTCGCATTTTATTTTTGTGTTCTGGTGTGCCGCTTGTCGCGGAATACCTCTCATAATATGGATACCAAATTTGAGACCGAGAGAATGTATGTAATCTGCAAT
Organism: Acutalibacteraceae bacterium; assembly: GCA_045646545.1. Taxonomy (GTDB): domain Bacteria; phylum Bacillota; class Clostridia; order Oscillospirales; family Acutalibacteraceae; genus DTU089. The sequence continues at coordinate 6,358 of JAZRKV010000036.1, forward strand.
CGGTTTGAAGCCTTTGCCATTTGCAGAAGAGGGGAAACGCTCAACTGATGGAATAAGACGTGAATATTCATCCATACAAAGGGGAGCAAAATAGTTGTAATAGAAGCTGTTTGCAGTAGGCTCAGACCATTGTATATCGCAAACAACGTATTCCCAACCATAATCTTTAAGGTGCTTTGCCATATAGTCTGCATTGGCAAGTAATTGTTCTTCGTTTACTGCCGCACCGTAGCAGTCCCAACTATTCCAACCCATAGGTGGAGTAAGTGCAAGTTTTTTGTGCATATAAATTTCCCTTTCATGAATCTGTGTTTATATTGTATTTTATCATTTTGACTAAATAAAAACAAGGTTGAACTGTTAATATACAGTTTTTCCATTACTTATTTTTATTATATTGTCAGCAATATCAATAGAGGTCTGACGATGAGCTATAATAATTATTCCGCACTCCTTCGAAAGCTTCTTTAACAGCTGATTAAGTTTCATTTCTGCATCGGCATCAATAAAAGAGGTGGACTCATCAAAAATGATATACTTGTTTTTTTGTAATAAAGCACGTGCTAGGAGAATTAATTGAATCTGACCTGATGAAAGATTACCTTCATGACAAGAGTATTCTGTGTCATAGCCGTTTTCCAACTTCTCTATAAAAAGATTTGCCGAAACCTTTTCGGCGGCTTCTTTTATTTGCTCGTCGGTTGCGTTATCTGTCCCATAGGCTATGTTTTCTTTAATGCTACACTCAAACAGTTGTGCGTTTTGCGGGATTATAGAAAACAATTTTTTGTAGGATTCAGGTTCAAAATCCGAAATATCATATTTACCCATTTTGATTTTCCCTTGGTTGGGTGAATAAAAATTAAGAATTAATTTGATTATGGTACTTTTTCCTGCACCGGTTTCACCTGAAATAGCAGTTATTCCCTGTGATTTTATTTTAAAACTTACGTTTTCAAGGACGTTATTTACATCGTTGTATGAAAAACTTATGCTATGGAATTCTAAGTCATCTGCTATTGCAGGGATTAAATTCTTTTTTGTTGAGGCTTTCTTTTCTGAAAGAATGGAGAAAATTGCGGATAAAGAAAATTTTATGGTTTTGATTACCCCCGGAAAGGTAGTTATTTGTGAAAATGGTTGATGCAATTTTCTTATGTAAACAATAAGTGTAATAAGAATCCCCAAACTAATTGCGGATGAATGAATTCTGTAAGCACCGGTAATTAATACTGATATTAAAGCCACTGCAGTTATTCCCTCAGTCAGAATGGAGGTAACTGAGGCCACTTTTCTTGCTTTTTTTACAGATGAATTAAGGCTATCACTTAGTTTGTCTAAATCATTAATAACAGATGCACCTTTTCCTGAGTGTTGTATAATCTTTATTCCGTTATAAAGTTCGTTTATGTTATTGTAAAAAGCCATTGATTTTTTTTGTTGTTCTGAAGCACGTTGGTTTTCGAAACAAGAAGAGATGTATATACCGATAATTCCAAGTGTAGTTATAAGCAGTACGATATTTGCAATCAAAAAATCAATGTGGTATAACTCGATGAAAATTCCAATTACAACAAATAAAGAGGGGATATAGTTACCAAGCAGAAGATTTAGACTTTGGTTGAGAGCATCTATACCGTCGGTAAAAGTATTATAGAACTCATTGTGAAAATGATTGTCTATAAAACGTAATGGAAGTACAGAAAAACTTTCGGCAGTTTTTATTCTGATTTGGTTAGAGTACTTTGTGGATACTGATGACGAAAGAATACCCTGTAACAACGATGATATTGTGTTTGCAATAATGAATAAAGCGGCTTTCATTATTTCGGGTGCGGTTTTAGTAAGTGATATGCCACTGTCACCACTTATAACTGAAGCAACAATAGATGAAACGATAATATCAATAATCGTACCAACTGCTCTCGTTGTCATTACAAAGGTATATGAATACAATACAGACGTGATTATTATGCAAATAATATAAGCGGCGAAAGGTTTGAGTGAGTTCAAAAAAGGTTTTCGTAAGCCTGTGGAATTCACGTCGCCGTATGCTTGTGCTGAGGTGTCAAATCTGACTTTAAAGAGTGAACTTTTTTCAGCCATTTTTACTCACCTCACATATTTGATTTTTAAAAATTTTATTGTAATACTCTGAAGTTTTTAATAATTGATCGTGTGTACCTTCTGCTTCGACACCGTTAGCGGAAAGTACAATTGTTTTATCGCAACGCATAAGTGTATTTATGCGTTGTGATATAATAATGATTGTAGCATTTTTGTTTGTATTTATGATGTTGTTCAGGATTTTTTCTTCTGTGACACTATCCAACGATGTGAAACAATCATCAAAAATATATATTTCAGCTTTTTTGCCTATCGCACCTGCTATTGATATGCGACTTTTCTGACCGCCGCTGAAATTTGCGCCGGCATTCATAATTATTTTATCAAGTGGTTGTTCAGGTAAAAAGTCACATTGTGCATTCTTTAATGCTTCCATCATTTTACAGTCATCGTTTTCGCAACCGTAAATCAAAAGGTTATCACGCAGAGTTTTTGTGAAAAGTACGCCTGTGCTTTGTGCGTAAGATATTTTTTTACGCATTAATTCTGCATCAATCTTACAAAGAGGTGAGTTGCCTATAAAAACGTTTCCTGATGCAGGTGAATGCCTTAACATAAGTAATTCCATAAGTGTTGTTTTTCCGCATCCGGTGCTACCTGTTATACCAACAACAGAGCCTTTTGTAACAGTAAAATTAAACTCAGTATCAGGTATTTCATAAAGACGCACTTTTTCAAAGCGGATATCGGCGTTGTTTTCTATAGATTTTATTGTATTATCAGTTGTTCTGTGTATTTTTTGTGAAAGTATCAGGTCAATATTTTTAATTGAAAGTATTGCTCGTGGTGCAAATAAAAATAAAGCACCTACCATCATGAATGCAGATATTGTGAGCAAGGCATACTGTAAGAATGTAACCATATCACCAAGAGTTAACATAGAATTTAAAAGGTTGTTACCGCCAAAAATAACCATAATTGCAACAGTAATGTTTGTTAAAAGGTTTATAATGCTTGTAGCAATAAAAACAGACCTCATAACAAAATATTCGTGCTTTTGATAATCGCAAGATAAAGTTTTTATTCTTTTTACTTCTTGTTTTTCTGTGCCTGCTGCACGGATGGTTAAAATTTGTTCTATATTTACTTTAAACAGTTTTGCAAGTTTACCATATATATGGTTCATTAACTCGTATTTTTTTTCGGTAAGTTTAAAAACGGCAGCCATAGCCAGAACAATAATTACGGCAGTTAAAAGTATCAGAATACCGATTATCGGATTTTTTACTATGGATAAAACCGTACCGCCTATTGAAAGTAACGGTGCATACATAAACATTTTTAAAATATAGTTTACCATCATACCTGAACGGTTTACGTCGGTGTTTATTATGGTGTTTATTTTTTCAGGCGAGTGTATTGCAAATTCTTTTTTACCGAATTTTGTGGTGTGTTGCAAAAGTTGTTTTCTTAAATTATTTTCAAAGTCGGATGATACGTCAGAGGCTTTTACGTGAACAAATACCATACAACAAAGTTGACCGCATACACATATAAGCATTATTATGCTTATGTGCGTTATGTAATCAGTCTGCGTTTGTTCAACGTCTACGCCTGCATCTTCATATATATAAGGCAATATCATTGCCGCTATTTGCTTTTTAATAGTTGGGGCAGTATCAGTTGATTTTGTGTAAAAATAATTAATATCTTCTGTACTTAAGGTTTTGCCCTCAAGTTTTTCATATATGAATCTTAAACTTACGTAATTATAAAGGGTATTAAAATCAATTGTCTCAATTTCTTCAAAAGATTCTCTTGTGAAAATTAAAGCGGAAATAAGAGCGTTTTCGTAAATTTCTCGGGCACGTTCTTCGTGTTGCGGATTTAAAAAATATGTTCTTTTTAATGATGAAAAATATCTTTCGGGATTCTCAGGTGTGTTTTCGTAAAAGGAGTAACAATTATTAAATTCATTAAAAATATCTGAAGGCAAAATCTTTTCAAAAAGTCCCATAGCTTCTTTAGTCATAACGTGCGGAACATCTTCCATAATACCTTTTTTTTGTATACCTGTGTTAATAAAATTCCCCATAAAAACAGGCAAAGCTAAAGTAAACACTACCTGTAAAATTAAAACAGTAGTGCAACATCTCAGTGTTAATTTGTATTTTGAAAGATGTTTTTTTAATGCGTTCAACTTTGTTCAATCCTTTTTAAAATTGGCAGATTGCATTTTGCAATCTGCCAATAATTTCAACAATTAATATGAGTACATTTTATCCAGGTAATCTTCAACGTCATCAACATTTTCAAAGACATACCAAGAATCTTTGTCGTTGTAGAGTTCGTCGTAGTGAGAAGCTGCATCGATATTACCGTTGAAGTTTGAAAGTGTAACTTTTATAGTAGTTTCGTAGCTTGATGTTTCGTATTCTTCTTCTACAGTGTATTCGAAGTATGAAAGGTAGCCGTTTGAAACACCAATGATGAAATCAAGTTCCATATCTTCAAGGTAGTCATCATCAGCTAAATCTTCAAGACTATCCATGAAGTCGTCGCCTTCATCTGTATCAAGGAATGCTTCTAATTCTTTGCATTCAGAAAGATATGTGTAAAGGTCACTTGCAACAATTTCAGCATTTACCGAAATGTCGTATTTCTGGATACCGTCTTCTTTGAATTTTTCGTTTACTACAATAGCTTCTTTTGAAAGACCCTTTTTAAAGAAGTTAGTAATTACTTTTTTCGATGTAGCATAGTCAGGGATAACGTCTGCATCGATATCGGTGTTATCATCAATCATGTTTCTGCAATAATCGTTGTAGATTTCTTCTAAAAGTTTTTCGTTGATTTTGCCGTTAGAAACAATGTTTTCAATCCAGTATTTGATTGTTTCAATATCAAGATTATAGTAGTCGTCAAGCTCATCTTCAAAGTCATCTTGATCGAATTCTGCTAAATCAAAAATATCATCAAGATTATCTTTAGCATATGTATAAACTGCAGGTGTGTTGAAAGCCAAACCTTCATCTTCAAGTTCATCAAACCAAACGAGTGATTCACCTTTGTTAGAAGCAACGTTTATGTTGTAATCTTCGTCATCTTGAGCCATGTTAATGTTAGCGAAGTAGCTTGAACTTGCAAGGTCGTCGCCCCAAGCTATACCACCATTAATAGTGTATGTGGTTTCTGTTGTGCGTGTTCCGTTAACCATTTCGCCTGAATACTCGTCGTAGTATTCGCCATTTCTTGTGCGTTTGTTGGAAATTTCAACATCAAAATTAAAACTTTTTGCATCGAAAAGAAGCTTTTCTGCGCCACCGGCAACTTTTGCCTGAGGTGTACCTGCTGAGCCTACAATTGAGATTGATGCTATGATGATACCGATAACTACAACAATAGCAATAATAGGAATAAGTATTTTAATTGGATTTTTTGCCTTTGGTGCAACAGGAGCCTGGATGTCTGCTGCAAAACCTGAAGCCGGTTGAGTGTTTTGCGGTTGAATAAGTTGTGTGCCACAGTTTGGGCATACGTTATTTTCGCCGCAGTCATTTTTACAATTCGGACAAAACATATAAATATCCTCCTTTAATAATTTGTAGTTTAATTATATCACTTGTGTCAGAAAATGCAATATTTTTTGTTGTTTTGATAAGTTTTAAATGATTATTCGTTAAGTTTGTGCTGAATGTGCGGTTTTTATTGTCAGGTGTATTTGATATGAATCAAAACACCTTAAACGCATTCTTTACGTGTTTTGTATATTTTATTTCGATACGTATGAATGTTTTGTGTAATGTTTATTGAAGAATTATTTTAGTTATGATATGATATTGATAGTATGTTTCTACGAGGTAATTATGAAAAAAATAATTGTAATAGGTTGTCCGGGTAGCGGCAAAACTACATTTGCCGAAAAATTGCAAAAATGCATAGGGTTACCTTTATATTATCTTGATGCAATATGGCACAAGCCGGATAAAACTCATATTTCGAGAGAAGAGTTTGACCAAAGAATTATAGAAATATTCAAAACACCAGAATGGATAATAGATGGTAACTATAGCAGAACAATAGAGATGCGTCTGAAAGAATGTGACACGGTTTTTCTTTTCGATTTGCCAACAGAGGTTTGTTTGCAAGGTGCAACAGAGCGAATAGGTAAGGGACGCTATGATTTACCATGGTTTGAAACAGAATTGGACCCTGAGTTTGAACAGTTTATTAAAGAATTTCAAAAAACAACTCTTCCTAAAATATATGAGCTTTTAGAAAAGTATAAGGCAGAAAAAGAAATCATAATCTTTAAATCAAGAGAAGAAGCAGACAGATATATAAATGAATTAAGATAGAGTAAGGGTTTGTGTTATGAGAGGTATCGACAAAAGGTTTATAAATGATTTAAGGTCGGATTGCTTAAGTTTCTTTTTGAATCAAGTAAAAGAAAAAGACGATGAGCTTTGCCTTGAAATACGAGATGGATATATTAACATCTATTATAAAGGCGGCAATCTTTTGAAAATTTCTCAAAAAAGAAATGGGTACTCTTTCCATTTTGATGCGAAGTATTGCCTTAATAAAGATGATGATAGTAATTACCAAAAAATGAAGAGTTTGAATACGTCATCAATTCAGGATTATGCCGATAATTTTGATCTTATGATGTCAGAAATGGATAGCTGGCTCAAAAAACATCCTAAAAAAGAACGTACATTTCAACACAAATTACTTGTTAATAATAAAAACATCATTGATATTGAATACGCAACGCCCAAATCAAAATTAAGCGGAAACAAATTAAATATGCGTCTTGATATGCTTATGGTTGAAGATGATAAACTTATTATTGTTGAAAATAAATACGGCATAGGAGCTATATCAGGAAATGCAGGTGTTAAGGTGCATTATGACGATATTTGTACCCTTATTAATACTCCTGACGTGTATGATGAATTGATTCAATCCGTTATAAATATAGCAAAGGCAAAATATGCTTTAGGTCTTATTGATAAACCGATTGAAAACATAGATAAAACTAAAACAGAAATTCTTTTTCTTTTTGCCGACTTTAATCAGAAAAGTGAAAGTTTGAAAAATGAAATACAATTAATGAATGTATCATATCCATATAAGTTTCTTTTTATGAATGGAGAAGAAACTAAGATTGATTTAAGTAAAGTTGGAATTTTATAAATATGGAGAAAAGAAGGATGAAAGTTAGTAAAGAAACTTAATATCAAATGACGAAAATAACGTTTCAGTTGATGAAAAAAATCAAGAATTGATTACTGTTATAGATACGGTGTATACTTGTTATTTTGTAGCAGGAAATTACAAGGTGTAAATATGAAGATACATATCCATAGAGGGCAAGACCAAATAGGTGGCAATATAATTGAAGTTGCTACCGATAAAACAAAAATATTGCTTGATGTGGGTCTTGAACTTGATAATGATAAAAATCAGTTTTTGCCCCCAATTCAAGGTCTGTTTGACAGTGCGGGCTACGATGCGGTTTTTATTTCTCATTATCATGGAGACCATTTAGGACTTGCGTATAAGATACATAAAGATATTCCTCTTTATGTTGGTGAAGCAAGCTATAAGATAATCAAAGCGTCTGATAATTATAAAAACATTGAAACTATCAGACCTAAGGGCTTTCTTGTGCATAAGCAATCGATAGCGGTGGGGGATATTACTGTCACACCATATTTGTGTGACCATTCTGCTTTTGATAGTTATATGCTTTTATGTGAAGCCGATGGAGAAAAAATTCTTTATACAGGTGATTTTCGCTCTAATGGCAGAAAACCTTTTCAATGGATATTAGAAGAACTACCGAAGAATATTGATGTTCTGATTTGTGAAGGAACAACTCTTTCGCGAGAGGGTTATGTTGCTCAAACTGAACAAAGTCTTGAAGAATCTGCAGTAGAGCTTTTCCGTAGGAAAAAAGGTCCTGTATTTGTTTTGCAATCTTCAATGAATATAGATAGAATTGTTACTATGTACCGTTCCGCAAAGCGTAGCGGAAGAATATTTCTTGAAGAGCTTTATATGGCGGAAATAACATCAGCTATAGGCGGCAGTATTCCGAATCCTGATTTTAATGATGTGTTTACGTTTATAACAAATCCTGAAAGATACGAAATGCTTTCAAAATATAATCATAAGGTCGGGAAGGCGTTTATTTCAAAATCACACTTTGTGATGTGCGTGCGAAGCTCTATGCTCAGTTACCTTAAACTACTTTCAAAGGAAATGAGCTTTGAAGATGGTGCTCTTGTATATTCATTCTGGAGCGGATATAAAGACACTGATGATATGAAAGTTTTTTTAAAGGAATGTAAAGAATTGGGGTTGGAGATTGTTACTTTACATACTAGTGGACATGCCGATAAAGAAGCAATCAAGCAACTTGTAAATAAGGTTAACCCTAAAAAGCTTGTGCCGGTTCACACTGAAAATGCACAGGAGTTTAAATCTTTGGTCAATAAAAACATTTTGATAAAAAATTAAAAATTTAATTAATTATGGTGATACAGTGAATACATATTTTAATGAAATAAAATCTAAGCCTGTCAATAAAACAAATACAGGGATAGTTTATAAAATACCTGCCGGTGCTATGTGTGGTAATGGCGACTTGGGCGTAGTTTTTGATAATGATGAAAAAGACCTTGTTATTCATATTTCCAAATGTGATTTTTGGAAATTTGAGGTTGGTGCACATAAAGATGGCGGTATCAAAACAGTTGGCGATTTGCGTATTGAGAATATTAATCTTGAAGATTATAATATCAGTCAATATTTCGATAAAGGTCTTCTGGAATGCAAGTTTGGTAGTACACACGTAGAGCTTTTTGTGGCACCGCAAAATAAGATTTATTTTGAAATCAAAGTGCCCGAAAACGAGGTTTCTCATAATGTGGATATTAATCTTCCCGAAACTTGCGGTTCTCAAAATTCTTTTTGTGAGCAAAACGGTGTGAAATGTTGTTCTCGTAAATTCTGTGGTGAACAAGTAGATAGAGAATCTGCTGTTTCAGTTTGCTTGAAACAAATATCTTCAGGTGTGGCAGATGGATTTAAAACAGTACGATATTGTGTATCAGTAGTTACAAACTTTGATGCAGAAGATTATACAAATAAAGCTATAGAAATGATATCGGATTGTAATTATGATGAAGAAAAAGAAGCGACATTCCAAAAATGGCAAAAATTCTTTTCTGCTTCAAAAGTTACTTTGGAAGATAAAGAAATTGAAGGTTTTTATAATTCAAGTCTTTATCATCTTGCAGGTTGTATGGGAAATAAAGAGTTTCCACCTGGACTTTTTGGTAACTTTATAACCGATGACTTTTTCCCGTGGGCCGGGGATTACCATATGAATTACAATTATGAAGCACCATATTATTGTGTTTTTTCTTCCAATCATCCTGAGCTTTTTGATGGATATATGGTTCCTGTAAATGATATGCGTACAGAGGCTCAAAAAATGGCAAAGCTTTTTGGTTGCGGTGGTTATGCTTTTCCTGTAAGTTTTGGACCTAAAGCATTAGATCTTTATACTCAAGAAGAGTGCAAAGAGTATGGCATACTCTTTTTAGGTCAAAAAAGTCATGCCGCGTATGCTTGTGTTATTCCAATTATGCATTGGTTCGCAACTTATGATAAAGATTATGCTTTCAAAAACTATTACAATTTTGTATTTAATACGGCAAAATTCTGGGAAGATTATCTTGTAAAAGAAAAAGGTAAGTATGTTATAAAAGGTGATGCCGCCCACGAGATACCATATTATCGCGGCAAAGATTTTAGAGCCATTACTCATTTTGGTCAAATTAGAACAATAAATGCCATTAATTCAATGGGACTTGTAAAGTTGTTGTTTAAAGGTGTTTATGATATGGCTAAGGAACTTGGTCTCAATTCTGAAAAATATGCTTTGTGGGAAGATGTGATTGCTAATTTCAGTGATTTCCCAACCTTTATCAAAAAAGGTAAAAGATGTTTCAGATATGCAAAGTTCGGTATTCGTTGGAGAAATGATAATACAGTTGGTCTTCAACATATTTATCCTGCCTCTCAAATCGGTTTTTCATCAAGCAAAAAGCTTCTTGAAATTGCAAGAAATACGTATTTTATCAATGACCGTCGACTTGATGATAATGGTTCAAACTCTTATCTTCCTGCCGGCGCGAGAATTGGAGTTGACCCATGTTTTCTTATTGAGGGCATAAAAAATAACATCAAAGAGTTTGCATTACCTAATAAATTGTTCCGTCATCACGGTGGCGGTATAGAGCATTTAACAATGGTTCCTGCAACTATTAACGAGATGCTTATGCAAAGCTATGAGGGTATTATCAGGTTTTTTCCTTGTTGGGACAAGAAGTCTGATGCATCTTTTGAAAATCTTCGTGCGGACGGAGCATTCCTTGTTTCTGCAGAACTAAAAAATGAGAAGGTTTTATCTCGTAAAATCAAAAGCCTTATGGGTAGAAAGTGCGTTGTTGAGTGCGAAAATATCAATAGTATTTTAAGTGACGGTAAGGAAATTGAGTTTGTAAAAGATGGTAATGTAGTTTCTTTTGAAACTCAAAAAGATGCAGAATATATCTTGATATAAGTCCAATAAAGGAGCGAAAATTGTGAAAGAAATTAAATGTCCTAATTGTGGAGAGTTTTTTCAGGTGGATGAATCAGGCTACGCCGCAATTGTGCAACAAGTTCGTGATAGCGAATTTAATACAGAGCTTTCTCGTCGTGCGAAGGAGCTTGAACAAAAACAGGCAAGTGACCTTGCAATTATCCGTATGGAAAAAGAAAAGGAACAAGCGGATGCCTTGAATCAAAAGGTGCGTGAGATTGCGGATAAGGATAGAGAAATTGCAGAGTTAAAAGCTAAAATCAATGCTAACGAATTAGAAAAAACATTAGCTGTTACAGAAGCAGAACAAAAGAAAGAAAAAGAGCTTTCTCAAAAGAATACTGAAATTATTGAGCTTAAAGGGAAATTAGAAAACAAAGCCGCCGAAACAAAGCTGATGGAAACTAATCTTAAAGAAAAGTACGAAGGTCAGTTGAAGGATAAAGATGAGCAGATTGCTTATTATAAAGATTTCAAGGCTCGTCAATCCACTAAAATGGTTGGTGAAAGTCTTGAACAACATTGTCTTAATCAGTTTAACAGTATTAGAATGACTGCTTTCCCGGAAGCTTATTTTGAAAAAGATAATGATGCAACTTCAGGCAGTAAAGGTGACTTTATTTTCAGGGAAGCAAAAGAGGGTACAGAGTTCATTTCAATTATGTTCGAAATGAAAAACGAAAATGAAACAACTGCAACCAAGCATAAGAATGAGCACTTTTTTAAAGAGTTGGATAAAGATAGAAATGAAAAAGGCTGCGAATATGCCGTGCTTGTTTCTATGCTTGAGATGGATAATGAGTATTATAATAACGGCATTGTAGACGTGTCATATAAATATCCTAAAATGTATGTTGTAAGACCGCAATTTTTCCTTCCAATCATTTCGCTTCTTCGTAATGCCGCCCTTAATTCATTAGAGTATCAACAGGAGCTTCAGGTTGTAAGAAATCAACAGCTTGATATTATAAACTTTGAAAATAATATGAATGTTTTCAAAGAAGGCTTTGCAAAGAATTATGATTTGGCAAGTCGTAAGTTTAACGATGCTATTGCAGAAATTGATAAGTCAATTGCTCAACTTCAAAAAGTTAAAGATGCATTGACTTCATCTGAAAGAAACTTGCGTCTTGCGAACGATAAAGCACAGGATTTATCAATAAAAAAACTTACAAAAAATAGTCCCACATTAAAAGCAATGTTTGACGAACTTAAAAAGGATGAATAAGTTTTTGTGTAATAAAAAGGAGCTGTAAAAAACGAAAGTTTTTTACAGCTCCTTTTATTATGGATTGAATTAATATTGTTTAATATATTTTGTAAAGGCTTTTACTTGTTTTTGCTTATCAAAGTGAATTTCAATTTTCTTTGTATTGATAGTAGGGAAACAGCAAATTGCTTTGTGGCCGATTGTTGTGCCTCGGTAAACAGTAATTGCTTCACCATAAGGGTAAGGATACGCTTTTATTTCGAAGTTTTCGATTTCATTTTCGTCAATTTCTTCGGTAAGAACAACGTGGTTCACAATTTGCATATCCATTTCAAGAGTAATTTTTTTGTTTTCAACTGTTTCGTTACAATTTATGAAGTCAGTAAAGTTTTCTCGTATTTTGTTGCCGAATTCAAGTAATGCTTTTTTATCCTCTTCAGGCAATTTGCCTCTGCGGTCAGGACCAATGTTAATAAGTAAGTTCGCACCTCTGCCAACAGAGTAGTAGTAAAGTCCCATAAGCTCGTCAAGAGATTTAACTGTATGAGCATCATTTTCACTATAGAACCAGTTTTCAAGTCTCATACGGCAATCGCATTCACCGGGAAGGAATTTGGTTTCCTCTAGTGCATCTTTTTTTTCTGCGTTAATGGAAAAATCTAAAGCGTTAACCATTGATTTGTTAGGTGATGGTGCAATACCGGCTTCGTTACCAATCCATCTTGTGTCAGGGTCCCACATATTAAATATAAGTATTTCGGGTTGACACTTTCGGATTTCTGCAACAATACGTTGAGTATCATATTGGTGACCTTCACTACCACAACCATCAAACCAAAGGTAATCAATTTTGCCGTAATTTAAAAGAAGTTCACGTATCTGGTTTATAAAGTAATCGTCATATTCTTTGCCATTCATTTGTGCAGAGCCAAATTGAGCAGGGGAATAGTAAATACCGACTTTGATATTGTATTTGTGACAGGCGTCAACGTATTCCCTTACAACGTCGCCCTTGCCGTTTTTCCAAGGAGTGTTTTTAACAGAGTAATCTGTATAAGCTGAAGGCCAGTTTGCAAAACCATCGTGATGTTTGCAAACAAGCACCGCGTATTTTGCACCGGCGTCTGCAATTGTTTTAATCCAGTCGTCACAATCTAATTCTGTAGGGTTAAAGGAATTAAGTTCCATTTCTTTCATATCCCAATCCTTGTGACCTTCGTTAAAGGTGCGTATGCCGAAGTGGAAAAATACACCAAATTCCCAATCTAAAAAATCAAGTTGTTCTTTTTTTATATTAATCATAATTTACCTCTGTTGATATTAGATAAAATAATTATAGCATAAATAGATAATTAATCAAGTTAGGTGTGAGAAGTGATTTAATATAAAACAAACGCCCGGAATTTTAAAATTTCGGGCGTTGAGTTTATTATTGTTTTGGTCTGGGGAATTTAAAAAGAATATATACGTTCATTCTGTTAGTTGCACCAAATCCGCCTAATAAAAGTGAAGTTGTGGAACCGCGTTGGTGTGTGGTGCCACTCCAGTTAACAACCTTAACTTGTGGATGCTCTTGCTTCCATTTTTCAACGTAATCACGAGATTTAATGTTTACAAGGTCTATCTTTTCTTCTTTAACAAGTCCGTACTGATTTTCGTTATTGTTTTCGTATAACTCGTATTCAATAACAAAAGAGTTAAGTTCATCCTTGTTTGCAATAAGACCAATGGCGGTTTCTGAATTGAACGTAGCTTTGATGTTTGCGGCTTTCGGATGCCATTGAAACCATTTGTTTATATTTGCTATGAATTCTTTTTCAGTTAAACCATTACGAACAAATACTTCTTTGTATGTGGTAACTTGTTTTGCTCCACAACCGGAACAGAACCTATCATCGTTATTCAGTTCTTTTCCACATTTTTTACAAAACATAACGGTTACCTCCTATTATAATTTTGTGCCACAAATAGAGCAGGTTTCAGTACCGTCAGGGTGTGTACCGCCACAAGTTGGGCAAGTTATTTTTCTGCCTGAAGTGCCGAGTGTACCGTTTCGTTCTTTGCTTTTTGTTCGAATAACAATGAAAATTATTATACCTAAAAAGCTACTAACAAGTGGAAGTAATGCCCAAGCACGTGACATACCGCATTTTGGAGCTTCAATAAAGATATATATAACACCAATAATAATGCTAAGTAATGCAACAATCCAGATAATTATAATTACAACAAACATTATGCCGGTAAAAGTAAACCCTTTTTCAATTGTATTTTGTGTTTGTTCATACATTTCATCGTGCTCTGCCTGGATTGATTCTGCTTTTTCGTTGAATTCATTTTTTCTTGATTCCTGAATTTCATCGAATTTTTTGCTGTTTTCTTCCATTTGTTTATCGATTGAGTTCATGTGATCGTCATAACTATCGGTATTATTCACATTTGTATCATTTACAACTGTGTCATCCAAGGAGGGTTCTGTAATTGGTTGGTATGTTTCATTGGATTTTACAGTAAATGAATATTCTGGGTTTGGCATATTTGCCCAAACGCCACCGTATACTGTTGCGGTGCCTTCGCCAACTGCTACAGCCGTATAATAAAAATCGCCATCATGACGTATTTGTATGACAGATTCATCCGTTGATTGATACGGTGTGTCTGAATATGCTAAAGAATATGTATTACCAACTGTTAATGAACGGCTATGAGTTATAGCAAATGCAGTAATGGTTAATGTTGATAGTGTAAAAATCACTAATAGAAGTGATATGAGTTTTTTTGTTGTGCTTTTCATATTTTTCCCTCTTTTGTATGTACTAGTTTAGAATAATTTTTATGTTACGTATTTTAGCATAACGAAAATTATAATTCAACATAAAACTTTTGCAGAAGATATGCTTTATAGAACAAAATCTCGTTATGTATTATGTAATTTAATCAGTTGCTGAGTGTTTTTTGAAGTATCTCCACATTACTGGTTGCACCGTTTACATACTCACCATTATTGTAATATGGCTTTGAATTGATATTTACAACAGCGTTATTCGGTACGTGTAAAATAGCCTTCATATCTTGTGGAAGATTAAGGTTGATAACGTAGCCTTCCGGATTTTTTTCGTAATCCAGAGTGATTAACCCTTTTACACTGGGAACAGTACAACTCATAGTGTCAGACAGCGTGTATTGGGGGTCAATTTTAATTTTTTCATAGCCTGCCGCAATTGGAGTGATACCTGCAAAATGCTTACTCATTATAACAAGGGGTCCGCCACTCCATGCGTGATTCTTAGTGCCACGCCAAGAGTCCCAGAATTCCCAGAGAGTAGAGTAATCTGCATTTACCATATCGTTGTATCTGTCCTTAATTCTATCTTTTGCAGCTTCATATTCTCCCATTTTGCAAAGGGCTTCAAGAACATAATATTCCATATATGGGCTTGAATTTTTAGTGGTTGTGAGCACATTTGTAATAGTATTATACTGCTCTTTTTCTGCAAGTCCTGATAAAACTGCAAGGGCATTGGCTCTGTCGTCAGGTTTTTTTGCGTCTTCACTTTTGAAGCCGTTTTCTGTCCAAAGAGCCTTGTATCCCTTTGAGATTGCTTCTTTCCTTTGAGTGATAAATGATATATCATCATTTTTTTCTAAAATCGCCGCCATTTCTTCTGTGGCAGAAAGAGCATAGTAAACCCAGGCATTTTCAATTGCTGTCATATCTGCCTTGTTGCCCCAATCAGGCCAATCCCATGAGCCTTCACGATGAACAACAAGATTGTTTTCACCTATTTCCCAAAGCTTCAGGTAGTCAATGGATTCATCATAAACCTTTTCAAGAAAAGCTTTGTCGCCGGTATATTCATAGTAGGTGAGGAAGCCAACAATTCCTGCAAGCTGCTGAACAGGAAGTTCAAAATAGTCACCATTTATAGGAACAACAGTTTGTAGTACTTTTGTGTTGTCAACGTGAGAAAGCATTGCTTCAACGCCTTTTTGATACAACAGATAAGAGTTACTGTCCATAGAGTACATCGTCATAATCATCTCGCTGGTAACGTCGCCCCACCATTGAGCTCTTTCTCTGTCAGGACAGTCCATATAATTATCACGCATAGTAACGTAGAGTGTACGTAAGGACTTTTGCCACAAGGAATTTAAAAATTCATCATCGCATTTAAAATCACCGCAAAAATCACTGTCATATCCTGTCTCACGGTACATAAGAGAAATAATTGTAACACCGTCAGGGATTTCGTATGTGATGTGTTCACCGTTAATCCATCCTAAAGATTCAAATTCTTGTTCGCCATCTTTTGTGATATAGGTAGTTGAAACCGCACCGATTAAAGTATTTTCGGTAGTTATGCGGATTTTTTTACCGGCAGGAGATTTGATTTTTAAATACGGTGTAAGTTGAGCGTTGTACGGAATGTTTACGGTGATTTTTTCACCGTAAATTTTATTAACAGTGTAATTTTTGTATTTTTCAGAATTTTCATAATTTTTAAGGCCGTAGTCTTTTAATAGCGGTATTCCTCGTGGGTAAAGTTTACCGTATATACCATTGCCACCGATATCATATTCAGTTGCGTTATCCCATGAAGAAACATCAAAATTCACGTTTGTCCAGTCACCGAGGGATTCTCTGGCATCGTAATAAATACTGTGTTCAGGAAGCCTGTAATTTGGTTGGTGTGATTTTTTATCTTTGTACGCACAATCCTTTTTTACTTTCCATGTTTTGTCGGAGAGTATTGTAATATCTTCGTTTTTTGCTTCAAAAATAAAGCCGCCCTGACCGCTACTGTTGTATGAATAGTTCTTTTCATCGCCCCAGTACCATACTAATGCAGAAATTGAGTTTTCTCCTTTCTTGAGGAAAGGTGCAATGTCAATACTGTCGTAATAACCGCTATCGTTGGTAGGTCCTCTTTTTACGTTACCTTCAAAAACGACGTTTTTTCCGTTTATATATAACCAATATTTTGAATCTGCTGATATGTTTGCGATAAGTTCGTCAGGGGTATTATCAAGTGTAACTTTTTTGCTTAAACACATCCAGGTGTTCTTTTCGGTAAGATTATCTTTGTCCCAAATCCATTTAGCTGACCAATCGGATTTTTCTTTGGAAGAAATAGAAGTGTACGATGGGATTGTTTCAGGAATTTTATATTCATTTGTAAAAGGCACCATGGTTGTTTCACTGAATAAAAAAAGTGATGAAAAGTGTGAAAAAACAAGGGCTATTACAATTAAAACACAAGAAAGTATTATCTGAAATTTCTTCATGGAAGTCACTCCTTTATTTAGATAATTATACCATTCATAAAACGAAAAGCAATATTCCGATTATTATAGATATTTGAACATAGGATATTATTTAACGTAAATAGTAGGGTAAGGCAGATGAGAATAGTTTTAAAAAAGTAAAATTAAATATCCATTAACGTTCTTTCAATAACGTTATCTTGTAATTCATTATTAAGGTTAACAAAATAATCGCTGTAACCTCCGACACGTACAATAAGATTACGGTGATTTTCGGGATTGTTTTTTGCATCAATAAGGTCTTCAGGCGAAACGACTGTGATTGTGTATTGTTGACCTCCGTTTGCAAAAAACGTTTTTGCAAGTGCAATGAAAGATGCCTTACCTTTTTCGGATAAAAACATCTTTTTATCAAACTTGTTTTGAAAAACAAAGCCACTGCAAGCATCAAGATGATTGTACTTGAGTACTGATTTTATCTGTGCGGTAGGACCGTTGGTGTCACGTCCGGGTGTTGCGGCAATGCTATCAGCAAGAAGCGGTTCACCTTTAAGTTTCCCGTTAGGAAGAGCAGCAGTTTTCATTCCGTATCCTGCAGCTCGGTTAAAGGTACTGCATCCGCCTGTAAAAATACCGCCTCTGTAAGTGTTGTTACGTTTAAGAACAGTAAAAAAACGGTTTAATGCACGGGCAGTTATTAAATCAACTTCTTTTATATCGTTACCGAATTTTTCGCAGTTTTTAAAATCGTGGTAAAGTTGTTCGTATCCGTTAAAGTTAGCATTTAAAGCATTGATAAGTTCAGACATTGTATATTTTTTTTCGTCATAAACAAGTTTTTTTACAGCATAAAGACTGTCACCTGTATCTGCGATACCTTCGGCCAATATCTGACCGTGATTATAGAGCGGACCGCCGTTTCTGTAGTCACGGCCGTTTTCAAGACATCCTGCAATAAGACATGAACGTAAGGGATGAGGTTGGAATAATCCGCGGTAATGTTGCCATCTGTTTGCACTACTGCAGGAGTTATAGGTAACAAACTCCAATTGGTCCATAAAAGCACGTTCAAAGCTTTCGTAAGATGAGAAACTACTCGGGTCACCTGTTTCTATGGAAACTTTTTCACCTGTCATATTATCTGTGCCGTTGTGAAGAGCAAATTCTAAGCATTTTGAAAAAACAACTTCTCCATCTTCAAGACCCATATGACTCTTACCGAAAACGTCTATCTGGTTACATCCATTCATACAATAATCGTGACTGTCTTCAGGCGGTATACCTATGTTTTCCAAGGCAGCACAAACAACATCATCATTGTATAGTGCAGGTAAACCTGTACCTGTTGCTAACGTGTCGGTAATAGCATTCCAAAGAACGTCAGGAGTGTTTTTGTGAACACGGCACGTAAGATTAGGTGTGTTGTATCCTTTTTTTCTGACCATAGCAAGAATATCATATGTAAGTTCATTGCTTTCGTCATTCCAGTTTTCGTCGCTTCCTGAAATACACAAATTCCATGAGCGATGATCGCGGAAATAATCC
Organism: Acutalibacteraceae bacterium; assembly: GCA_045646545.1. GTDB lineage: Bacteria > Bacillota > Clostridia > Oscillospirales > Acutalibacteraceae > DTU089. Next base: position 25,107 of record JAZRKV010000036.1, read on the forward strand.
CACAGTCTGTCAAGGAGGTCAGCTATTTCTTTTTTGTTTTCCGTTTTTATATATGCAGGGTACATATATTGGTCAAAACGGCCAGGTGAATCACTACCGTCAAGTGCAAACACAAGCATAAAAGAGCATATAGCCGATGTGAAATCGTATGCAGGTTTTTTAGGTACTGTTTCAAATGCTTTTGCCATTTTCAAATAAAATTCTTTGTCACCTTCATTAATGCAGGTTTCGGCATTGCAGAGTGCCGTTTTACGGTACCTTTCGCCGAAGATATCAATAGCATCAAGGGCATAGGAACATGAACGGTAAAACCAATCTTCCGATGGGTATTTTTTAGAGTTTTCTTCTATTATTGTGCGAAGATAATCCGTTCCGTAATTAATTATTCTTCCGTAATCAGGGTTAGAGTGTCCGCCCCAACCGCCGCCCCATTCAGCACCCGAATTGTTAAGTGCATCAGTGACTTCGCAATTAAGCATTTGAGATTTATTTTTGAAAATGTTTATTTTCTGAACGTAACTGTTGAGTGTGTCTTTGTGTTCAGGATATTTTTCTGCAAGTTTAAAAATATTTTCTTCAGAAAACCAAAGTCCGTCGGATGGTGAGTAACCTGAACTGCCACTTTCTGTTACAAATGCCGTTTCAGGAAGCAGTTGTTGTGAGAATTTGATTTCAAGATTTTTGGATGCGTGTAAAAGAGCAAGTCCTACGCGTTCACCTACTTCAAGGCTTTCGTCTGAAAAATACCCATAAAGAAAAGGGTCAATCTTTGCTAAGTTTGTCATAAATAAACCTCGTTATTTTGATACTTTTATATCGATTCCATGTTTATTGAAAAGAGAAGTCCAACGTGATATATCCTCATCATTTGCATTACGTTGAAAGAAAAGTGCAGATGTGCCGATTTTTTCCGCTTTCCCGATACCAAGGGAGTGATACGGCATGATTTCTGCGTATTTGTAACGACCTTCGTTTTCTTTTAAAAAAGCAGAAAGAAGAGCAATATCTTCATTTTTATCGTTACACTCAGGGACTAAAGGTAACCTTATAATAATGTTTGCACCACGGTCCATAAGGTAAAGGAGATTTGAAATTATGGGAGTATTGTCTGCTCTTGTAAGTTTTTTGTGTAGTTTCGGGTCAATACATTTTATATCGTATAAAAATGTTGTGCCAAGGTCAGCGGCTTTCTGATAAAAACTTCGGGAGCCCATACCGCAAGTTTCTATTGCAATTGAGATTCCTTTTTCTTTTGAAAGCGAGAGAAGTTCTAAACTGAAATCAGACTGATACGAGGGCTCGCCACCGGTAATTGTGATACCTCCGCCTGATGTTGTGTAAAACATTTCGTCTTTCATGACTTCATCTATTATTTCAGTTGAAGTCATTTCTTTACCTGTAATTTCATTTGCGTTATTAAGGCATGTTTTTACGCATTTGCCGCATGAGATACATTTTTCACGATCGATTTTTAAAGCGTTATATTGAATTGTACGGTTATTACAAATGGTAACACATCTGCCGCAAGACGAACATTTAGTTTTGTTGAAAGAAAGTGTAGGTGATTTATCAAAACTTTCGGGATTGTGGCACCATATACATCTTAAGGGACATCCTTTAAGAAAAATACAAGTACGTATACCGTCTCCGTCGTGTATGCAGAATTTTTGAATATTGAATACTATTCCTTTTTCCATTTGTGTTCACCATCTTTCTTGATTAATTATACCACTGTAATAAATAAAAAAGCAACAGCTCTGTAGAACTAAACTGTTGCTATCTTGTTTGTTTGATTATTTTTTTATGTTGATTAGATATACGTACATCGTTACAAGACCTGTACTGAGAAGTATGCCGCCGATAATATCCGAAAGCCAATGAACACCTGAAAGGAGTCGGCACATAACCATAAATACAATAAATAACGTAATTATGAAGGAAACTGATTTTTTAATATGAGTATTTTTTATTCGGCTGTTTAATTGCATTATTGTTGTTGGCATAACACACAATACAAGTAATGTTGTTGATGAGGGGTAAGATTTTTCAAGGATTCCGTTAATGAGTACCGGTCTGTAATTTATGGTAACGGTTTCAAAAAAGATATAAGCAATTATTACAACAATATAGAATCCACCAAGTATAAAAAGGTTATAGTCAACCTTACTTAAACGTTTACGTTTTACCCATTGTATAATACCGAAAAAAGCAAACCCTATTACGGTGAAAATTGGTACCAAACCAAACCAGTCAGTGATATTGTACAGAAATTCATGGAAACCTGTTGCTTTGTGGAATAGTCCGTTAATGGATGCAAATCCAACAGTTGAGTTATTTGGGCCGATTGCTTTTACGTTAATAAAACAAACGGCTATAGTCCACACAACAAATGCTAAAAGTATAGACAATGAAGTGTATAAGTAGATTTTGTTTTCCTTTTTGTTTTTCATTTTTATAACCTGCCTTTTTATTTTTTGGCTTTTTGCCTGATTAAAATATTAAAAGCAGAGATAAAAAAACACAAGAAACGCAACGTCACAATACTGACACTTTTTGTGTCAATGATGTTTTATGAGCATAAGAACCTTAATAACAAAAAACATAAACAACAGAGTCGCTGCATAAGGTTGTGTGCTAATGATAAATATAAGTACTCCGAGTGCATTAAGTATTAAAGATATTTTGTATTTGTTTTGTTTCCAAAATAATTGTTGGTGTTTTTGAAAAGCTAAAGTCAGAATACCGAATATAATAATTCCGACTACGTTTAAAAAATAAATTATTTGCAAATAAGTCGCAATACCGTTAAGGGATAATAGAGAAACTTCTTGTAATATCCCATTTGTTTTTTGACCGAATATAGGCAGAAAAAAGAAAATTGCAACACTTATGTCAATCAAGCCAAAAGCAAGATCACGTATATAATTTTCTTTTTGTTCGGTATCTTTTTCTGCAATTGATAATAATTCTTCACCGGAAAGTAATTCATCAATAGATAAATTGAAGAATTTTGAAATTGCTTTAAGTGAATCAATATTAGGATAGCCTCTGCCTGATTCCCATTTTGAAATTGCAGTTCGGGAAACAAAAAGGATTTCTGCTAGTTCTTCTTGTGTGAGACCATTGCGTTTGCGAAGTTCTTGTAATTTTTCTTTGAATTCCATTGTAACTCCTGTTAATAAACATCTATTCTGATAAGTATAATTATAACACTTATAACAAGAAAAAAGCAATAGAATTAGCTTGTGGTAAATTATTATAATATTTTTTATAAAAAAGTAGTTTTGTAAAAAAGCAAAAGTACAATTTTAGCGGAGATGGGATACAAATGACCTACAACACAATTTCAAGAGAGTTGCTGAATAATGCCTATAATCCTCAATTTTCTTATGTTTTTGAAGAGTCGAAAGATTTAATGAAAACAGTAGTTTTTGATTTGTGAAGTAGAAAAAAGTGAAAAAAGAACCAAGTCTTAAACTTGGTTCTTTTTTTACTTATAGGCTCCAATTTCAAAAGCATCCTGTGGGACTACTTGATAAGTATAACGTGTACAACCTGCATTAACACATTTATCGATAGCAGCAAATGCCTGACTGTGCCAATTTGAGTTTCCTGGTATTTTCACCTTATAATGCACGAAATCTTCTTCATTAGTACCATTTAACAATTGTAATCCTCTTTCTTCTGCATAACTTCTGATTGCTTCATCATCACTAATTTCACTTGAATGATGAATTTTTATTTCCTTTGTACCATATGTTTGTTTTCCATTTTTATCAACAGTAAGAACATCAATCACAATACCAGGGTCTCTCTGATTTATCTTTATAGTTATGATGTTTCCGTTAACTGTATATGTTCCGGCAGATACCTGTACAACCTTAAAACCACTTGAACCACCATCAGACATATTAACACGAAGTTCTATCGTATCACCATATTGAAGACATTTATTTTTTCCATATATCCTGTCAAGGACATGCATACCATCAACTTGGAAATTTTGAATCCTCTTTACACTAACAATTTCTAAACTTACAAAATAAGGTTTCGAAGCAGAAGGTTTAGTAGTTGTCGGTTTTTCAGTGGGTTTAGTAGTAGGCTTTTCGGTTGGTCTAGTAGTTGGGGTAGTAGGTTTACTTGTAGGTTTTTCAGTAGTTGGGGTAGAAGGTTTTTCGGTCGGTTTAGTATTTGTGTTTTCTTTTGTGGTTTCTTCTTCCTGCGGCTTTGTTGTGCTTTCTTCCACAATGGTTGTGCTTTCATTTTCTGAAACAATTTCGGTGGTTGATTCTTTTGTTGTGCTTTCAGTGGTATTTGTTGTAGAACTTTCTGTGGTGCTTTCTGTAGTGATTGTTGAGTCTTTGCTCACAGACTCAGTTTTACCACAAGCAACACAAGCTATTAAAATCGTTAAAATTAAAAATATTGATAAGACTTTTTTCATAACAAATGCTCCGTTAGTAAAAAATTTGTTTCATAGATAATAACATGATATTTTTGATTTTTCAACAAAATACGATTTAGTTTCCCAATAAATTACAAGAAAGTAATAAAAATTGATTTTTGGGTTTTATGTATTTAAAATAAAGCATTTGCTAAAGCAAATATGAAGCAAATTTGTTTCACAAATTTATGAAGTAGTCGCAAAGCGCCTATGAAGCGAAGCGCTAATGTGCGAAAGCACACTTCATAGCCGAAGGCTACTTCATAACGAAAGTTGCTTAATGCACCGAAAGGTGCGTTTCATTAAAAAAAGACTTGCCGAAGCAAGTCTTTTTTCTGCGAAAGAACGATTAAAAGGTGTATAAGTAGGGGTAAAAACGACCAAAAGTATGCGAAGCCCTTGTTTTACGCCCAGTGCAACTCATAATAGTACCAGTTATCAGAAATCTTTTTAATAAAGCACCAATCCGTGCCGTTGTTTGGTTTCCCGAAATATACGCCTCCATCATCATTGTGT
>JAZRKV010000037.1:0-63972 GCA_045646545.1 Acutalibacteraceae bacterium
CTTCGCGAAGAACGTAGGAATCCGCCTTTACGTCAATATGAAAGTCTGTTACAGCGGTTCTTGTAACTGTTGCAACACATTTACCGTCAATGTAACCTTCGAAAGCGTAGGTAATCTGTTCGTTACCCCAACCGCCGATGTACTTTGTAACAATATCAAACATTCTGTTGAATGGAATTTTGCCAACAACCATAGCGGCACCTGCTTTGAGGAACTTTGTAGGTGGCATTTTCCATTGCTTTGACTGAGCGGCAATAAGGGTATCTGTAAGAAGCTCTGCTGCAAGTCCTTCAATACCATCATCTGTTGTAAGAGAATCGCCAATAAAGTCTTGAGCAATCATTGGTGGGTGAGGAAGATTCCTGAATTTTGAAGAATCAGGATAAATAGTGCTTGTATATTTACCATTTTTGTAAAGCTTAACGTAATCACAGTTTGTAAATACCCATACATCACCGATTGTTCCGCCCGGATGTTCACCGATATCCATTGCAGAGGTAACCTCAAGGAAAGGTTTATCTTCTTGTTGTGAGCGGTAAACTGCTGCACCTAATTTAGGTACACGGAACATATCTGTAACACCGTGGTAGCAGATTCTGTCACCGCTGCCAAAGTCCTTATGAGTGTTGTAGTCTGCCATACACCAACCAATAGCACCGCTTGTTCTCTTGTTGCCGTAGGCAGAGTTAAGAACTCTTGTATGACGAAGCGCGTGCTCTGTACGTACGCCTTCTTTATCAAAACTCTTTGTTGGGAACATGTGTCCGTTATGTTCAGTAACAAGGTAAGGAGCTTTGAGTGATTTTGTAACAAGTGCAGGTGGTAAAAGGTTGATTGCACCGCCTGAGTGAATAAAATCGTTCATTGTGTAAACGTCTTCAAGAAGGTGACTCATTGGCATGTTTCTTACGCCACCGGTCTGACGAGTGTCGTCAAGATCTCTTGCAACGCGGTTTGTTTCTGTATAGAATTCGTCGCAGTCAAGACCTTCGTTAACGCGTACACCCCAAAGGATTACACATGGGTGATTTCTGTCGCGAAGAACCATTCTGCGTACGTTATCAAGGCATATATCACGCCATTCGCCTTCACCAAGATATTGCCATGATGGCATTTCGGTAAATACGAGAAGACCGATTTCGTCGCATCTGTCAAGGAAATGAACACTGTTAGGATAGTGTGAAGTTCTTACAAGGTTTACGCCTAATTCATATTTGAGTAAATCTGCGTCAGCTTTCTGAACATTTGCAGGCATAGCGTAACCAACGTAAGGGAAACTCTGATGACGGTTAAGACCACGGATTTTAATTTTTTTGCCGTTGAGGTAGAAGCCGTCTTTATAGAATTTGCATTCTCTGAAACCAAAGCGGACTGCAGTTTCATCAGTATCATTAAGCTTGATTTTAACTGTGTAAAGATTAGGGTTATCCAAATCCCAGAGTTTAACGTTTTTAACTGCCCATTTAGCATTTATAACTCTGCCTTTGAATGCAGTTGTTTTTTCGTCAATTTTTATGTCACCGTCATAAAGTGCAAAGGTAAGGTTGCCGCTTGTACTTTCTGAAAGTGTAACATCAATACTGAGAAGCTTTTTATCGTGAAGAACGTTAAGTGTTCTTACAAATGCATTGTCAATATAAACATCTGCAACTTCTTCAATCCATACTTCGCGGTAAATACCGCCGTAAACAAGATAGTCCACAACGTTACCGAATGGTGGAATTTCTTTTCTTTCACTGGAGTCAAGCTCAACAACAAGAACATTATCTTTCGCTTTAACGTCTTCTGTAATATCAAAGCTGAAGCGGTTATATGCACCTTTGTATTCGCCGATAAATTTATCGTTAAGATACACCTTTGAGTAAACTGCCGCACCTTCAAAATGAAGAATGTAGCGCATACCCTTGGATTTTTTAATATTGAATTTTTTGCGATAACAGCTTGTGAACTGATAAGAATTTTCATCAAAATAATTCAATGGCAATTCCTTGTTGGCATGAGGAATGTCAACAGTTTCAAAACTGCTGTCATCAAAGGATTTTTTAATCATTTCTTCTGAAAAGTCAGGAGAAAATTTCCAACCGAAGTTAAGAGCATAAGTGTTACGCATAATATCACCTATTCCTTTTTAGCGTTACTCTATATTGTATACTATTATAATAGGTATGTCAATAAATCAGTTTTGTTGTTAAGAATTTTACCTTCGATAACTGCATCAAGGGCATCGTTTAATGCAGTGCCTATTTTTTCACCTTCAAAACCTGATTTTAAAAGGTCGTTGCCTGTTATGGCAAGGTCTTTTATGTTGCAACATTCGTTATTCTTTTCGATTTCTTCAAGCCATAAAAGATTTTGTGCAGTTGCAGAAGAAATATCTCTGTAACTTTCACTTAAAGCGCCTCTGTCGCTCTTTTTAATAACAAGAAGGGTGCGGATATCTTCGGGCGTTTTTGTTTTTAAGTGATGCTTTAATTCTGTTTTGCTATTTACAGGCTCAAAGTCGTGGTATGAAACAAGGTAGGATACCCTATTAATAGTTTTTTTATCAAATCTCAGGCGAGTCAATATTTCTTTTGCCATTTCACCGCCGAGCATGGCGTGATTTTTAAATGTACTGTCGCCGTTTTCGTTTATTTGATGAGTAGGAACCTTTCCTAAATCGTGAAGGAGCATAGTAAGGCGTAAATCCTTTTGGGCAGGAATGGTGTCTACTGTGTGACAAATATGCTCCCATATATCATATGCATGTTTTTTGCCATACTGTTTAAAGTTGATAGTAGGAGCAATTTCAGGAATAAATACAGACAGAACATCACCATATTCCATAAGAACATTAAAAGCATTTTTTCCGCAAACAAGCTTTGTAAGTTCAATTGCTATACGTTCAGCAGATATGTTTTTTAAAAGTTCTTTGTTTTTGTGGATAGCCTTTTTTGTTTCCTCTTCAATTTCGAAGCCTAAAACTGCAGAAAAACGTAAAGCCCGCATTATTCTTAATCCGTCCTCATGAAAGCGTTTTTCAGGCTCTCCTACAGTTTTTATTATACTATTATATATATGTGCTTGTCCCGAATAAAAATCAACAAGCCCCACAGTAGGATTATAGGCAAGAGCATTTACTGTGAAATCTCTTCTTGCAAGGTCTTCCTTGAGATTTTTTGTGAATTCAACATTTGTGGGATGTCGGTTGTCGTTATATTCACCATCTATTCTGTAAGTTGTTATTTCAAAGGGTTTATGGTCAATCAAAACCGTTAATGTTCCGTGTTTTAATCCGGTTTCGATTGTTTTGTAATTTTTAAAAATTTCCTTTGTTTCGTGAGGTTGGGCTGAGGTTGTAATATCCCAGTCTGTAGGCGTAATTCCCATTACGCAATCTCTTATTGCACCGCCGACACAAAAGGCTTCGTGTCCTGCGGCGGTAAGTGTTGATAGAATTGTTTCAACCTCTGATGGTAGATTTATATTCATATATTAAGTCTCCGTAAAATTTGGTAGATTATACCTATATTATGACTGTTCTGCAATAAATAGTCAACAAAAATTACAAAATGATAATATTTAACACCCAAAATCATTTCAAAATGTTACAGTTTGTAATTTCTGCACTTTTTACAAAACGAGTTGAATAACACTTGTAGTTTTTTATACAAAACAAGCATATTTTGTCGGATATACATTTTTAGTGTTCATAACCTTTGTGAAAAAGTAACAAAAAGTGTTTTTGAAAGTTATTTGACTTTTAGAAGATGTGGGGTATAATACCCTTTGCCATAGGATAACAGTGGCATCTTTGCCATCAGTAATGTACCGAGCGGTGGCGTTCCCGGTACGCTATTGCTGACAAATGTGCCTACAACGGCAACATTCAGGGGACCCGATTAGAAAGGCTCGGGATGATATTTCCGATTGTTGCTTGTCTAAGGAGATTTATACCATGACAGTCAGAAAAATAGGCGAAACGGCAGTGCTTTCACCATTTAAAAGAGCTTCTCTTTTAGTAATGGCGATTTTATTCTTCGTTTCAGTCACAGCCTTCGCCGTGCCATCAGTAATGTATGATGTAACAATTTACGATGGTGATAAAGCGATTGTTATTACAACCGCTAAAACAGATGCTAACGAAATTCTTGAAATTGCAGGAATCACTGTTAACGAAGCATATGGTGACAGTGTAGTTTTAGCAGATTTTAACGCTGGTAACGATAGCGTTATTACAATCAAACGTGGTGTTGAGGTTAGTATTGTTAACTTTGATGACACAGTATACACTATTCATACTTCAGGTACTGTTTCAGATGCAGTTGAGTGTACAGGTCTTGAGCTTGCTCCGGGTACAGCATTCAGCCATAATGCAGACGCTGTTCTTGAAGAAGGAATGGTAATTGAGATTTACGATATTTTTAACGTAAAAATTACAGTAGACGGCAAATGTCTTGAAAAAACAGTTTCAGGAAAAACTGTAGAACAGGCTGTTGCGGCAGCAGGTGTAGTTATTGATGAAAATGACGTTACAGAGCCTGAACTGAACGAAGCTCTTTATGAAAATATAGCAATAGAAGTTTTCAGAATTGAGTTTGTTGAACGTACAACAAAAGAAGTAATTGAATATGGTACAGATTATGAGTATTGCGATGCTCAGTTTACAGATGAAAAAACACTTCTTTCATCAGGTGCTAACGGTTCAAAAACAGTAGTATATGAAGATTGCTATGTAAACGGCGTTTATAGCTTTTCAAATACTTTGAGTGAAACTGTTAACAATGAGCCTGTTAACCAGACTGTAAAAGTTGGTACAAAGGAACGTCCGGATTCTTATAAAAAGTATTCAACAACCATTACAGCCGGTGAAACAATCAGTGAAATGGCAGTGCCTGATTATCTTACGTTAGGTACAGACGGTAAGCCTGTAAACTATTCAAAGGTTATTAACGCAAAAGCAACAGCTTATTGTATTCCTGGTGGTATTACCTCAACAGGTAAGGTTGCTCAGACAGGTTATGTTGCAGTTGACCCTAATGAAATTCCGTATGGAACAGAAATGTATATTGTTTCTGCAGACGGTAAATACGTTTATGGTTATTGTATCGCAGCAGATACAGGCAGCTACATTTACGATGTTGACTGGACAATTGACTTGTTTATGAATACTGAAGAGCAATGTGTAAACTGGGGTAGAAGAGATATTGTTGTTTATATTCTTGACGGTAACAACTGATTTTAAAATTAAAAGGACTGAAGATTACTCTTCAGTCCTTTTTATCATTTTTATGACGTATGCAAGCAGTTATGCAACGGACCTCGGCACAACCTTCAAAAAGGAGTGCCTTTGTGCATTCGTCCAGAGTGCAGCCTGTTGTTTTGACATCGTCACAAAGGAGAATACGCATGCCGTCAATGTTTATGTTTTCGTCAGAGTTATAACTGATGGCACCCAATAGGTTACCGCTACGCATTATTTCGGGTAAAGAGTGTTGTGTTTTGGTTTTGTAATCTTTCTTTAAAAGTTCGTAACATGGTATGCCTATTGATTGAGCAATTTTTTGAGCAAGAAGTTGTGATTGATTATAGCCACGCTTTTTAATATCATCTTTATGCATTGGCACAAAGGTGCAACAATCAAAATCCAAATCTTTATAATGTTTATATATGCTTTGCACCATATCGTAACTTAAGCCATCCACAATTGATGAATAGTCGTTGTATTTAAGCTCAAGTACACTTTTTTTAGCGGCACCTTCATAGTAATAAGGTGCGCATACACTTTCGTAAAAGTGCTTTTTCTCGTCAGAATTGCAAATAAGCTTACTGCAACCGCAATTGAAACAGATTTCACCATCAATAGTTTTTATTTCTTCACAACATGAGTCGCAAATTTCATTGCGAATATCGCAAACCTGGTTGCAAAATCTACATCGTTTAGTAAATATAAAGGAGAGTATATATTCCTTAATTCTTTTAAAATTAATCATAACTGTTCCTTAAGAAAGTGAGCAAGAGCAGAGTATCTTTTCGCTTTTTTGTCGTTTTGTGTCATATTAAAAATGGTCTGATGACTGCCTACGGTGACGAGTAGTTCCTTGGCACGTGTAACTGCGGTGTATAAAAGATTGCGGTATGCAAGGTTAGGTACAACGTTCATTGTAGGTAAAACTACTGCCTTGAATTCGCTGCCCTGACTTTTGTGTACGGTAATTGCATAGGCTAACTCCAATTCATCTAAAAATTCGGGGGCAATTACTGCAACCTTACCGTCAAAATTTATGGTGATAATATTGTTTTTTAAATCAATAGCGGTAATTATACCGATATCACCGTTAAATACACCTGTGCCGGTATCATTTTGAGTTTCCCATACAATGTTATAATTGTTTTTTATTTGCATAATCTTGTCACCGACACGGAAAATTTTTGTGCCGACGGTTATCTGGTCTTTGTCTTCTGAAGGTGGATTTAAGGCGTTTTGCAATAATCTGTTAAGATTTTGTGTTCCTGTTTCACCTTTTTTAGATGGGGTTATCACCTGTATATCCGTAAATGGGTCCCAGTTATATGCGCAAGGTAATCGGTTTGCACATAAATCAACAACGGTATGTGCGGCGTGATATGGAGAAGGCTTTTCTATATGGAAAAAGTCTTTGTCGTCATTTGTTAAATCAGGGTTCTCGCCACTGACGATTTTGTGGGCGTTTGTGATGATTTTACTTTCCATTGCTTGTCTGAAAATTTGTGTAAGGCAAACAACCGGAAGCATACCGGAAATTATTAAATCTTGCAAAATATTACCTGCACCAACAGGTGGTAACTGGTCGCTATCTCCTACAAGAATAAGTCTGCAACCTAAAGGTAAAGCCTCAAGAAGATGTGCAAAAAGATGAATATCTATCATAGAAAGCTCATCAAGAATCAAAGCGTTGCAGTCAAGCGGGTTTTCCGCATCATGTGTGAAAACGGGGCGGTCATCCTCGTCCCAGGTAACTTCTAAGAGGCGGTGTATGGTTTTGGCTTCCATACCTGTTACCTCGCTCATACGCTTCGCGGCTCTTCCTGTGGGTGCCGCAAGAGCAATATCCAGATGTTGACGCTCAAAAATATTAATTATACCTTTAATCGTTGTTGTTTTACCTGTACCGGGACCGCCTGTGAGAACAAGCAGACCTTTTTTAGCCGCAGTTGTGATGGCAATGCGTTGTTGGTCTTCGTATTTAATATTATTTGTATGTTCTGCAAATTCAATCCAATCTGCAAGTTGTGGAGCAGAAGGCGGCGGAAAGTTTGCGATAATGTTTATTCTATCGGCAATTCTTTTTTCTGCAAGAAATGCAGATGGTAAAAAAACGAAGTCTTTTCCGTCTATTTTTTGTTGTTTTAATTGTGCAGTGTTAATAAGCCCGTCTATGGCAATATCAATTTCATCTTCAGTTACAGATAATAAATCTGATGAAGGTCTGAGAAGCTTTTCTCGTGGTATACAGGTGTGACCTCTGTTTGCAGAGTTGTATCGTACAACGTGAAGAATACCTTCTCTTATTCTGAAGTCGGGCAAAGGTTTTTTTGGTAGTTTACTTTCTATAATCTCTGCTCGTTCAAAAGAGATACCCAGGTTCAAAGAACAAAGACAATACGGGTTTTCTTCAATTTTTTCAACTGCTTTTATTCCTAACTTTTTGAATATTCTTACACATTCTGCAGGAGTAAAATCGTATTTTTCAAGACCTAACATAATTGAACGCAAAGCCGTTTGCTTTTTGAATTCTTCGCTAATTGATTTTGCTTGCTCTTCTGATATTCCTTTTATTGCACTGAGTCTTTCCGGTTCGTTTTCAATTACGTAAAGCGTGTCGGCGCCAAATTTATTTACTATTGACGTAGCTCTTTTAGGGCCTATTCCTTTTATAACACCGGATGCCAGATATTTAAAAATCTGGTCTGTTGTTTCAGGCAGGGCACGACTAAAAGCAGACACCTTGAATTGTCTGCCGAATGAAGGATGAATTGTAAAATTGCCGGTCAGGGTAACGGTCTCACCGGAATTGACTCCGGGTAAAACACCAACCGCAGTTAACAGCTCGTTGTTTACGGATAAATCCATTACTGTCCATCCGTTTGTTTCATTACGGAAGGTGATATCCTCAACAACTCCTGTGATTTTTTCTTCTGTGCCTGTCATTTTAAGGAACTCCTATATATTAATACCTGTATTTTACCATAATATAAAAATAATTGCATTATTTTTGTGCGATATTTTTGAGTTTTAAAATTGAAATATACACACGTCTATGATAATATTAAATTAATATGGAATAAGGCGGTGTTTTTTTATGAAATACATTATTGATAAGCTTAATCATTGTAATTTCAAATCTTACGAAACCGGAAGATTAGCACCAAGAGCGTATTGTGTGCCTCATAAAAAGCTTAAGGATGCAAAATCTGCAGATTACAAAACAGAGCGTTACAACAGTGATATTGTAACTATTCTTAACGGTGAATGGGATTTTAAGTATTACAAAAAGAAATCTAAACTTCCAAACACAATTGATACTTCAAAAATAAAGTTTGATAAGGTGAATGTTCCATCTACGTGGCAAAGAACAGGCTACGAGGTTCCTGAATATATCAACACACCTTACGGCTTTGATAACCGCAAGTTCGGTGGTGAATGGGGTAAAGGTGTTCGTCCGCCTGAATTACCTGAAGATTTTTCTTGTGGTATTTATCGTAAATTCATTGAAATCGATGATAAAACAAAAGATTACATAATCACATTCCTCGGCATTACTCCTTGTTTGGATTTATATGTAAATGGCGTTTTTGTAGGCTTCGGTGAAGGTGCACATAACTCTTATGAGTTTGATATTACCGAATATCTTAAAGAAGGCAGCAATGAAATTGTTGCAGTTGTTTTCAAATGGAGCATTGGTTCATATCTTGAGGCACAGGATATGTTCCGCGAAAACGGTATTTTCAGAGATGTTCTTCTTTATGCATATGATAAAACTTATATTAACGATTTTCAGGCTATTGCATCTAAAAAAGGCAAAAAATATGACCTTGATATCAGTGCAGATGTAAAAGGAGCGTTTAAAAATACAACAGTTAAAGCAGCTCTTTACGATGGCAAAACTCTTCTTTGTGAAGGTGAAAGTGCAATAACAAAAAATACAAGCATTTCATTCAAAAAACTTGATGTTGAGGAATGGAGTGCAGAAATTCCGCGTCTTTACGAATTATACATCACTCTCTATAACGGTAAAAAAGAGGTAATGTCTATTCGTCAGTATATCGGCTTTAAAAACATTAAAATTGATGGCACAACATTCTATTTCAACTCAAAGAAAATCAAGCTTAAAGGTGTAAACCATCACGATACTCACGAAACAAAGGGTTATTGTCAAGATTTTCTTGACCTTGAAAAAGACGTTCAGCTTATGAAAGAGTTTAACGTTAACTGCGTGCGTACATCTCACTATCCGCCTGACCCATTCTTCCTTGAGCTTTGTGACCATTATGGTCTTTACGTTGTTGACGAGGCAGATATTGAAACTCATGGTCTTTGGAATCTTAACTGTCCTGAAGATATGATTAGCCACGATTTGAAATGGGCACCACGTTATATGGATAGAGTTCGTCGTATGTATTATCGTGACAGAACTCATCCGTCAATTATTATGTGGAGTCTTGGTAACGAATCTAAGGGCTATAAGTGTCACGATAAGTGTTATAAAATGCTTAAGGATTTAGGTACAGAAATTCCCGTTCATTATGAAGGTGTTACACATACAAAACGTCAGCACTATGATGTTTACTCACAAATGTACACACATCAGGATGTAATGAAGAAGATTCAAAGACGTAAAAATGGTAAATCCTTTAATGAAGTACCATTCTTCCTTTGTGAATATTGTCATGCAATGGGCGTAGGTCCCGGTGCTATGGAAGAGTATATGCAGTTGTTCTATTCTGATGATATTTTCCTTGGTGGATGTATCTGGGAATGGGCAGACCATACTGTAAGACATATTAACGATGGTTTCCCTTGGGAATACACCTATGGTGGTGACCATGGTGAACCGCTCCACGACGGTTGCTTCTGTGTTGACGGTCTTTTCTATCCTGACCGTACACCTCATACAGGTGCGTATAATATGAAAAATATATACAGACCACTCAGAGCGACACGCCTTGCAGGTAATAAATTATCTATTCTTAACACAAACAGATTCCTTTCATCTGAAGGCATTGAGGTGTATTGGGAATATCAGGTGAATGGCGAGATTATTACTTGCGGTTCATTTGATACAGATATTGCACCTGAAAAAGAGGGTAACTTTAAGATTGATATACCGAAGGTTGATTACGAGAAAAATACTTACCTTAACCTTACTTATCTTAAAGGTGATTTTGAGGTTGCATCAGAGCAACTTACATTGTCAGAGAATCAGTTCCCTCAGCCTGTACTTGAAGCAGGTAAAATTTCTATGATTTCTGATGGTGAGACTATTTGTGTTAAATATCCTGAAGGAAGTATAGAATTTTCTGAAGAAACAGGCGAAATGCTTTCGTATAAAGCAAACGGTGTTTCTGTTCTTAACAAAGCACCTGTTTCACACAAAGGTTTCCTTCTCAACTTTGTTCGTGCATATATTGATAACGACAGACAGGATGAACAAAAGTGGGATGAGCATAATTTAAGGGATCCTAAAATTGTTCTTGAAGATTTAAGTGCAGAAGTGAAATCAGGCGTTGCATCTGTTAGCGAATTCTTTACAGTTTACGGTAAAGAAGATGTTCTCTTTAATGCAAATGTACTTTACATTATAGGTGCTAACGGTGTTCTTGATATTGAAGTTTGTGTTGCACCTGTTAAGGAAAGCACAGAGCAAATTTACAATATTCCTCGTGTTGGTCTTACTTTTGAAGCAGACAAACGTTTCTCTTCAATTGAATATTTCGGCAGAGGCGAAAAAGAGAATTTCTGCGACTTTAATGCACACGCTCCAATCGGTCTTTATAAATCAACTGTTGCAGAGCAATATGAACCATATATCCGTCCGCAGGATAATATGAACCATTCTGATGTTTCATATCTTAAGCTTATCAGCGATAAAGGCGAAGAAATTTATATTGGCTCTGATAAACGTTTTAACTTTAATGTTCATAACTTTACTCAGGAAACTCTCTTTAAAGCAAATCACAGAGAGGATATTGTTGACGAAAAAACAACATTTGTTACTCTTGATGGTTATACAAGAGGTACAGGCACAGGCTCATGTGGTCCTCGTACTCTTCCTGAATATTGTATCGATGCATCAAAGGAACTTACCTTTAACTTTATAATTGCTCCTAAAAAGGTGGATTAATATGGCACGTATTGCATTCCCCGGCAGTAAGGTTGTAGATTTTGCCGGGAAAGAATTTAAAAAAATAATCGCTCTTCGTCGTGAAATTTTTTGCGACGAAAAGAGCGAAAAAGCAAGCTTTATAAAAGATGCCCGTGATGAACAGGGTATACATCTTGCATATTGCTTAGGTGAAGATATTATTGGTTGCGGTAGTGCATACGATAAAGGCGACGGCATTTTTGAGATTGCTTTTATCGGTGTTAAAGACGGTTACCGCAGATTTAAGGTTGGCAGTACCATAATTGAAGATTTAAAAACGGAAGCCAAAAAGCAAGGTGCAAAGCAATTTGTTTGTGAGGGCTATGCAGAAAATATAGACTTCTTTAAAGCAAACGGCATTCCCTATGAGAATATTTCATATATCAAAGATGGTAAACGCCGTATAATGTTCCGTAGTAATTTCGTTTTTGACGGTGCAAAGTGGCTTTCTTTCCATGGTGAAAATCAAGCGGTTATAGCAAAAAAAGATTTTTATCTTGATAAGAAAGAAAAAACTGAGCTTTATGTCAGTGGTCTTGGCTTTTGCTATATTTACATTAACGGTAAATGTATAAGCGACAGGGTTCTTGCGCCTGCATGGACTAACTATAAAGAACATGATACCGCATCAATGAATTATCCTATTTTCGATAAGATGACATGTAGAATTCTTTATGAGAAAATAGATGTTACAAAATTCTTGAAAAAGGGTAATAATACCATTGTTTTCCATATCGGTGGCGGATGGTTTTGCCAGAACGAATGCCCTAATGAAGGCGTTAAACCTTACGGCACCTTGAAGCTTTGTTATAAATTAACCCAGGGTGACAATGTTGTTTCAAAAAGTGATGGAGATTTAAGATACAGAAAATCTTTCGTTACAAAAACTAATATTTACTATGGTGAAACTCACGATGCTCGTCTTGGTGGCTACGATTTTTCCGAAACAGATTTCGATACAGAAAACTGGTTGTATGCAGAAGTGGTAGATTCTCCTGTTTCTGTTCTTGATGAACAAGATTTCACAGCGGATAAAGTTATAAGAAAATTAAAACCAAAGTGTATCTTCCGCAAAGGTGACTATAAAATTTACGATATCGGCGAAAACATTTCAGGTTACCCCGTTGTTTCTTTTGAAGATGGTGCAAAACCTAACGAAATATGCACACTCCGTTTTGCAGAAATTCTAAAAGAAGATGGCGGTTTAGAATTTAGTTCTGCAGGTTGGGAGCATAGAATTCAAGGTGATACCTTCTTCCATGATGGTAAAAAGGCGGAGTATCATCCGCTTTTCACATGGCACGCTTGTAGATTTATTGAGCTTCGTGGTACTGCAGAGGTTACAGAGTACAGGGTTTGCCACACAGATATTAAACCTCGTGTTAAATTCAAATCTTCGGAGCCAACAATTCAATGGATATTTGATGCGTTTATAAGAACCCAACAGTCAAATACACATGGTTGTGTTCCGTCGGACTGTCCTCACAGAGAGCGTCTTGGCTACACAGGTGACGGTCAGCTGACTGCAGATGCAGTAATGCTTTGCTTTGATGCAGAAAAAATGTATCGCAAATGGATTAGAGATATTGCAGACTGTCAGGATATTTATAACGGTCACGTTCAGCATACCGCACCATTTTACGGTGGTGGCGGCGGTCCCGGTGGTTGGGGCGGTGCAATGGTATTTGTTCCATATAGCTTCTATAAAGCTTATGGCGATAAAGAGATTGTAGAAAAATATTACGTGAATATGCTCGCTTATCTTGATTATATGGATTCTCATAGTGAAAACGGTATAGTAGTCAGGGAAGAGCGTCTTGGTTGGTGCCTTGGAGATTGGTGCTCACCGGATAACAAGAATCTTATGCCGGAGCCTTTTGTTAATACGTATTTCTATATAAGAGCAATTAAAAATGTGATTGAACTTTCAAAAGAAATCGGTAAACCAACAAAAGACCTTGAAGAAAGGCTTAAAAGAGTTGAAAAGGCGTTCCTTGATAAATACTATGATAAAAAGACATGTACGTTTATAAAATCAACGGAAGCAAGCGATGCTTACGGCTTTGATTTAGGCTACGGTAACGAAAAAACCTTGAAGGCTATTGTCGATAAGTACGAAAAACTTGGCGAGTTTGATACAGGTATTTTCGGCACAAAGCTTCTTATTAAGGTTCTTTGTGAAAACGGTCATAGTGATTTAGCCTTTAAGCTCCTTTCAAGTAAAACAGAAAACACCTTCTACAATATGAAACGCCAGGGTGCAACAACTCTTTGGGAAAATTGGAATGGTGAAGCATCCCATTCACACCCGATGTTTGGTGCAGTTGTGGAGTATATTGTTAAGTATTTTAATGAGGTTTAATTTGCAAAGCGATTGTTATTATGAAAGGGCAGCGGTATGAAGCTTAAACTTATAAATAACACGTCTTATAAAGATATTCGTGTTGAACTTGATTCAATAGAATATTATCTTAAAAAAGGAGAGAATGTGTTTGATGTATCCTCTTCTGATTTTCAACTGAAAATAAATGTTTATGATAAAAGTACGGTTTATTTTTGGTCTATGCTTTTGTGTAGTGTTCTCTTTTTCGATTTTATACTCGGCGATGAAATCGGAAGTGCCAATTTTGTATGTAATTCAAATTATTTTCTTTCTTCAAATCGTGATGAATGTGTTGTAGTATTATCTAAGGTTTCAGTAGATAAAAGAGGAGTTTCACATTCCTCAGTTTTTGCAAATACATACGCACAGATAAATGAAGTTAAACATACGTTGAACGAAAACGTAAAAGTAAAGAAAAAATTTGTTAAGCGTAATGTTCAATTGCTTATGCTTATTGCAATCCTTTTAATTCCCTTCTTTTTGTGGGATGGCAAAGTCGGTTTTGGTGTTGGTTTGTTCTCTTTGTTTTTTTCTGTTCCGTGTATTATCAGATTGATAAGTTTAAAAAAGATTTTTTCTGATAAATATATAACAGATAAATTGAATAAACAAATAGTAAAAGAATTGCGTAAACAATAAACCTTTAAGGTCTGTGAAGCTTATAGCATCGCAGGCCTTTTTTGCGTTTTAAAAAGTACTTGCAATATAAGGTAATATGTGTTATCATATCCCCGTATGGAAAAGCATTGATGAAGACAGTAGTCTTTTTGTGGATTCAAAGCGAGTCGGGGACGGTGTAAGCCCGATATGATGCAGACTGATGAATATCACTTCGGAGCTGAGGGCTGAATTAACAGTAGGTCTCTCCGGTTGTTCACCGTTAACGGAACAGCGTATGACAGTACGTATGTATTATAGGTGGTTAGCAAAGGTAATTAATTGGTCTTTGTCCTGTATGCAGGACAAAGACTTTTTTTGAAATTCAAATCTTTGGCGAATAACTTGTTTTAATCCTCTCGCAGTATCTATATACAGCGTCGAGTTTTAAAACTTCGTTCTTCATCCAAATCTTTGAATTTTTTGATAAGGTAATTCGTGTATAGAGAAAATGAGAATGTGCGAAGCTTTATAATTACGGCGTAGCCCCTAAATTCCTAATTCGTAATTCCTCATTCCTAATTCCTAATTTAAAAATGGAGGTAAATTTAATGTACGAACCAATTTCCCCAAACGTAAATTTCGTTGAACAGGAAAAGAAAATTGAAAAATTCTGGCGTGACGAAAAAATCTTTGAAAAAAGTATTGAAGAAAGAAAAGACGGCACACCATACGTGTTTTATGATGGTCCGCCAACAGCAAACGGCAAGCCTCATATCGGTCACGTTTTAACACGTGTTATTAAAGATATGATTCCTCGTTACCGTACAATGAAGGGCTGTATGGTTCCACGTAAAGCAGGTTGGGATACACATGGTCTTCCTGTTGCGCTTGAAGTAGAAAAGCTTCTTGGTCTTGACGGTAAAGAGCAAATTGAAGAATATGGTCTTGATCCATTTATTGGTCACTGTAAAGAAAGTGTTTGGAAATATAAAGGTATGTGGGAAGATTTTTCACGTACAGTTGGTTTCTGGGCAGATATGGATGATCCATATGTAACTTACCACAATGAATTTATTGAATCTGAGTGGTGGGCACTTAAACAGATTTACGAAAAGAATCTTCTTTACAAAGGCTTCAAAATCGTTCCTTATTGTCCTCGTTGCGGCACACCGCTTTCATCACACGAAGTGGCACAGGGTTACAAAACTGTAAAAGAGCGTTCTGCGATTGTACGTTTCAAGGTTTCCGGTGAAGATGCATATTTCCTTGCATGGACAACAACACCTTGGACTCTTCCGTCAAACGTTGCACTTTGCGTTAACCCTGTAGATGTATATTGCAAGGTTAAAGCGGCAGACGGCTTCACATACTATATGGCAGAAGCACTTCTCGATACAGTTTTAGGCAAGCTTGCAACAGAAGATGCACCTGCATACGAAGTTCTTGAAACATATAAAGGTATTGACCTTGAGGGTAAAGAATACGAGCCACTTTTCGACTACGTTAAACCAATTTGCGATAAGCAAGGTAAAAAAGGCTTCTTCATCACTGCAGACAGCTACGTTACAATGACAGACGGTACCGGTATCGTTCATATTGCACCTGCATTCGGTGAAGACGACGCAAAGGTTGGCAGACGTTACGATTTACCTTTCGTTCAGCTTGTTAACGGTAAAGGTGAAATGAGTGCACCAACACCATATGAGGGTACATTTGTTAAAAAGGCAGACCCTATGGTGCTTGTTGACCTTGATAAAGCAGGTCTCCTCTTTGATGCTCCTAAATTTGAACATGAATATCCACACTGCTGGAGATGTGATACACCTCTTATCTACTATGCAAGAGAATCTTGGTTCATTAAGATGACAGAGGTTAAAGATGACCTTATCAGAAATAACAATACAATTAACTGGATTCCTGAAAGCATCGGTAAAGGTCGTTTCGGCGACTGGCTCCAGAATGTTCAGGACTGGGGTATTTCCAGAAACAGATATTGGGGTACACCACTTAACATCTGGGAATGTGAATGTGGCCACCGTCATTCTATCGGCTCTATTGAAGAACTTAAATCAATGAGTTCAAATTGTCCTGATGAAATTGAACTTCACAGACCATATATTGATGCAGTTACAATCAAGTGTCCTGAATGTGGCAAAGAAATGACTCGTGTTCCTGAAGTTATTGACTGTTGGTTTGACTCAGGTGCAATGCCATTTGCTCAGCATCACTATCCTTTTGAAAATAAAGATTTGTTTGAGTCACAGTTCCCTGCAGATTTCATTTCAGAAGCAGTTGACCAGACTCGTGGTTGGTTCTATTCACTTCTTGCAATTTCAACACTCATCTTTAATAAAGCACCATATAAGAACGTTATTGTTCTTGGTCACGTGCAGGATGAAAACGGTCAGAAAATGAGTAAGTCAAAGGGCAATGCAGTTGACCCGTTTGATGCACTTGAAAGCTACGGTGCAGACGCTATCCGTTGGTATTTCTACACTAACTCTGCTCCTTGGCTTCCAAACCGTTTCCACGGTAAAGCAGTTATTGAAGGTCAAAGAAAGTTTATGGGTACACTCTGGAACACATACGCATTCTATGTGCTCTATGCAAATATCGATAAATTTGATCCGACAAAATATAATCTTGCAGATTGCAAGCTTACAGTAATGGATAAGTGGCTCCTTTCAAAGCTTAATTCTATGGTTAAAACTGTAGACGATAATCTTGCAAACTACAAGATTCCTGAAGCAGCAAAGGCTCTTCAGGAGTTCACAGATGAAATGAGTAACTGGTATGTTCGTCGCGGTCGTGAGCGTTACTGGGTACAGGGCGAAACAGAAGATAAAACTGCAGCCTATATGACTCTTTATACTGCTCTTACAACAACTGCAAAAGCAGCAGCACCAATGATTCCTTTCATGGCAGAGGCAATTTACAGAAATCTTGTTTGTAGTGTAGATAAATCTGCTCCTGCAAGTGTTCACCTTTGTTCTTTCCCTGAGGTTCAAGCAGAGCTTATTGATAAAGAGCTTGAAAAGAATATGGATGAGGTTGTTTCTATTGTTGTTCTCGGTAGAGCTGCAAGAAATGGTTCAAATATGAAAAACCGTCAACCTCTCAGCACAATGTATGTTCAATGTGAAAAGAAGGTAGAAGGCTACTTTACAGATATTATCCGCGAAGAGCTTAATGTTAAGAGCGTAGACTTTATTGAAGATGCTTCAAGCCTTGTTTCATACATCTTTAAGCCTCAGCTTCGTACAGTTGGCCCTAAATTCGGTAAACAGCTTGGCGAAATCAGAACTGCACTTGATGCTTTGGATTCATCTGCAAAAGCAACACTTGATGCAGAAGGAAAAATTACACTTAACCTTCCAAGTGGTGATGTTGAACTTCTTACAGAAGATATTCTTCTTGAAACAAAGCAAAAAGAAGGCGTGTTCACAGTATCTGACAGAGGCGTTACAGTTGCCCTTGATACAGAGCTTACACCTGAACTTATTGAAGAGGGCTTCGTAAAAGAGCTTATCAGTAAAATCCAGACAATGAGAAAAGATTCAGATTTCAATGTTATGGATAGAATTAACGTTACTCTTTCAGGTAACGAAAAAGTTCTTGCTATTGCTAAGAATAACGAAGAAGCTATTTCAACTGTTGTTCTTTCCGACTCTATTGCCGAAGGTGATGGAAACGGTAAGGAATGGGATATTAACGGTGAAAAAGTTATTATCTCCGTTGTAAGAGTTTAATCTTTGGCGAATAATTTTGGCTTGTCCCCTCGCTGTATACTAATACAGCGTCGGTGGCAAGCCTTCGTTCTTCATCCAAATCTTAAACTCTTCAAAAAATTTATATTAGTAGTGATGAATAACTAAAAAACAGAACCCTGCTCATCAGAGTAGGGTTCCGTTTTTTAGTGTGAGAGGTTCAAATGGTTATTTTTTTGGAATCATAAAAATGCTTCCTTGGTAATCATCAGCTGTGCTGTCTTTAAATTCTACCATAACGTAGGTGGCGTTATTGTTACCTATAAGGTAGTGAGTGTAGCCGTCATCAAAATATTTTTGGATTTCTTTTTTGTCGGTTACTTCTTTTATTGGCACGTTGTCATAAGGTTCAACATTTATAAGGAAAAGGAAGTTGGAGTTAAATAATGGTTGTGTCAATTCAAAAACGTTATCAGTATTGAAATTTTTGCAATTCCATTTTTTTAATTCCTGAAAATCTGCAACGTAGATTTTTTTGATTTCTTTTTCTTCTGTCAGAGTCTGCGTTAAATCATATTTCTCAAGAACGGCAATTGTTTTTTTCATAGAATCGTAAATTGGTATTGTAATGAAAAACTCGTGAGTGTTTGAGTTTTCGTAATCGTTTTTGATACATACCGGTTGATTCAGGTACGTTGTAAAAATAATTTTACCTAAAGATTTTGCAGTTGGTCTGAACCATTCTTCAGTATCAAAAAGGAGTAAATCATCAAGCACCGCTTTACGTAGTTCGTAAGACTGTTCTTTTGTTAACGAAGGAGCAACGTCTGTTTGTACGTTGTATTTTGATTTAAATTCAATTTTAGAACTTTCCATTACAACTTCAACAGGTTCTTTTGGTTTTTCCATATCTTCTGTAATGATATAGTTATCCTCCGGTAGAAGGTAACCTTTTATAATATTTCGGGATGCATCGCTTTCCCATAACGCAAGAGTTTTTTCAATAGTTGAATTACTAAGGTAAGTATATTCTCTGTGTACAGATTCGCCATTTTTCAGAGTATATTGTATTTCTATTCTCGAAACACTCTCTGTTTTTTTGTCTTCAAGAATATTTTTGTGGATATCAAGTACAAGCTCAATATCATTTGGTGAATCAATCATAATAGTTGAGCCGTATGTCGGATAATGGTTATCAAGAAAAGATGTGTAATCTGTAGTAGGTAAAAAGTTTGAAAACGGATGAGATATGCTTATTGACTCAATTTCAGAAACCGTTGGTAACGTGTTGAAAGTACCAAAGATGCCTGTTAACCCAATTAAACTTATTACACCGATTATTAACGTTATTGAGCATCCTGCAATAAGGGCTACTTTGAAACGCTTAAAGGTGAAATGAATAACAAAATTGCAAAGCAAAGCACCTGCAAAGCCTAACAGTACAGTTGATATTATGGCGATAGTTGTAATCTTTTGGTTTATAAGCGGATAAAAATAGCCACGAACCATTTCAAAACCAAAGTAAGAAAATAATAATGGTACTGATAAAGAAATTACGTAAACAATACCTGTTTTTGCACCTTTAAATCCACTTGTTTCAGGCTTATAACGTTTTTCAAAATGTTTTTTTGTTACAAATAATATAGCAACTGCAATAGCAATCCAAACAGACGTTGCAATTATTCTGCCTTTCAGGTGATAAGGCTCACTTGATACAGTTAGTTCGTAATCTTCTAAACAGATTGGGTTAACAAACTCAAGTGCCTTTGTAAAAAAGTTTTCACTGTAGCCGTCATAACCGTAAAGAGAGAACGAAAAAACCTGCTGTGATAAAAAGGACAGACCAAAAGGAAGAATCAGAATTGATAAACTTGCGGCAATTGCTTCCACAGTTCTTCCGCAAAAATGGCAACAAAATACAGTAATGGCGTAAATTACCAGAATTATCTGCAAGTATATTATTACGTGAAGTAACCATGCCTTTATTATATTTGTATCAAAAGATTTGTAGTAGATGTTTAATCCTAATGCGATACCTTTTATAATGAGTGTTGTAATTATCATTGTAACTAAAGGCAACGTTAATCTGTTGTTGTAAAGTTTTTTTCTTTTGATTCCAAAACTTAAAAGTGTGTAGCAATAATCTTTACGGTGTAAAAAACTGAATTGGAAAATTGCAATTATAAATGAAATAGCGAAGGGGAAAATGTCTGTGGAGTTACAGGCAAATATATAACTTAATGAATGTTCATCGCTACTGTTTAAAAGTATCTGAGTTAAATCTGATTCCAAACGATGTTCAGGATTGATTATAGGTGAAAAAGTGCCTATTACCGAAAAAATGGCATAAACCATCAAGCTAACAACAGTAATAGGGGATAAACCGTTTAAAACGTCTTTTAGCATAACATGCTTATTTAAAAATTCGTTTGATTTTTTCGTCATCTGTCTGTACCTCCGTTTCTTCTGAGAATACTTCTTCAAGTGTAAGGAGTGAATAATCAACGCTTACCGGAGACAGTAATTGTAATTTATCCAACTGCTCGTCAATGTTGCCGTATAAAGTAAACGTTGCCTTGTTACCACCGACTTTAAGGTGACGTAAATTAAAGTCTTTGAAAATATCTTTTGAAATATTTTCGCTGAAGGTAGCAACAACATTTCTGAAATCGTTACTTATGTCATCAATAGAAGAGTTCAATACGATTTTTGAACCGTTCATAATTGCTATATGGTCGCATACTCCGGCAATCTCTGAAAGATCATGGGAACTGATTATAACAGATGCATTACATTCATTGATATATTCAAGAAGTAATTTTCGTACAATCTCTTTTTTATGTGGGTCAAGACCGTCAAAAGTTTCATCAATAAGTAAATATTTAGGTTTTGAAGCGAAAGCAATCGCAAGTCCTACCTGTCGTGTCATACCTTTGGAAAAACCACGAATAGGCTTTTTAAGATCAAGTGAGAATAAATCACATAATGATTCAAGTGTTTTAAAGTCGAATTTACTCATGTAATTCGCATAGAATTTTGCAGCGGAAGTAATGGTAGCACCTGTTGGAAAAAACATATTATCTGACAGATAAAAAAGTGATTTTCTTAAGGAGTCGTTATCAAAAACGTTTTCACCATCCAAGTAAACATCGCCGTTTTCCGGCTTGAAAACACCAGCACAAACGTTTAAAAGTGTTGTTTTACCACAACCGTTAAATCCTGCAAGGCCAAAAACGGAACAGTCATCAACAATTAAATTTATGTCTTCAATTGCGGTAAAGTTACCGTACTTTTTTGTGACAGATTTAATTTCAATCATCTGTATCACCCTTTTCGTAAATTTCTTTTGTTAATTCAATAATCCTTTCGGAAGAAATTCCTTTGGCTTTTGATGATGCTAATATTCTTCTTAATTCTTTTTCGGCATTTTCAAGAACGATTTCGTTAGCAACTGCAGTTTTGCTGACAAATACGCCTTTGCCGAGTAGAGAGTAGGTAACCCTTTCAGTTTCAAGTTCCTGATAAGCACGTTTGACCGTGTTTACGTTTAAATCAAGGTCAGATGCAAGTTGACGTACCGACGGAAGTTTATCGTCAGTTTTTAGTTCACCTGTGTTTATCATATTTAAAATTTGGTCCTTGATTTGTTCAAAAATAGGAGTCCTGCTTTTCGGGTCAATTATTATCATCAAAATCACCTCGTGTGTGCAACTGTGATAGCACACCTATCACAGTTTCAAAATAACATATAAAAATTAATTTGTCAACATAAAAAATAAAAAACTGCGAAGCAACGTATTTGCAACGCAGTTTTAAGTTTGTTTTAATATTCAACGGTTTGTGGCATTCCGCCGTTTTCACGTGATTTATCAGCTCTGTAAACGCTTATGTGACCTGCCATTGAATCAAAAATAGAGGTACAAGCGAGGCTTGGTTTTTCACCACGTATAAACTTTACAAAGTCTGCGGCAAGTCTTTCGTCGCCGCCTCCGTGACCACCGTAGGCACCAACCATATCACCTGTAACGTTAAGGTCAATCTCTTCTACATCGCATTCTTCGTTGAATGCATCAGGGGACGGATTAATCTTTTTAACAGTATATTTAGATTCTTCAAAATTACCGCTGATTTCACCTTTTGTGCCTATAATATGTATTTTGCGAAGGCTTTGTGCAGAGCCACCAACCATATTGTGTGTCCCTGTTGCACCACTTGCAAAGTTTATAAGTACACTTTGGTGGTCCACAACATCGTTATCACATTTGTAAATACAACGAGCATAAGGTGAGTCGCTTTTCATAAGAGCAATTTTGTCTTCAATAGTCGGATTCTCTATGTGCTCTAATTTATCCCATACGTAAAATGCCCATCTGTCAGGATGGTCTATGTAAAGGCGTTTTGTTGAATAAACGCAAGTGTCAACGTGAGGACAGTCAACCATACAGATAGTACCTGCACCTTCAGGTGCATTTTCAGGCTTGAATTGGTATTTACCACCGAAGGATGAAATCTGAACAGGTTTAGTTTCGCTCATAAACCACATCATAAGGTCAATATCGTGGCAACACTTGGCAAGAAGCATAGTGGTGTGGCTTTTTTTTGAGTTAGCCCATTTACCACGCACGTAAGATGTGGAAAGGTGATGGTAACTTACATGTTCAGTTGTTTGTATATTTATGATTTCGCCAATTTCGCCGTTAGCAATTCTTTCCTTTATACTGTAGTAAAACGGTGTGTAACGAAGCACATGGCAAATCATAACTTTGGAATTGTTCTTTTTTGCACATTCTTTTAAAAGGTTAGCCTCTTCTTCGTTTACTGCAAAAGGTTTTTCAAGTAACATATCGTAACCGCATTCTAAAAGTGGAACGGCAGTTTCGATGTGCTGTTCGTCCATGGTACCGTTAATAACGGTATCTGCAAGCTTGCCTTTTGTGGCAAGTTCCTGTGCATTTTCAAAACACATATCTTCAGAAAAGCCAAATTTATCCATACACATTTTTCTGCGTACGGGATTCGGGTCGGCAACGCCGACAATTTTTAAAAGCTCAGGATTTGTTATAGCCAGTTCGCTATATACAAGGGCTCTGTGACCTGCGCCAACAATTATGGCAGTAACAGGTTTGTTTTTCATAAAATTACCTCATTTGTGGTTTTTGCGTATGTCGTTTATTCCACGCAAAATATGTTCTTTTGCTTTTATTGCTTTTTCTAAAGGTAATGCATCAATATCTTTCAAGGGGTAATCAATACCCAATTCTTTATATTTTGCAACGCCCATGGTGTGGTATGGTAAAACGTCGAGGGCTTTAAGGTTTTTGAGTTTACCAATAAAAGCACCTAATTTATATAATTCTTCTTCCCTGTCTGTGTAACCGGGAACAATAATATGGCGTACCCATAGGGGTACGTTTTTTTCTTCTGTGAAACGTGCGAAGGCAAGAATGTTTTTGTTACTGTGACCTGTAAGTGTTTTGTGTTTTTCGTTATCTATATGCTTTATGTCAAGCATAATAAGGTCTGTGTAATCAAGAAGAAGTGAAAATTTTTCAACACAATCTTGGTTTTCGGGGACAAAAGTAACTCCCGAAGTATCAATGCAGGTGTGAATATTTTCTTCTTTTGCTTTTTTGAACAAATTAATTAAAAAATCAATTTGCAATAGGGGTTCACCGCCTGTAACGGTGATACCGCCATTATTGTAAAAAGAACGGTTTTTATTGAATTGAGCAATTACCTCATCAGAGGTAATTGCTTCACCACCGTTTAAATCCCAGGTATCAGGGTTATGACAGTATAAACAGCGCATAGGACAACCCTGCATAAAAAGCACATATCTTATGCCGGGTCCGTCAACTGTGCCAAAACTTTCCTGAGAATGGATGTATCCTGTCATAATTATATCTGATCGTGGAATGTTCTTGAAATAACTTCATCCTGTTGTTCTTTAGTAAGCTTAATAAAGTTTACTGCATATCCGCTGACTCTTACTGTGAGCTGAGGATATTTTTCAGGATGAGCCTGTGCATCAAGTAAAGTTTCTTTTGTAAAAACATTTACGTTGAGGTGATGTCCGCCTTTTTGAACATATCCGTCAAGAAGGCTTACAAGGTTATCTATCTGGTTTTGTGTAGCAGCCATAGTAAATCTCCTTTTGTATTAATTAGTTTTCGTCTGTGTCTAATCCTTCAAAAAGTGTAGGAGAAGCACAAGCACCGGTTGAGCAGCAGTCGATATCTACTGCAATGTCGCCTGCGAAAATCTGATCGTCTTTGCCTAAGGCGCCCGGAATGATTGAGAATGTGTTTGAAATGCCATCCTGTGCATCAACGAAAGGAAGTTTCGCAACAGATGCAAGGGATGCAACCGCACCATGAGTATCACGGCGGTGCATTGGGTTTGCACCTGGAGCAAATGCTTCACCGCGTTTTCTACCGTCAGGAGTAGCACCTGTATTTTTGCCGTAAACAACGTTTGATGTGATTGTAAGAATAGATGTTGTTGGAATACCGTCTCTGTATGTGTGGTGCTTTCTGATATGTGTCATAAATCTGTGAACAATATCGTAAGCAATTTGGTCAACACGGTCATCATCGTTTCCGTATTTTGGGAAATCGCCTTCGATTTCATAATCTACAACAATACCTTGTTCATTACGGACAGTTTTAACCTTTGCGTATTTGATTGCAGAAAGTGAGTCAGCAACAACAGAAAGACCTGCAATACCCGTAGCAAACCAACGTGTTACTTTTTTGTCGTGAAGAGCCATCTGAAGCTTTTCATAGCAGTATTTATCGTGCATATAGTGAATTATGTTAAGTGTATGCACGTAAACCTTTGCGAGCCATTCCATCATAGCTTCAAACTTCTGCATAACTTCATCATAATCAAGATATTCGCTTGTGATTGGTCTGTATTCAGGGGCAATTTGTTTGCCTGAAATTTCGTCAATACCACCATTGATAGCATAAAGAAGGCATTTTGCAAGGTTAGCTCTTGCACCAAAGAACTGCATTTCTTTACCAACAACCATAGAAGAAACACAACAAGCGATTGCGTAGTCGTCGCCATGTGTGAAACGCATAAGGTCATCGTTTTCGTATTGAACGGATGATGTTTCAATGGAAACCTTTGCACAGAATTTCTTGAAGTTATTAGGAAGACGTGTAGACCAGAGTACTGTAAGGTTTGGTTCTGGAGCTGCACCAAGATTTTCAAGAGTGTGAAGATATCTATAAGACATCTTTGTAACCATGTGACGACCGTCAATGGCAACACCACCGATGGATTCTGTTACCCATTGTGGGTCACCTGAGAACAAATCGTTATATTCAGGAGTTCTTGCGAATTTGATAAGACGAAGCTTCATAATGAAGTGGTCAACCATTTCTTGCAGTTCGGTTTCTGTGTAAACACCGTTTTTAAGGTCACGCTCTGCATAAATGTCAAGGAAGGTAGATGTTCTGCCGAGAGACATTGCAGCACCGTTTTGTTCTTTAACTGCACCAAGGTAACCAAAGTAGAGCCATTGGATAGCTTCTTTTGTATCTTTTGCAGGTTTTGAAATATCAAAGCCGTAAGAAAGAGCCATCTTTTTAAGGTCTTCAAGAGCACGGATTTGCTCTGAAAGCTCTTCTCTTTCCTGAATTACATGAGAGTACATTGCTGTGCGTGTTGTTTCTTTTTGTTCAAACTTATCTTCTATAAGTCTGTCAATACCGTAAAGAGCAACACGACGGTAGTCGCCGATGATTCTGCCTCTGCCGTAAGCATCAGGAAGACCTGTGATAATGTGGCTTGAACGGCAAGCTCTCATTTCAGGAGTGTATGCATCAAAAACGCCTGCGTTATGAGTTTTTCTGTGAATTGTAAAAAATTCTTTTACGGTAGGGTCAAGTTCGTAACCGTTGTCTTTACAAGCTTTTTCTGCCATACGAATGCCGCCGTAAGGCATAAGTGCTCGTTTAAAAGGCTTGTCTGTCTGGAAACCGACAATTTTCTCCTTGTCTTTGTTAAGGTAGCCCGGACCGTGTGATACGATTGTGGATATGATTTTGGTATCCATATCAAGCACGCCGCCTTTTTCACGTTCCTGACGTGAAAGCTCAAGCACCTGTTCCCATAAATCAAGTGTATCTTGAGTAGGACCTACAAGAAAACTTTCGTCACCGTCGTATGGTGTGAAGTTGTGTTTAATGAAACTTCTTACGTTTATTTCTTTTTTCCAGGTTCCGCCTTCAAAACCTTTCCAACTTTCGAAATCCATTTTAATTCTCCTCTGCCAGAATAATAAAGATAATATTTCATTTATAATTATATCAAAATATGATGGGATAATCAACAATAGATGTTAAAAAATATAACTGTAAATAGTGGCAAATTTTAATGATTTTTGAGTTTTTTGCATAATTTTCAATTGCTTAAACAAAAATATTGATGAAAATAAATTGAAAATGAAAAATGCAGAAAAGGAGAATGGTAAATGTGCGGAATTATAGGGTGTGTAAGCACGGATAATGTAATGCCACGATTACTTAAGGGTTTGGAAAATTTAGAGTACAGAGGTTATGATTCTTCGGGCGTCGCTTTTTTTGAAAACGAAAAAATAAAGCGTATTCGTTCCGCAGGTAAAGTTTTATTTTTGCAAGAAAAAACAGAAAAAATAAAGGGTGACTCTTTTTGTGGAATCGGTCATACCCGTTGGGCAACACACGGTGAACCAACGGAAAAGAATGCTCATCCGCATAAAAGCAAAAACGGGAAATTCTATGTGGTGCACAACGGAATAATAGAAAATGCAGAAGAGATTAAAAAAACTCTTCTTTTAGAAAATGACACCTTTGAGTCTCAGACGGATACAGAAGTTTTTGCCCATCTTGTTGAGAAATATTATCAGGGTGAACCTGTGAGTGCCATTGCAAAAGCTCTGGCAGTGCTTAAGGGTTCATACGCCTTCGGAATTCTGTGCGAGGATTTTCCTGACGTGATTTTTGCTTCATCAAGCGGTAGTCCGCTTATTGTGTCAGAAGGTGAAAACGGCAATTGTATTGCATCGGATGCCGTTGCAATAGAGCAAAAAAACAGAGTGTTCCGTCTGAGTAACGGAGAAATATGTAAAATAACAAAAAGTACGGTTGATTTTTTTGACCCGTCGGGGGAAAAAATTGTAAAAAATGAGGAGATTGGTTATGAAAAAGAGACCGGTGCAGATAAAGGTGAATACCAGCATTTTATGCTCAAGGAAATTTATGAGCAGCCTGAAGCGGTAAAGAAAACAGTAGAATCCTTTGTCAAGCTTGGGAGTATAAATTTTCCTGATGTTGTGTTAGATGAGGAGTATATAAAAAATAAGCTTGAAAAAATAATTATAGTCGGTTGTGGCTCAGCGTATAACGCAGGCCTTGCAGGAGTGGGGATTTTCAAAAAAATGTGCGGAATATCGTGTTTTGCAGAGGTGGCGTCGGAATTCCGTTACGATGAACCGTTTGTAGACGAGAATACTTTGGCAGTTTTTATAAGTCAGAGCGGTGAGACGGCAGATACAATTGCAAGTCTGCGCTTTGCAAAGCGTTGTGGAGCTCGTGTTATTTCCGTTGTTAATGTAAAATCAAGTACCATGTCAATGGAAAGCGAAAATGTCATTTTAACAAAAGCAGGCAGAGAAATTGCCGTTGCAACAACAAAGGCTTATAGTGCTCAGATTGTATCTCTTTATGCTTTGGGGATTTATCTCGGCAAGGTAAGAAAAATGATTACCGATAAGGAAGAAAATAAATATGTAGAAGAGCTCATGAAATTACCCTTTAAAATCAAAGAGGTTCTTGAAGTTACAAGCGAAGAGGTTAAATCTCTTGCAAAGACTCTTGCTGATAAAAG
Organism: Acutalibacteraceae bacterium; assembly: GCA_045646545.1. GTDB lineage: Bacteria > Bacillota > Clostridia > Oscillospirales > Acutalibacteraceae > DTU089. The sequence continues at coordinate 27,951 of JAZRKV010000037.1, forward strand.
AGAAGCATTTTTTCTTGGTCGTTTATCAGATTATGCAACTGCGTGTGAAGGTGCCTTGAAGCTCAAAGAGGTAAGCTATATCAATTGTCAGAGTTACCCCGCAGGTGAAATGAAGCATGGAACAATTTCTCTTATTGAAAATGATTCCTACGTTTTTTGCGTTGCAGGAGAATGTAAGGTTTTTCAAAAAACCATGAGTAATATTTCAGAAATTCACGCAAGGGGCGGAAGGGTAATTGTAGTTGCGGATAAAGCAAAAAGTGACCTTGTACCGGATTTTGCTAAGGTTATATATGTTAGTAATACCTTGCCTGAATTCAGGAGTTCGCTTCTTCACTTACCATTTCAGCTTTTAGCGTATTACACTGCATTTTTTAAGAATTGTGATATAGATAAACCGCGTAATCTTGCTAAATCCGTTACAGTAGAGTAGGTCGTTTTTGGCAGTTTACAATCAAATTCTCGACTATGTGTACAAATAAAAGACGGCTACTTTGTATGAGTTGCCGTTTTTTATTTTTTTGTTTGTATTTACAATACAAAACAAGTATAATGAGAATAATTATGAGGTGAAAAATTTGAAAAAGAAGGTATTGAAGATTTTGGTTATTTTTTTGATTGTTGTTGCTATTGTTATCGGTATGTTTTTCGGTATCAAATATGCAATGTTGATGAGTTATAAAAAGGATTTAAAGGAATTGCCTGCAGGCTTTACGTATACCGCACATACGGGTTGCTGCGCAACGGCAGATAATTCGATTAAGTCTATTACTGTGGGCGAAGAATATGGCGTTGATATTGTTGAATTTGATTTGAATTTTGATAAGAATCAGAATCCTGTGCTTTCTCACGATAATCCTAAAGGTGGAGAGGTTACTCTTGAAGAAGCATTTGCTAAAATAAGTACGTATGAAAATCTTCAGGTTAATGTAGACGCAAAGAAATACGATGGTTTGTGGATGGTTCAGGATTTGGCTATCAAATATGGTGTTCTTGACAGGATTTTCTTTACAGGAATTACTGAGAAGGAAGCAGAAATCGTCCAAAAAACTGCTCCCGATGTAAAATATTATCTTAATGTGAATGTCAAAAAACCTACGAAGCATACAGACGAATATCTGATGTCCCTTGTTAAAAAGGTGAAAGATGCAGGGGCAATCGGCATTAATTTTAATAAAAACAGTGCTTCTCAGAAGCTTGTAGATACGTTCCATGAAAATGGTTTGCTCGTATCAATTTTTACAGTTGATAAAGAATTTGAGATGTATAGAATTCTTTCCTATGCACCAGATAACATAACAACAAGGAATCCCGATATACTTCAGGAAATTTTAAAGGAGAGATATTGATATGTTGGAAATAAAAAACAAAAAATTCTATATGGATGGAGAGGAATTCCATATTTACTCAGGTGCAATGCACTACTTCCGTATTCCGCAGGAGTATTGGGAAGACAGGCTTCTTAAACTCAGAGCCGCAGGTCTTAATACGGTAGAAACTTACGTGCCGTGGAATTTCCACGAAAAAAGACAGGGCGAGTTTGATTTCTCAGGTATGCTTGATATTGTTAAGTTTGTGGAAATCGCACAGAATCTTGGTCTTTACGTAATTGTAAGGCCGGGTCCGTATATCTGTGCGGAATGGGATTTCGGTGGTCTTCCTGCATGGCTTCTTAAGGATAAGAATATACGTCTACGTTGTTGGGATAAAAAGTACATAAAAGCCGTAGAAAATTTCTTTAAGGTGCTCATTCCTAAACTTTTACCGTATCAGGAGTCAAACGGCGGTAAAATTATCGCTATGCAGGTTGAAAATGAATACGGTTCATTCGGCAGAGATAAAAAATATCTTTATTGGCTTCGCGATTTAATGAAGGAGCTTGGTGTAACCTGTCAGCTTTTCACATCAGACGGTGAAGATAGATATTTCTTCTCAGGTGGTGGTATTCCTGAAGAATTTATGGTTGCAAACTTCGGCGGTTATAACGAGAATCGTTTTAATGACTTAAAACTTCTTCAACCTGACAAGCCTCTTATGTGTGGTGAGCATTGGTGCGGTTGGTTTGACCAATGGGGTGCAAAGCATCATACCGATAATGCAGAGGAGTCCTTGGGAAGAAGTCTTGATGGTTTCTTTAAAGAGGATGCAAACTTCAATCTTTATATGTTCCATGGCGGAACGAACTTCGGTTTCTCCTCCGGTGCAAACTATTATGCTTGTTATTGTCCTACAACAACAAGCTACGATTATGGTGCACCGCTTGCCGAAAATGGTGCATATACCGAAAAATATTTTGTTCTTCGTGACAGAATGGCAAAAAAATTGGGTAAGGTTCTTCCGGAGTTACCTGAAGATTCAAAAACACAGTCTCTCGGTAAAATAAAATTCACAGAATTTGCAGATTTGCAAAAGGTCTACAAATCTTTTGCACGTCGTAAAAAGTCATATATTCCACAATATATGGAAAGTTATGACCAATATAGTGGTGCTATACTTTACAGTACTATTTTAAAGGGTAATTATGGTGATACAGAATTAAATGCTTTTGGCGTTCATGATATTGCTTACGTTTATATTAACGGTGAGCTTAAACACGTTTATGACCGTGCATTATTAAAGGGTAAGGAATTGTATGATGAGAGCTTCAGTGTGAAAATTCCTGCCTTTGACGGAGAGTGTAAGGTTGATGTGCTTGTTTATGCTCTTGGCAGAGTGAATTATGCAAGAAGAATTTATGACCGTAAAGGTCTTGACGAAATTTATCTTGGCGGTCAGGCAATTGTTGATTGGACAGTTTACTGTATGGATTTGGAAACTGCTCCGCAAATTAAATATTCCAAGAAGAGAAGTGGTGCACCGCTTTTCCTCAAAGCAACTTTCAAGGCGGACGAAAAAATTGATACCTTTGTGGATATGAGAGGTTTTACAAACGCAGTTGTGTACGTAAACGGCTTCAATCTCGGCAGATTTTTAAAGAAGGGTCCGCAGTATACACTTTACCTTCCGGGTACAATTCTTAAAGATGAAAATGAAATTGTTGTACTCGAATTGGAGAGTACTGATAAGAAAGATATTACTTTGCGTAATACCCCTATATTTAAGTGATAAGGTGATTCTTTGAGCACTATAAGTTCTGTTAAATATACTGCAACGTCGTTGTTTGAAAAAATAAAAGAGATTATACTCGAGGTCAAAACTTATTGGAATCAGTCCCGTCCGGGAGAATACGTGCCTTATAAGGAAGTAGTGATGCTTTCTGTCGGTTGGATGGCACTTCTTATGTCTGCTAACTGGACTATCGGATTTGGCGTTGGTAATGAGTTTACGGGTATGACGCTGGGTATGAACAACAATCAGTTGCTTGTAATGAGTTATATCTGTCAGGCAATCGGATATGCTATGACGCCTTTCAATGCGTGGATTATTGATAATTTACGCAGTAAGGACGGTAAGTACAGAGTATACATAAAACTGGCCATTCCTGCCCTTATATTTACGCTTATATCATTGTGGCTTCCATATGAAGGAATAAGAGATACGGGTAAACCATATTCAAAATATCTGATGATAATAATGCTTTTTCTGGTTGGTCAAATTCAGGGTACAGTTCAGAGTTGGGTGCAGACAGGCGTAACCAACATGGTTCATGTTATAACACCGAATACGCAGGAACGCACCAAGATTATGGCAATTACAAGTATTATTTATTCTCTTGGTTATTCCATAAATAACATATACTATCCGTTTATGGTTGATTTCCTTTGTGATAATGGTGATAAATATAACGTTAGCTATTACAGAGGAGCCTATACTCCTGTAGCTTTTTTGATGATTTTTGTTATGTTGGCGTATGTGGGTACTCAGGAAAGGCTTGTTCTTCCGAAGAGCCGTATTACAAAGATGAGTTTTGGTTCTTCTATGCGAGCCGTTGCAGGCAATAAAATTTTCTGGATTAAATGTGCAGACGGATGGAACAATTTCCTTGAAGGTGCAAAAGGTGATATATGGAACTGGCTTGTCTACCGTGCTCACATAATGAAGAGTACAACTTACGGCTTACTTAACACTATTTCGTATAATGCGAATTTCTGGGGAATGTTGTTATCACCGTATTTTATTAAAAAATTCGGTAAAAAGAAAATCAAGATATTTAAAAATATAATTCAGATTTTCCTTGTAGCATCATACTTCTTGTTCTATAAGAGTCCTGCTGCAGGTATTGGATTGTTCATTGTTTACACGTTGGATAGATTTGTAGATACGTATAACGTTATAGACAGTGCTATTGAATCGGATATGCGTGATAATCAGCAATATCTGATTGGTGAACGAATAGATGGTGCGTTTAATCTTATTTCCAGCTATGCAGGTGGGGCGATAACGGCAGTTACAGGTCTGTTTGTTCCCTGGGTTTATAAGAAAAAAGGCTTTGATGGTAACGATTATTCCGTTCTGGACGTTTACGTGAATTATGATGAAACAAGGCCGTTGTCACAACAAAAAAAGAATCCTGATTGTGTGCTTTATTCTTTGATGGATACACTTCTTGTAATATCTATTATAGGTGCTGCGGTAGACGTTCTTCCTTGGTTCCTTTATGATATTTCAGAAACAGGGCAGAAATCTATGATAAGGGTTATAAGAATCAGGACGCTTGTTGAAGATAGCGAATCGGATGAAATTGACGAGGCATCATATATAGAAGGATGCGAAGCAATTTTTAAGGCAAAGCAGTACTTTAATAAGAAATTTGAGGGTAACCCGAAGGATGCCTTGCTTGCTGCAAAAGCGTTGCCTCGTTCAACAGATGAAGAAAAAGAAATACGTAATCAGGCAATTAAAGAAGCTAAAAAGACAGTTAACAAAAACGAAGAGATTTGCGAAGAAATTGAAATCGCAGAATTTGTTATGCATGAGCTTAACCGTTTTGAAAATGATTTTGGTAAAAAACAGTTGGAGTTATGCCATTTAATTGCAGATTTAGGTCCTGAAAGATTTTTTGAATGCGCAGAAGAAGCACAACTTCTTGCATCTGAGCTTCCTGTTACTGATGATAAGGAAGAACGTATGTGGCGTAAGCAGGAAATCCGTAATGCAAAAGCATTGGTTAAATCACGCAGACTTGCAAAGAAGCATTATCCTGAAGGCATTGTTCCATTTGACGAGTCTGAGTATGAAGCGGCTTATAATATGCCTGATGATACAAAGGCGCAGGCAAAGGCAAGGCGTAAAGCGATGCGCGAAGCAAACTCAAAGCGTAATGTTTATGCAACTGTTGCCGCACCGTATTTAACGGCTTTAAGAACAATCAGGCTTGAAGAAGGCTACCGTAATCTTGACGAGCTCACAAAGGATTACGAGGATGTGATAAATTCACGTAATGAACGCCTTGAGGATGAGCGTATCAAGGCAGAAAAGCTTGCAGAGGAACGCCGATTGGATAAAGAAGCAAAGGCTGCAAGAAAAAGAATGAACAAGAAAAAATAAAATTAAAGGTTGTCTCAAAAGAGACAACCTTTAATCATTTAATGTTTTTTATGGTTGGTACGGGAATACAGGCATCAGTTGAAGCTTGAATTGATTCATTTTGTGCATACGGTCAATTTTGGCTTTTATTTCCTCGTCCTCGCAAATACCTTCTCTGATGTATTTATCAAGTGTGGCGTAGGTAAAGCCTAAATTATCCTCGTCTGTTTTACCGCAAAGACCGTCAATAGGAACTTTATCAACAAACATTTCAGGTAAGCCAAGGGCTCTGCCTATTGCCTTTACCTCTTGAACGGTAAGCATAGAAAGTGGTGAAAAGTCACCAACGCTATCGCCGTATCTTGTAGAATATCCGACCCAGTCTTCAGAAAGGTTACAGGTGTTTGCAACTCTTCCGTTTACACTTTGACTTACAGCATATACAGTTGCCATTCTCAACCTTGGAGGTAAGTTTGTTGTGGCTTGTGTGTTTACTTCTACACCGCTTTTTGTTAATTCATTCATAAGTCCATTGTAGGCATCGTTGATATTAACAGTGTAATATTTAATGTCAAGGAAATTGCAAAGGGCAATGCTGACGTCAATGTCAAATTGTTCACCTTTTGGCATGAGCACACCGATAACGTTTTCTTTGCCAAGTGCTTCTTTAAGAAGTGCGGCAACAACCGAACTGTCTTTGCCGCCGGAAATTCCCACAACGCCTTTACAACCGTTACCGTTGTTTTTAAACCACTCTTTTATCCATTCAACAATATCATTTTTTACTTTTATTGCATCAAAAGACATTTTAATTCACCTTTGGTTAAATAATTTAATATGTTGACTCATATTGTAACTGTTTTTTGCGTTCATTTCAATAAAATTTTAGCAAATTACTTGATATACACTTATTTTATTGTATAATTAAACTAGAAAAGTTTTTTGTTTGAGAGGTGCGATATGACAGTAAGTTCTGCAATAAAATCTCTTGTAGAGTATGGCGTTAATCAAGGTCTTTTGGAGGTTGACGACAAAATATGGGCAGTCAACAGAATTCTTGAGGTTATGCAGATGGATGCTATTGACAGTGATTCCGCTTCCGAGGATGCATCACTTGAGGAAATTTTAAAGGTTCTTCTTGATGATGTTTGTGAAAGAGGAATATGCGAAAATTCCGTTGTGTACAGAGATTTGTTTGATACAAAAATAATGGGTGCCATTACACCCAGACCGTCTGAGGTAATTGGTAAGTTTAGCTCTTTTTATAAAGAATCTCCGCAAAAAGCGACGGAATATTATTACCACGTTTCAAGAAAGTCTGATTACATCAGAGAATACAGAATTAAAAATGACGTGAAATGGGTTGTAAATACCGAGTATGGCGATATTGATATTACAATAAACCTTTCAAAACCAGAAAAAGACCCTAAGGCTATTGCTGCGGCACTTAAAATGAAGCAGAGCTCATATCCTTTGTGTATGCTTTGCCCTGAGAATGAAGGCTATGCAGGTAGAGTTAATCATCCTGCACGACAGAATCACAGGGTTATTCCTTTGAATTTAGATGGTGAAAACTGGTGTATGCAGTATTCACCGTATGTTTACTATAATGAGCATTGTATCGTTTTTGATAGTGTTCATCAACCGATGAAAATTTCAGAAAAAGGCTTTAGAAGACTTTTTGCCATTGTTAAAAAATTCCCTCACTATTTTGTGGGTTCAAATGCAGATTTGCCAATTGTTGGTGGTTCTGTTTTAACACACGACCATTTTCAAGGTGGTAATTATGAATTTGCTATGGCAAAGGCAGAGGTTGAAACACCGGTTGAGTTCAAAAAATATCCGTCAGTTTCAGGTGGTATAGTTAAGTGGCCTATGTCGGTGCTTCGTCTTATTGGCGAAAACACAGATGACATCTGTTCACTTGCAGGTGAAATACTTGCAAAGTGGCGTGAGTATACAGATGAGGAAGCATTTGTTTTTGCATATACAGATGGTACACCTCATAATACAATTACACCGATTGCACGCTTCAGGAACGGTAAATATGAGCTTGATTTAGTATTAAGAAATAACATCACTACTGAAGAATTTCCTGATGGTGTGTATCATCCTCATCCTCAGCATCACCATATCAAAAAAGAAAATATCGGTCTTATTGAGGTTATGGGTCTTGCCGTTTTACCGTCACGTCTTAAAACAGAAATGGCAGTTCTTAAGGATGCTATTGTAAATAATAAAGATATTAAGGCAGATGAAACTATCGCAAAGCATTTTGATTGGGTACAGGAAATAAAAAGCAACAACGTTATTACCGCAGAAAATTGCGAAGAAATATTGCAGAATGAAATTGGTAAGGTGTTTGCAGATATTTTGTGTCAGTGCGGTGTGTATGACAGGACAGAACAGGGTAAACAGCAGTTCCTTAAATTTGTAGACGAAGTTAATCAATAACGGAGGTAAAGAATATGTTTGATACAATTAAATCACAATATTATATCGGCAAGGTTCTTGTTCAACAGAATGAGCTTGAAGGCAGAGGCTTTTCTTTTAAGCTTGATGTAACAGATAAGCATATTAAAGGTGTACTTACTGCAAAAAGTGATATTACAATGCAATCTTTGTATATGGAAACTGAAAAGGATTTTGATGATGACGATTTGTTCTTTGCAAACGGTTATCAGGCGTGGACTACTTCCCGTGAGTTTTCAAAGCATGATACCTTTAACGGTCTTATGAAAATTGCAGGAATCACAAAATTCACAAAGCATTTTGCAGGTCTTTCAGGTGACTACCATTTTGAAAAATATGGTGAAGAAGGCAAATTCCACGCATACACATATTGCTACTTCCGTGAAAGAGGAGAAAAAGAAATTAAGCTTTACGGTTCAAAGCACGAGCGTAACGGTTTCACAATTTTCTCCGTTGATATGCAGGGTGAAAAATTCTGTATTAAAAAAGATGTTGAGGGTCTTAAACTTAAAGCGGGTCAGGAATATGAAGTGTTTGATATTGCCATAATTAAAGGCGATATGGACGAAGTTATGGATAAATATTTCTTTGACTTTGTTGGTTGCAAAAAGCCTTCAATCAAGCATCTTTCGGGTTATACAAGTTGGTATAATTATTTTCAGAATATCAGTGAAGAAATTATTCTCCGTGACCTTAGTGGTCTTGATAGAGCAACTGAAGAGGTTAATATCTTCCAGGTTGACGATGGTTACCAACAAGCAGTTGGTGACTGGCTCCTTATTGATGAAAAGAAATTCCCTAACGGAATGAAGTATATTGCAGATGAAATACACAAAAAAGGCTATAAGGCAGGTATCTGGCTTGCACCTTTCAGTGCACAGGTTTCATCTAAAATTGCCAAAGAGCATCCTGATTGGCTTCTTACTCATAACAGAAACGGCAAAAAGATGCTTGGTTGTCAGGGCTGGGGCGGTGCATATACACTTGATATTTATAATCCTGATGTACGTGCATATATCAAAAAGGTTTTTGATACCGTGCTTAATGATTGGGGCTTCGATATGGTTAAGCTCGATTTCCTTTACAGTCAGTGTATCGAACCAAGAAACGGCAAAACACGTGGTGAAATCATGTGTGATGGTGTAGACCTTCTTCGTGAGGTTTGCGGTGATAAGTGGATTCTTGGTTGCGGTGTGCCTATTGGTTGTTGTATGGGTATATTTGATGCGTGCCGTATCAGTTGTGATGCAAGCAAGAATTGGAAGTTCAAGCTTGAAAAAGGTGTTGCTATAAATGACCTTGTAGCATCAATCAGAATAAACTGTGAAAATCCATCATCACAAAATGCAATTATCAACACAATTTTCCGTAATCACCTTGATGGCAGAGCATTTTGCAATGACCCTGATGTTTTCTTCCTTCGTGATATTAACATTAATTACACAATGGAGCAAAAGCTTCTTCATGGTAAAATTAACTCTGTTTGCGGTAACGTTCTTTTCGTTTCAGATAATGCAGGTGATTTTGATGATGAGAGAATAGATTATCTTAAAGAGTTCTTTAAAGATAAAGATTATAAAGTAAATATGGCAGAATACGTTAATGATGATGTAATCCGCCTTGACTTTACAGAAGATGGCGAAAAGAAGAGCCTTACGTTTAACCTTATTACAGGCGAAAGCAACATTTATGAGGTTCTTTAATAATACAGTTTCATAAAAAAACACCTTACTGAAAATAAATCAGTAAGGTGTTCTTTTGTGATTTTATACTTTAATTATACTTAATCCTTCAAGGATGGAGAATATAAGTATTCCCACAATACATACAGGTGCAATATATTTAATGATAACAGTGAAAAGCGTCTTTTTCTTGAACTTGCCGTTTATTTCAATTTCTTCGATAAGGGCTTTTGGTTTAATAACATAGCCAATGAGTATACATGTAATAAGTGCAACAAAAGGCATTATCACACTGTTTGAAATGAAATCAAAGAAATCAAGGAAAGCAAAACCGAAAATTGTGACATTTTTCAGTGTACCGTAGCCAAGGCAGGATGGAAGACCCAAAGCAATACATAACAGGAAAACGAAGAGGCAAGTAGGCTTTCTTTTCCATTTAAGTTTGTCCATAAATATGGAAACAACCGTTTCCATAAGAGAAATTGAAGAGGTGAGTGCCGCAAAAAGAACAAGTATGAAGAATACTGTACCGATTATTCGTCCGCCTGTCATACTCTCAAAAACCTTTGGAAGAGTTTCAAACATAAGTCCTGGTCCTTTGCCTAAAGCGGATTCGTCACCGCCTGAGAAAGAGAACACTGCCGGTATAATCATAAGACCTGCAAAGAATGCGATACCTGTATCGAAAAGTTCAATTTGTTTAACGGAACCTTCAATACTTACGTCCTTTTTCATATAAGAGCCGTATGTTATCATAATGCCCATAGCAAGGCTCATAGAGTAGAAAAGTTGACCCATTGCAGCAAGTACGGTTGTTATTGAAAATTTACTGAAATCCGGCTTGATATAATAAACAAGTCCGTCAATAGCGCCGGGCATAAACAAAGTGTATACTGCAATAAATACTGTAAGTAAAATAAGTACAGGCATCATTATCTTACTTACTTTTTCAATACCTTTTTCAACACCGAGAAGAACAATAATTGTAGTTGCTCCAAGGTAAAGCAAGAACCATCCCACAGGTTCGGTAGAATGGGTGATGAAACTATCAAAGAAACCGTTGGTTGCCGCCTCAGACATACCGCCACTGAGGAATTGGGAAAGATATTTTATAATCCAACCGCCGATTACAGAATAGTAGGGAAGAATAATTATTGGAACGAGAGATGTTAAAATCCCAAGGAAAGAAAATTTCTTGTTAAGTTTTTTGTATGCACCGATTGCACTTACTCCTGTTTTTCTGCCTATTGCAATCTCGGCACACATAAGAGCAAAGCCGAAAGTGACTGCAAGGATAAGATAAACAAGAAGAAATATACCACCGCCGTATTGAGCAGCAAGGTATGGAAAACGCCAGATATTACCCAATCCAACTGCAGAACCTGCGGTTGCAAGGACAAACCCCAGTTTTCCCGAGAAACTGCTTCTTTTTTCACTCATAAATTTAAACCCCATTTTTTAAAAAATAAACACCGTGACATTATTACATGTTTTGTCCCGAAAAACAAGTGAAAATAAATAAAAAGAGTTTGATTTTGTTAAATCAAACTCTTTTTGTTGTGTCAAAAACTTCTTCCTGCGCCGCCGCCACCGGTGCTACCGCCGCCGCCACGGTTACCACTACTGTTACCGCCGCGACCGCCACCACCTCTGCCACCACGTAAGAAGAGGAATAATACTATGTGTAAAAGGTTGCTTCTTACTTCATGGCATTTTATACGGTATATAGGGGCAAGATTAGTGCCGTTCTTTTTATCAAGCTTTTTAAGATATAAGTATTTTATATCCTGAAAAACTATTAATCCTATAACAAGTGCTATGGGAATAAGAATTACTCCGAGACCCCTTGTGTCTTCAATTTCATAAACAACGGTTGAATTGTCATGAATAATTTCACTGTCATCAAGGGGCTCCAAGCCATATTCTTGTGTTCTCAGTTCATTAACAATGGCATCAAAAAGGAACAGGGTACCTTTGTCAAAATCATCATCCTTATATAAAGGGACAGCGTACGTATCCATGAAGCGACCAAGTTTGCCATCAGGCAACGTGCCTTCTACGCCGTAACCTGTGCTTACCCATACGTTACGATCCTCAACACAAAGAAGTATTAAAACGCCATTATTTTTTTCCGAATCTCCTATACCCCAATCGCGGAGAATTTCAACAGAATATTCAGAAATATCCGCATCCTCAATAGTGTCAACCGTCAACACGCAAACCTGTGCAGTTGTTTCTGCTGCTAATTGCTCAGCTACCTTGAGGATGTGGGTTTCTGTTTCTTCTGATAAAACGTTTGCATAATCATTTACATAAAAATCATTTGTGTGATTTATAGAGGCAAATGAAGTTACGGGACAAAGAGCAATAATAAAGAGAACAAGAAATATCTGCACAACTCTTTTTTTATTGCGTATTTTCATAATTATTCACCAAATAATTCGTCTACGTCAGGTGCGGTTTCTGCACCTTCAGCGGCCTCGAAATATTCTGCCTTTTCAAAGCCGAAAATGTTTGCTATAAGACTTGTGGGGAATTTGATTATTTTACTGTTATAGTCGTTAACTGTATCGTTGTAATCTTTTCTTGCAGTAGCAATTCTGTTTTCTGAACCTGCAAGTTCATCCATAACCTGAATATATGTTGCATCAGATTTAAGTTCAGGATAATTTTCAACAATAACCGTAAAATCTTGTAAAGCGGCTGAAAGTTCATCGTTAGCCTCTGCTTTTTCTTCAATAGTATCTGCACCTACAAGCTTTTCACGGGCTTCAAGAACCTTGTCAAAAACCTCTGTTTCATGTTTTGCAAATTGTTTTGCAGTGCTTACAAGATTTGGGATAAGGTCTGCTCTGCGTTGAAGATAAGTGTCAATATTTGCTTCTGCAGCGGTTACTTCTTCACGTGAAGTTGCAAGTGAATTGTAGCTTGAAACAACACTTCCGATAAGTATCGCCAATACAGCCACAACTGCGATAATTATTATAGTTCCTTTTTTCATAATGGAAACCTCCTTTTTTGAGTATCTTATTATAATATTATTAACAAATCTTTAAAAATTAATGATATTTTGGTAAATAATCTCCGTGAGCAACAATAAGGTCATCAACCATATTTTTAATATCATCTATGCTTAATTCACTTGCAGTATGAGGGTCAAGCATAGCTGCCTGGTAAATATGCTCAAGCTTACGTGTTCTTGCAGCTTCGATTGTAAGAAGCTGAACGTTAACGTTTGTCATATTCATAGCTGCACATTGAACAGGAAGTGCACCTACGTAACAACCGTGTACACCTTTACCGTCAACAAGGCAAGGAACTTCAACACAAGCTTCTCTTGGAAGGTTTGTGATAAGACCGTTGTTGATTACGTTACCACCAATTTTGTATGGTGTGTTTGTAACAATGGATTCCATAATGTGTGAAGCATATTCTTCTGAACGTTTATGCTCCTTAACACCTGTTTTAAGCATTTCCTCATACTCGTTTTTCCATTTTGCAATCTGATTTACGCAACGGCGTGGGTATTCGTCAAGAGGAATGTTATATTTCTCAATAAGCTCAGGATATTTTGATTTGATGTAGAACATATTGTATTCTGCATTATGTTCACTTGATTCTGTACAGAAATATCCAAAGTTTTTGATGTATTCAAATCGAACCTTGTTATCAAAATCAGGATCGTCAATTTTTGCCTGAATACGTTTTTTGATTTCAGGGTAGAGGTCGTTGCCGTCTTTATCCTGAATTTCAAGGAGCCAACCCATATGGTTGATACCTGCAATAAGCTCTTTTCTGCCTTCTAATTTATCTTCCATACCAACCTGATTAAGAAGATCCTTTGAACAACTTTGTACACTGTGGCACAGACCAACTGTGTTGATGTTTGTGTAACGTTGAATGTAGCCTGAAAGCATAGCCATTGGATTTGTGTAGTTAAGGAAAAGTGCGTCAGGGCAAACCTCTTCCATATCGTGTGCAAAATCTTCCATAACAGGAATTGTACGCAAAGCACGCATAATTCCGCCTATGCCTAAAGTATCTGCTATTGTCTGACGAAGACCATATTTTTTAGGTACTTCAAAATCTATAATTGTGCATGGGTCATAAAGACCAACTTGAATTGCATTAACAACAAAGTTTGCACCTCTTAAAGCATCTTTACGATTAGGGATACCAAGGTAACACTCAATTTTACCGTAACCGCCCATAGTTTTTTGCATAGCTTCAAGAATTGTTTTGCTTTCTTCAAGACGTTGTGCATCTATATCATAAAGAGCAAAAACGCTGTCTCTGAGTACTTCGGAGCACATACAGTCGCCAATAACATTTCGTGCAAAAACTGTACTGCCCGCGCCCATAAAAGTAATTTTCATAATTTAACCCCTTTCGGTTATTTATAAATTAATAATAATAAATTTTAAAATTTAATTCAATATTCGCGATGGAAAAAATAACCTTTTGTTTTTGTACAGTTTTACAAAATACGGTGTTTATTACACAATACACACATATACAAAAAATATAAAATATTATTGAATATTTATACATTGTGTGATATTATAAAGTATATTTTATTTTTGGGAGTGAATTATATGCCTAGCAATTCTTTACAGATTTTAATTTCTATGACAGTGTATATGGCTGCAGTTATTGTCATTGGTCTTATGTTTGCAAAGCGTGCCAATAAAAACTCTGAAAACTACTTCCTTGGTGGTCGTTCGCTTGGTCCATGGGTTACTGCAATGAGTGCAGAAGCATCTGATATGAGCGGTTGGCTTCTTATGGGTCTTCCTGGTGTTGCGTATTGGTGTGGTCTTGCAGATGCGGCGTGGACTGCAATCGGTCTTGCAGTTGGTACATATTTTAACTGGTTAATAGTTTCTAAAAGACTCAGACGTTATAGTGTCAGAGCAAACAACTCAATTACTTTACCAGAGTTTTTCTCAAACCGTTTCCGCGAGAATAAAAAAGTTATTTGCTCGTTAGCGGCTATTTTTATTCTTGTGTTCTTTACAGTTTACGCTTCAAGTTGCTTTGTAACATGTGGTAAGCTTTTTTCTACACTTTTTGATGCTCCATACGTTCCTATGATGATTGTTGGTGCAATATTTGTTCTTCTTTATACAATTCTCGGTGGTTTCCTCGCAGAAAGTGCATCAGACTTTATGCAGGGTATTGTAATGTTTGTTGCATTAACCGTAATTGTGGTTGTTGGTGTAATCAAAGCAGGTGGCATCTCTGAAGTTTTGGAAAATGCTAAAGCAATTCCTGGATTTTTTGAGTTCTTTGGCCTTGCGAGTCCATTGAATGCAGAAGGCAATGCAATTTCATCAATTACTGCAGAACAGGCAGGAATTAACCCTGCATTGGTTGTACAACATGTTGTTGATGGTGTTCCTCAGTTTGCGGACAAAGCAACACCTTATGGTGCACTCAGTGTTGCTTCAATGCTTGCATGGGGTCTTGGCTACTTCGGTATGCCACAGGTTCTTCTCAGATTTATGGCAATCCGTAAAGAAAGTGAACTTAAAATGTCAAGAAGAATTGCAATGGTGTGGGTTGTAATTTCCCTTGCAGTTGCGGTGTTTATTGGTATTGTAGGAAGACAACTTTTCCCAACAGAACACCTTACAGGTGGCGATGCCGAAAACATCTTCATTACTCTTACAACAAGCTTCCTTTCAACCGGCTTCGGTCCGATTCTTGCAGGTTTCATTATGGCAGGTATCCTTGCCGCAACTATCAGTTCATCTGACTCATATCTTCTTATTTCTGCATCTGCTTTTGCAAAGAATATTTATAAAGATATAGTTAAGAAAAATGCAACAGATAAGCAAGTTATGCTTATGACAAGATTAACACTTCTTGTAATTACAATTATTGCAATAGTTATTGCAGGTAATCCTGAAAGCAAGATTTTTGATATCGTTTCATTCGCATGGGCAGGCTTCGGTGCAACATTTGGCCCACTTATGATATTCTCATTATTCTGGAAGAGAACAAACCGTGCCGGTGCAATTGCGGGTATGGTAAGCGGTGCAGCAATGGTATTCCTTTGGAAGCTTGTTATTAAACAATACTTTGGTATTTATGAGCTTCTTCCGGCATTTATTTTCTCATCAATCGTTATTGTGGTTGTTTCACTTCTTACAAAAGCTCCTTCAAAAGAAATTGAAGAGGACTTTGAGCTTGTTAAAGCAGGTAAAGTTGAAGACTGATTTGATAAGATTTAAGAAAGCACATAAAATATTAAAACTCGCGGTACTTTTGTATCGCGAGTTTTTTGTGAAAAAAATAACTTTGGTTGACTTTGAAATGGCTATTATTATATAATAAAGTGATTAATAATATTATACAATAATGCGAATATTATTAATAGTTTTTTAGTGATAATTTATCTATCAGAAAGGTAGGTTTCTAATATGGCTTTTTCGCTTCACGGCATAAAAGTTCCACACAGAAAAAATACTGCTCAGATGCAGTCTGTAAGAATGACATCAGCTGTTGTAAATATTCCTATGGCAATGCATATCGGCAAGCCTGCAAAACCCGTTGTTAAAGTAGGCGATGTGGTTAAAGTAGGTTCACTTATCGGTGAGCAAGACGGATTTATTTCATCGCCCGTATATGCAAGTGTTTCCGGTAAGGTTACAAAGGTGCAGGATATGCTTCTTTCAAATGGTAGCTTTGCTCCTGCTGTTACTATTGAATCTGACGGTGAAATGAGTGCAGATGAAACAATCGCTCCACCTGTTGTTAACAGTAAAGAAGATTTAATTGATGCTATTAAAAAAAGTGGTATTGTTGGTCTTGGTGGTGCAGGCTTCCCCACATACGTTAAGTTTAACGTAGACAAGCCTGTTGAACATCTTGTTATTAATGGTGCAGAATGTGAACCGTATATCACAAGTGATACACGTACAATGCTTGAACGTGGTGACGATATAAAAACAGGACTTGAAGCAATCCTTAAATATATGGATATAGGTTCTGTTATTTTCGCGATTGAAAAGAACAAAAAGAGTGCAGTTCAGGAAATGCAGAAGAGCGTTGGTTGCATGGATAAGGTGCAGGTTAAAGCTTTACCGACTGTTTATCCTCAGGGCGGTGAAAAGGTTCTTGTTTACCATTCAACCGGCAAGATTATCGGTAACGGTCAACTTCCTATAGATGTAGGTTGTATAGTTATCAACTGCACAACACTCGCATCAATCGGTTCATATCTTAAAACAGGTATGCCATTAGTTGAAAAATGTGTTACTGTTGATGGTGGTTGCGTAAGTGAACCTAAAAATGTAATTGTTCCTATCGGTACTTCACTTGCAGATGTGTTTGATTATTGTGGTGGTCTTAAAGAGGAGCCTCGCAAGGTTCTTTACGGTGGACCTATGATGGGTATTACAGTTCCTGATTTAAGTGTTCCGATTCTTAAACAGACTAATGCAATACTTGCTCTTACAGAAAAAGAAGCAAGACTTCCGAAAGCAACAAACTGTATACGTTGCGGAACTTGTATAAATACTTGTCCTTTTGGTATTAATCCACCTGCTCTTGCAAAAGCATATAGGGATAATGATATTGAAGGCATAAAAAAAGCTGGTGCGGAAATTTGTATGGAATGCGGTTGTTGTTCCTTTAATTGTCCTGCAAACAGACCTATTACTCAAACAAATAAATTGGCAAAAGCACTTCTCAGAGAAGCTGCAATGAAAGAAAAGGAGGCAAATAAATAATGGGAAAACTTCACGTTTCTGCCTCTCCGCACATTCATAGCGGACGTTCAACACAAAAAACTATGCTCGATGTTATTCTTGCACTTGTTCCTGCAACTATTGCAGGTGCAATAATCTTCGGATACAGAGCACTTATTGTAGTTTATGTGTGTATTGCGGTTTGTGTTTTGTCTGAGGCAATATTTAATAAAATTGTAAAAAAACCTCAATCAATAGGCGATTTGAGTGCGGTTGTTACAGGTCTTATTCTTGCACTTAATCTTCCTGCAAATGCACCTTTATGGGAAGCAGCGGTAGGTTCATTCTTCGCAATCGTTATTGTTAAATGTATATTCGGTGGCGTTGGTAAAAACATTGTAAACCCTGCGGCAACTGCGCGTGTATTTATGCTTGTTGCATTTTCATCCATTGCATCAACGGCTTTCCCTAAAGATGTAGTTGATACAACAAGTAGTGCAACCCCTCTTGCTGCATTTTCCAATGAAGCAGTTCAAGACCCAAGCTTAACCGATTTGTTCCTTGGTAATATCGGTGGTACAATTGGTGAAACTTGTAAGCTTGCATTACTTATTGGCGGAGTTTACCTTATAGCTAAAAAGGTTATTATGTGGCATACTCCTGTTGCTTACATTGGTACTGCATTTTTGTTTACTCTTGCAGTTGAAAATGGTGACGTTATGAGGTCACTTGCAATGATTCTTTCAGGCGGTCTTATTTTAGGTGCTATATTTATGGCAACAGATTACGTTACTTCACCTGCAACACCTTTAGGCAGAATTGTTTTTGGTATAGGTGCAGGTCTTCTTACAGTAATAATTCGTTATTGGGGTAAATATCCTGAAGGCGTTTCTTTTGCTATACTTATTATGAATATTTTGAATCCTTACATTGATTCATTGACTGCTCGTAAGTTGTTTGGAGGCAAGAAGAAATGAAAAAATATATCAAAAGTGTTTTAGCGCTTACACTTGTGTGTGGCGTAATGGCAATAATTCTTGCGATTACAAATAGTGTTACTTCTTCTGTTATAGAAGAGAAAGAAAAAGAAGCGGCAAAACAGGCTTTGCTTGTTGTTATGCCCGATGGTGATTCTTTTGAAGAAATAGATATTACTTCATACAAATTGCCTGAATCTGTTCAAAAAGTTCATAAAGAAACAAGCGGCGGATATGTATTGGAAATTGTAACTAAAGGTTACGGCTCCGGTATGACAATTATGTGTGGTATTGATTCAGAGGGTACTGTTACAGGTGCCGTGTGCCTTAAGAGTAGTGAAACTCTTGGATATGAAAAAACATACGGTGAAAATATGATAGGTAAAACTGCAGAAGAAGTTGATTCTGTTGATACAATAGCAGGTGCGACACTTACAACATCAGGTTACAAGGCTGCTATTGCAGATGCATTCAACGCAGTTGAAATTTTAAACAAGGAGGCTTAATTAATGAAAAAAGAAAAGAATTTATCTATTTTATTAAAAGGTCTTCTTAAAGAAAACCCTGTTTTTGTTCTTGTTCTTGGTACTTGTCCTACACTTGCTATGACAAAATCTGTTACAAGTGCTGTTGGTATGGGCCTTGCGGCAATGGCAGTTCTTATCTGCTCAAACGCCGTTGTTTCTCTTCTTCGTAAATTTATTCCTGACACAGTTCGTATTCCGTGTTACATTGTTATAATTGCGGGTTTCGTTACAGTTGTTGAGATGCTTATTCATGCATATTTACCTGATTTGTACGAAAGCCTTGGTGTGTACCTTGCACTTATAACTGTTAACTGTATTATTCTTGGCAGAGCAGAGATGTTTGCGGGTAAAAACAGTGTTGGAAAATCTGTACTTGATGGTATAGGTATGGGTCTCGGTTTTACTCTCGCGATGTTTATGATGTCCACAGTACGTGAAGTGTTCGGTTCAGGTTCCTTTGCAGATATACCGATTCCTTTCCTTGAGGATTATAAAGTAAAAATATTATCAGAGGCTCCGGGCGGATTGTTGGTATACGGTCTTCTTATTGCCCTTGTTAATGCAATCACAAAAGGTAAATTAATTAAGAAAAAATCTTTCGGATGCGAAGGCTGTCCTTCCGCAGGTAATTGTGGTGGCGGATGTTCAGAAGTAGTAAAGGAGGGCGAATAATATGGAATACTTTAAAGAGTTAGTTATTATCATAATGTCCTCAATTTTGGTTAACAACTACGTTCTTCGTCAATTTTTAGGTATTTGTCCATTCCTTGGCGTTTCCAAGAAACTCAATCAGGCAGTAGGTATGGGTTTATCTGTTATCTTTGTTATGCTTATTGCAACAGCGGTAACGTGGCCTATCCAGACTTTTATTCTTGAGAAAAATGGCTTGAGCTATATGCAGACTATTGTGTTTATTCTTGTTATAGCTGCCCTTGTTCAGTTCGTTGAAATTGTTCTCAAAAAGTTTATTCCTTCACTTCATAAGAGCTTGGGTGTTTACCTCCCTCTTATCACAACAAACTGTGCAGTACTTGGCGTTACACTCAATAACATTAAAGATGGTTATGATTTCCCTAAATCAATGGTAAGCTCATTGGGCGTTGGCCTTGGTTTCCTTCTTGCGATGGTTGTTTTTGCAGGTGTACGTTCAAGAATTGATGAAAGTGATGTTCCTGAAAAATTCAAAGGCTTGCCGGTAACTCTTATTGCGGCATCCTTCGTTTCACTTGCCTTCTTTGGTTTTGAAGGTATAGTTGATAATTTGTTCGGTTAAGGAGAATTCAAGAAATGTTGATAGATGTTTTAAAAGCCCTCCTTGTTGTAGCAGGTGTCGGAGTTATTGCGGGTATCCTTCTTTCTCTTGCATCTCGCTTCTTTGCAGTGCCTATGGATGAAACTATTACAAAAGTTCGTGAGTGTCTTCCTGGTGCTAACTGCGGTGCTTGTGGGTATGCAGGTTGTGATGAGTATGCAAAAGCAGTTGCAGAAGGTGCAAAAACAAATCTTTGCATTCCCGGTGCAGATGCTGTTGCAGCGGAAATATCGCAGATTATGGGCGTTGAAGCTGAAGACGTTGTTGAGACGGAAGCGGTTGTTAAATGTAACGGTAATTGTGATGCTACCTGCAAACAGTTTGAGTATGACGGTATTAGTACCTGTCAGGCATCAAATATGTTTTTTGGTGGTCCGGGCTCCTGCAAATTTGGTTGTATCGGCTGCGGAGATTGTGTTGCAGTTTGCCCTAATGATGCAATCGGTATTTATGACGGAATTGCACATATAGATACGCGTCTTTGCGTAGGTTGTGGTCTTTGTGCAAAAACTTGTCCTAAAAATGTTATTGAAATTTTACCTCAGTATGCAAGAACAGTTGTTCTTTGTAATAACAAAGAAAAGGGCGCAGTTGCTCGTAAAAATTGTAAAAATGCTTGTATTGCTTGTAAAAAATGTGAAAATAACTGTCCTGAAAATGCAATTGCAGTTGTAAATAATCTTGCAGTTGTTGATTATGATAAATGTACAGGATGCGGAATTTGTGTTCAAAATTGTCCTACAAATTGCCTTAGTGTAGTAGATTTTGTTGCTCTTGAAAAAAATGGATGAAAATATCTCAAAAAAGAGGAAACGGAAAAATGATATTATTCTTGCCGTTGTTATAGTTCTATTAGCAACGGCAGGACTTTTATTGATGAACGCACTGAAAACTACAGGTGATTACGTCAGTGTGAAAATTGACGGTGAAGAAAAATACAGATATTCTTTAAAAGAGAATGTTGATACAATTATATATACAGGAGAAAATGATGAGGGTACAAACCGACTTATCATTGAAAATGGAGAGGTTTACATTTCCCAGGCTAATTGTCCTGATAAAATATGCACAGCGTATGAGGCTATAAAAAATGATGCTGAAAGTATAGTGTGTTTGCCTCATAAAGTTATTGTGGAGATTGTTTCTTCTGATGATTCGGGTAAGGTAGACGTGGTAGTGTGAGGTTTTATGAGTAAAAAAACTAAAAAAATTGCACTATTAGGTATTTTAACAAGTGTTGCACTTATTCTTTCTTATGTTGAGGTCATTTTGCCTCCGTTATATCCTGCAATTCCGGGTATCAAAGTTGGCTTACCTAATATTGTAATTGTTCTGGCATTATATAAATATGGTTTTAAAGAAGCGTGTATAATTTCTTTAATCAGAGTTTTTATTGTAGCATTACTTTTCGGTAATGTAATGACACTTGCGTATAGCGTGGTTGGTGCTGTTTTAAGTATTCTTTTAATGGCCTTATTTAAAAAATTTGATATTTTTTCGGAAGTCGGTGTAAGTATAATTGGTGGTGTGGCCCATAACTTGGGGCAGATTATAGTGGCTATGATTTTGTTGAATTCAACTTTAATCGGCTATTATATGATTATTCTTGCATTTACGGGAACTGTGGCAGGTGCCTTTATTGGTGTAGCAGGTTCCCTTCTTGTAAAACGGTTGGGAAAGATCATTTAAGTGTGCATTGACAAATTAAAGTGTATTTGTCATAATTAAAAAAATTCATCAAGTGACTCGTATTCCAATGCGGTACTTCACCTGATTTATAAGGAGATTTATATGAAAAAAATTATTAGTACAGTTCTTGCGGTCGTTATGGCAGTAAGTGTAGTTTTACTTATTTTATGGGATAATACAAGAAAGTCATATCAATTCGGTTTGGGTGTAAGTGCTTCATATGGCGCAATTAATAATGCTACCGATACAGAAGATGGTTCTGCACAAGGTATAGCAAATATTGCTGCGGTAATTATTGATGAAGACGGTGTAATTGTTAAGTGCGTTCTTGATTGTGCAGATAGTGAAGTTAAATTTAAAAATGATGGTACTGCAGCTGACCCGACAGAGCATAAAACAAAGTACGAAAAAGGCTTTGACTATAATATGATAACTTATGGCGGAGCAAAACTTGAATGGTTTGAGCAGGCAGATGCGTTTGCAAAGGCTTGCGAAGGTAAAACTATTGATGAAGTTAAGGCTCTTGTTGTAGATGGAAAAAGTAATGAGGAAGTTGTTAAAGCAGGTTGCACTATTGATGTAGGTGATTTTGTAAAATCAGTTGAACTTGCAGTGGCAAATGCAAAAAATACAACTGCTACACCTGAAGCAAAACTTAATTTAGGTGTTGTAACTTCACAGGAAAATGGTGAAGGTAGCATTAAGCTCACAACAACAATTGTTGCAACTGCAATGGAAGAAGGTAAAGTTACTGCAGCTTCAACAGATGCTGTTGAATTTTCTATAAGTATTGATGATAAAGGAGTTGCAACTGTACCTCAGACAGAAGTTAAAACTAAGTATCAGCTTGGTGAGAATTATGGTATGGTGGCATACGGCGGTGCAAAACTTGAATGGTTTGAACAAGCAAATGCTTTCAGCAGAACTCTTATAGGTAAAGATGCAAAACAAATTGCAAATCTTATGGCTGAAGATTATAAAGGTAATGAAGAGGTTCAGACTGCGGGTTGTACAATTTACGTAAGCGATTTTGTTAAAGCAGCAGTTAAGGCGGCGGATTAAATGAAGAAAGGTTATTGCAAATTTATGCAATAACCTTTTATTTTTGTATTTATGTGATATAATAAATTAAATTGTTTAAAGAGGTGAGAAAATGAAAAAATGTATATCGGGATTAATCGTATTATGTTTAGTTTTTTCCTCAGTTTTTTCTTTTTCTTCCTGTAATGCGAGCATTCTTACAAGGTATGATGTAAAATATTTTGATTACTTTGATACAGTAACAACAATTATCGGTTGGGAAGAATCCCAAGAAGATTTCAATAAGGTTTGCCGGGAAATCAAAACTGAACTTGATTTTTACAACAAACTTTACACAATTTATCTTTCTTTTGATGATGTGAACAACGCTTGTACCATAAACCAATTAACAGATGGGGCACATAATGTTGTTGAAGTTGATGAGGCACTTATTGATTTGTTGAGTTTCTGCAAGGAAATGTATAATAAAACAAATGGCAAGGTTAACATTGCCATGGGTAGTGTTCTTTCAATATGGCACAAATATAGGGAAAATGGTAAGAAAAACCCTGAAAAAGCTACTTTACCTGATATTAACGAATTGAAAAGTGCTTCGGAGAATACGGATATTAATGATATTATAATTGATGAAGAAAATAACACCGTTTTTTTGAATGACCCGAATATGACATTGGACCTTGGTGCAATTGCAAAAGGTTATGCTGTGGAAAAGGTTGCGGAATATTTAATTTCGAAAGGTATAACAGGTTATTGCCTTAATGTTGGCGGTAATACGAGAGTAATCGGTGATTCAAACGGTGACCCTTGGAAAGTAGGTATAGAAGATCCTAGTGGGAATGATGATTATGTAGAAATTTTAAACATACAGAATAAATCAGTTGTAACAAGTGGTAATTATCAGAGATTTTATAAGGTGAAGGGTAAAAATTATCATCATATTATTGACCCTGAAACACTTATGCCGGGGGAAAAATATACATCGGTATCTATTGTAACAGAGGATTCCGGTTATGCAGATGCTCTTTCTACAATGTTATTCCTTACAGATTTTGAAGAGGGTTTTGAGTTCGTAGAAAATACGGATGATTTGGAAGCATTGTGGATTTTGCCTGACGGAGAAGTGAAATATTCAAGCGGTTTTAAAAACTATATTGGATAAGTTAAATATAAAAAATATTGTGGGTGATAAATATGTATTGTCATGAATGCGGAAATCAATTAAAAGAAAATGAACTCTTTTGCGGCAAATGCGGTGCACAGAGAAAAAACATTGAGGAGTTACATAGTGAAAAACCAAAAAGCGAAAAATCTTTGAAAAAAGAAAAAACTGTTGTATCGGACGTTAATAAAAACAAAAAAAGAGAAGATAAGAAAACAGGAAAAATAAACTTAAAATCCGATAAATTAATAAATAAGAAAAAATTTAGATTGATAATTGTTGCGGTTAGTATAGTTTTAATTATAGGGATTATAGCTTTGGTTATTAGTATAGTGCAAGCTAACCTTGTTGTGAGACAATTTGATAAAGATGAAAATATTTTAAAATCTAAAGATATTGATAAGATAAATCAATTGGTGTTTTCAACTCCAGTTATACCGGATGAATTGAAAGAGTACATAGAACCAACTAATGTTGATGAAATTGGGATAATGGCGGATTTGTTATCATTGGCAGAGTATGAATTTATTTCAAAAACTGAAACAACGATTACCATTGAAATTAAAGCTCCTAACATGATGGGTTTTAACGATTATGTTTTAACTGAAAATGATTCTAAATTCACAGAAAAAGAGATTAAAGAAATGATTTTGGATTATGCCAAAAACAGCAAAACACAAATTACAGAGGTAACTTTAAATTATACCATAGTTAATGGAGAGGCTATTATAAATTATAATACGCCAGAATTTTTGAATGCTATTACCGGAAATATTGCAGAAAGTTATGCGGAAATTTATGTAGAATACATATCCGGTTTATTACAGGAGGTGTCTTATGATGATTAAAAAATTTTTTATTATTATCATAACAATTTCGCTAGCATTTTCTGCAATGATAACAACGGTAGGAGCTGTTACTACTGAGAAATATGGATACATAAATGTGTATTTAATGGAATTAAAAAAAGAAGTATCTATCAGTGCAATGACAGTTGGCGATAATGTTTACGTGAATGCATCTTTTTATGAGATGTTTGGTTTTAATGTGGAGTTGAAAAATGAAGTTATTATTATAGGCAATGTTGTTAACGAAAATATTTTCAAGGGTGCTATTGGCTTTTATGTTGATGACATAAAATGCTGTCGCGTGAATAATGCTATTTCTGAGGTTTATCAATCACCATTTAAAGCTGTAAAAAATGATAAGGGGGCATGGATTCCTTTTGAATATTCATTATATATGCTAAATGGCAGTTTGTTGATGAGTGCAGATGGTAAAATATTACTTTCATCACCTCGACAAGGCATATTTGACCTTTTAAATAGTATTGCTGTTAACCAATCATCGTATAGTTTTGATTATACAAAAGATTTTGGATATGAAAGCGGGACTGAAAATGCCTTGAATGTTTTAAATCATTTTGTGAATGTTTTTAACGGACTTCTCACTTTTGATGGAGCTTCATGGACTGCTTTTATGAATTGTAATCCTATTATTGATAGTTTGTTAGGTAATAAAGGATATGATCTTAAGTATGGCGGAAAAATTGCTCGTATGGTATGCACTAATTCATCAGAAGAACTATTAGAAGCGGTTGATAATATATCAACTGTTAATGAATTTTTGAGTGAAGATGGAGCATTAGCAGAAATAGTTTCAGATTATAAGTTTTCTAATGATGTTAAAATAGGTGAATTGTATGATGAGAGTCAAAAGTTATTAAAAGATATAGACAAAGTTAACGGTGGAGTTTCTGAATATAATCGTATATATAATCAGCTTGAAGATGCTATGGATAAATCATCTTTTTTGAAAATTGGTAATAACATTAGTGATTTTCAAAAAGAAATCGGAAATGTTTCGGTTGGATTGAAGCTTTTTTCAATAATTGCAGAAACAGCAGCTTATTACAAGGAATTTGGAGATAGAGATCTTTTTGCAGTTGATTCGCTTGAAATGTTTGCTAAAGAATTACCAGATTTAACCGGTAATGTTTCTTTTTACACAAAATCAGCGATGTTATTAGGGGTAGAATCGTTTAGAGAAGATGCGAATGCATATGCTGTTAGCAGATTTATTGAAGAAAATATTGTTGAAATTATTTCAGAAGGGTTTGATATTTGTGCAAAGGCAAATATTGCTTTGCTTGCATGGGATTTAATTTCGTTAATTGATCCTTTTATTTCTGACGGATTAAGTGCTGCAGATAAATATGAACTTAGTGTGTATGCAATGTGTGTTCAAAATGAAGCACATAGAGTTTATAATGAAAAACTATCTCAGGTATTATCCAGTCAAGGTAATATAAGTGTTGACAATTTAAAGGAATTGTCAAAGTATGCTTATGCATATCTGAAATTGTGTTATGTTACGCGTAATTCTGCTATAAGAGGAATACACACTTTAAGTGAAGAAGGTAAAAAGGCGCAAGAAATAATTGTTGATCAACAGAATCTTACTAATTCAAAAATCCTTCCATTACTGAATTTAGCAAAAGAATCTGTAAATGAAGGCTCTTTTGCTTGCTTAGGATTGTATAATAGTGTTATTTCTACAGATTGTGTGGTAAATAATGATTTGGGTGAATTTGGCATGTCAGATTCTTCAAGTATAGACGAATCTGACGCTATTGAAGCATTCCAAAACATGATAAATAAGGTCGATTTTGTTTGGTTTAGCGGTACCCATATAGTTGCAGAAAAACATGAATATAGTCAAGACGTAAAAGTTAAGGTGGATTTTTCTGATTTGACTGTATCTGAAATCATAGAAAATATTGTTGTTTGTAAGTCTGTGCCGACAGGTGTTTATGAAGCATTTTCTGATGAGGGAATAAATTATATAGCAGAAACAGTAGAGGCTAATGCATATTCTGACCCTAAGAAAAAATTCTGGACATCATATGAGCTTGATGCAGACCTTGTAGACTGGATTCTTGAAAATGTTTTTGGAAAAACACCGGATAGAACTGCTTCTTCAGAAGATATGTATTATCATGGTGATAATGTTTATGTTGATGCCGAATTAGGCGGTGGACCGGGATACATTTATACCATATCAAAATATGAGAAAAATTCTGATGGTTCGTATGATATAGTTGTAAAGTCAGAATGTGAAGTATCTTTTGATGGCTCGGTTACATATTTTAAATTTACCGGAACACCTAAACAAGACGATGAGCATGGAATCTACTGGCAGATTCATTCCTATGAGGAAACTGAGAAACCATCAACGTCATCAAAACCTGATAAAAATCCCGAAACATCAGAAACAGAACTTTTTAATAAATATATAAAGGAAAACCTAACCTTATGTCAGGCTTTCCCATCAGATGATATTGAGAAAGAAAAAGGCGTTTTCAGTGCACTCATAAAAGATTTTGATAACAACGGCAAAAAAGAAATGGTAACCTTTTCTATAGCACATAATGCCGCGGACCAAGCACAAATTGTGTTGAATCTTTATACTATTAAAGATAATACTGTTATGCTTTCTGATACTTCTGAAGAAATATTTGCTTCAGGTGCCGGTAATTTCCAAGGAATTGCTTGTGGTTTTTTAGAGAATAATGAAATAAAAATCCAGAGGGAAAATTGGAATTATGGTGGTAGTTCTCATAGTAACAATTATATAACATTTAGAGTAAACGGTGACAAATTAGTTCTTGTCAACGATTACTCTTTATACGAATTTTACAGATATGATACCTACGAATATAAAGAAAATGTATCGGGAAAAATTTTCAGTACATCAGAAGAGTATTATTCAGCTGTAAAGAAAGCAGGTTACGACAGTGATGCGCATAATCATGTTGGGTATGAGGGTTCCGAATTTGATGTAAAAACAGATGATTATAAAACTGCAGAGTGTTTTAAAGGCAATCATATTTTCACCTTGTGCGGAAGTCAAGAAATGCTTGTATCAGGCGAATATAGGTTTTTACACGATAACACCAATTTAGATGCTATAATAAATTAACATGGTTTTACGTGGTTGGGATGTTTTGTCAAATCAACAACAGTATATATGACATAAAGTATGGTTAAGTTCATCATCACACTTGTGAAATTAACTTGATTTTTAACTTTGCTTGAATATAGTGTAACGTTGTATGATTTATTGATAGTATTGGTTAATTGTGGTGTTGATTATATTCGGATTTTCCGGCTTGTAAGTTGGATAATTTGTAGTTTGATTTGAAGTTTTTAATGTCAAAAACTTTTTGTGTTTTTGTATGTAATGCAAATTTAAAAAATGTGAATTGGCTCATAATTATTAATTGTTATTGTTAAAAAGGGGTAGAACAATGGTTTGTAAAAAGTGTAACCGTGAATTGTCAGGTAATGATAAATTTTGCGTTTATTGTGGTAATAAAATAGAAAAAGAAGTTGCGGCAACACCGTTTGTTTCTGTAGCACCTGTAGCAGAGCCTTTACAAAAAACTGTAGTACCAACACCTCTGTTACAACCTGTTACAAAAGTAGTAACAACTTCAAGTGTGTCTCAAAACTTTGAAGAAAACACTAAGTTCAAAATACTTGCTATTGTTAGTGGTGTTGTTATATTTATCCTTGTGGTAGTAATTGTGGTTCTTCTTGCAAGTGGAAAAGATGATGATAGCAAAAAACCGGATAAGAATGATGGAAATAATATTGTTAGTTCAGTTGACGACAATGAAAGAGATGACGATGATAATAGTTCAGCTTCAACTCTTGATGTGACAGAAGAGTCTGAAGAAAATAAAGGGTCGTTTGTGAATTCTACAAGTCAATATCAGAACGAGAATTCATCAGTTGTGCAAAGACCAACTACGGGTAATAACAGCGGTGTTGTAAATAACGGAACAGTAAATAGTGGTACAAATAAACCAATTACTACTCAATCTGTACAATCTCGTCCGACTCAACCATCTACAACGCGTTCAAATCAACAAGCTACATTACGTCCGGTTCAACCATCTGTAACACGTCCAACTCAACGACCGACACAAGCGATAACTCAATATACAACTGAACGTACAACAAGAGATTACGGTGATTTTGATATTGATGAGTCGGTTGAGCCAAATTTTGGTATTGAGGTGGGCAATACTGAATGTTGTACAGAAATGGATGATGTAGCCTGGGGAACAATAGAAACAGCACCCTCTATAAGATATTAAATATTGTTAAATAAAAAAGGTAGTACGAAATTTCGTACTACCTTTAATTTTAATCCCATTCAGTACCGGTAACCTTATCAAGGTCGATGCCTTTTGTGTCGTGTGTTTTCTTAATAAGGGCAATAAGTGTGGCAACAAAGCTTGGTACAAGAAGGCAAAGGGCAACTGTACCGATTACACCGTCTCCGAAAATAAGAGCCAGAACCATATTTGTCACAAAGCCGATTGCATATCCGATAAAGCCAATAACCGTTTGTGCCGATGTGGCAGATGAACGAAGATTTGTTGGTGAGGATTCACTTGCCATCATAATAAGTACATCGTTTGTAGAATAGTAGCTACCAACAAATGTACCGCAGAAGAAGCCGACGATTGACGGATTAAGGTTCATATTTGCACCAAAGAAGAAAATAACATAACTGACAACACAGTTTGTTGCAACTGTAATTGCTGCTGATTTTCTGCCTTTTTTATCTGATATAAAGCCCATGATAACTTGCGAAAGGGCCATACCGAAGGGGTAAAGGAGTGTTGCCTGAGCAACTTCTTTGAGGCTTACAAGGTCTAAAAATTCTTTTGCGTTTGAGCCGTGTACGCTTAATGCATATCCGTGAGAAAGTATTGCCTGATAGTTTAAACTACCAACAACGCCTACGCCTGCAAGGGCAAAGCAGATAAATACCCAACGCAGCTGTTTGTGACTGAAGCCGAACTTGAGGGCGTCTACAAGACCGCCTTGTGATGCCTGAGATTTTTTCTTATCTTTTTCTGCCTGCAATTCTTCTGGAGTCAATTTTAGATAACGGATTCTTGAATCAATAAAGGCGTCTGTTTCCCTTGCACAAAGAAGGGCAATAAATGAAACAACAAGACCAATTATCGCAGGAATCATATAAATTGTACGCCATTCACTTGCAGAACTCATTAATTCTTTTTTTAGATAAGGTACAAGAATAACCGCAATATTCGCAAAGAATTTAATTATGGAATATGTAATGGCACGGATTTTGCTTGGTGCAGTTTCCATAATATACACAACGTGCATATCGTGAGGTACAAAAAACAGAATCATGCAAGCACCAACAAAGTACATTGGTATGTTGCGGGAAATGAATATTACAAACAAGGCTAACGACATTCCGATAGTGTTAATAATAAGAAATGTTTTTCTGCCGAAACGGTCTGCCAGAGGTCTGTATAGTATACCGACAATGTTGAATGGTATTGCCACAATATTTAAAAGACTGAGAAGAGTAACTGCGCTTTCACTGTCAATAAGGTCGTTGGCAATTTCTGTTTGCATAAGAGAGTTTATTTGTGATGCTACTTCATCAACAGCATATATAAGAGCAACAATAAGCACAAGATACCAGAAGTATGTTTTGCCCTTAGGTTTTGCTTTTTGTTTTTCCCAATAAGCGAGTTTTTTCAAACGCTTGTCATTCTGTTCTTTTAAACTTTTAGGCTTTATAGCTTTTGTCAATGCTATCACTCCTTTTGACTGATTATAGCATATTAAAAATAAGTAAACAACAATATATAGAAAATTACTTGTTTTGGAATATATTAGGTGATATTATTAAGAAAAGGGAAACGAAAGGATTTGTGTTATGAAAAAAGTCAGTTACCTTAATGTTGATATTAAAAATGGTTTTTGGAAAGAAAAAATAGATATGATAAGTGATGTTACCGTTGAGGCAGTTTATAACCGCTTCGATGAAACACATCGTTTTTCTGCTCTTGACTGCCTTTGGAAAGAGGGCGACCCTGATATGCCACACATATTCTGGGATAGCGATGTGGCAAAATGGATTGAAGGCTTTGCATATTCTTTAAAGAATAAACCTAATGCCAAAATGGAAGAATTGTGTGATGAAGCAATTGCAAAAATTTGCAAAAATGCAGATGAAAACGGTTACTTTAACAGTCACTTTCTTGTTACAGGTGAAAAGTTAACTCTCCGTGAGGAGCACGAGCTTTATTGCCTTGGTCACCTTATAGAAGCGGCAGTTGCATATTTTGAGGCAACAGGTAAACGGGAATTGTTAGATGCTATGTGTAAATATGCAGATTATATTGAAAAAGTTTTTGTTATTGATAAATCTGCACCTTATGTTACACCGGGGCACCCGGAGATTGAACTTGCTCTTGTTAAACTTTATGAGGTAACAGGGGAAAAACGCTACCTTGAATTATCAAAATATTTTGTGGATATGCATGGTTCTTGTGGTGATAGGGCACCGTATAAAGGCACAAACCTCTACTATAATCAGGATGAGGTGCCTGTAAGGGAAAGAAACACTGCAGAAGGTCATTGCGTAAGGTCTTTGTATCTTTTAAGCGGTATGTCTGATATAGCTGATTATTATAACGATAAAGAACTTAAAGATGCTTGTGACAGAGTTTTTGAAAATGTAATTAATAAGCGTATGTATATTACAGGTGCAACAGGCTCTACTTGTCACGGTGAAAGTTTTACGGTGGATTATCATCTTCCCAACAGAACCGCTTACGCAGAAACTTGTGCATCAATTTCCCTTGCATTTTTTGCAAACCGTATGTTGAAAGAAAATCCTGTGAATAAATATGCCGATGCAGTAGAAAAGGTAATGTACAACGGTATTCTTGCAGGTGTTTCAATGGACGGAAAGTCATTCTTTTATGAAAATCCGCTTGAAATAGATGTTAAATTTAATAAAGTTAACACTTGTACAGATGGTGGTGAAAGATATCCTATAACACAACGTAAAGAGGTTTTTGATTGTTCTTGTTGCCCTCCGAATGTAATACGTTTTATTGCATCTATAGGGGATTATATGTATACATATTCAGATGATGCAATTTTTGTACATCAGTTTATTGATTCTCAAAGTGAAATTGACGGTAATGTTGTTACACAAGTTACAGATTATCCTTCGGAGGATAATCTTAAAATAGTTGTTGAAAACAGCAATAAGAAACAAGTTGCCGTAAGGATTCCCGGATGGTGCAAAAACTTTACCGCAAGCAAATCTTATTATGAAGAAAACGGCTATGCCTATTTTGACTTGTGCCAAGGCAAAAACGAAATTACAATTAACTTTAATATGGAAGTTATATTTGTAAAAGCAAACCGCAAAACTCACGTTAATGCAGGTAAAGTGGCAGTTATGCGTGGCCCTGTTGTATATTGTATGGAGGGCGTTGATAACGGTGAAGATGTTCACAGTATTTCTCTTGGTGCAGTAAGTGATTTTGCTCCTTGCCAAAAAGATTTTATTGTGCCGTCAATTATGGGTAAAGGTTATATAGAAAAAGAAACAGAAGAGCTTTACTATACAGATGATGGTATAAAAGAAGAGAAAGCAATTAAACTTATTCCATATTTTGCTTATGCAAACCGTGGCGAAACCGATATGCTTGTTTGGATAAATAAATAAAAGAAACTGCTTAGTTCAATTTTGAACTAAGCAGTTTTTATCATTTCATAGCATCTACAATAAGCTTTACGTGGTCGTACACGTATTGATTTGCATCTTCGCCGTGTTCGCCAATTATTTGTACTGTTCCGTTGCCGACTATTATTCCGTCTGCACTTGTTTTGTACTTAACGGAAGAATAAGCAGAGTTGTTGCTAACTGCCACAACAACAGGTGTATCTGTAACGGATTTTATAATTTCAACAATCTTCGGTACATCTGTAACTACTTTACCGTCAAACTCTTTTGATTTCGACGGAGCAAGAAGGTAAATGTATCCTGTTGCATTTTTGGCAATTTCTTTTATTCTTTCTTCGGTGGACGGAACAATGATTGAGATAATGTCAACATCGTATTTGTCCGCGATTTCCTTTACTTCATTTTTTTCTTCATAAGGCATATCCTGAACTATTATTCCGTCAACGCCACATTCTTTACAACGTGCAAAAAACTTATCGTAGCCATATCTGAAAAGTGTGTTAAGGTAAGCAACAAAAACAATAGGAAGTGTGACTGTTTTTGTAACGTCCTTTACCATATCAAAAACCATGTCTGTTGTACAACCGCCATCAGCAGAAAGGGCACGTATGTTTGCTTCTTGAATCATCTGGCCTTCTGCAACAGGGTCGGAGAATGGGATACCGATTTCAATAAGTGCGGCACCTGCATTTTCCATTTCTTTAATATATTCTGCCGTTTTGCCAAGTGATGGGTCACCTGCAGTGAGAAAACTCAGTACGGCTTTTTTGTTTTCAAAAGCAGATTTAATTTTACTCATGTAAATCAACTCCTCTGTATCTTGCAATAGCGGCAACGTCTTTGTCACCTCTGCCTGAAAGGCAACAGATTATAATATCATCCTTGCTCATTGTAGGAGCAATTTTCATAAGGTGTGCAACGGCGTGAGAAGACTCAATAGCGGCAATGATGCCTTCTGTTTTTGCAATGTATTCAAAAGCATCAACTGCTTCCATATCTGTAACAGGTGCATATTGAGCTCTGCCGATATCCCTGAGGTATGCGTGCTCAGGGCCAACACCGGGATAGTCAAGCCCTGCAGAAATTGAGTAAACAGGGGCAATCTGACCGTATTCATCCTGGCAGAAGTAAGATTTCATACCGTGGAAAACACCAACGGAGCCCGTTGCCATTGTTGCTGCAGTTTTATCGGTATCTGCACCGAGACCTGCTGCCTCGCAACCTATAAGTTGAACTTCTTTATCATTAATGAATTCATAGAACATACCCATTGCGTTGCTACCGCCACCAACACAAGCCATAACAACAGTTGGGAGCTTGCCTTCTTTTTCAAGAATCTGAGCACGTGCTTCTTTACTGATAACACTCTGAAAATCTCTTACAATCATAGGGAATGGGTGAGGACCCATAACAGAGCCAATAACATAAAGTGTATCTTCAGTGCGTTTTGCCCATTCGCCCATAGCCTCGTTAACAGCATCTTTAAGTGTCATTGTACCACTTTCAACTGCGTTAACCTTTGCACCGAGAAGTTCCATTCTGTAAACGTTAAGTGCTTGGCGGATTGTATCTTCCTTACCCATGAATATTTCACATTCAAGGCCTAAAAGTGCAGCAGCAGTAGCAGTTGCAACACCGTGTTGACCTGCACCTGTTTCTGCAATGATTCTTGTTTTGCCCATCTTTTTTGCTAAAAGTGCCTGACCAAGAACATTGTTGATTTTGTGAGAACCGGTGTGGTTTAAATCTTCTCTTTTGAAGTAGATTTTTGCACCGCCTAAATCCTTTGTCATTTTTTCGGCATAGTAAAGAAGAGATGGTCTGCCTGCATATTCTTTTAATAAAGTGTTTAATTCGTCGTTAAAAGCTTTATCGTTTTTGTAAAACTCATAAGCTTCTTCTAATTTGTGGATTTCATCCATAAGAATCTCGGGGATATACTGTCCGCCGTGAATTCCGTATCTGCCTTTTGACATAAACTTTCCTCCTGTGTTTGTCGGGAAAATAAAAAGTCCCCGACAATAACTTTTGCTATTGTCAAGGACGATAAAACTTTTACCGTGGTGCCACCTTGCTTTGTGTAGAACACACTCTCTGCGGAATACTATCATATTCCCGGCTACTAACGCAAGCCAACACGTCTTGGAATACTCGGCACAAGCCTTTGACCAAGCCCTCAGCGGTCCATTTGATAAACTGCGTTCTGTAGGTTTCCAGCCAAAGCCCCACTCTCTGTAAGTGCACGTTTTACCTTTATCTCCGCCTCAACGGTTTAGATATTTAATTTATTTTAGTATACTCCGTTTTGAGAATTTGTCAAGAGAAAATATTGTCAGATAACCATTTATCCATAAGCAGACGCATAAATAAACCGCCTTGAACAGTACGGTGCCTGAAACCTACCATTCTACCGCTTTTTGTGTCGTACCAGTCGGTGAGTGGTGCTCTTGATGAGCTTTCGTTATATGTATCCCAAAGTGGTGCAAGAAATTCTTCAAAAACAGTCTTTTCACTTGCCATAGAGCCGACCCAGATAAGCCAGTCAGATTTTGTGTAATCTGCTCTTGAGTCAAGAGGCATACCGTATCTGTTGAAATGTTTTTTGTTGTTTTCTAATTCTCTGTCCATAAGCTCTTGGGAGAAGAGATTTGTTTTCCATGCTCTGTCCCATACCATATTGTATTTCATTGAGAAGCCGTATGGACTGTCAAATGTGAGTTTTGTTGTACCGTCAGGATTAATAGCAGTATTTTTCCAGTTTGTTGCCATTTTTTGGGCTTCTTTTCCATAATATGCAGATTTTTCTTCATTGCCAATCATACTCATGATTATAGACATACCCTGAAGTCCCATAATAGCTTTAAGGGAAAGGTTGCAGTTATGGGCAAGGTGACCAGCAAAGTCGTCTGTGCAGAGCTGATGACCGGGGTCTGCACCGTATTCGATAAGATATTTACACCATTTTTCAAGAAGGTCGAGGTGCTCGTTTGCAAAGTCTGCGGAGCCTGTCGCAAGGGCAACGTTTGTTTCCATAACAAGCATATTTCCGCATTCTTCAACGGGCATCTGCCATTTTTCGATGTCTTTCTGATTGTTGGCATAAACCTGACCGTTGAGAAGGGGATACTGACCCACATCGTGCGGTGCGAAATCAAATTTCCACATATCGCTTTCTGCGAATTTATAAACGGGTCGCATCATTCCTTTGACAAGCTCGGGATTATAAATCAGATACATAGGAATTGAAGGATATGAAACGTCAACCGTTGCGGCGCATCCGTTGGAGTTGCATTCCTTTGATATATAAAGGATTTCGCCGTTTTCGTCAAGCACAAGTTTGTGTGCGGCAATAACCTGACGGTAAGCAAGAGAAAGAAGTTCGGCATATTTTTCGCCGCCAAC
>JAZRKV010000038.1:0-79841 GCA_045646545.1 Acutalibacteraceae bacterium
ATTATAATTTTAAAGATTCAATTACGAGCATACTTACAAAGCAAACAGTTACTTTAAATTGTTTAAAGGACTTTAAAAATCATTGTAAAATTTATAAATCAATAAATGAAATCAAAGCAACGTTGAATGGAGTTAATACAAGTATAAATATTTGTTGTAAAAACGAAGGGTTATTATCAATCGAAAACATTATCGTTATACAGAATTTTTCAGGCTTGTACAGGTCTGTAGATAAAACTTTTTCCGAAATTCAAAGGATTATTGTAAATAATAATTAATTTTACATAAAAGGACGTATTATGGATTTTATTAAACTCAGAAAACAATTGATTGAAAAAGAATTTTCAAGAATGAATGATATGCAAAGAAAAGCGGTGTTCAACGTGAATGGTGCCGTTTTGATTCTTGCAGGTGCAGGTTCTGGTAAAACAACTGTTCTTGTTAATAGAATTGCATATCTTATCAAATACGGCAATGCGTATCACTCCGATTTTTCTTACAGAGTGCCGACAGAAAATGATTGCTTGCTTCTTGAAAACTACATTAAAGTTGGTGGCGAGGTTACTTTTGATATTCAGGGATTACTAAGTGTTGATGCTCCTCAGCCATGGCAGATTCTTGCCATTACTTTTACAAATAAAGCCGCAAATGAACTCAAGGACCGTCTTGAGTCAATGCTTGGTGAAAAGGGTAATGATGTCTGGGCAAGTACATTCCACTCTTGTTGTGTACGTATTCTCAGAAGAGATTGTGAAAAAATAGGTTTTTCAAAACATTTTACAATTTATGATACAGATGATTCAAAACGTGTAATGAAAGAGGTTTTGCGTCTTTTAGATATTGATGAAAAACGTCTTCCTGTTAAATACGTTCTTTCTGAAATCAGTAAAGCAAAGGATTCACTTCTTACTCCTGATGAATATATTGATAATGCAGGTTTTGATATTAATAAAAAAATGATTGGACAGGCTTTTATAAAGTACGAAGAAATGCTGAAAAAAGCCGATGCCATGGATTTTGATGATATTATCGTTAATACAGTCAAGCTTCTTAAAGAAAATCCGGACGTGCTTGAGTATTATCAACGTCGTTTCAGATATGTTATGGTTGACGAGTATCAGGATACAAACCATGCTCAGTATGTTCTTACTTCACTTCTTGCAGGTGGATACCGTAATATTTGTGTTGTTGGTGACGATGACCAGAGTATTTATAAATTCCGTGGCGCAACAATTGAAAATATTCTTTCCTTTGAAGAGCAGTATGAGGATACTGAGGTAATTCGTCTTGAACAGAATTATCGTTCAACCTCAATTATTCTTGATGCTGCCAATGCAGTTATTAAAAATAATAAGGGAAGAAAAGGTAAAACTCTCTGGACTCAGCAGGATGGCGGCGATAAGATTATGCTTCGCGTTCTTTCTGATGAACGTGATGAAGGCCGTTATGTTTCTGAAGAAATTCTTAATGCAGTTGCAACAGGACGTAAGTTTTCTGATTTTGCCGTTCTTTACAGAACCAATGCACAATCAAGCAGTATAGAACGTGCCCTTGTTTACGGTGGTATTCCATATAAGATTTTCGGTGGTCATAAATTCTATGACCGTAAAGAGGTAAAGGATGTTCTTGCTTACCTTTCTGTTATTGCGAATCCGTCTGATACTGTTCGTCTTAAAAGAATTATCAACGAGCCTAAAAGAGGTATAGGTGAAACAACAATTAATAATGCTGCTTCTATTGCAGATGGACTTGGAATGTCTTTGTACGAAGTTATTTCACACGCAAATGATTATCCTATGCTTTCACGCGCATCTTCTAAGCTTGTGGAGTTTACTAGCCTTATAAATGACCTGGCTCTTTCTCTTGAGGAAAAAGAGATACAGGAATTCTTTGATGATGTTATTAATAAGACGGGATATATGAGCTCACTTGATGCTGATAAAGAAACTGCTGATGAACGAAAGCAAAACGTTATGGAGCTTCTTGCTAACCTTGTGAGATATATGGAAGAAAATGACGATGGTACACTCACAGGCTTCCTTGAAGAGGTAGCTTTGATGACGGATATTGATAATTATAACGCCGATGCAGAATCTGTTGTTATGATGACATTGCACTCCGCAAAAGGTCTTGAATTCCCGGTTGTTTTTATTGTTGGTGTTGAAGAAGGCCTTTTCCCGGGAAATCAGGTTATGTATGACCCGTCAGAGGTTGAAGAGGAGCGTCGTCTTTGCTACGTTGGTATTACAAGAGCTAAACAAAAGCTTTACATAACTAATGCTCGTAGTCGAATGATATATGGTAATACGAGTCTTACAAGGCCGTCACGTTTTATTTCTGAAATACCTGCAGATTTACTTGACTCAAATCTTAATGCACCTCAACAACGCTTCTATGGTGGATATTCACAAGGCAGCTCGAATTCATCTTCTTATTCATCAAATCGTTCTTATTCAGGCGGTTCAACTAATCAGACTCGTCAATATTCTGAACAAAGCTCATCTGCTAATTCAGGTAACAGAGGTTTCAGTGGTTTACAACAAAACAAAGCAGCATCGTCTGCTATTGATTATAAGGTTGGTGACAGAGTTGAACACAAAACCTTCGGTTGTGGCTTGATTATCAGTTGTAAAGCTGTTGGTGGAGATATGGTTCTTGAAATTGCTTTTGATGATGTAGGAACTAAAAAGATTATGGCAAAAATGGCAAAAATGAAAAAATTATAAAAAATAAAGGCACAATCTGAGGATTGTGCCTTTAAATTATATTTCACTAAATGGTGAAGCGATTTTTGATAATCTGAAATTAACAACTTTTTTTGATGCGTTTTGTCTGTATATGCTGAACACAAGACCAACACCAAGATATAAACAAAGGGTACTTGAACCGCCTGCACTGTAAAAAGGTAAGGTGATACCGATAACAGGTAAAAGCATAAGAGCCATACCAATGTTAATAACAACCTGTGCGGCTATAATTGAAGCCATACCATAACAAATTAATTGAGTTGAAAATTCAGGTGAGTTTTTTCCCACTTTTATCATTTCGATAATAATAAGGAAAAGAATAAGCAGGGCAATGAAGCAACCAATGAATCCCGTTTCTTCACCAATTGCAGTAAAAATCATATCGTTTTCCTGCTCGGGAACCATACCGAATTGCGTGTATGTGCCTTTAAAAATTCCTTGACCAAAGAATCCACCAGAACCCAATGCGTTCAGACCCATTAATTGCTGATAACTTTCATCTGCAAATTCCTCAGGTTTGAAAAGGGCAAGGAAACGAGTTCTTTGGTATTCACTGAATACATACATCCAGATTAATGGTGATGCGGCAATTGCAACTACACTGCCTGCTGCAAAAAATCCGATGTGTAAGCCTGAAAAATAGAGCATCGCAACAGTCATAAATACAAATACAAGTGCTGAGCCCATATCACCGGTCAAAACAACAAGTCCGATAGGAATAATGGCGTGAACTGCAAGAGGGATAAGTGATTTTATGTTATTTAATTTATCCTTAAGCAATTCAAGATGCATAGAAAAGGTGATAACAAAGCCTATTTTTACAAGTTCCGATGTTTGAAAGTAAATGGAACCGAATTTTAACCAACATTTTGAGTCAGGTCGCGCTTCGGGTGCTGCACCAAAAATAAGTGTTATAATCATTAAAATTATGCAAACCACACCGATTATTGGCCATAGTTTAGTTATCAGTTCATAATCTATTGCCGATACAATAAGTGTTATAATAATACCGAGTACGGCGGCAATAATCATAACTATTGCGTCACGGTAAATCGTTTCTCCATCTTCTAATCTCCAACGTGTAGTGCTGTGAACCATCAATATACCGAAAATGGAGGCGGCAGTTATTAAAAAAAACAGAAACTTATTGGTTTCACCAATAAACTGTTTTACAGAAGTAAAAATTTTCTTCAAGGCATTGTTGCCCCCTTGATTTTATCGTTTATAATTGGTATTATACATATATTGAGATTTAATTTCAAGTATTTTACTTTATAACGATTATAGTTAGTCGAAACAGTGTAAGATTACACTGTTTCGATACCAAATATATAATTTGGTATCAATTTTTTTTTGAAAATTCGACTATAATCCTTTCAATGAATGTAATGCAAAATTGTATTTATGAAAAACAATTTTGCTAAAAGCCGATAAAACCGGCTTTTGCGAAACGCGATTGCGTTTCGACAAATCACAATCATTATTGAGGTGCTTATGGTAGAGGTTATATCAAATACTCCTGTGGAAACAGAGGTTTTTGCACAAAAATTAGGTTCAGTGTTACGCGGTGGCGAAACAATAGCATATTTTGGTGGCTTAGGTATGGGCAAAACTCGTTTTACCTCAGGACTTGCTAAAGGGATGGGGATAGATGAAGATGTTTCAAGCCCTACTTTTTCTCTTGTGCATGAATATAGTGGCAATAAAACACTATATCATTTTGATATGTATAGAATCACAACCTTTGAGGACCTTTGTTCAACAGGATTTTTTGATTATCTTGATTGGGGCGGAGTTCTTGCAGTTGAGTGGAGCGAGAATATAGAAACTGCTTTGCCTGAAGAAAAACTAATTAAAATTGAAATTATTCGTGGTGAACACGATGAACAACGTATTTTACGAATGAGCGGAGATAGTGTGTATGAAGATTCTTGGCGTTGAGAGTTCGGCTACTGCGGCAAGTGTGGCTATTTACAGTGATGGTAAAATAATTACACAATTGTTTTCAAATACAGGTCTGACACATAGCCAGACATTGTTGCCAATGGTGGAAAATGCCTTGAAGATGGCAGGAGTTACCTTGAATGAGATTGATTATATTGCCGTTTCTAATGGACCTGGTTCATTTACCGGTGTCAGAATTGGCATTGCTGCGGTTAAAGGGATGGCTCAACCATTGGGTATAAAATGTGTTGAGGTTTCAACATTGGAGACAATTGCAAAACCATTAGCTAATACAGGGTGTTATGCAGTATCTGTTATGGATGCCCGATGTAATCAAGTGTATACT
The DNA here is from genome assembly GCA_045646545.1 of Acutalibacteraceae bacterium. Lineage (GTDB taxonomy): Bacteria > Bacillota > Clostridia > Oscillospirales > Acutalibacteraceae > DTU089. The sequence continues at coordinate 5,038 of JAZRKV010000038.1, forward strand.
GCTCAATTTGATTGTCAAAACGGATTTAATAGAGCAACACCTGACGAGGCAATTTCCATTGATGAGCTTTACGAGCAATTAAAGGATATTACAAAGCCTGTACTTTTAATAGGTGACGGTACAATTGTTGCTTATAATAAATTAAAAGATAAATTAAAAAATGTTCTTACCTGTGAAAAATCTGTTCAATATCAATCTGCCGCTAATGTTTGCCTTGTTGCGGCAGAAAAGATTGATTCAGGTAATGAGGGTAGTGATGCAGAAGAAATTTTGCCGAATTATCTTCGTCTTTCCCAGGCAGAACGTGAATTGAAAAAGAAAAATAATTGAAAGGTGATTATTTATGATAGTTTTAGCATCAGACCATGCAGGTTTCCCACTTAAAGAAGAAATTAAAGCATACCTTACAGAAAAAGGTGTAGATTTTATTGATTGTGGTGCCGAGTCTACTGCATCTGTTGACTATGCACAGTATGCTCAAAAGGCTTGCCTTAAGGTAACAAGTGGTGAGGCAGAAAAAGCAATTCTTTGTTGCGGTACAGGTATCGGTATTTCAATGGCAGCTAATAAAGTTAAAGGTATCAGAGCGGCTTGCTGTTCTGATTATTTCAGTGCAAAGTTTACACGTCTTCATAACGACGCTAATGTTCTTTGTATGGGTGCACGTGTTATCGGTGCAGGTTTAGCTTGTGAGCTTGTTGACGTGTTTATTAACACAGAATTTGAAGGTGGCAGACACCAACGTCGTGTTGACCAGATTCACGCCATTGAAAATGGTGAAATACTTTGAGTCGTAAAGTAAACAAGTCTTCTTCGGAAACGAAAAAAATTCTGAAGAAGGCTTGTGCAATTTTTTTATCATTAGCGATTATTTTTTCTCTCATTCTTGTTTACGATAATTTTTATATTGATGTTGATATTTATAAGTTTGAAAGTAAAAAAACGCAAGTGGTTAATGGGTTAAAAATTGCACATATTTCCGATTATCATAACCGTAAAACAGAAGTAATAAACACACAGATTTTCAATGCTTTGGATGAGCAGAATCCTGATGTGATTTTTATTACCGGTGACATTATAGATAAAAATAAAACAGACGTTGATACTGCTATCGATTTTTGTGAAAAGTTGTGCAAGTATGCTCCCGTGTATTATGTAACGGGGAATCACGAGTGTAATTTAAGTATAGTTAATCAAAGTGGATTTGATAATATGCTTCAATTGTTAAAGAGCGTAGGGGTAAATGTTCTTCGTCAGGAATGTGCTTCTTTTATAACAGAGAATGGCGATAAAGTTAATATTTATGGTATTGATGACCAGTATTTTCATTGTGAATTCAGTACCGAGGTAACCGAAACGACTCGTAAATTGTGTAGTAAACTTGAAATAAACAAGGATGAGTTTAATATTCTTCTGGCTCATCAACCTGAGCAGATATCAGTTTATGCTGATTTTGGGTTTGATTTAGTTTTTTCAGGTCATGCACATGGTGGTCAGGTCAGGTTTTTTAATCAAGGCATTATTGCTCCCGACCAAGGCTTTTTCCCCGAATACACAAGTGGTGAATACGTTGAAGGGGAAACAACAATGTATCTTAGCAGGGGAATAGGTAATAGTGTTGTTCCTGTAAGAGTTTTTAACAAATCAAATATTATATTTGTAGAGGTATAAAAAAAGACTGTAAACAAAATGTTTACAGTCTTTTTGTTTTGATAATTATGATTTTAATGCACGTTCAAGCCAGATGGAGGCGATTTCAATAGCCGCATACATACCGTTTTTGTCTGAACTCTTTTCAATCGCTGCAAGAGGATTAGGTTCTTTTGTGTTAACAAGTTGAACTTTTACCTTATCAGCGATTTTTACTCCATGAACCTCGTGAGATTCAATAACAGAGAGAAGAGTAACGTACTTATCGTTTATATCACCGTAATAAATTGTATTTCCTTTACGAACAAGAGGTTTGCCTTTGTATGTAAGGAAACTTGATTGTTTATCAGCCAAAATTAGCACTCCTTTTTAACTGCTCAGTTATTAAGATAAGATTTAAGAAGAACCTGAAGAAGCTCATCTCTATCAATCTTTCTGATAAGACTACGAGCATTGTTATGGGTTGTAATGTAGGTAGGGTCTTCAGACAAAATGTAACCTACAAGTTGGCTGGTAGGATTATAACCCTTTTCAACTAATGAATTATAAACTGTTACGAGAATGTCACGCATTTCTTTTTCGTGCTCATCGCTTATTGTGAATTGGATTGTCTTGTCTGTCATACAAACACCTCCTAAAAATTATATTACTATTATATACGATTGAATTTAAAAATACAATAAGAATTTATTAAGAATGTATTAATTATGTTCTTAATTCAATTCCAATGTTATTGAGGTTAGCGAGTATTTCATCAATCCATCCTTGAACCTCTTCCATTTCCAGTGTTCTGTCTTTAGATGAGAAAATCAAGCGAACAGTAGCACTTTTAATGGATTCATTTTCGTAAGTGTCAATAACCTTAACACTGTCAAGCTCCTGAAGATTAAGTTTATTCCAACAAGTAGACATATCAGCGAAGGTTACACCATTTTTAAGGATAAGTGATAAATCGTAATATGTTGATTGTTGTGCAGATGGTTCGTAGAAATCAATGTTTGCACCGGATATTTCAACAAAAGTATCAACGTCAATTTCAATACAAACTGCTTTTCCGACCTTATCAAGCTTCTGTGCGTTTGTTGGGTGAAGGGTATTAAGTGTACCAACAACAATACCGTCGCAAGAAATTTCTGCGGTGTTCTTCGGATGCTCGTAAGCATGTGTAGGAGCAACTTTATTAAGAACTGCATCTTTATGTTTGATTTGTGTGAAAAGATTGTTTACAACAGTAACGGCTTTAAAGAATAAATCTTTTTCTGTTGTTGTTTTGTCGTAAAGAACAATGCCAAGACTACGGCGTTCGTTTGCAGTTCCATCTGCTTTTACGCCTTTAACTACTCTGCCGATTTCGAAAATACCGTATTTCTCACCGTAATCCTTGTTTTCGGAAATTGCCTGTAAAAGGGTAGGGATCATCGAATTACGTATTGTACCGTTATCTGAACTTTCGATATTAAGAACCTTAACGTTATCTTCAACCTCAATACCAAGCTTCTTGTATTTTCTCACGTCGCCCCAGATATATGAGTGAACCTCGTGAAGATTGAAATGCTTAACAAGAATATCCTTCATTTCGTTGCTTTGTGAACGAACAGGTGAGCTTTGTACAGGTTTCAACGGGCTTCTTGTTGTTATAATACTGAAGTTATCATAACCATAAATACGAGTGATTTCTTCAATGATATCAGCTTTAATTGTAACGTCTTTTGTTGCTCTGAATGATGGTACCTGAACAGTGAAGTCATCACCATTATTTTCAATACCAAAACCTAAAGCAGAAAGAGTTTTAAAGATTCTTTCGTTTGAAATATCAATACCTGTGTATTTATCAACGTAAGCTTTGTTAAAAGATATTGAAATATCAGGATACTTTCTTACATATTCATCTGTAAGTTGAGATGCAACTTTAGCATTTTCATCAATACTTTGAAGGAGATATGCAAATCTCTTAGCAGCAGTAACTGTCATTTCAGGGTCAAGCATTTTTTCGTATCTTGCAGAAGCATCTGTACGAAGACCTAATCTTGAAGATGATTTACGTACACTGACACCATCAAAGTTAGCACATTCAAGAACAACTGAATCTGTGTTACCTACAATTTCTGAATCAAGACCGCCCATGATACCTGCAATTGCAACAGGAGTTGAACCGTTTTGAATAAGGAGTGTATCTGTTGTAATATCGCGCTCTGTGTTATCAAGAGTTGTAAATTTACAATCTGCTTTAGGTGTATCAACAACAATTTCATCGATTTTATTAGCATCAAAAGCGTGGGTTGGTTGACCCATTTCAAGCATGATGTAGTTTGTTAAGTCAGCAAGAAGATTAATTCCGCGCATACCGCAGTAGTAAAGTCTAATCTGCATTGACATAGGACTGACATTTTTTGTAATGTTATCCATTTTAACGCAGGAATATCTATAAACAAGGTCAGGTCTGTTTACAGTAACTTTAATTTTTTCGTTACCATCGTATGCAAGGTCTGAAAGAGGAAGAGGTTTTAATTCTCTGTCTGTGAGTGCTGCGAATTCACGAGCAATACCATAGTGACCCCAAAGGTCAGGACGGTTTGTAAGAGATTTATTATCAACCTCAAAGATAATATCGTCAATAGGGTAGATATCTTTTAAATCTGTGCCGTTAGGAACATCAACATCTATTTCCATAAGACCTGATTTATCATCAGATAAACCAAGTTCGTATGCAGAACAACACATACCTTCGGATTCATATCCTGCAACAGTTGCTAATGTAATATCACCTGCAGGAACACGTCCACCTGCTTTTACAAAAGCAATTTTCATATTTTCTTTTACATTAGGGGCACCGCAAACAACGTTGTAGATTCTGTCACCGCCATCAACCTTAAGAAGATGGAGCTTCTTTGAGTTAGGATGATTTTCTATAGAAAGAATTTCACCAACAACAACGTTTTGAATATCTTCACCCTTGATGATTATATCTTCTACTTCGGCAGTAGCGAGAGTGAAACTGTTTATAAGTTTTTTGATGTCAAGACCATCGAGGTCAACGTATTCTTTTATCCAGTTAATTGAAACAAACATTTATTTGACCTCCTTTTCAGGTTCTACAAAAGTAGTATTTTCAAATTGTGAGAGTGATTTAAGATTACAGCTATTAAATACACGTATGTCTTTTACGCCGTATCTCATCATCGCAAGTCTTGTAAGACCGAGACCGAATGCGAAGCCTGTGTATTCTTCAGGGTCAATACCTGCTGCAGATAAAACGTTAGGGTGAATCATACCGCATGGGCAAAGTTCAAGCCAACCTGAATCCTTACAAGATGGGCAACCTTTACCGCCACAAATTGCACATTGAATGTCAAGCTCAAAGCCGGGCTCAACAAATGGGAAAAAGCCTGGACGAAGTCTTACAGTGATATCTCTTTGGAAAACCTCTGAAAGCATGGTTTTCATAAAGTAAATCAAGTTGGAGATTGAAATATCTTTATCTACCATAACGCCTTCCATCTGGAAGAAGGTATTTTCGTGACAAGCGTCAATTTTTTCATTGCGGAAGCATCTGCCAGGGAATATTGCTCTGATTGGCTTGCCTGCTTCCAAATCTTCTTTATATTTGATATAAATTGCATTCTGAGCTGCAGAAGTGTGTGTTTTAAGAAGTTGGTTTGTGCTAAGATAATATGTGTCTTGCATATCACGTGCAGGATGATGCTTTGGAATATTAAGTGCTTCAAAACAGTGGTAATCATCTACAATTTCGTCATAGTCCTCAATTGCAAAGCCCATACTTGCAAAAATGTTTTCAACTTCTCGTTGAATAAGTGTAATAGGATGGTAAGAGCCTTTATCTTCAGTAATAGGGAAGGTTACATCGTAATCTTCAGCACTGTCAATAAGTTTTTGTTCTTCTAATTTTTGTAATTCTTCTTTTTTGGAGGTAATTGTGTTTTCGATGAATTGTTTAACCTCGTTAATAATCTGACCTGCTTCTTTTTTCTGGTCGTTAGGAACATTTCTTAATTCACTCATAAGTGAAGAAATCGGACCTTTTTTACCTAAAAATTCAATTCTTAATTGCTCAAGCTCACTTGATGCAGTAGTAGCACTGACTTTTTCGGTAAACTCATTTTTTAACTGTTGTGCCTTTTCGAGCATTTGATTCAATCCTTTCACTTTCATTGTATATGAAGATGGTAAACTGTTTTTAGATAAAAAAATAATGCCCCATCCCCAAAGGGACGAAGACAATCTCCGCGGTACCACCCTTATTTTTGCACAGAGCAAACACTCTTTTGTAATATAACGGTTACTCCCGTCACAACCTACTGTTATTTCTGTTGTGCCGCTCACAAGTGAACTTCAAGAAAAACTCCGACAGTATGTTTACAGCCAAGACATACCTCTCTGGAAGACATCATTTATCTTTACTCTCTTGCTCAAAGCGTTTTTGAGATTATATCATACCTATTTGTTTTTTTCAATGCTTTTATAAGAAAAATACTTTACATTATTAAATAATATGGTAAAATATATTTATTAATTGTACATATTGGAGGTTAATATGAACGATATTAAGCTTGGTGTTCAACTTTTTACTCTTCGTGAAAAATGCCAGAATGCAAAGGATTTCGATAATACACTTAATTTTCTTGATAGTATAGGTTGTAATGTTGTTCAGATTTCTGCTATTGGAGATATTCATCCTGAAACTGTGGGTGAACTTATCGAAAAGTATAAAATGGATGTTTGTGTGACTCATAAGCCATACGACAGAATGAAAAACGACTTAGATGCACTTATTCACGAGCATGATTTGATTAATTGTAAAAACATAGGCATCGGTGCTATGCCGGGCAATATCCACGAGTCATATGAAGGTGTTTCAGGTTTCATAGCAAAATGTAATGAAATCGGTAGTAAAATGAAGGCACAAGGTAAGCAGCTTTGCTATCATAATCACGCTTTTGAGTTTGAGGTTTACGATGGTGAACGTACCTTTGAGAGGCTCATTAACGAAACAACATCAGATACACTTCATTTCATTCCTGATACATATTGGATGCAGGTTGGTGGTGTTAACCCTGCAGAGTATTTGAAAAAACTTGCAGGTAGAGTAGAGGTTTGCCATTTTAAAGATATGCGTATTGTCAATAGTCAGCAACGCTTTGCCGAATGTGGAACAGGAAATATTGATTTAGGTGCTTGCTATCGTTCTTGTAAAGAAATTGGTGTTAAGTACATCGTTATAGAGCAAGACCTTTGTTATGAAAAAGATGTTTTTGAAGCAGTTAAAATCGGTTTTGAAGGACTGAAGCAAATTGCTTTTGAAAATAAATAATTAATTCGGAGGAATATTATGTCATTACCAAAGAAAATTATTTTTACCATTGTATTTACTCTTGTTGCTTTGGTTGTTCCTGGTCTTATACTTCTTGCAACAGTTGATGCAGTTAATGATTTTTCAGCTTACATAGTTGTATATGGTTTTATTTTGTTTGCAATGTGCAGTTATGTTCTTGTATCAATATATTCATTATCTAAAGAAGTTAAAAATGCAGTTGAAGAAATGAAAATGCAAAATGCTGCTATTGCTTATAAAATCACCGGTAACATTAAAGATGATGAGCTTGATGAAATAGAGGAAAAATCAAAGAGCAAAGAACCTGAAAAATCCGGTAAGAAAAATAAGAGTAAATCCAAGGAATCAGCTAATAAGGAAGAAGAAAAGGTTGATACTTCTAACGTAAACCTTAATCCTGCAGACCCACTTACAATAGATGGTAAAGTTGTCAGTGATTCTTTTGATGATTTTAAATAAACTATAAAGTTAAAGAACTGTAAAACTCAAAGGTTTTACAGTTCTTTTTTTATTTATTGATAACTAATGTCAGGTTACTCATAGGGTATGAGCAGCAAGGATGAATTATGCCATAGCTTGAATCTGCAAGGCGTCTGTTGTCTATTCCATTCGGAATATAAACGTTACCCTTTAATAGCTTTGCACGGCAAAAACCGCATTCTCCTGAGCGACATACAGACGGAGTATCAATGCCCTCGCGTTCTAAAGCTATAAGCAAGCTTTCCTCTGAATAACAGGGAACAGTAGCAATTAATTCGCCGTTTTTGATAACCTTGCATAAGAAGGTGAGTCCTTTTGCTTCAGGCGGAAAATCGGCAAGTGTACCAGGACTGTCTATCTGACCGCTTATACCGAATCTTATAAATTTATTTTCTAATTTAAGTTCGGCAATCTGAGGCAGCGCTTTGTTATATAATTCAGAAGAACCATTAACAAAAACACTGAATTTTGCAGGTGCATATTTTTCAATTAAGGTTTTGGTTACAAATCCACGTTCTTTATTGAATTTTCTTTCATCGCTTAAAACGTAAACAACTTTTAAATTATTTGTTTTTTCTGCTAATTCATCAAGTCTCTGAGACATAATTGCTTCGTTTTCTTTACGGGCAACATAAAAAAGTGTCAGATTTACCTTTAAAGAACCTTCAACAATTGCTTCTGCCATAGATAAAAATGTTGGAACGCCGATATTATCGCATATACCAACAATATTTTTGTAATCTCTCAAGGGTTGATAGTATAAAGTACCTTGTGGAGCAGAAGCGTTTACTTTTGTTCCTTTTCTCCATGTGTTGAATATATAATTAGACGCAAATCCATTAGGTTTCTTCTTAACAATAATCATATATTCATCATCAAGTGAACTTGACGGAGAAGAACATATTGTATAAGGTCTGGTTACAATTGCGTTACCTATTTTAAGTGTAATACTTATATATTGACCGGGTCTGAAAAAGGCGAGCTTTGCTGTACCTAATTCTGCGTCAGGCTCGAGAATATAAGCTCTTGCATCTCTTGAAATTTCAGCAACTTGTTTGATTTTTAAGTTCTGGTTTTGGGGATGAAGAAAGTTGGCAGTTGAGTTCACTGTATAGTTTGCACTGATAGGTGAATCAGATGCTTCTCTTATAACACCTTTGCGTAATTCAGGTATTTCTTTAAAGTTTTTGGTGTCTTTGAATCTTGAACGAATTTTAATCGTCTTTTTAATCGTCAACACCTCTTTCTTCATTTATATCGTTTAGTGTTGCATAAGCAGTATTTCTACCGCTTACTACCGCACTATGCGTACCGCAAAGCTGTGTGCCCCAACCACCACAAAAACGTAAACCTTTAATATCATTATCGGTCTGTTCATTCATAAGGCGTGGCAATAAGCCATCCCATTCACTGCCAAGATAACCATATATAACGCCTTGAGGTGAATTAGTGAAACGTGCAAAGGTTACAGGTGTTGCAATCTCAATTTCTTCAATAGAATTGTGGATTATGATTCCTGTTGCGTTTTCGTAGCTTGAAATTAATCGGGCGGCAAGCATATCCTTCTCGTTGAAATATTCTTCTGGTGGTATGTTTGCCCAACAGTTATCTGTATAGATTGTTTCAAGACAAAGAATTGTTGTATCTTTAGGTGAACAGGTAGGATTTACAATGTTAAGACAATATGCTGTAACGTTGTTATTGGTTTCAATGTTTTTCATTGATTCAAATTGTTCAACTGAGTCGGAAGCTTCGTTGATGTATACGCAATAATCCTTTATTCCTAATTCACTTGCAGAACGATTAAGCCCGATATATACGCAAGCACCTCTTGCACCGTATGTTCGTGCATTTGTACGTTTAATTGCAGATACGGGGATATCTGATGATTTAATCATTTTACCATATACAGTGGTAGGTGAACAGTTGCATATAATATGATTGGAACTGATAGTTTCTCCATTTTTGAGAATTATACCAACAGGCTTACCATTTTTGAATTTGATTCTTGAAACGTGGGAATTATATAAAATTTCTCCGCCTGAATCTTCTAATTCACTAGCAATTGCCATACTGAGTGAATGACTTCTTGAAGCGGGGATAACAGTACCATACTTTAAAAGATTATACATATATAATGCATAATGTGTAAAACTGAGTCTGTCACAGTCGACACCAAATTGAAGCCAATGAGCTTCAAATATATCACGAGTTTTTAAAGGGAGATTAAGAACACTTAATACTTCATTGACTGAATACGGAGCAGTTCTCACAAAATTACCGTATTTTTTAAATATGTTCCTTATTTCTCTGTAGCTCGGTTGTTTTTCTAATTCAGATAAATGATTTAACGCATTATTGATTTCTTCTGCCAGTTGAAATACTTTTGTTAATGGTTCTTTACTGCCGGGGACATATTCTTCCATGGCATTAATATAGTTTTCTATTCCTGAAGGTAAAGTAACATCTATAATGTCACCTGAACGTGATTTAGATATAACTCTGTAGGCAGAGGGGATTTTAATCCATTTAATTTTATTACTTATGCCGATTTCATCAAATACACGGCGTGTTTCACCCGACCCTGCTTCATCTGAAAATTCACAGAGTTGGTTTAATGATACTTCAAATTCAAATCTACCTCGCACGAAACTTGTGTTGAATCCACCGGGCAGATTATGCCTTTCAACCAAAAGGACTTTTTTTCCTTGTTTAGCAGCACAAACTGCGGCGGTTAAACCGCCACAACCTGCACCAATAACTATAATGTCATAGTTTTTGTTTTGTAACATTATTATTTAATCTCCGAAAGTTTAACAGGTCTGCCTTCGTTTGCTGATTTTTCAGCAGCAAGGGCAATTTTAACTGATTGAAGACCGGCATGGATACCAACAGGAGTTTCCTTGTTGTTTATACAACAATCAACAAACTGTCTTACTTCTTCTGAGAATGAGCCCATATATCTTTCAAGGAAGAAATAAAGGGGCTTTTCACCTGTAACACCATTAGCATCAGAAATAACTGCAGTTGAAAGTGTATCGTTGGTAGTAGCAACCATACCTTTTGAGCCGAAAAGCTCTGCTCTCTGGTCATAACCGTACATAGCCTGACGAGAGTTGTCAATTACTGCAAGTGCACCGTTTTCCATTTTCATAGAAATGATTGCTGTATCAAAGTCACCGTATTCACGGATGCCCGGATTAATAAGTGCATCAGCATAAACGTAAAGCTCTTCAACATCACTGTTTGTAAGGAAGCAAGCCATATCAAAATCATGAATTGTCATATCAAGGAAGATACTTGCTGCACAGTAGCCAACAGGTGGAGCTTGTGGGTCACGTGAAGTGATTTTAAGAATTTGTGCGTCACCAATTTTGCCTTCATCATAAGCTTTGCGAACTGCAGCAAAGTTGTGGTCAAAACGACGGTTAAAGCCAACCTGGAATTTACATTCAGGATGAGCTTTGAGTGCATCAGCAATTTCAAGAATTTTATCAACTGTGTTTGCAAGTGGTTTTTCACAGAAAACATGTTTACCTGCATTGATTGCCTCAATTGAGATAGGTGCATGTGTGTCTGTTGAGGAGCAAACAAGAACGGCATCAATTGTTTCGTCTTCAATTATTTTTTTGTAATCTGTATAAATTTTTTCAACACCGAAGCCTTCGCAGAAAGCTTTTGTTTCATCGTTCATAAATGGGTCTGCAATTGCAGTAACAACAGCATTTTTAACGTGATATGAAATAGATTCAAGGTGAACTTTACCAATACGGCCTGCACCAATAATACCAATATTAAGCATAATTAATATTTCCTTTCTAAATTAAAATATAAATCAGATTGTGCCATCCCATGTGGAAACTTCTGTCTTTTTGATTTCATCTTCATCAAACCAACGTGTTGTTACACATTTGCTTTCTGTGAAGAAACGGTATGCATCTTTACCGAGACAGTGTAAATCGCCAAAAAATGAATCTTTGTGGCCCGAGAATGGGAAGAAACCAATCGGTACAGGAATACCAACGTTAACACCAACCATACCACCGTCTGTATAACGAGTAAATTCTCTTGCATAGTGACCGCTTTGTGTGAAAATAACGGAACCATTTGCGTAAGGGTTATCGTTCATAACCTTAAGACCTTCGTGGAAGTCTTTAACTCTCTTGATGCAAAGAACAGGACCAAAAACTTCGTCTCTACCTATTGTCATATCTTCTGTAACGTTATCAAAGATTGTAGGACCAATGAAGTAGCCGTCTTTAAGCTCGTCAGGTAATTGCGGATTTCTACCATCAAGAACGAGAGTTGCACCTTCGTTAACACCTTTTTCGATATCAGCAATAACCTCATCATAGTGCTTTTTGTATGTAACAGGACCAAGTTTTGATGTTTTATCAATTGATTTACCAAGCTTAATTTGTGAAGCTTGTTTTTTAAGTTCTGCTACAAATTTATCGGCAATTGATTCTTGTACAACGCAGCAGGAAAGAGCCATGCAACGTTGACCTGCACAACCATATGCAGAGTTAATTACACCTGCAACAGTTCTTTCGATTGGTGCATCTTCGAGAATAAGAGCATGGTTTTTAGCCTGACAAAGAGCCTGAACTCTTTTACCTGCTTTAGCAGCTCTTTCGTAAATAAGTTTGCCAACAGGAGTTGAACCAACAAAGGTAATACCTTTGATATCAGGATGGTCAAGAATTGTGTTAATTTCATTTCTTGAACATGTAATAACGTTAACAACGCCGTCAGGCATACCTGCTTCTTTGTAGATTTCTGCCATTCTGAGTGCAGTTTTTGGTGTTAATGAAGCAGCTTTAAGAACAATTGTGTTACCGCATGCAACACAAGTCGGTGTCATCCAACCAAATGGAATCATAGCAGGGAAGTTAACCGGAACAATACCTGCAAAAACACCCATAGGTTCACGATATTTAACTGTATCAAATCCTGAAGATGCATCCATCATGCTTTCGCCCATCATAAGAGAAGGAACTTGTGTAGCAAGCTCTGTGCCTTCTTTAGCCTTGAGAACATCACCTTCAGCTTCGGACCATACCTTACCATTTTCTTCTGCAACAAGAGTTGTAAGTTCATCCATGTTTTTGATAATAAGGTCACGGACATTATAAAGGATTTGTGCACGTTTAATTGCAGGAGTAGCTCTCCATGCTGGGTATGCTGCTTTTGCAGCAGCAATAGCTTCAAGAACCTCATCGTTTGTACAACAAGGAGCATAACCTGTTACTTCACCTGTACTTGGATTATGTAAATCGTACCAAACATCTGTTTTGGATTCTTTAAATTCACCATTGCAAAAATATTTAATTTTTTCTGCAGCCATTTTTAAATCTCCTTAAACAATAAATATTATAAACCTGCTTTTTCTGCAATATAAGCACGAGCTTTTTTAGCATACTCAAATGGGTTGGCAATTGCAGGGTCTTGTTCTGCTTCAACAAGAACATAACCTTCATAGTTGTTTTCTTCAAGTACTTTGAAAATTGGTTCAAAATCAATAACACCGTCACCCGGAACTGTGAATGTACCTTTTCTAACGCCCTGAAGGAAACTTTCTTTATTTGCTTTTACGTCAGCAATAACATCAGGACGAATATCCTTAAGATGTACATGCTTAATACGATTTATATATTTTTTAAGAATATACATATAATCTTCACCGCAGTATGCAAGGTGACCTGAGTCAAAGAGAAGGTTGAAAAGTTCAGGGTCTGTGTTTTCCATAAGTCTGTCAATTTCAGCAGCAGTCTGTACAACTGTACCCATATGATGATGGAAGGTGAGTGTGATACCCATATCTTTTGCTACTTTACCAAGCTTATTTACACCTGTGCAAAGGGCGTCCCATTCTTCGTCATTCATAACGTATTTATCATCAAATATTGATTTGTCTGTGCCTTGAATTGAGTGACCTTGTTCGGAGATACCAACAACCTTTGCACCCATTTCTTTAAGGAAGGTAATATGCTCAATAAAACCTTTTTCTGTTTCTTCGTAAGGTTTTGTTGTAAGGAATGTTGAGAACCAAGCGTTACAAATCTGCATACCACGCAGGTCAAGTGCTTTTTTAAGAACAGCAGTATCTTTTGGATACTTGTTACCAACCTCACAACCAGTGAAGCCTGCAAGTGCCATTTCAGAGATGCATTGTTCGAAGGTGTTTTCTGCTCCAAGGTCAGGCATATCGTCATTTGTCCATGCGATAGGAGCAATGCCAAGTTTTACTTTGTTTTTATCAAGCATTAGAATTTCCTCGCTTTACTAAGATTTTCTTCTTTATTTTTATAAGCAGCATTAACTGCTTCTTTTGATGAGGTTGAAGCAAGACCAACGTGCCACCAAGCATCGTAACCGTCGGTCATTGACTTTGGAAGTACTTTGATATCAATAAGAGTAGAAATCTCTTGCTTTTTACTATCGATAAGTGCAGCTTCAAGTTCTTCAGGTGTTGTTGCGGTATATGTTTTTACACCATAACCGGAAGCACATTTTGCAAAATCAATAGGGAAGAGGTCGCCCAAAAGATTTCCATCTTTATCACGTTTTCTGAATTCTGTTGCAAGGTTTCCGATACCGTTGCTCATCTGAAGGTTGTTTATACAACCGAATCCTGCGTTATCGAATAAAAGAACGTTGATTTTCTTATTCTCCTGGATTGAAGTTACAAGCTCACTGTGAAGCATAAGGTAACTACCGTCGCCACAAAAAGCGTAAACTTCTTTATCCGGTTCTGCAAGCTTTGAGCCTAAAGCACCTGCGATTTCGTAACCCATGCACGAATAACCATATTCCATATTGTATGAATATAAAGAATCGGTTGTCCACATTCTTTGCATACATCCGGGGAGTGAGCCTGATGCAGCAACTGCTATAGCATCATCATCAATAATATTTCTGATAAGAGCAAGAGCAGAAGTCTGTGTAATAACACCTTTTGTTAATTCAATAAATTCAGGGATTGTTTTTTCGTATCTTGCTTTTATGATGGGTTCAAAATTCTCGTCATATTTGTATTGTGAGAGAATTTGCATTTCTTCATTCCATGCTTTTTTAGCATCTGCTATTTCTGTTGTGTATGAAGCTTTATAATCACCCAAAACGTTATCTAATGCAATTATACCGACTTTAGCATCACAAACGGCTTTTGTTGCACCTAATTTATATGCATCAAATCTGTCTGTGTTTATAGTTATGAATTTTGCATCTTTTTTGAATAATGATTTTGAAGCAGTTGTAAAATCAGAAAAACGTGTTCCGATACCGATAATAACATCTGCATCTTTAGCAATTAAGTTTGCTGAAAGATTACCTGTAACGCCAACACCGCCAACGTTAAGAGAATGTGAAGAAAGAATAGCAGATTTACCACTTTGAGTTTCTGCAATAGGAATATTGTGCTTTTCACAGAAATTCTGAAGTGTTTCACCTGCTTCGGAGTATCTGACACCGCCACCGGCAATAACCAAAGGCTTTTTAGCCGTTTTTATAATTTCTGCAATATCCTCTATTTCATCGGGAGCAGGAGCGATTCTTGTGATTTTGTGAACTCTCTTATTGAAGAATTCTTCGGGATAATCATAACTTTCGCCTTCAACGTCTTGAGGAAGACAAACACAAACTGCACCTGCATTTGCAGTATCTGTAAGTGCACGCATTGCGTTAATCATAGCAGACATTAATTGCTCAGGTCTTACAACTCTGTCCCAATAACGACAAACAGGCTTGTATGCATCGTTAGTTGTTATAGAAAGGGAAATAGGTTGCTCGAATTGTTGTAAAACAGGGTCAGGTTGACGACATGCAAAAGTATCTGCAGGGAGAAGAAGTAATGGTACATTGTTTACAGTTGCAGTAGCAGCCGCTGTAATCATATTAGCGGCACCTGGACCGATTGAAGAAGAACAAGCAATGATTTTGCGTCTGTTATTCTGTTTTGCAAAGCTTGTTGCAACGTGAGCCATACCTTGTTCATTTTTGCCCTGATAAACTTTAAGGTTACCTCTGTTTTCGTCAAGTGCTTGACCAAGACCACATACAATTCCGTGACCGAAAATTGTAAAAATTCCATCAACAAATTTTGTTTCTTTACCATCAAAAGAAACATATTGATTGTCAAGGAATTTAATAAGGGCTTGACCCATAGTCATAATTGGCATTTATATCACTCCTTAAAGGAATTATTTATTTTGTTAACCATTGGTGTTCTTCAGAAACAAAACGAGTTGTTTTTAACCAAGGGTCGTTATCTAAGTGTCGGACCATCCAGATGTAGCACATTTCATATCCCGGAGCAACAACTTGTTCGTGGTCTTTACCGTCAGGAATATAAACCGCACTACCTTGAACGCTTTTAAATACGTCATCACCAACGAAAGCAGCACCAAAACCCTGTGGTTTATCGAATTGATAGTAATAAACCTCAGGTTGTGGATGATGGTGAGGCGGATAGCTGGACCATCTACCCGGTTGATTATATACTTCACCAAGTACCATATTGGAATATGGTGCATTATCGTGGTCAAAAACAGTTGATACAATTCTGTATCCTGCACCGTCCCATTGGTCTTTTCCGAAATGTTGGTAAAGAATCATATCAGGTGTATAAAAAACAGGGGTGAAAATTATATCATTATCTGTTTGTTGAATAAGAATTTCAGTTTCTTTGTTTGCTTTTATGGTGACTTCTGTTTGTTTTGGTACATGCAAACAAAATGATGCTTTAACAAAAGGGTTTTCGCGAAACATGTTTTTTGATTCACCATTCCACGATATATCAACATCACCATATAAAATGAGGAATGCACTTTCACATTCATCGTCATATAATTTGAATGTTTCATCAGGAGTGAATTTTTTTACTTTGATGTTCATAAGCATATCGGAGTGCTTACCGTTGATTTCGCAAACTATACGTTCGTTGTTTTCGTTAAAACTTAATTTTTCAAACATTTTAATTTATCCTTCCGTCAATTCGCCACTTGAGCTAATTGGTATTGCTTCACCAAGATACGTTGGCTCGGGTTTGAATATGCAATAAACAAAATCCTTGCACCTTGCAAGTGCTTCGCGTGAATTGTTGTATGTGTTTACAGAAATATCATAATCATATTGTCCGTCTGCGCAAACACCATAGGCGTCAAGCCCAAGATGGCGTGCGTTATATATTGCACGGTACATATGGTATTTCTGTGTGATTATAAGTACTTTTTTTACCTGGAATATGTCTCTTGCACGATACATTGATTCGTAAGTAGAAAAACCGGCGTGGTCCATAAAAATGTTGTTGGCATACACACCGCATTCTATAGCGAAGTTTTTCATAACGTTTACTTCATCGTATTCTTCACGTCCATGGTCACCGCTCATAAGAAGTCGGTCGCTACAACCTGTGTTATAAACCTCAATGCCTTTATTAAGTCTTTCTTCCAGCATATGAGAAGGTGAATCACCCCAGACACCTGCACCAAGTACGAGAATACAATCAAAATTCATTTCTGCTGCTTCATCAATAGAAAGAATGTGCCTGTTGGAGAATTCGAACATATAAACGTTAATAAGAAGGGGAAGCTGCAGAAGAATAAACATAATAAGTAAAGAAGCACTTATTAATCTTTTTAACTTCTGTTTCATATTAACCTCTGGCTACCATTTCACCATATTCTTCTTTTTCTTTTTTTATAAATTCTTTTACTGCCTCAACTGAAGGCATATCTTGTGAACAAGCATGGCTTGCAACAAGCATTGCGGCTGATGCAGAGCCTAACTCAAGGGCATCCCACATATCCCAACCTTCAAGGATACCGTAAAGGAATGCAGATGCATATCCGTCACCGCCACCAAAGGATTTGAGAAGTTTAACCGGGAATGGCTTAATTGTGTAACTCATACCATCATTTGTGTATGCGGTTGAACCATCTTTGCCATGCTTGATAATAACAATTTTAGCATTTTTACCGTGCCAATAATCAGCACTTGATTTGTCAGTGCCGTCAAGACCGATAAATTTTTCTGTTAAATCAAATTCTTCTCTTGAGCCGAGTATAATATCTGCTTTTTCGGCAACTGCAGAGTAGTAAATAGCAATTTCATCATTGCTTTTCCAGTTGTATGCACGATAGTCAATATCAAATATAACAGGAACGTTGTTTTTCTTTGCAAGGAGAGTTGCTTTGAGGGCAGCTTCTCTTGAAGGGCTTTCGCAAAGAGATGTACCTGATATAAGAAGTGCTTTTGTTTTTTTGATGTATTCCTCATCTATATCAGCAACGTCAAGCTTAAGATCTGCAGCTTCGTTTCTGTACATAGTTATTGAGCTTTCTGTTTCTGATTTGATTTCGGTAAAAGTAAGACCAATTTTTTCACCATTTGTACAACGTGTGATGTGTGAGCAGTCGATACCTTCGTTTTTGAAGAAGTCAGTAACAAATACACCTAATTCATCATCAGAAACTCTTGCAAAGAAGCCACATTTTTTACCGAGTCTTGCAAGACCGACTGCAATATTTGCAGGTGAGCCGCCTAAATATCTTTTAAATGTTGTACTTTGAGAAAGAGGGCAGTAGTAATCTACAGGATTAAGGTCAACTGCAACTCTACCTAAAAGAATCATATCAAATTCTTTGCTATTATCAAATTCTATGTATTTCATAACAAGTCTCCTTATTTCATATTGAAAATTTCAATGTGTTTTTTTACGTTTTCATGTACATTATCTGCCATTTTTTGTGAAAGGGAAAAATAATTACCGTTATTAAGTGTTGTAGATTTAGCGGCGTTGACTACGGCATCAAAACTTGCGGTCGCGATATTTATCTTTCGTATTCCGTTTTTTATGCACTCTCTGAATGTTTCTGGTGTAATACCTGTGCCACCGTGTAATACAAGTGGCGTTGCGCAGGTTTTATCAATATTGTTTAAAATATCCAATCGTAATTCAGGTTGTGCTTTATAATGTCCGTGAGCGTTACCGATTGCAACGGCAAGTGCATCTATACCTGTTTTTTTGCAAAAATCATCTGCAATTGATGGGTCAGTGCATTGTATGTTATGGCTTTTACCGTCACCTTCGTTTCCTCCGACAACACCAAGCTCTGCTTCTACAGAGGCACCATATTCCTTTGCTTTGGCAACAACTTTTTTTGTTAATTCGATGTTCTCTTCGTACGGAAGTAATGAGCCATCGAGCATTACCGATGTGAATCCGATTTCAAGAGCAGTTTCAATTGTTTCGTATTTTAAACCGTGGTCAAGATGAACACAAACATCAACTGTACTGTTTTTTGCTGCGGCAACCATCAACGGACCGATTATTTTTAAAGGTGAAGTAGGTAGTCTGACTTCTGCTATTTGTATAATAATTGGTGTATTGGTTTCTTCTGCGGCTGCAATTGCACCAAGAACCATCTCCATATTACCGACAGAAAATGCACCGACAGCATTTTTATTTTTTTCTGCGTTCAATAAAAGTTGTTTTAGAGTAACGATAGGCATATTTGATGCTCCCGAGATAATTATAAATGTAATTTTATGAATTACTAAAATTTTACACTATATATAATAATAAATCAATATTGAAGCTTTATTTTTTAGTTGATTTAATAGTATAAATTTGGGGTCGAAATATAGATAAATTGACTAAAAAATTTTTAAAAATAAAATAACGAGAACTGCTCAAAGTTTGGGCAGTTCTCGTTATTTGCGTAAAGTCATTGGCGTATTAACTTTAATGTTATGTTATCATTTTTTTGTGATAAAATCAAGATAAAATTATTTGTGATTATTAACAAAGTTTGAATAAAATTTTTATGCAAACATTCAATTGAATTTTGATGTTTTTGATATCTAAATGTGATATTATATCTTACAGGAGGGGATTTGAGTGACTTATATTTCTTTAATTATCGGCGTATTGTTTTTTCTTGTTTTTATCAGTAAAAGGACAGCAAAAGTTACGTTACAGGTCGCTTTTGTTAAGGCAATAGCCAGTGTTTGTTTTATTTCTACCACACTTTTTGCAATGGTGGAAAACGAATCGTGTCCCAAAATAGTAGGAGCCCTTGTTGCAATAGGCGGAGTCTGGGGTTTGCTGGGGGATATTGCTCTTGATTTAAAATATGTTTTTAAAAAGTATGAAAAAGAATATTTGTGTGCAGGTTTTTCATCTTTTGGTATTGGTCACATTTTTTACATATCGGCATTGTATATAAATTTTGGTTTTAATCTTAAGGCCTTTATCGGAGCCATTTGTGCGGGTTTAGTATGTGTAGCAATTGTTTTTATTGCACAGCCTTTAATGAAGTTGAATTACAGAGGTTTTAAAAAAATAACAACTGCATATATGTTTATTCTTGGCTATGTTTACGGACTGAGCTCAGGTTATGCAATATTTGATTTTTCAATTCCTGCATTGCTTTTCACAATAGGCTTTATTTTGTTCCTTGCTTCAGATATTTTCTTGTCAGGTTTATATTTCGGAACAACAGAAAAGAAGCAAACAAGCCGTCCTGCTATTGTTTTGAATCACATTCTTTACTATTCTGCACAATTTGTGATTGCCGTAACTTTACTTTACATTTAATAAGGAAAACAACATGATTACTGAAAAATTATTTTATAATGATTCATATATTTCAACATTTGACGCAACTGTATTAAGTTGCGTCGAATCTGCTGAATATTACAAAATTATTCTTGATAAAACCGCATTCTTTTATGAAGGTGGTGGACAGAAAGCAGATACAGGATATATTGGTGATGCTTTTGTCTATGACGTTCAGGAGATTGACGGGGAAATTGTTCATTTCTCAAAAAAACAGTTGACAGAAAATAGCGTTTACTCATGTAAAATCGATTGGTCAACGCGTTTTAAGCGTATGCAACAACATTCAGGTGAGCATATTGTTTCGGGAATAGTCAATTCAATGTATGGATACGATAACGTAGGTTTTCATATGGAGGATTGTTACGTAACAATTGATTTTAATGGTGAATTGACACGTGAACAATTAGATGATATTGAAGATAAAGCTAATGAGGCAATATATAAAAATTACAGTATAAAATGCTATTTCCCTAATGAAGATGAGTTAAAAACACTCAATTATCGCAGTAAATTAGAATTAACCGAAAATGTTCGTCTTGTTGAAATTGAAAACACTGATTTATGTGCTTGTTGTGCACCTCATGTCAATAAAACAGGTGAGATAGGCGTTATAAAAATACTTGATTTTATGCGTCATCGTGGTGGGATACGTCTTGTAATGAAAAGCGGTTTTGATGCATTACATGATTATCGTGAAAAATACAAAAGAGTGTACGAAATTTCTAATCTTCTTTCTGCAAAACAAACAGATATTTCTGTTGCTGTTGAACGTTTACAAAGTGAATTGGATAATAAAAACAGAGAGTTTATTTCTTTTAAAAATTCGGTTGCATTAAATGCACGCAAATCACTTGTTTTTTCAGGTGATTACTCGTATTATTTTACAGAAAATTTTGATACTGATATGATGCGTGATATTGTGAATTTTGGTATGGCAAAAAGTAGAATTTGCTATGTTTTTTGCGGTAACGATATTGATGGTTATTCTTACGTTATCGGCTCAGAAACTGTTGATTTTAAAGGCTTTGCTAAAGCATTTAATTCTGCTCTTAATGGTCGTGGCGGCGGCAGAGATACGATGATTCAAGGTAAGGTATCATCAGTTAAAAACGATATTATAAATTTTATAAATTCATATGATTCAGAGGTAAAAAATGTTTGAAAATATATTGAATAAAATTTCTTGTTCTGCAAATTCGATTTTTAATACACGACCTCTACAATATAATTCAGATAAAAAGTGTGAGCTTTTTCTTTATAACGATGTAGAGTACGAATCATTTATTCTTTTATCTGAGAAAATTGAGAATGAATTTGGATTTAAGGTTATTAATCGCAATAAAATTGAAAATAATGATTTTGTTTTCTTGACTAAAGATAAAGTTCTTGTTTGCATAGGTTTTTACGGTTGCGATAATTCTGTTAGATTGGTTGTTGATGGTGATACTGCATTGCCTGATTTTGAACCTGTTGATTTTATTAAAAGGGCAGAGGTAATCTTCTGGCAGTTTGAGGTTGACCATAGTCTTATTGACTGTGGCATGTGTTATATACTTAAATTGCCCTCTGGCTCATTTTTTGTTATCGATAGTGCACACACTTATTCTATAAATGATTGTGAGCGTATTCATGACTTTTTACGTGAACGTACACCAATGAATGAGAAGATTCATATTTCAGGATGGTACATTACTCACGGTCACGATGACCACGTTGCTCAGTTTACAAATTATCTTAATTTTTATATGAAGGATACTGTTATTGATAAGGTTTATATGAATCTTATGCCATTGAATCACAGAGACAGTGAATCATGGATGAAAATGTATGATAAATTTACAAGGGAAGCTATTGCTTCTCGTCCTGAGATTTCACTTGTGCGTTTGCATACTGGTATGACCTTCTATATTGATAATGTAAGATTTGATGCTTTGTGTTCTCATGAAGATGTGTTTCCGGGTGATAACAGTAATTATAATGATTCATCCGTTGTTCTTATGATAACTGCGGAAAATACAAAGATTCTTATTCCCGGTGATGCTGGTCACGAGGAAAGTTATATTCTTGAAGCAAGGTATCCTGATTACCTTAAAGCGGATATAGTTCAACAGGCTCACCATTGTCATTTCGGAACAACGGAAAGATTTTATGAGCTTGTTGGTGCAGAGTGTGTTCTATTCCCTGCAACACAAATTAAATTTGATGAAACGTGGAACATTCATTCAACAAATCGGAAATCAATTGAGGTTGCAAAAGGAAATTACTTTATTGCTTCAAATGGTACCGTTGAAATAAAATTGCCTTATGTTAAAGGTACAGAAAAAGTTTATCCGGATGAAACTTTCGAAAGCTTTAAAGGTGTGTATGATTTGTGGACGTATGAATATACACCTGAATATAAACAGAAACTTTACGATGAATATTTATCAAGAGGTGGTAAACCTATTGATGAGTATAAAAATGGATTTTAAGTATGATATTTGAGTATACAGTTATACGTTCATCTCGTAAATCAATTTCTGTGCAGGTTGATTCTCATTGTTGTATTGTTGTCAGGGCACCATACTTTGTGTCTGATAAACAAATTGATTCCTTTATGCAAAGTAAAAAAGAATGGCTTGAAAAGGCAATTATAGCTCAAAGGGAAAAGGCTAAAAATCAAAAAGTGTATACTGATGACGAGATAGTTTTATTGCGTAAAAAAGCAAAAGAAATATTACCTTTAAAGGTTGAATATTATTCAAATATTATGGGTGTAAAGCCTACGTCTGTTAAGATAAATTCTGCCAAAAAAAGGTATGGTTCTTGTTCGGGGGAAAACAGCATTAATTTTTCCTTGTATCTTATGGCCGAAGATGAGGAATTTATTAATTATGTTGTTGTTCATGAGTTGGCACATATAAAGCACCATAATCACAGTAAGGATTTTTACTCTTTTGTAGAAAAGTTCATTCCGGATTATAAAAGATTTAAAAAATGAAAAAACTTGTATGCAAAATGCATACAAGTTTCTTTTTTTATATTGTTCCTGTGATTGTAATTGTGCTGACACCCGGTGAAATTGTTTGTGTACCGGTTGCAGTATCTTGTGTTATAGTTGCCGCAGGAACGGTAATTTGTCCTATTACGGTAGTGAATATACCTGTTGTTGTATTATAGGTGTAATTATCAGGTGATGACCAGACTGTACCATTGTAAGTTACAGTGATATTTTCGAGTATCGGATTGAAAGTATCGGATACTATAATGTTATCTGTTGCGACAGCATCTGTATTGCCATAGTTCAGAATAGTAAGTGTATAAGTTATCTGACCGTTGTCGTTAATAACTGTAGGTGACAATGCTTTCCTTATTTCAAGTCTTGGTTCTTCGCATACGCCAAGTGTGTCTGTTGCGGTGATGCTATTAACTATTCCGCAGCCTGAAACTGTTACGGTGTTATTGATAACAGAGTCAGGGGATAAAGGTGCAAATTCATTAACTGTTGCTGTGTATATAAGCATTGCGTTTGAGTTTGCAGGAATAGTTAAACCGCTGAACTCTACACCGTCTGTAGCTTCTTCTGTTGGTGCATTTTGTAATATTCCATTAATAAAGTAACGTACAGAATCTTCCTCGTACGTTAACGGAACGAGTGTTTGAGTGTTAAAAGTGTATGCACCAAGATTATCTGTTACCGTAATATCTGTAAGTGGTGTTGAACCTGTATTTATTAACGTTACAACGTACGTAACACCGCGATTATCGAGATAATAACAGTTGTTTAATGAGGTTTTATAAACAGTTAAAATTTCTCTTATTTCGCCCGTAACAACGTTAGATGTTGTCGTGCTTCCGTTGTAAGTCAAAGTTGCCTGGTTTGTAAATGTTGCCATAGTTTTCCTCCTTGTTATTCAGGGCATGCCCTGTTTCATAATATGAATCAAAGAGGAATATGACACTTATTATCTCGTATATTTAGAATATTCAGATACCGCTAATTTATCACAACGTTCGTTTTCGGGATGCGAATTGTGACCTTTTACCCATATAAAGGTTACCTTGTGCTTTCCAAGTAATGAAAGAAGCTCTTGCCATAAATCAGGGTTCAATGCAGGTTTTTTATCTTTTTTCTTCCAGTTGTTGCTTTCCCAAAAATATACCCATTTTTCATTTATGGCGTCACAAACATATTTGGAATCTGTAGTTAATGTAACCTCGCAAGGGTATTTTAAAGCTTGCAATGATTTTATAACTGCGGTTAATTCCATTCTGTTGTTTGTCGTTTCTTTTTCGGAGCCGCTAAGTTCTTTTTCAATACCGTTGCATCTAAGTATTGCACCCCAACCTCCGGGACCGGGATTACCGCTACATGCACCGTCAGTGAATATCTCTACTTTTTTCATTAATACAATTCCTTTGTTTTCTTTACATAATATCATATTTTTTGAACATTTTAAAGATGTAATTAATATTTTCGGGGGAAAGATATGTTAGCGGTTATCCTTGACATTAAAAATAAAGAGATTTTTGATTATTTGGGTGTAAATTCATTTTTTTCACTATCGTTAATTAATGTTGAATTAGGTGAGCATCTTGTTACTGAACTCAAATATTCGGGTATCGAAAATGTTGTTGTTTATGGTGATAATAAAGGTAGATTTGCCAATTATACAAGTGATTTTTCCGAGCTTTCCCTGGAAATTGAGAACTGTAAAAGTGAAAATATCTTTGTGTTTTTTTCAAATACTTTTTTTGAACTATCACCAAGCATTAAAAATATTGATAGTCTTAATCTGTCGTCGTTGTCTATATCGGATAAAAACGGAAATATGTGCGGGTATGTATTTGAAAAAAATCATTTTATTGAAAAATTCAATGGTTTAAAAGCAGATGATATTTACAAAAATATAATTAAATATAAAGGGTACACCAGAATTTCAGGTGCAGATTACGTTTATTGTATTGATTCATTAGCTTCATATAAAAATTTACTTACCGTTATTTTAAATAACAATACGAGTATCACTCTTCCGGAAATTGCGGAAGGTATTTACGCAAAAGGACAAATTAACAAAGGTGATTTTGTTATTATTCCGCCTGTGTATATAGGTAAAGATGTTCAGATTGAATCAGATTGTATTATCGGGCCTGATTGTATAATTTCGGATAACACATTAGTGTCTAAAAATTCCTATATAAAATCAAGCGTTTTACTTAACGATAATTATGTTTCAAGTGGTTGCTTTCTTGAAAATGTCCTTAGTTGTGAAAATGCATCTGTATTACGCAACAGCGCAGTTTTCAGTGGTTCTGTTTTAGGACACCATTCATATGTTTCAGAAGAAACATTTTTAGAAAACAACTCAAAAATACGCGCGTATGCCAGAACAGGTGACTATATTAACAGAAATGAAAAAGGTTCTTTATATTGCTTTAATGGTTGCTTACCTGAATATGCTGCTTTAATTGGTGGAGCGTTAGGAACACTTTTTAAAGGCAAGAAAATTGGGGTGCTGACTGATGGTGAGATTAATTCTGTTTCGTTGAAATATGCTTTGTTTTCAGGCATGATTTCCACGGGAATAAAATGTTTTGATATTGGTGAAAGCTATCTTGGTGCATTGTTTACGTATATTAATTCCTGTGAATTGGATTATGGAATATATATAAAAGGTGGTTTTTGTGGAGTTTCTGTATGTATTATTAACCATCTATGTGAATATATTTCTAAAGATATGGTTATGTCCATTAAGGATATTATCAGCAAAAATTCTATAGAACGAGCAACGGAAAAGGAATGTTATAACATACGTAAATTAAACGGATTGAAACGTTTATATGTTCATAAGATTTTAAGCTCTTTTGAAAATGAATTGGGGATATTTCCGGTCTTTAATTGTTCTGATAAATATGTTGAAGTTACCTTGAATGATATAATGTCTAAGCTTTCTTTTTCTATGTGTAACGAACAAATTATTTTTGATATCAATGATGACGCAACAAGTGTAATTTGCCGGCATAAAAACAAACATATTTCGCATTCAAATCTTCTTGATTTTGTATCGTTTTACAGTAACAATTTAGGTGATTGTGTATTGGATAATTGGCGATATGATGCGGTTTTTCTGGTATTTAAGGTGTTAAATATTATTACTGAACTTCATCTTGATATTTCATCCGAAATTAATAATTTGCCTTCATTTTATGTTGCTGAAAAAACGATTGATATTTCAGAGGATTTTTCATATATTGTGGGTAAACTGTCAGAAAAATATAACGTTGGTTATAAAAATAATGAGCTTATATTTAATACTGATGGGGTTAATTTGAAAATCATAAAAAATGATAACGAAAAAATTAAAATTATTGCTCATAGTCTTAAAGTTGAAAACTCTGAAGAAATAGCAGGAGATATTGCTAGATATTTATTAAATATTTAATTTCGCATCACTTGACATATAATGTAATTAATTGTATTATATAATAATAGAAAAATGGATTAATATGCCGTTACAATAACGGCATGTACATATATTTGAATCAACGAGTAATTATCGGGAGAATTTTATGCAAAAAGAAAACAAGAAAAAACAAACTCCGAAGCAGACTCAACAGAATAAAAGAAATCAAAGTGTAAAAAAAGATAAGCCTTCCCAAAAAAATCAGGCAAAAAAATCTGTTGACAATAAAAAGAGTAAGCAAACAAAAAAAGTAACAAAGAAGCAAGAAAGTAAATCTTCAAAAAAACAATATGCCAAATATTCTAAAATTACTCCACCGTTAAGTAAAGAGCCTGTTAAAATCTCCTTTCTTGGTGGTATCAATGAGGTAGGTAAAAATATGACCTGCTACAGTTATCGTAAATCTATGGTAATTGTTGATTGTGGTTTGTCTTTCCCTGAATCAGACCAATTAGGTGTTGACTTTGTTATCCCTGATTTTACTTACGTAGAAAAGAATGCGGAGCAAGTCAAGGGTGTTGTTATTACTCACGGGCACGAAGACCATATAGGTGCTCTTTGCTATCTTTTGAAGAAGGTGAATGTTCCTGTTTACGCAACTCTTTTGACAGCAGGTCTTATTAAAGGTAAGCTTGCCGAACATTCAATTGAGCACGATGTTCAGATTAATGTTGTAAAAGCTGGTGACGAAATAACTTTAGGCGACTTTAGTGTTGAGTTTATTAAAGTTAATCATTCTATTCCTGATGCTGTTGCACTTGCAATTAAATGTGAGTCTGGTGTTATTGTTCAGACAGGTGACTTCAAAATCGATACAAGTCCTATTGATGGCGGTATAATTGATTTATCACGTTTTGCGGAATTGGGTAAAGAGGGCGTTTTGTGTCTGCTTTCCGACTCAACCAATGCAGAACAACCCGGGTTTTCTCAAAGTGAAAGCACTGTTGGCGCTACCTTCAGAAATTTATTTAATGAAGCAGGTGAAAAGAGGATAATAATTGCTACCTTTGCTTCCAATATTCACAGAGTTCAGCAGATTATCGATATTTCTGCAAAAACAGGTAGAAAAGTTGCTCTTTCGGGCAGAAGCCTTGAAAACGTTGTTTCTATCGCCTCTGAGTTAGGGTATATGAATATTCCTGAGGGTACACTTATTGGAATTGATGAAATTAGAAATTATTCAGATGACAGGCTTGTTATTATTACAACAGGTAGCCAGGGCGAGCCTATGTCTGCGTTATCACGTATGGCATCGGGTAACCATAGAAAAGTTTCTATTGATTATAACGACTGTGTTATTATTTCTGCAAAGCCTATTCCGGGTAACGAAAAAACAGTTTTCCGTGTAATCAACGATTTACTTAAATTGGGTGCACGTGTTATTTACGAGAAAATGTATGATGTCCACGTTTCGGGTCATGCTTGTCAGGAAGAGCTTAAGCTTATGCTTTCCCTTGTTAAACCCAAGTTTTTTATTCCTGTGCATGGTGAACAGAAGCATCTTCGTTATCATG
The DNA here is from genome assembly GCA_045646545.1 of Acutalibacteraceae bacterium. GTDB lineage: Bacteria > Bacillota > Clostridia > Oscillospirales > Acutalibacteraceae > DTU089. The sequence goes on from JAZRKV010000038.1 coordinate 33,100, forward strand.
GTAGACTCGCTGAGAGCATAGGTATGGACTCTAACGATATTATTATTGCAGATAATGGTTATGAGATTTCTGTTTCCGACCATAATATTTCTGTTTCGGGTACAGTTGCGAGTGGCAAGGTTTATGTTGATGGTTATGGCGTTGGTGACGTTGGAGCACGTGTTATGAAAGAGCGTCTTCATTTAGGTCAGGATGGTATTATAATTATCACTGCTACAATTGATGGTGCTTCAGGTGAATTGCTTTCGGGTCCTGAAGTTGTATCAAAGGGCTTTGTTTACGTTAAAGAGGCAGAGATGCTGATGAATGAGGCGGTTTCTTTATCAATGAGCGTTATCGACAGTTTCCCGCCTTATAGTTTTGATATAAATCAGATGAATACAAAGTTAAGGGATTCTATTTCCCGTCTTATGTATGAACGTACTAAACGTAGTCCTATGATTTTACCTATTCTTATGGAGGTATAACGTGAAGTTTAAAGCTTTATTCTATCAGAATCCTGCAGGTTTCTGTGCCGCAATATTATTATTAGCGGCAACTGTTTGTAGTTGTTTTGTGAATAAACAGGCATTCTACATTTCATTGGTTTGTTTTGCTGTTGTATTTATTATCGATTTAATGTATGCTTTGCTTTCATTGAAATCAACAAAAAAATACGTAACAGCCATCAATAATTCTCTTCTTACAGGCAAATCGGGTATTGTTGATGAATTTCCGTTACCTGCAGTTATGTGTGATAAATTTGGTAACATCGTCTGGTACAATATTAAGTTTGCAGATGAGGTTATAAATCAGGCAGATGTTAAAAAGATTACACTTAAAGATTTTTTTGATGATTTCTCTTACGAAACATATTCACAGAAAAAAATTGCTGATGCATCCTTTGGTGATAATCAATACACATCATTTATTATTAATGCAAAAAGTTCAACTAATCCTATGTTGTGCTTTTATTTGTTTGATGATACTGCATTAAAAGAGATTGCACTTGAGTATACTTACTCAAGACCCTTTGTTATGCTTATTACAGTCGATAATATTGAACATATAGCACGTCAACTTACCGACAGTAAATTCGCTCTTGTTATGAGTGATATTGAAAGCAAAATAGAAGAGTGGTTAAAAGAAGAAAACGTTGTGCTCAAAAAATTCGGAAACGGCAATTTTCTTGTTATTGGTGAAAAAAGGAATCTTGATTCTTTATCCGAAAAGAAGTTTTCTATTTTAAATAATGTAAAAAACTCATCATATAAGGATGTTTCTGTTAATGCATCTTTATCTATTGGTGTGGGTTCAGGTGAAACATTAGCAAAATGTGAATCTAAAGCAAAGAAATCCCTTGATATGGCACTTAACCGTGGCGGTGACCAGGCTGCAATTTATACAGAAGAAGGTTACATATATTTTGGTGGTATTTCCAATAAGTTAACCGATAGTTCCCGTGTTTCACCAAGGCAGACCGCTTCTAATATTGCAGACCTTGTAAAAAAATACGACAAGGTTATAGTTATGGGGCATAAATATTCCGACTATGATGCCATTGGTGCTGCAATCGGTATGGCGTTTTTTGCAAAGTCTTGTGGTGTTGAGTCACATGTTGTTGTTGAGCCTAAAACAACTCTTTCCGCATCTTTGGTGGAGTATGTTGTTGAAAATGGTTTTAAAAACTTCATAACGCCATCAAAAGCTGTAGATATATGTTCAAAAGAATCACTAGTTATTATTGTTGATACGCAAAGGCAAGTACTTGTTGATGTGCCTGAATTGATGAATAAATCCGGCGATGTTATAGTAATTGACCATCACAGACGTGCAGATGATTATATTTCTGATGCTTTAATATCATATAGTGTTCCTTCTGCATCATCAACTTGTGAAATGGTAAGTGAATTGATTCAATATTCATCAATACAGGATTATCCGTCATCCGCAATAGCAACAGCACTTCTTTCTGGTATTGTTCTTGATACAAAGGATTTTGTTTTACGAACATCACAGCGTACCTTTGAGGCAGCGGGCTTTTTGCGAGATAATGGTGCTGATACCGTTCAGGTCAGAAAGTTTTTTGCCCTTGATACAGATATGGCTGCTCTTAAAAACGAGATTGTTTCAAGTGGTAAAATATTCAACGGATTTATGATTGGTTATGCACTTAAAGATGACAAGAATATCAGAATTATAACTTCTTCTGCAGCAGATGATATGCTCAACATTGATGGTGTACGTGCATCTTTTGTTATTTATAAATTAAGTGCAGGTAAATATCAGATTTCCGCCCGTTCATTAGGTGAAGAAAATGTTCAGCTTATAATGGAGCGTCTCGGCGGTGGTGGCCACAGTACAATGGCAGCAACACAAATCAATGCATCAGATATTGATGAAACAAGAAAAACGTTAATTGAAGCAATTAATGAATATTTAAATAATAAGTAATCTTTCCTTGGAGGTACAAAATGGAAGTTTTATTAAAAAGTGACGTTAAAGGTCTTGGTAAAAAAGGTGAAAAGGTTTCTGTTTCAGAAGGTTATGCAAGAAACTTTTTGTTTCCGAAGGGACTTGCGGCGGAAATGAATGCTCAACTTATGGCTGAACTTAAAAATAAACAGTCATCAGAACAATTCAAGGCAGACGAAGAGTTGAAGGCTGCAAAGAAAAACGCAGAAAAGATTAATGGACAAACTGTTGTTATTAAAGCTAAAGGTGGCACAAACGGTCGTCTTTTCGGTTCTGTTACTGCAAAAGAAATTGCTCAGCTTATTTCTCAGAAATTCAATATTAAAGTTGATAAGCGTAAAATTACAGTGGATGATATCAAAACTTTTGGAACCTTTAATACTCAGGTTCGTCTTCATCCTCAGGTTACTGCAGATTTTAAAGTGCAGGTTGTTGAAGAATAATTTATAAAGGATAAGATTATGGCTGAAAAGAATAATTTTCAATCTTATGATTTGAGTGATTTACCATATAGTCTTGAAACAGAGCAGGCTGTTATTGGTTCAATATTAATTAATCCGGAATGTGTAAGTGTTGTTCTTTCACACATCAAGCCGGATTATTTCTACATACCTCAACATAGGGCTATTATGGATGCTATTGTGGTTCTTGATACATTAGGCTCCAGAATAGATGCTTTAACTGTATTGGATAAGCTTAGTGCCGATAAGTCTTTTGATAAAGAAAACGGTAAAAATTTACTTTTCCAGATTGCCCAAAGCGTTCCTTCTGCAGCTAATATCGAGAACTATTGTAAAATTGTTAGAGAAAAACATTTTTTGCGTTCTTTAATTTCAATTTCACGTGATACTATTGATTCTGCTCTTGAAGGTGGTGCTGAGGCAGACAGAATTCTTGATTCTGCCGAGCAAAAAATTTACGATATCCGTAAAGGTAAATCAACTGGTTCACTTCAACGTCTTAGTGACGTTATTTCCGCAGAGGTATATCCGACTCTTGTTAAAATATCTTCTGATAATGCAGAGGATTTTAAGGGTATTCCTATGGGATTTTCAAAAATAGATGAAATTACGTCAGGTCTTAATAAATCTGACTTGATTCTTATCGGTGCTCGTCCTGCTATGGGTAAAACAAGTTTTGCACTTAATATTGCAAGAAATGTTTCTATGACAGGGAAGAAAGTTGTTTTCTTCTCTTTGGAAATGTCTAATGAACAGTTGGCATCACGTGTTCTATCCACAGAAGCACGTGTTGAATCAAATAAACTGCGTTCAGGTGATATTTCTTCAGAGGAATGGGTAAGACTTGCAGAAGCAACTGAAAGATTGAATAAGTGTGAATTATATTTCGACGATACTGCATCAATTACTGTTCCTGAAATTAAATCAAAAATCAAACGTGCACGTGATGTTGACTGTATTATTATCGACTATCTCGGTCTTATGGAATCCGCAAAAAAGAAAGAGAATAGAGTTCAGGAAGTTACGGAAATCACACGTAGTCTTAAAATGCTTGCTAAGGATATGAAAATTCCTGTTGTTTGTTGTGCCCAGCTTTCCCGTGGACCTGAAAAAAATGGTAAAGCATCCAACAGACCTATGCTTTCAGACCTTCGTGACTCCGGTTCTATTGAGCAGGACGCGGATATTGTTATGATGCTTTATCGTGAGGGCTACTATAAAAGTAGTGCGAAGGATGCTGACCAGATTGATATGACACAGGCGGACGTTGATATAGCTAAGAATCGTCATGGTGCTACTGACAGAGTCAAGCTTCATTGGGATGCACAGTACACTTTATTCTCAACATTGGAGTACAGAGATGAATAATTTTTCTTCTGCTGTTAAAAACAAAGTATTTGAGGCTATTGAAAAATATAATATGTTAAATAAAACCGAAACTGTCCTTGTCGGTTTTTCCGGTGGGGCAGATTCTGTTTGTTTATTACACTTTTTAAATTTTTACAAGGATGAATTTGGTGTTGAACTTAATGCTGTTCATGTGAATCACGGCTTGCGTGGTGAAGAAGCGGAGCGTGATGAAGCTTTTTGTATCGAGTTTTGCAAGAAGCATAATATTCCTCTTTTTGTTAAAAAGTTCAATTGTATTGAACTTGCCGCCGAATCAAAAGAATCTTTAGAAGAGTGTGGCAGACGTATAAGATACACTTATTTTAATGAATTGTGCGGAAGAAATGGTAAAATTGCAACTGCACATAATGCCAATGATAATGCGGAAACTGTTATTTTTAATTTATCTCGAGGAACTTCATTAAAAGGTGTCACTGGTATTCCTGCTGTGCGTGACAATATAATAAGACCTTTGATTTTTTGCTCACGTGAAGAAATTGAAGGTTATTGTAAAGAAAATGGGTTATTGTTTGTAACTGACAGTACTAATCTTTCTGATAAATATACACGTAATAAAATTCGTCACAACGTTTTACCTGTAATGCAAGAGGTTAATTCGTCTGCAATTTCAAACGTTTCTTCCTTTTGTGAAAATGTACAAGATATATATTCCTACATTAATTTACAGTCGTGTAAAGTTCTTGATGAATCACGTTTGGGTGAGAATACTTACAACGTTGATGTCTTGCAGGGTCTTCACATTGCACTTTTGAGAGAATGTATTGTTGTTTCGTACAATATTTTTTCAGGCAAGACGCTTGATGGTAATAAAGTAAATGGAATAGTTAATCTTATTAATTCTAAAGGCAGATTACAATTATATGGTGACGAATTTGTAGAGGTAATTAAAAATAAACTTCGTTTTTTTAAAGCGAACACAAATTCTGTGCCATCAGAGGTTAAGGTAACAGACCTTGCTGAGATTGTTTTCGGTGAATTTAAAATATCATTTTCTGAATTTACAGAAAGTTTAAAAAATAAGAATAAAAAGTTATTGGCTAATCTTATTGATTGTGATAAAATAGTCGGTAATTTGTATTTAAGAACACGACGTGAAGGGGATAAAATTACACTTCCTAACAGAAACGGCTCCAAATCATTAAAAAAATTGTTTAATGAAATGGCAGTTCCTGTTGAATTACGTGATTATGTGCCTGTTTTGTGTGATGATACAGGCGTTATCTGGGTTTATGGCGTAGGCGTGTGTTTGCGTTGTTTTCCGACAGAAACTTCAAGTAATATTATTGCTTTGAAAGGAGAAAATAATGGTTAATGAAAATATGTTGAACGATATAGAAAGTGTTCTTATTTCTAAAGAAGAGCTTGATAATATCGTTAAAGATTTAGGTAAACGTATTACTGAAGATTATAAAGGTAAAGACCTTCTTTTAGTCAGCATACTTAAAGGCTCTGTTATTTTTATGGCTGACCTTATGAGGAGTATTGATTTACCTTGTAATATAGATTTTATGGCAGTTTCCAGTTATGGCTCCGGTTCAAAATCTTCAGGTGTTGTAAAAATCATAAAGGATTTGGATAAGTCTATTGAAGGTAAGGATTTACTTATTGTAGAAGATATTCTTGATAGTGGTAAAACGCTAAGCTATATCAAAGAAATTCTTCTCGCAAGGCATCCCAACAGTATAAAAATCTGCACGTTGTTTGATAAGCCTGACAGACGTGAGGTTGATATTTATGCGGATTATATCGGCAGTAAGGTTCCTAATGAATTTATTGTTGGTTATGGTCTTGATTATGATGAATATTACAGAAATCTTTCCTTTATCGGTGCGCTTAAACGTTCCGTTTATGAAGATTAAAATAATAGTTAAAATACATTTAGAGAGAGGTGAGCTGTTATAAAAAGCAGCGAAAAATTAAAATCATTACTACCATACGTGGTAATACCGCTTGTTGTTTTTCTTGTTTTTACATTTCTTTCGGGAGATTCATCAAAAAAAGATGACCTTCAGTATTACGAGGTTGTAAATTTCTTTGAAGACAATCAAGTCACAGAATATGAATTGAATATTGGTTCAGGTAATCTTAATTTTAAACTTAAGGATGGTACCTCTGTAAAATATTCTGTTCCGAACGTTAATCTTTTTGTTGAGGATATTCATGATAATGTTGTAGAGTATAACAAAGCACATCCTGATAATCCAATAAAAGCAAACTATGTTTCAGGTGCAACAAAAAGTTATCTTGTTCAACTTCTTCCATCTGCTTTGATATTGGTTTTGCTTATTGTTGTAGGTGTTATTTTCACAAAACGAATGAATAATACAATCTCAGGCGAAAACAATAGGGCAATGAATTTCGGCAAAGCTCGTGTTAAATTCGGTAAGGATGAAAAAAGAAAAACAACCTTTAAAGAGGTGGCAGGTGCCGATGAGGAAAAGGATGAACTTCAGGAAATTGTTGAATTTTTAAAGGATCCAAAAAAATTCACAGAGCTTGGTGCTCGCATTCCTAAAGGTGTTCTTCTTGTTGGCCCTCCGGGTACAGGTAAAACATTACTTGCAAGAGCAGTTGCAGGTGAGGCGGATGTTCCGTTTTTCTCTATTTCAGGTTCTGATTTCGTTGAAATGTACGTTGGTGTAGGTGCATCACGTGTGCGTGACCTTTTTGACCAGGCAAAAAAGAGTTCTCCTGCAATTATTTTTATTGATGAGATTGATGCGGTTGGTCGTCATAGAGGTGCCGGTATGGGCGGCGGCCATGATGAAAGAGAGCAGACTCTTAACCAACTTCTTGTTGAAATGGATGGCTTTGGTAATAATGAAGGTATAATTATTATTGCCGCAACAAACAGACCTGATATTCTTGACCCTGCTCTTCTCAGACCGGGTAGATTTGACCGTCAGGTAACTGTTGGCAGACCTGACGTTAAGGGCAGAGAAGAAATTCTTCACGTTCACGCTAAAAATAAACCACTTGCACCTGATGTTGATTTGAAAACAATTGCTCATGGTACAGTTGGCTTTACAGGTGCTGACCTTGAAAATCTTCTTAATGAAGCCGCACTTCTTGCTGCTAAACGTAACAAAAAGGCAGTTACAATGGTTGAAATAGATGAGGCTATTGTTAAGGTTGAGGTTGGTACTGAAAAGAAATCTCATAAATATACAGAAAAAGAAAAGAAAATGACTGCATATCATGAAGCTGGTCATGCGGTTGTTGCCTTCTATCTTGAAAATAGCGACCCTGTATACGAAATTTCAATCATTCCTCGTGGTATGGCAGGTGGTTATACACTTTACCGTCCTGACGAAGATTCTTCGTATATGAATAAAACAGAAATGATTGAAAGAATTATTTCCTTGATGGGCGGTCGTGTTGCTGAAAAGATTATCGGCGGTGATATTTCTACAGGTCCGTCATCAGATATTTCAAGGGCAACTGATATGGCTCGTTCTATGGTTACTCGTTATGGTATGAGTGAAAAACTCGGCCCTGTTGTATACGGCAAAGATAATGACCAGGTATTCCTTGGTATGGATTATAATCATACTAAAAATTATTCTGATTCATATGCAACTGCAATTGATGACGAAATAAAGAGAATTGTTCTTGAATGTGAAGAGCGATGCTTTAATATTCTTACAGAGCACAACGATAAACTTGTTCTTATAGGTGAAACACTTATTAATGATGAAAAAATTAATAAACAGACATTCCTTAAACTTATGGACGAAAATTATGTTCCTGAAGTAGATGAAGAGGAAGCTTCAGAAGAAACACAAGAAATTGTTGAGAATTCTGCAGAAATTATCCAAGAGGTTATTGAAGATAATTCTTCCGATGATTTGAACGAGTAAAAAAATAAAACAGTTGTTGGTTTTACCGACAACTGTTTTTGATTAAAATGATTTTGAGGTGTGCATATGGATTACAAAAATCCTGCTCTTTCACCTGAAGAGAGAGCGAAAAGTTTACTTTCTTTAATGACACTTGAAGAAAAGGTTGCTCAGATAGATATAATTCGTGGTGTTGAGTTCTCAACTAAACCACATAAATTATACCATTGTGCAATTGAACCTGATTCTGAAGTGAATTACCAAAAACTTGAAGAAACACTTGGTAAGAATGGTATCGGCTTTATTCACGACGCTTATACTGAACCTAAAGTTTTTAATATGTTTCAAAGATACCTGGTAGAAAAAACAAGATTAGGTATACCTTGTATATTTACAGGTGAAGCTCTTCATGGTATTCTTTGGCCGGGTGCAACGGTTTTCCCGGTACCGTTAGGTCTTGCGGCAAGTTTTAATAGAAAAAATGTTAACAGAATCGGTAAAGCAATTGCAGCTGAAACACGTAGCCTTGGTATGCAGGAAATTCTTGCACCTAACCTTGACGTTGCCCGTGAACCACGTTGGGGAAGAGTAGAAGAGACCTTTGGCGAAGATACATATCTTTGTTCAGAAATGGCATATGCCATTATTACAGGTGAACAACAAAATGGTGAACTTTCCCGTAACGATTCAGTTATTACTGAGCCAAAACATTATTGCGTTCATGGTATACCTGAAAACGGCATTAACTGTGCCCAGGCAAGAGTTGGTAAAAGGGAAATTGAACAATGTTATCTTCCTGTATTTGAAACTGCAGTAAAAAAAGCAGGTGCAAATAATGTTATGGCTTGCTATAACGCAATAGATTCTGAGGTAGTTCTCAGCTCAGAGTATTATCTTACAGAAATCCTTCGTAACCGTTGGGATATGAAGGGTTATGTACGTGCAGACTGGGGTGCTATTGTTCGTCTTGTTAATCGTCATAGAACTGCTGCAACAGATAAAGATGCAATTTGCGATGTTATAAATGCAGGTCTTGATATGCAGGGCTGTTGTGATTATGATTCAGTATTTTATGAAAAAACAATAATAGAGCTTGTTAATGAAGGCAGAATTTCAATGGAACGTATAGATGATGCTGTTCTTCGTGTTCTTACTTTAAAATTTAAAGCAGGTTTATTTGAAAATCCATATACAGATCAAGAGCATTTTAAAGATGTTATCAGATGCAAAGAACATCTTGATGCTTCATTTGATGCTGCGAAACAAGCTATTACGCTTATTAAGAATGATGGTATTCTTCCTCTTAATAAAAAATATAAGAAGATTGCTCTTCTTGGTCCGTCTGCAAATCGTCAGCGTCTTGGTGGCTATTCCTCTGTTCCTGATGGTTATGAATTACGCTCAGTTCTTACTGAAATGAAAGAATATTTTGGTGATGAAGTAGAATTTCATTATTGCTCAGGTTGCGGTATACCGAAGGATTTGCAAGTTCTTACTCAGGATGGACAACCACATCTTGTTGAAGTTTACGATGAAGATGAAAAAGAGTGTATTGATGAAGCAGTAGAGCTTGCAAAACAGTGTGAAATTGCTATTATTGTTGGTGGTGATAACACCTTCACAAGTAGTGAGGGTCATGATAGAGCAGATATGAGGTTGCCTGGTAAACAAAGGGAACTTATTGAACGTGTTGCGGCCACAGGAACACCTGTTGTTCTTGTGCTTGAAAACGGCAGAAGCGTTGATTTGTCTGTTGAGAGTGATATCTGCTCTGCAATAATGTTAGCTTATTTTGGTGGTGAATCAGGAGCTAAAGCGATAACAGAATCTCTTGTAGGACTTAATAATCCTGCAGGACGTTTACCGGTTTCATTCCCAGCAGATTCCAACAGAATACCTTGTTATTATACTGTTTTACCGAATAATACTGAGGTTATGTTTGAGGGTAACAGACGTGCTAAATATCCATTCGGCTTTGGTCTTTCTTATACGCAGTTTGAATATTCAGATTTGGTTGTTTCAAAAAAATCAGAGCTTGATTACACTGTAAATGTCAAGGTTAAAAATATTGGTTGCGTTGATGGTGATGAGGTTGTTCAGCTTTATATTGATGACGTTGTTTCATCTGTAATCACACCACTTAAGGAGCTTAAAGGTTTTGAACGTATTACACTTAAAGCAGGTGAGTGTAAAACAGTTGAATTTTCTCTTGATTTTGATTCTTTTAAACTGCTTAATAAAAATTATGAATGGGTAGTTGAAAACGGTGAATTTAATATTATGGTCGGTGCATCTTCTGAAGATATACGACTTTCACAAATAATAAATATTACACAATAAAATAAAAAGGTTTAACTGAATTTATGTCAGTTAAACCTTTTTTCTTGTTTAAAAGAATTTATATATTTCAGAATAATCGTTGATGAAGAAATTGCAGAAGCCTTTTATAATTTCAGGGTCTGCCTTTTCGGAAACATCCTTTATACCAACGATATTGTAGCCGGCTTTGTTTGCAGTTTTTATTGCATATAAAGCATCTTCAAAAACAAAGGTATCTTCTTTTGGTGTGCCAAGGTGCTCAAGAGCAACATCATAAATTTTTGGAGTATCCTTGCCTGCACCAACACCATTACAAGTGAATATTTCTGAAAAATAGTGTAATAAACCGTTTCTTTCAATAGCTTTTTTTACAAGATATTTATCCGTTGCGGTTGCTATACACATTTTCACACCTTTTTGTTGTAAGTGTGAAAGGAATTCATCTACACCGTCTTTTTTTATTACTTCATTAAAATAAAAGCCCTCAACAAGTTTGTTTATGTCGTTGATAATGCTTTCTATTGTCGCAGTATTATCATAGTGTGCAATGTAATACTCGGCAGCTTGCTTAAGACTCATTTTTATAAATTCTTTATCTGCACCAGGAGGGGCCTGAATGTTTTTTTGTTCAAGGAATTTATATCCGATTTCATTCCATATGAACATTGAGTCGAGAATAGTGCCGTCAAGGTCGAATATGGCACCTTTTATATTTTTTAAAGTGTTAATGTCTGTCATATTATTCTCCTATTTTATAATTACATTTATTATTCCAAGTAACAATGGCCTTACCTGAATGGCAGGTTACAGAAGCCGTGTTATCTTTGAACTCGTTACTTACTCCAAGTGGATAATTCTGCTTTATTTCTTTTTTTGTAACCGAATAAAGTAAACCCTCAGTTGAAATTACGGAAGTTTCACTATACGAAAAAATTGATACGTATCCTTCATTTTTCCCTGAAAAATAAATGGAGTTATTATTTAAAAGGGTGATTGATGTGTCGTTTGTATGCAAAACACCAATTGCATTATTTTCATCAATAAATGCGGCTGTTTGTATTGTTGCAATAGTGTGGTCAAGCCTTTCGCCACCTAAACAACCGTATATTTCAAAACGTCTGAAACCTTTGTTTAAGCCTGTTTTTACCGCAAGAATTAAATCGGTATCATCCTTTTTTTTAGGATGAATAACCACATTGTCACCTGTTGGAATGTATTCAAGTGAATCAAAGTCACCAATAATATAATCAGGTGATATATTGAATTTTTGTGTTGATAATAAACCTTTATCGGCTGCAATTACAAGGTCAGATGAATCAAATTGTATATTCGGGTTATTTGTTTCAACTGAGCCAAAAATATAACAAGTGTTCATTATTCCTCCGTAAAACTGAATATAATATAATAATACTAAATTTTAAAAATAAAATCAATAGAAAAGAGGTTGCTAAGCAACCTCTTTTCTAATTGAATATATTACCTATATCTATTCCATAAGTGGCAAATGACATTATCAGACCGGCAATAAATACACCGATTCCAATAATTGGTAAGCACTTTTTAAATCTTAAATCCATAAGTGCGGCAATCAATGCGCCTGTCCAACCGCCTGTACCTGGTAAAGGGATAGCAACGAAAAGTAATAAACCCCATTCTTTATATTTTAACATGGTGTCTTGTTTCTTTTGGGCACGTGATTCCATTTTATCAACAATCTTTGATAACGCTTTTGATTTTTTCATCAAAGCAAAAATTTTGCGGATGAAAAGTAAAATAAACGGAATAGGGAGCATATTTCCTAAATAGCAAACAATGAATGCTGGTATAAATTCGATACCAAGTAAATATGCTGCAATCATGCCGCCGCGTAATTCAAGAACAGGGAAAAGGGAAACAATAAAAGGGATTAATGTTGTAGGTATGTTGTTGGATTCAAGAAAGCCAACAAAAGTTTCAACTATTTCTCTAACCATATTAGTCCTCGTTAATGTATTTATTTTCAATTAAAAAGTCATTAGCTTCCTTTAAAATTGATTTATCGTTTTCAAACTTTAAATATTTGTATGCAGATTCAAAAGGTAACCAAATGTAATCTTCAATTTCTTCAAGTTGAATTTTAGTTTGTTCGTCCTTAGTTGTACCTGCAAAAATATGTACGGTTTTTTGTATTTTGTTCTGTATTGTGTACTGTGATTTGCTCATAAAACCCGGGAAAATATCAAGATGTATACCTGTTTCTTCAAGTACCTCACGTTTTGCGGTGTCTGTTAAGGACTCTCCGTCTTCAACGTGACCCTTCGGGAAACTCCAGTTTGAACTTCTTCTGTTTTTTATAAGAAGATATCTTGTCATACCACCGATATTTCTGAAAATAACGGCACCACAGGATTTTTCGTAGTAACATTCAAGGGAAAATGGTCGTTCCTTAGTATAAAACTTAATAAAACGACGGATTTCCCAGTCAATGAATCTTTTTGATTTTGGTGAGGCAATTAACTTAACCTCACCATTGTCGCGGAAACGTAATATGGCAATAACTCTGCCGTCAAAATGCTTAACCGGATTATCGATACCTAAAATTAAAACACCGCTTATTGGTGTGGATGCACGGAATTTACCAATTGGTGCTCCGTGATTGAGAACGTAGGTATCTCCGTCGGGCATCGGTGAACCGACCGCATCGGTTATAGAAACCCTAATTAATTTACCTAACATTATAAGTAACCTCTCGAATAAAAACAAAATCTGTCTATATTATATATCTAAATTTTCTATCTTTCAATAGAATACTAATCTATAAAAAGAGAAAATAATCCTTAAAATCATTGTAAAATGGTACAAATTGCATATATTTTGTGTAGTTTAAACGACTTTTTCTTGAAAAAATATATGTTTTATGATAACATCACAATTAAAGGAGTGGTAAAATGAAAAGAGGAATTTCATTAATTATTTCATTAATTTTAGTATTTTGCTGCTGCCAGACAGTTGTTGAGGCAAGTTACGAAGAATCTCTTGTTTTTTATGATTATTTAGAAGGCAGTTGGATTGTTGATGTAACGGGCAACACAATTTCGTCAAGTTCACCGTCTTATTTTTATCAATACAATACTGAGGATTGCGTTTTAGGTTACGATTGTTACGATTATCTGGATGATGCACAAAAATATGTTTATGATGCTGTTGTTTCTAATGCCGGAAAATTATCCTTTACAATCAATTTGCCTAACAATTTATTTGCTTATGCAAATTTTAATGACGCGTATCTTATTCAGATTATGAATGCTATATGTATAGATCGTCCTGATATATTTTACTATGCAGGGTATGCCATAAATGGTGGTACGTTATATTCTGGTAGTCAGTATTTAAAAACCATGAATTATCAGGCTCGTCCTTATGATTCTACGTATTACACATCGTCAAACGTACAAGGTTATTATAATGCACTTATGGCTGCAGTACCAAGGGTGCCTGTTGATTTAAGTAACAGGTACAATTTTATTAAATCTGTTCACGATTATCTCGCAAAAACCGTTTATTATCCTGATTTGACTACTTCAGATTATAAAAAGAGTGCTCACGATGCTTATGGTGCACTCGTTGAAGGCAGAGCAGTTTGTCAGGGTTATTCGGATGCAATTAAACTTCTTTGTGATTATTATAAAATCCCATGTGTTTGTATTCCGGGTACTGCAAATGGCGGCGGTCATATGTGGAATGCGGTTCAGATGGATGATGGTAAATGGTATTTTATAGATTGCACTTGGGATGACCAGGGCGATTATGGTACTTTCTATGATTTCTTTTTAGTTGGTACGTCAACAAAAAATGTATATTTTGGCGGTATGAAATTCAGTGATGAGCACGTAAACGATGCTGATATTCTGATGCCGATTCCTGCTTTGGATTATGCTACCACAGAGTATAACCGTAATCAAAATCACTACACAGGCTTCGATTCAACATATAATTGTGCGGCAGATGATGAGAACAATAATTTGTTTTTATCTGTTTTCGATGTAGGTAAATCAAACGTTTATTACAACGGTATTTATGTTGATATAACCGATTTTGAGAACGAGGAAACCTTCGATGCTCCTAGTGGAAATGGTTCTTCTGAAGAAGAGTGGACCTTGTTTCTTCTTGCAGATCTTAATTCTGATGGCATTTGTGATGAAAGGGATTATGCTCTTTCCGTTAATCTTGCTATGGATAACGATAATGTTTTAGATTCAACTCAGGAATATTGTTGCGATATTAATTTAGACGGTTATATTAACGTTATTGATGTTTCTGTAATTGCTCGTGCAAGTACGGGCTTGAATACCGATATCTGATATTAAGCAATAAAATAACACCACGAAACAGTTTTTGTTTCGTGGTGTTTGTTTTTTAAAGTGCTTTGAATATTTCTTTCATTTCAAGGGCTTTTCCACATGTCATGGGGCCTTCTGTGCATTTATCAACAAAGCAACTCGGACCGTAAAAATTGAATACGGTTTTATCAGCTTTTCTTAATTGTTTGAGCATTTCAACAGCAAATTCCTGTATTTCCCATTGTGCTCTTGTGCATGAACGAAGCTTCATAAATAAAAGAAGTTCACGTCCGTTTATTGTTGTAACAATATCAACTGTGTTACCGCTAAGTTGTATGTACGCACAAAGCTCTTCACTAAGACCAAGTGAAATAAATTCATCGTAAAGCTCAGCAGTTTTTTCAAATGCTTTGCAATATCTTTCTTTGAGGTCTGGCTTTTCTGCGATAGTATTTGGCAGAATGTGTCTTCTTCTGTTTGTGAGTGTTAAAGAAGGGATGCCGATAGATTGCATTCTGTGTCTTGCAAAGTGTGTAAGACAAGAAAGAGAAACGTTGTTTATTCTGAATGTAAATGTTGCTGCTTCAAGAGCTCTTTGTCTTTTGGATGAAATTACAGCTTTTATAATTTCTGCACATTCGTTTTCATCAGAGATTATTGCTTCAATTTGTGATGTAGGTAAGTTGCAGGATTCAATTAAAGCAAAACGAGCAATGGCTTTTGCTGCATCAGGAGTGTAGCTTAAAAGCTCAACAGGCTTTTCGTCAGTTTCAACTTTTTCAGGTTTGTATTTGAATACAGGTACATCTTGCTTATTAGGTCTTCTGTTTTCAAAATCAGTAAATATACCGGGAGTCATTGATTTTGCTTGCTCAAGTAAGTTTAGACCCAATGTTTTAAGTTCTGCAAACTGACTACCTCTGCCGTAAATCATAGCGTAAAGCATATTGATTAATTCACGGGCGTTTAAGGTACAATAGAAGTTACTGTAAAGAGAGTAAGGAAGAAGGAAACGTGCATCTTCTTTTGGTATGCCTGCTTCAATAAATGCCTCATATTCTCTGTAAAGATACTTCATATGTTGAGAATATTTATCGTGAATTGATTTTGATTCAAAATGAGGTGTGTAATATCCTAATTTTGCAAAGTCCACGTATCTTCTTGACTTTACTGTGAAAGATGCGAGACGGAACTCAATAACAAATTGTTCTACAAGAACAGAAACATTCTGAAACGCAAGGTTGAAAACAGTGTGTTCAACGGTAGAAGTATGACCTGAACGTGTTACTTTAGATATTAAATTTGCGTTTTTAGCTGAATCTTTTGAAAGTTCAAGTATTTCAAGGGCGGTGCCCGGTTGGGTAGATATTCTGCCGGAAGCAGCAGGGATTCTTTCACCTGTATCAGTCAAGCCAACAATTATCGCCTTAGAGTTGATATTAAATTCTTCGTTCATAATATACCTCCGTATGACACATAAAATCAGATTAATTCTACCATATACAAACAAATAATTCAAGAACGTTTTTTTCAATAAAATATATAAATATATTATTAAATTTCTTATTATATACCTTGAAAATGGTGTTGCATTATGGTATCATTATTGTAATTATGGGTGATTATTTGTATTTTGCTCAAATTTGAGTTTCAGGAGGGCGTTTTATGGCTATTGTCAAGAAAGAAGCGTACTACAATTCATCAACTGGAATTAACAAAATTCACACTCTTATCTGGTATGATGACGATGTTGAACTTATTGGAGTTTTTCAGATTTCTCACGGTGTTTGTGAGCATATCGGAAGGTATGAGGATTTTGCTTGCTTCCTTGCAAGTAAAGGCTATGTTGTTTGCGGTAATGACCATATCGGTCACGGTAAATCCGTTGAATGTGAAGAGGATTTAGGTTTCACTGCAGAGAAAGATGGATACCGTCGTTTCGTTGATGATATGCATATTCTTTATTCTATTATGCATAAGCGTTATCCTGATTTACCATATTATCTTTTTGGTCACAGTATGGGTTCCCTTTGTGCTCGTGTTTATGCAAGTACATTTGGCTCAGAACTTTCAGGTCTTATTTTGTGTGGTACGGCTCAGGTTCCTTTTGACCTTAATTTCTTTATCGATATTCTTGATAAAGCAACTGCAAAATTTGGTCCTCGTAAGGTTAATCATACAATGGCATCAATGCTTAATAAGGTTTCTTCACTTCGTATTAGTGATAAAACTACTGATTTGGATTGGCTTAGTATCAATAAAGAAAATGTTCAGAATTATATAGCTGACCCAATGTGTGGTCAGGAGTTATCTCTTGCAGGTATCAGAGACCTTGCGTCAATCGGTATTCTTGCAAGTGATAAAATGTGGGCACCGTCTGTTCCATATAGTTTACCAATAATGATTATAGCAGGTGCGCTTGATCCGGTGGGATTGAATGGTAAGGGTCCTATTGATTGTGCAGATTCATTAGAGGAAGCAGGTCATGAGCCTCTCGTAATTATTTATCCGTGTTGTCGTCATGAAATTCTTAATGAAGACTGTAAGGAAAAAGTTTATAACGATATTCTCGGTTTCTTAACCGATATAAGATAATAGGAGTATATTTTGCAAGGAAATATTTTTGTAAGCACCGAAGAATTAAATATTCAAAAAGAATTTACCGAAAAAGTAAACTCTGTTTTATCTGTTAAGTATCCTGATTGTTCACCAAAGGCTTTTGTTCATACTTATGGATGTCAGGGTAACGTTGCAGATAGTGAACAAATCAAAGGCATGCTTGTTGAAATGGGTTACGAATTAACCGATTATGTTGAAGATGCGGATTTTATACTTTATAACACATGTGCTATTCGTGAACATGCAGAGGATAGGGTATTCGGTAACGTTGGTGCTATTAAAAAGTTAAAAAAATCTAATCCTGATTTAATAATTGCTTTGTGTGGATGTATGATGCAACAGCAACATATTGCCGATAAAATAAAGGCAAGTTATCCATTTGTTAATCTTGTTTTCGGTACTCACGTTACACATAGGTTACCTGAACTTGTTTATTCCGTTTTTAAAAATAAAAAACGTGTTTTTTGTATTGAAGAAAGTGATGGCGTAATTGCCGAAGGTTTACCGAAATCAAAAGATAGTGGTGAGAATGCTTGGTTGCCTATTATGTACGGGTGCAATAATTTCTGCTCTTACTGTATTGTTCCTCATGTCAGAGGCAGAGAGCGAAGCAGAAAGCCGCAGGATATTATATGTGAAGCAAACGAGCTTATTAATGAGGGTTATAAAAAAATAACATTATTAGGTCAGAACGTAAATTCATACGGCAAAAATTGTGATTTCAATTGTTCTTTTTCTGATTTAATTAAAGAGATAGATAAAATTGAAGGTGATTTTACTTTTGATTTTATGACATCTCATCCCAGAGATTGTAGTTTTGAGCTCATTGACGTTCTCTCTGAGTGTAAGCATTTCTGCGGTCATCTTCATTTGCCTGTACAATCAGGTAACAATCGTATTTTGAAAGAGATGAACAGACACTATACGAGAGAAAAGTATTTATCTCTTGTTAATTACGCAAAAGAGAAAATACCTGATGTTGATTTAACAACTGATATTATTGTCGGTTTTCCTGGTGAAACTTATGAAGAGTTTCTTGATACGGTTTCTCTTGTTAAGGAAGTTAGATACGGTTCGATGTTTACATTTATTTACTCTGCGAGAAAGGGTACACCTGCCGCATCAATGCCGGACCCTTTTACTAAAGAGGAAAAATCAAAATGGTTTACTGAACTACTTAAGGTTCAGGAAGAAATTCAAAAAGGTTAACAATTTCCATTGTTGAAATTCAAATATATTTTTAAAGGAGTACACAAAAATGACAGTAATTGAACTTACAAGGCAGCTTGGTGCCGCTATCCAAGAAGATGCTCGTTATAAAGAATACGAGGCAGCTAGACTTGCTAATGAAAAAGATGATGAATTAAACAATCTCATCGGCAAAATCAATCTTGTTCAACTTAACTATCAACAGGAAGCAAGCAAAGGCGAAGATGCAGATGCTGAAAAAATGGAAGCATTCGCAAAAGAATTTGAAGAAGCATATCGTGAAATTATGCTTAACGGCAATATGGTTAAATTTGAAGCTGCAAAAACTGCAGTTGATGATATGATGAATGAAATTATGGGCATTCTTGCTCTTTGCATTGATGGTCAGGACCCTGCAACATGCACACCTGAAGAACATCATCACTGTAGCGGTAGCTGTGATAGCTGCGGCGGTTGCCACTAATTTAAATTTATAGGATGCTGAGGTAAAAAAATGGCTAAACTTTCTCCGATGATGGAACAATATTTTCAAATTAAACAGAATTATCCGGAAACGCTTTTGTTTTTCCGTTTGGGTGATTTTTATGAAATGTTCTTTGATGATGCTAAAATTGCGTCCAAAGAGCTTGAGCTTGTTCTGACCGGAAGAGATTGTGGTCAGGAGGAACGTGCACCAATGTGCGGCGTTCCTTTCCACAGCGCCGACTCTTATATTGCTAAGCTTGTAAGTCGTGGCTATAAGGTTGCTATTTGCGAACAGGTGGAAGACCCAGCAACTGCAAAGGGTATTGTTAAAAGAGATGTTGTAAGAATAGTTACTCCGGGTACGGTTATTGAGAGTAATATGCTTGATGAAAGCAAAAATAACTATCTTGCATCAGTGTTTTTAACCGATAAAAATTGTGGAATCAGCTTTATAGATATTTCAACAGGTGAGGTTCAACTTGATTCTGTTTCTGACGGTGATGTTGTTTCCCACGTTCTTAACAGATTGGGTACGTATTCTCCAAGTGAAATTTTATTGAATAAATATGCTGCATCCATTAAATCTGTTTCAACCTTTATTAAGGATAGGCTTTCTGTTGATTATCAGCTTGTTTCAGAAAAGTCATATGATTTAAAGCAACTTAAAGACGAGGTTTATTCTCGTGTTTCAGGTGATTCCTCTAAAATCACCGAGTTTGAAAAAAATGAAGCATTACTTTATTCCTTTGGGATAGCACTTAATTATCTTAAAGGTGTTCAGAAGAATGAGCTTGAAAATATAAGTGATGTTGATTTTTATAACGAAAATAGTTTTCTCACACTTGATTTAACTGCAAGGCGTAATCTTGAACTTACAGAAACTCAAATCAGACGCGAAAAAAAAGGTAGTCTTCTCTGGGTACTTGACCATACAAAAACTGCAATGGGTAAGCGCTTAATCCGTTCATGGGTTGAGCAACCTCTTGTTAACTATTCTTCAATTATTCTTAGGCAAAATGCGGTTGAAGAACTTTCTTCTGATACAATTCTTCTTGATTCTTTGATGGAATATCTTTCAGAAATGTTTGACCTTGAAAGAATTATGACAAGAATTGTCTATGGCTCTGCAAATGCAAAGGAATTGCGTACATTGAGCCTTACAATTAACCAACTTCGTAATATTAAATCAAATCTTGTGAATTCAAAATCAAAAATGCTTTCGGGTATTTACGATGATATAGATTTACTTGATGATATTAATGAGCTTATTTTAACTGCTATCTGCGAAGACCCGCCACTTTCAGTACGTGAAGGCGGAATGATTTGTGATGGCTATAATAGTGAGCTTGATTCTCTTCGTGATATTGTTAACAATGGCAAGGGATATCTTACCGCCGTTGAACAGTCTGAACAAGAGAAAACAGGTATTAAAAAACTTAAAATCGGATATAACAGGGTATTTGGTTATTATATTGAGGTTACAAATTCATTTAAAGACCTTGTACCTGAACATTATATAAGAAAACAGACTCTTTCCAATTGTGAACGTTATATAACACAAGAACTCAAGGAACTGGAATCTAAGGTTCTTGGTGCACAGGAAAGAATTGTCAGGTTAGAATTTGAATTGTTTTCTGCAATACGCGAACAAATTGCTTCTCAGCTTGAAAGAGTAAGAAAAACTGCAAGAGCAGTTGCGAATTTAGATGCACTCTGTTCATTGGCGTATACTGCAGTTAATAATAATTACACACGTCCTGTTGTTGATACGTCAGATGAAATTATTATTGAAAATGGCAGGCATCCTGTTGTTGAAATTATGCTCCAGGGTGCACCATTTGTTCCCAATGATACTCATCTTGATTGCTCAGGCAACAGAATTGCAATAATTACCGGTCCTAATATGGCAGGTAAATCGACTTATATGCGTCAGGTTGCAGTTATTGTACTTATGGCACAAATTGGTAGTTTTGTTCCTGCAGATAGTGCAAAAATCGGTATTGTTGACCGTATTTTTACCCGTGTCGGTGCATCAGATGACCTTTCAGCAGGTCAGTCAACCTTTATGCTTGAAATGACTGAGGTTGCTGATATTTTAAATAACGCAACTTCAAAGAGTCTTATTGTTTTTGATGAAATAGGCAGAGGTACCTCTACTTATGACGGTATGAGTATTGCTCGTGCGGTGCTTGAGTATACTGCAGATAAAAAGAAAATCGGTGCAAAAACCTTGTTTGCAACTCATTACCACGAATTAACAGAGCTTGAAGATACTGTTGATGGTGTTAATAACTACAATACCTCTGTTAAAAAGCGCGGCGACGATATTACATTCCTCAGAAGAATTGTTAAAGGTGCTGCCGATGGTAGTTACGGCGTTGAGGTTGCAAAGCTTGCAGGTGTACCTAAAGCCGTTGTTGAGAATGCGAAGCAGATTCTCAGAACACTTGAAGGTCAAGTGCCTGTAAAAGCAAATAAAGAAATTACAGTTTCTGAACCTGAAGAAGAAATGCAACTTTCATTTTCTTCAGGTGCTAAAGAGAGTATTGTTGAAAAATTAAAGTCGATAGATGTAAATACTCTTACACCTATTGAATCAATGCAAGTATTATTTGAGCTTCAAAAGGATGCAAAATCATTATAATTAATTTTTAGAAGGGAGTGTTCAATATGCCTCGTATAAATGTATTACCTAAAAATATTGCAGATTTAATTGCTGCGGGCGAAGTTGTTGAACGCCCTTCGTCTGTTATTAAGGAATTTGTAGAAAATTCAATTGATGCAGGTTCCGCCAAGATTATTGTTGAAATTCAAAATGGCGGCAAAACTTATATGCGTGTTACTGATGATGGTTGCGGTATTGAAAGAGAAGATATACGCAAAGCGTTTATCAGTCATGCTACAAGTAAGATTTCGGATATTTCTGATTTGGATGCTATTTCAACTCTTGGTTTCCGTGGCGAAGCATTAGCCTCTGTTTGTGCAGTTTCGAAGGTAGAGGTTATGACTGCTACTGCAGATTCGGATGTGGGTACTCGCTACGTTATAGAAGGTGGAGAAGAGCTTCTTATTGATGATGCAGGTTCTCCTGTGGGCACAACTATAATCGTTAGAGATTTGTTTTATAACATTCCTGCTCGTTTAAAGTTTTTGAAAAAGGATGTTCAGGAAGGTAACTATATCGCTTCTATTCTTGAAAAGATTGCAGTTTCAAATCCGTCTATTTCTTTTAAGTTTATACGTGACGGTAAAATGATTTTTCAGACACCTGGTGATGGTAATCTAAAATCTGCAATTTATTCAGTTTATGGTAAGGATTTTACCTCGCAGTTAATTCCTGCGTTCAGTGATATGAATGGTATCAAGGTTTCAGGTTTTGTTACTAAGCCTACTGCGGGCAAAGGTACGCGTGCCATGCAAACCTTTTACGTTAATGGCAGATTTGTAAAGAGCGTTGTATTTATGAGCGCACTTGAGGCGGCGTATAAAAATTCAATAATGGTTGGCAAATATCCTGCTTGTGTTTTATTTGTAGAGTTACCCTTTGAAGCAGTTGATGTTAATGTTCATCCTGCTAAAACTGAAGTTCGTTTTTTTGAAGAAAAGAAAGTTTTTGATTCAATTTACGGCACCGTGTACTCTGCTTTGAATGACGATAAATCACGTGTTCAGGTTAGTTTCCCAACAGCAAAAGCATTTATTGAACAACCGCAAAAAGCTGAGCAATTAAAATTAAATGATATTCAGGTTACTTCAAAATCCGAAAATAAAAACTCGTTTGTTATTAAAGAATACGGTAAACCTATCACAGGGAACGAAAATGTTTTTAATTCATCTTCAAAAAATGACGAAGTTAAACTTGATTTTTTGAAAGATAGTTATTACACGCCAAGTGTTAATATTATTAATACTCAATCGCAGATTAAACCAAATGAAATTAATAGTAAAGATGACCTTGGTTCTGAAATCTCAGTGGAAAATATTTCAGATAATTTAACGATAACATCAACTCCACAGAACACTTCTGTGACAAGAAGTTCAACGGATGATGCTTTTAAGAATAGTGAAACAAATTTAGTTTCTTGTTCAAGTTCTCAAAGTATTGAAAAAACAAAAAGTTTCACAGATGTTTCATTGAATGTTTCAGAAGAAAATTTAGTTCAGTCTTCCCAATCTGAAAACAAACAGATTGCTCCTGAGTATAAATTTATCGGTGAGGCGTTTAACACATATTTAATTGCTGAACTTGAAGATAAAATTATTCTTATAGACAAGCATGCTGCTCATGAAAGAATACTTTTTGAAAAATTTAAAAAACAAGGTGTCGGTGAGTCACAGATGATGTTGATTCCCATAACCGTTCAATTATCTGCAGATGAATACTCTGCAATAATGGATAACATTGATTTGTTAATTGATGCCGGGTACGACGTTACCGATTTTGGCGACAGAACCGTTAAAATCAATTCTTGTCCACCACAGCTGGTCGATGAGAATATTTCAGAAATTATTACGGAAATCGCAGGCTATCTTTCTTGCAACATAAAAACACTTATGCCTGAAAAGCTTGACTGGATATATCATTCAATGGCTTGCAGAGCAGCAGTTAAAGCAGGTAATTTTACGTCTGCTTATGAAGCGGAAAAGTTTGTTGGTACGGTATTATCCGATACAGATATAAGGTATTGTCCGCACGGCAGACCTGTTCTTGTTGAAATGACAAAAAAAGAACTTGAAAAGCAGTTCAGAAGAATTGTCTAGGTGATTTGATTTGACAAAAAAAGCAATTGTTATTGTTGGACCTACTGCATCAGGTAAAACATCTTTAGGTGTGGAGGTTGCACTGAATTTTGGCGGTGAAGTTATTTCCTGTGATTCTATGCAGATATATAAAGGGATGAGTATATCTACTGCAAAGCCCACAATTGAAGAAATGAAGGGCGTAAAGCATCATTTGATAGATTTTTTACCTGTTACAAGTCAATATAGTGTATCGGATTATTGTGATGATGCTCAAAAAGCATTTTATGACGTTATTTCCCGTGGTAAGTTACCTGTTTTTGTTGGTGGCACAGGACTATATATAGATTCCTTTTTGTCAAACACAAAGTTTTTTGATGATGCCTCATCAGAAGATGTAAGGCAATCTCTTCAGAAGGAGTTTGAAGAAAAAGGTATTGATGATATTTATGCAGAACTTTTGCGTGTTGACCCAAAATCTGCAGAAAAGATTCATCCCAATAACACGAAACGTGTTTTACGTGCTCTTGAGGTATACAGGGCAACTGGTAAAACGTTATCTGAGCAAACTGAAGTTTCTCGTCTTGTAAAATCCGATATTGAACCGTTATATATCGGAATAACTTATAAAGAAAGAAATGTATTATATGACCGTATTAATCGTCGTGTTGATTTGATGATTGAAAATGGTCTTGTTGATGAAGCAAAAAGCTTTTTCTCTTCAGATTATTCTAAAACTGCTGTTGCATCTATTGGTTGTAAAGAAATTAAGCCGTATCTTGATGGCGAAAAAACGCTTGATGAATGTTTGGAAAAATTAAAACAAAGCACACGAAACTACGCTAAGCGTCAGTTAACGTGGTTCAGGCGGAACGATAAAATTAACTGGGTGTACCCTGATATATGTACACATGAAGAATTAATCGAAAATGTGAATTCTTTAATTAAAAAATATCTGGCAGGTGAGTAAATGAAACAAAAAAGTATTAAAACAAAGGTTATAGCCATTGTTTGCGTAGCATTGTTAATTTCTATGTACGTCATATATCAATTTGTTTTATTTTCCAAAGCTGAGATGGAAACTCAGCCTGCTTTAAAAGAAACTGTTTATAGTACTATTGATACAAAATGCTTTGTTGTCAGGGATGAAGAAAAGCTTTTGAATAATGCAACAGGCACAAAGGTTTCCTTTGCTGCAAACGGTGAAAGGGTAGCTAATGGCGATACCGTTTCTGTTGTTTTTAATTCTTCTGATGATGCTGCATCTTATCTTAAAATCAACGAGCTTGAAAAAAATATTGCTCATTTTGAAGAATTATCAAGACAGGCAAATTTTCAGGCTATAAACATTGATTCTTTAAATAGTAAAATCGAAAACGAATTAATTGATTATCTTGAATGCTGTGACAGTAAATCTTACAACAATGCAATTATATCTGTGGATTCCTTCAGAGATTCTGTTACAGGTAAGCAGATAGCAACCGGTGTTGACCTTGATTTTTCAGAACAACTTGCTAATCTTAAAAACGAACTTTCTGCTTTGAAAAGCTCAGATTATTCTTATACAGAAATAAAGAGTGATAGTGCAGGTTATTATATTGATGGTTCAGATGGATACGAGGATACAATCGATTTTGACAATATTGATAAAATCGATTACAAGGTTGTTGAAAATTCAATTAATGCCAAGCCTCAACCGGTTTCAACAAACGTTGTGGGCAGAATAGTTAGTTCATTTAAATGGTATATTGTTTGTAACATTCCTACTGAGGATACTATTAATTTAACTCAAGGTGAAAGCTTACAGGTTAACTTTTCTCTTGAGGGAATTGAAGGTTTGCCTGTAACCTTATATAAAATAGGCGAACGTGACGGTGATAAGACAATGCTTATTCTTTCGTGTGACGTTATGAATGAGTCGTTGGCGGATTTGAGGATTGAAGATGTTCAGATAGTAACAAAAGCATATTCAGGCTTTAAAATTTCTAACTCTGCAATCAGAACTGTTAATGGTGAAAAAGGTGTTTATGTTGTCAGAGGTAACCTTTTAGGTTTCAGGAAGGTTCACATTGTATACTCAACAGACACTTATACAATAGTCGATAATCCTGAAGGTAGTACGGATTATATAAAGCAATATGATGAGGTTGTTACGAAAGGTGTTGAATTGTATGACAATAAACTCGTTTAATAATGATTTTAGTTATATTAAAGAGAATATTGAATTTATTCGTAACAATATTTCTGAAGCCGCCGTTAAATCGGGCAGGTCTTATGAAGATATACGGTTAATGGCAGTAACAAAAACTGTTTCTGTTGAAAAAATCAATTACGCAATTAATGAATGTGGTATTGATTTAATCGGAGAAAATAAAGTTCAGGAATTTTTGTCAAAAAAAGATTCATTGGTTTTGGATGGTGTTGAAAAGCATTTAATCGGTCATCTTCAAACCAACAAAGTTAAAAAAATCATCAATCAGGTTGATATGATTCAATCTGTTGATAGTCTTAGTCTTGCTTCATTTATTTCAAAAGAAGCTCAGAAGGCAGATATTGTTGCAAAAATTCTTCTTGAAATCAATATTGGGAACGAGAGCAGTAAAACAGGGTTCGATAAATCTGAGTTTACCGAATCTCTTGAGCAAATATCCCTTCTTGATAATATTGAAGTGAAGGGTCTTATGACTATTCCGCCTATTTGTGAAAATGATCTGGAGCTTGAAAAATATTTTTCTGCTTTAAGTGATTATTACAATGAAATCAAATCAAAAAAATATAAAAATTTTGATTTTGAGATTTTATCAATGGGTATGTCAGGTGACTACAAGCAGGCAATTTATCATGGTTCAAACTTAGTCAGAGTAGGCTCTGCAATTTTCGGAGCCAGAATATATAAATAATTTTTGGAGGTATTCAAAATGGCATTCAGCGATATTTTTAAAAAGTTAATCAACGGTTCAGATGATGAGTATGAAGAGGTTGAAGAAACTGAGCAAGAGGGTATTGAAGCTACAGGTTTTTCAACAAGCTATGAAAATTCTTATGACACTCAAAGAGCATCTCGTATAAGAAGACAGTCTTCTGATTCTAATAGAGTTGTAGATATACGTACAACTGCAATGCTTCAGGTTGTTCTTGTTAAGCCTGATAAATTTGAAGATGCACGTGCAATTGCAGACCATCTTAATGAAAAAAGAACTGTTGTTCTTAATCTTGAAGCAGCAAGCAAAGAGGTTGCAAGACGCTTGATTGACCTTCTCAATGGTGTTGCTTATGCAAACGGTGGTCAACTTAAAAAGGTTTCAAGTAATACGTATATTATTACTCCATATAACGTAAATGTTTCTGGTGACCTTCTTGATGAACTTGAAAGCACAGGAGTATTCTTTTAATTATTATTTTTACTATACAGTGGAAAGTGGGAAATTTATATGATGACACCGGCTCAACTTAAAGCATACGAATTTAAAAGTGCTGGCAGAAATGCTTATAAATCAGATGATGTTGACGTTTTTTTCGGCGAAGTTTTGGTTAATTATGAGAAAATGTTTCGTGAAAATAGTGAGCTTATTAAAAGAGTAAGTTTACTTGCCGAAAAATTAGAGCAATATAAAAACGATGAAGTAGATATAAAACAAGCAGTAATGAGTGCTCAGAAGGCCGCTAATTTGATTGTAAGAGAAGCAGAAGAGTCTGTTGCAGATTCTAAGGTTGAAGCAGAAGCAATTCTTGCTGCTGCAAAAGGTGAAGCAGAAATAATTAAATCTGATGCGGAAAAACAAGCAATTGCAGATGCTGAACTTGCTTTGTCTCTTGCAAAAGATAAAGCAGAAGAAATTATTGCTAAAGCTAAAGAAAAAGCACACGGTATATTAATTGCTGCAAATGAATCTGCAAGTAATACTATGGGTGCCGCAAACAGAACAATCACAAGTGAATCTTTGCATTATGATATGCTTAAAAAAGAGGTTTCTGAATTCAGAGCATCTATTCTTGCTCAGTATAAAGCACATATTGAGCTTATTTCCAAGCTTCCTGAACTCGCAGTTGAAGAAGCTTCTAAAATTGAAAATGTTGAGCTTCCGGAAAAAACAGTGGATGAACTTGAAGAATTTGTTGATAATGGCTTTCAACCTGTGGAAAAAGCAGATGTTGAGGATTCTGTTCTTGAATTTGTTGAGCAGACAGATGATGAAGAACTTTCTGAAAATGAAATCGAAGCAGGTGAAACCGTAGTTAAAACCGAGCTTCCTTATGACTTTTTTGGTGATAATACAAATCTTCAGTTTGTTGAAGATGATTTTGAAGAAGAAAAGATTCCGTCAATTGATGAGTTTGAAGCTTCTTGTGAAAATGAAGCAGAAGAAAGCGTTGATTTTGAATCTTCTTCTGAAGAAGCTACAAATGAAGCAGTTGAGGATACAGAAGTTGATATTGACGAAGTTGATGAAGAAGCTTCAAAATCTGAGAATGAACCTCAACCTCAGGGTATTCCGATTTCAAGATTTTTTGATAATGATGAACAGGATTTAATTGCGTCTTCTGCTGAAGCAGCGACTCCTGTTGTTGAGCATGCTGATACAGAGCCTGCGAATTATGATATTGAAAGATTTGAAAATAATCTGAATTTACTTTTTGATAATATTGAAAAAATTGATGAATCAGGAGCTGAAGATGAGGCTCCTGCAAAGCGCAGAGGCTTGTTCCGTAAAAAGAAATAAATAGGGGATTTAAATGTCGATAATATTTTGTATTGTTTTTTGTCTTTTGTTAATTGGTACAGACCAATTAACAAAGTATTTGGTTGTTGAATATCTGAAGCCGATTGAATATGTTGATGTTATTGATAACGTGCTTCGTTTAAGGTATGTGGAGAATACCGGTGCCGTTTTTGGTTCCTTTGCCACACATACTATAGTTTTAACAATTGTATCAATCATTCTTATCGGCTTTGTTATCGGCTTTTTGATAAAAAACAAGAATCAGTCAAAATTCATTAATGTGTGCCTTTTGTTAATGGTTTCTGGCGGTATCGGCAATGTAATTGACAGGATTCGTTTAAAGTATGTTGTTGACTTTATTGAACCTTTATTTGTTGATTTTGCAGTTTTTAACTTTGCAGACTGTCTTATCACTGTTGGTGCGTTTGCACTTATGATTTACCTTATTATTGACCTTGTTAAAGATTTTAAAAAACAAAAATCTGGTGTGGTGAACGCAGATGAATCTGATTGAGTTAATTGTTACCGATGGTTTTGTTGGTGAAAGATTGGATAAGGTTATTCCTGCTTTGTATAGCGAGCTTTCACGTAGCTCTGTTCAGCAGCTTATAGCCGATGGTGCAGTTACTGTAAACGGTACAGTAGTAAATAAAAAATATACTGTTTCTGTTGGTGACAGTATTTGTGTTAATGTTCCTGAACCAAAGTCTTTATCTGTTGAAAAAGAAGATATCCCACTTGATATCATATATGAAGATGATCATCTTCTTGTGGTTAATAAGCCTAAAGGAATGGTTGTTCATCCTGCCGCAGGTAATTATGAGGGTACTTTAGTCAATGCACTTCTTTATCATTGTGGTGACTCCTTATCGGGAATAAACGGTGTAATAAGACCAGGAATTGTCCATCGGATAGATAAAGATACAAGTGGACTTCTTGTTGTCGCAAAAACAGATGTTGCTCATAAAGGTCTTGCAGAGCAGATAAAGGAGCATTCATTTACAAGGGTATATAATACCGTTGTTGTAGGAAATATCAAGGATGATTCAGGTACTATTGATGCTCCTATAGGCAGACATCCTAAAGACCGAAAAAAACAAGCAGTTACTGATAAAAATTCACGTAACGCCGTTACTCATTTTGAGGTTCTTCAAAGATTTAATGGCTTTACTTATCTTAAGGTAACGCTTGAAACAGGTAGAACACATCAAATCAGGGTCCATATGGCTTATAGGGGGAATCCTGTTGCAGGTGATGTTGTTTACGGCAATCCTAAAAAAACTTACGGTTTGAACGGACAGTGCCTTAATGCATCTACTATTGGTTTTGTTCATCCTGTAACAAATAAATATATGGAGTTCACCTGTGAATTACCAAAATATTTCAAAGATTTTCTTGGGAGAATATCGTAATGAATAATAAGTATTCCCAATGGTTGCTTGTTTCAGATATTGACGGTACGTTAAACAATAAAAAACGTCAGCTTCCTCATAATAATAAAATTGCGATTGAGCAATTTGTTAAAAATGGTGGTAATTTTACATTGTGTTCAGGTAGGAATTTGCTTTCTCTCTCAACACATTATAAGAAACTTGGGTTAACCACTCCTGCGATTTGCATGAATGGTGCAGGTATATATGATTTTACAACCGATAAAACATTGTATTATTCAACTATTTCACCTGAAGGCGAAAAAGCAATTTTCCATATTTTAAATAAATTCAAGTTTGCACAGTTAACTGTTTTTGACATGAACACTGTTTATTGTTATAAGCGTAGTTGTATTTATGGTGTATTTGTTTCCACTTTAGATAAATTACCACGAGTTTTTTGTGAACACCACGAAGATTTTCCTTCGGGTAAATGGGGTAAGGTTACTATTTTTTCTTTGCCGTCTATCTGTAAAAAAATCGAAAAGTATATAAAAAATTCCGATTATAATAAACTTTTCGAGTGTGTTTACACATCACCGGTAACACTTGAATTGCTTAATAAAGGCGTCAATAAAGGTTCAGGTGTTAAAAAACTTGCGGAGTTATTGAATATCAATCAATCAAACGTGTGCGCCATTGGTGACTATTATAATGATGAAGCGATGTTTAAAAGTGTTTCTCATCCTGTGTGCTGTGGTCAGGCACCGGATGATTTAAAAGAATTATGTGAGTATATTACTTGCCACTGTGACGACGGTGCAGTAAGTGATTATATAAATTATATTGAAAAAAATTACATATTGTAATGGAGGTAATATTATGGAAAAACTTTCCGTTAACGAGTTAGCAAAAGTTGCTTGTAAGGTACGTATGGGTATCATAGAAGGTACTTTTAATGCTAAATCAGGTCATCCGGGCGGTTCTTTATCAATCGCTGAAATTGTTTCATATCTTTATTTCAACGAGATGAATGTTGACCCTGCAAACCCTGTTAAGGATGACAGAGACAGGTTTGTTCTTTCAAAGGGTCACGCTGCACCTGCACTTTACTCAGTAATGGCACAACGCGGCTATTTCCCGGTAGAAGAGCTCAAAACTTTAAGAAAAATTGATTCAAGACTCCAAGGACATCCAAGTATGCATTATCTTCCTGGTGTTGATATCAGTTCAGGTTCTCTCGGTCAGGGTATTTCTGCAGCTTGTGGTATGGCACTTGGTGCTAAACTTAAAAATGCAGATTTTCGTGTATATACTGTTCTTGGTGACGGTGAAATTGAAGAGGGTCAGGTTTGGGAAGCAGCAATGTATGCAGCCGCTAAAAAGCTTGATAATTTAGTTGCTTTTGTTGATAATAATAACCTTCAGATTGACGGTACTGTTGAAGAAGTTAACTCTCCATACCCAATTCCTGAAAAATTCAGTGCTTTTGGCTGGAATGTTATTGAAATTGATGGTCATAATTTTGATGAAATTGCAGATGCACTTGCAAAAGCAAGAGAATGCAAAGGCAAACCAACTGCAATTATTGCTACAACTGTAAAAGGTAAAGGTATTTCCTTTATGGAAAATCAAGTTAACTGGCACGGTTCTGCTCCTAATGCAGAGCAATATGAAATTGCAATGAATGAACTTAAAGCGGTTCTTAATGGATTGGAGGGCTAATAATGTCAGATGTAATTAAAGTTGCTACAAGAGATGCTTACGGTAAAGCTCTTGTTGAATTAGGTGAAAAGAATCCAAACGTTGTTGTTCTTGATGCAGACCTTGCTGCTGCAACAAAAACAGGTGGCTTCAAAAAAGCTTTTCCTGACAGATTTTTTGATACAGGTATCGCAGAGAGTAATATGATGGGTGTTGCTGCAGGTCTTGCAACAACAGGTTATACAGTATTTGCTTCAAGCTTTGCTATGTTCTCAGCAGGCAGAGCATTTGAACAGGTAAGAAATACAATTGCATATCCTCATCTTAATGTGAAAATTGGTGCTACACACGCAGGTATTTCTGTTGGTGAAGATGGTGCCAGTCACCAGTGTTGTGAAGATATTGCTTTAATGCGTTCAATTCCTGGTATGGTTATTATTAATCCTGCAGATGATGTTGAGGCAAGAGCAGCTGTATTGGCTGCCGCAGAGCATGATGGTCCTGTATATATGCGTTTTGGCAGACTTGCTGTTCCGAGAATTTTTGATGAGGATTATAAATTCGAAATCGGTAAGGCAGTTACACTTAAAGAGGGTACAGATGTTACTATTATTGCTACAGGTTTAATGGTTAACGAGGCAATTCAGGCTGCAGAGCAGTTAGAGGCAGAAGGTGTATCCGTAGAATTAATTAATATGCATACAATCAAGCCTCTTGATAAAGAAGCAGTTGTTAAGGCTGCCAAGAAAACAGGATGTATTGTTACTGCAGAAGAGCATAATGTTATCGGTGGTCTTGGTGATGCAGTATGTGACGCAGTTTGCGAAGCAGAGCCTGTTCCTGTAGTAAAAGTAGGCGTTGAAGATACATTTGGTAAATCAGGTCCTGCTGTTGACCTTCTTCATGTTTTTGGTCTTGATGCTAAAAATATTGTTGAAAAGGCAAAAAATGCTATTTCTAAAAAGAAATAATTATTTTGAACTAATTTATTTTTTAATTTCTTGTTTTTTTATTGAAAATACTAAAATTCTGTGGTATAATTCATAAATAGTATTATAATTATCCGAGATAGGTAGGAGATTTTATGGCTAATTGTCCAAAATGCGGGTACAAATTAAGAATGATTGACTTTAAGGCAGAATGTCCGGAATGTGGCGTTAACCTTATTTATTTCAATCATCAGGAAAGATTAACAGAAGATGCCGATAAGGCAGAGGAAGAGTACATAAGATTACAACCGAAGATTGACAGAGTTAAGTTTGCTTTTGCAGGTACTAAGCTTTCAATTGTTCGTCTTATTCTTTTGTTAGTTCCAATAGGAATGTTATTCCTTCCACTTGTTCACATCAATGTTGATTTACCTTTTAGCCCGATTGATACTGATATTTCAATTCTTAATTTGGCTATGGATGTAATTGCTAAATTCGAGTTTTCAATACTCGGGGCACTTCCAACATCAGCAGTTGTTTGTTATTTTGTTGCTATTCTTGGTGTATTTATTGCGGCAATATTCGGCATACTTAATATTCCGTTTGTTTCTGTTTCATGTTCACCAAAGGGCTTCAAAAGAAATGTAATACTTTCATCTTGCGGTATTGTAGGTCTTTTAATTTCAATTGTTTCTTTCCTTGTGTTCAACTCAAAAGCAGAAGCAATGTTTGGTGAAATGTATTCCGGTAATATCGGAATAGGTGCATTCTTAGCATTGATTGGCTTTATTGCAATAATTATTATTAATATAATTATTAAGAAAAAAGATGTTCCTGTTAAATATAAAGACCTTTCAGAGTACATCGAAAGAATGGAACGACGCAAAGAAGAACTTGCAGCAATGGAAGCTCAGGCAGAAGCTATCAGAAAATCTTACGAAGATAAAAAAACAGAAACTGTATAAGTTTATAACATAAAAAATCAGTTCAGTTACAAACAAGTAACTGAACTGTTATTTTTTTTGCCCCGCGTGTGCCGGATGCGATAATAGTAACCTGCGCTTAGCAGGTGGGTGCCCTCTCTATAGATTCACGCTCCCTTCGTCCACCGAAAGGTGGGAGGTCTGCAATAGGCTACGGAAGTCAGGCTCCCTTTTTAATTGACATAGGGTTAGTATTAGTCGCATTTATCGAACACCGCAGGAATAATATTATTTATTAAAAATAATTAATTATTCTTCGGTGAACTCAAATAAATCCTCTAAACGTTCTTCGAATATTGAGCCAATCTTATTAAAAAGTTTATCATCTTCAATTGGTTCAAGAAAAATTTCTCCATCTTCGTCTTCATTTACACTGAGGATAATAAGCTCGCCATCATCATCGAGAATTTCAGTTGCGTCATCGTAAACAGGAAGAAGAGCAATAAATTTACCTTCATCTGTTTCAATTCTGTCAAGTTCTTCGAAGGTGTGAGATACACCGTCTTCGTCAACAACCGAAACAAGGGCAGGATTAAAATCTTCACCTGCAGTTACTTTTTCAAAAATATCATCCATAAATATACCTTAAAACCTTTCGTATTATATTATTATTTTAGCCGTAAATAGTGTATAAGTCAATATTATTCAGTTATTTCAATATTCCAATTGTAGGAAATTGTTTCTTTAGCATTTAATGCCATAATGCCGCGTTTTTGTGAAATATCAGACTTCTTGTCATAGTTGTCGTTAATTCCCCACCAAGGCTCAATACAAACGTAAGGAGCATTGGGTTTTGCCCAAATACCAAGAACAGGTGAGTCAAAATTGAATTTTACTTCTCTGTTATGTTCATTACTTTTTAATGTTACGTATTTTGATTTATAATTGCTTAAAATCAAAGCATCGTTATCAAATAAGTTTGAAGTAAGGTACAGTTTGTTACCGTCCATTTCAACAGGGAATTTCTCTTCAATTAAAATTGAGTCGTGGTCAATTCGTTCTGTTAAAAGTTGGTTATCGTCTGAAAACTCAAGATAGTCACCGATTTTACAGTTGAACGCAGGGTGAGCACCGAATGAATAGTACATTGAGTTATCAGAATTGTTGATAATTTTATGTGTAACACTGAGTCCTGTATCAGTTAATTTAAAGGTTACTTGTAATTCGAAATCATAAGGATATATTTCAAGTGATTCGTTATCACTTTTTTGACTGAAAACTAATGTGTCCGCTGTTTTTTCTATAAGTTCAAATGGTTTTTTTCTTACAATTCCATGCTTTGGCATAGTATATTCTATATCATTTAATCTGTATTTATCATCAAGGAGTCTGCCGAT
This sequence comes from Acutalibacteraceae bacterium, assembly GCA_045646545.1. Lineage (GTDB taxonomy): Bacteria > Bacillota > Clostridia > Oscillospirales > Acutalibacteraceae > DTU089. Next base: position 67,979 of record JAZRKV010000038.1, read on the forward strand.
TATAGGGAAAAGTATAGGGGATTGACCATACCATATTTCTTCATTGCCGTTCCAAATGAATTCAAAATCTGTTTTTTTGGATTTTAATGAGGTAAGCTCGGCGCCCATCTCTTTAACACCTAATGTGAATTTATCGTTTTCTGCATAAAAAATCATAATATTATCTTCTTTCTGTAATAAAGGCATCACGCGTATGCGCAATGCCTTTTTTATTTTATTTAATTATATATTAAATATTAATGTGTGTCAATTATTCAGCTGCATTTGTTTTTTTAAAATTTACTACTATGTTAACAATAATACCAAGAATAAGAGCACATGCAATAGATGTGATTGTAACTTCACCGAATGAAAGTGTAAGTCCACCTATACCTGCAATTAAAATAACAGAAACAACAAAGAGATTTTTGTTTTCTTCAAGGTTAACCTTTTGTATCATTTTAAGACCTGATACAGCAATAAAACCATAAAGTGCCATACAAACACCGCCCATTACACAAGATGGGATTGTATTTACGAGAGCAACAAAAGGTGAAATGAAGGAAATAAGGATTGCCATAATTGCTGCTGTTAAAATAGTGTAAATTGAAGCATTTTTTGTAATTGCAACGCAACCAACAGATTCACCGTAAGTTGTATTTGGACAACCACCAAAAATTGCACCTACCATTGAACCGACACCGTCACCAAGAAGTGTTCTTGAAAGACCGGGGTCAACAAGTAAATCTTTTTCGATGATTGAAGAAATATTCTTGTGGTCTGCAATATGTTCTGCAAATACAACAAAAGCAACGGGAACATAAGCAATGAAAATAGATAGAATGTATGTTGCGTTAATTTCTTTTATTCCGTCAATAGCTGTGAGGAATGTGAAGTCAGGGAAAGCCACAAATGTATTTAATGTAATTCCGTTAGCGAAAAGAGCAGTGAAAGGTGAAAAATCAATAACAACAAGTGATGGGTTATTTGTTTTTAAACCGATTAATGTAAATACAGATGCAACTGCATAGCCTGCACTGATACCAATTATAAAGGGGATAAGTTTACCTGTTTTTTTGCCATATACAGATGAAATACAAATTGTAATAAGAGTTACAAGACCACAAATAAGAGCGATGTGTTTTGATGCTGTCGAAACTAAAGTGTTTTGTTCTGCTAATTCCCATATTCCGTTATTTTGAATTGCAATAAATGATGTTTCAATAACTTTATTACCACCGCTTAAAAGGTCGCCTACAGCATTACTTGCAAGCGAAAGACCAATAATTGAAACTGTTGGTCCTATAACAACTGTTGGCATAAGCTTGTTTATCCAGTTAACACCTGCAAATTTAACAATTAATGCAATAATAACGTAAACAAGACCTGCAAATATTGCACCAAGAATAAGACCTACATAACCTGCTTGTACTGAAACAGCACCGGCAAATGCGGCAGACATTGAACCAAGGAAAGCAAAAGATGAGCCGAGAAAAACAGGGCTTTTCATTTTTGTAAAAGCAATGTAAATTAAAGTACCGCAGCCTGCACCAAACAATGCGGCAACAGAGCTCATATCATTACCTATAATTACAGGTACAACAAGTGTTGCGGCCATAATTGCAAGTAATTGCTGAATAGCAAATACAATCAGTTGTCCAAACTTGGGCTTGTCTTTAACATCATAAATCAGTTTCATAAACTTACCTCCAATAAAATTTATTATAGCCTTACGGCAAATAATCAAACATTAAAAAGCTTAACACTTGTGCAACCGTCTGTTTTTGGTAAAAGAACAGAAATCTGCTCATTAGTTGAAGTAGGTACATTTTTACCGACATAATCAGCCCTGAATGGTAATTCCCTATGACCTCTGTCTACAAGTATTGCGAGTTGTATACTTGATGGCCTTCCGAGGCTGAATATTGCCTCTATTGCGGCACGAACGGTTCTGCCTGTGAATAAAACGTCGTCAACAAGAATAATGTTTTTTCCATTGATATCAAAAGGAATGTCCAGGTGATTTGCTTCCGGTATTGCGTTAACCTCAGTTAAATCATCGCGATAGTGCACAATATCAAGCTCGCCAACAGGCAAATCAACACCTTCAATTTTGTTGATGTTTTCTGCAATGATTTCCGCCAACGGAACGCCTCTTGTTTTTATTCCTAAAAGAACAATATCCTTGGTACCTTTATTTTTTTCAATTATTTCATGCGCAATTCTTACAAGTGAACGCTGAACTGCGGAAGAATCCATTAATTCTGCTTTAAATTCCATAAAAAACCTCAAAAAAAAGCCTTATCTGAATGCAGATAAGGCGTAGTTTACAAGTTTAATATAACCTTATCAATTCACAGATTGATTTAAAGTTTACCTAAGATTATATTAACTTTTTTGAATTAATTTGTAAATGGTATTTTTGCGAAAATTGTCGCAACTTAATTTGTGTTATTTCACTAATCAAAGCATATAAACGCCTGATTCAAGCTCAACTAACTCTTTGTCACATGTTTTAATGTATCTGTATACAGGTTCATCAAATGTTTTGTAATCTGATACAGTAAAATCCGTGAGATTAACTGTTCTTATTTTGCAAGATTGATAATTGCATACATATAAAATATTATCATAAACAGAAATGGAAACCGGATTAAGAAACGCAGTAGATGAATCGCCACCAATTCTTAAAACTATTTTTTCTGAAGAAGGTGAGTAGCGTACAATACAGTTATTTTCTGGTACAACACACCAAATGTATTTACCTTCAGCAGCAGCTCCACTGACAGGGCATTCTTTGTATTGCAAATCTCCTGTCCAGTACAAAATACCACTCTCGTTAAAAAGTCCCATTTCACCACTTGAGTAAACAACTGCAATATGCTTGTTTGGTAAAACGACTGCATCGCAATAAATAAAATCACTTAATTGTTCAGATATTTTTTCGAAATTTTCACCAAATTTATTTAAAAGATAGGCACTGCGTGTACTGGCTGTGGGACGTTCAAGCTTAACGTCATACGTAAAAAATGATATTTTTGTATTTCCACTCGGTAGGGTATCTTTTCTTGCAACGATAATCCCTTTGTTAAAGGGGATTATGTCAACAATATCAATATCCATTAACTTTTTCATCTTTAGTCCTCGCAACTATCAGAGAATTTGTTGATTTGGTAACAAAGAGTCATAAGTGAATCGCCAAGATGAACGTTTTCAACGGCAATGTCCTTATATTTTCTTACAAGGTCATATTGAGTGAAGTTCCAGAAGCCTTTAATGCCTAATGAAATCAGTTTATCTGCATTTTCTTCAGCATATTCGCTAGGGATACAAAGTATTGCAACAACAGGCTTTTCTTTTTTACAGAACTCATCTAATTCAGAAGAGTTCATAACAATTCTACCACCGATGTTTGTACCAACAACATTAGGGTTGTTATCAAAAATACCGATAAGGTCAAAGCCTCTGTTTTCAAAATGAAGATGGGTAGCAATAGCATGTCCAAGGTTGCCGGCACCAATCATAATTGCTTTTGATTTTTTGTCTATGCCGAGAATTGAACCGATTTCGTTATATAATTGCTCAATATTATATCCATAGCCCTGTTGCCCGAATCCACCAAAACAGTTAAGGTCCTGGCGGATTTGGGAAGCAGTAAGCCCCATTCTTTGAGAAAGCTCTTTTGATGAAATTCTTACAATACCCATTTTTCTGAGTTCTTCAAGGTATCTGTGGTAGCGTGGTAGACGCTTTATTACGGGTACCGAGACCTGATTATTATTTTTCATCGATACAAACCTCAATTAATCTAATGTTTTAAGAGTTTCCATAACATAGTTACCGAACTCTTCGCAAGTACATCCGTCATCACGGCCTGTAATTACCATTTTCTTTTCTGTAATCATACAGATATCAAGTGCTTTTTCAAGCTTGTCAGCTTCTTCTTGTTTGCCAATGTGTGAAAGAAGAAGAACAGTTGCTCTGAGCATTGAGCAAGGGTCAGCGTACTGACCGCGACCTTCTTTAATCATTCTTGGTGCAGAGCCGTGAATTGCTTCGAACATAGCGTATTGTTTACCGATATTTGCACTACCTGCAGTACCAACGCCGCCCTGGAATTCAGCTGCTTCGTCTGTGATGATATCACCGTAAAGATTAGGAAGAACAAAAACCTTGAAATCTGTTCTGCGCTTTTTGTCAATAAGCTTAGCAGTTGTAATATCAATGTACCATTCATCTGTGATGATTTCAGGATAATCTTTTGCAATTTCTTTACAAAGGTTAAGGAATTTACCATCAGTTGTTTTGATAATGTTAGCCTTTGTGATAATAGAAACTCTTTCTTTTTTGTTGTTTCTTGCATATTCGTAAGCAAGCTTTGCAATACGCTCTGTACCTTCTGTTGTGGTAACAACGAAGTCCATAGCTAATTCACCATCAACGTCAACGCCTTTTGAACCAACTGCATAAGCACCTTCTGTGTTTTCACGGAAGAATGTCCAGTCAATGTTTTCTTCAGGAATTTTAACAGGTCTTACGTTTGCAAATAAATCAAGTGCTTTTCTCATTGCAACGTTTGCACTTTCGATATTAGGAAGTCCGTCACCTTGTTGTGGAGTAGTTGTAGGACCTTTAAGAATTACGTCACAAGCCTTAAGCTCTTCCATAACATCATCAGGAATTGCTTTCATAACTTTTGCAGGGTTTTGAATTGTTAAACCGTCGATATATTTGAACTCAACTTTACCTGCATCAACATCATCCTTAAGAATGAATTTAAGAACGTTAGCAGCTTCTTTTGTGATAATCGGACCGATACCGTCACCACCGCAAACACCTACAACAATTTTATCAAGTGCTTTAAAATCTTTGAATTCTTTTGTTGATTTGATTTTTTGGTTTCTTGCATCCTGCTCAATAAGTAATTGTTTAAATTTAGCAAGAGCGTTTTCAATCTGTACTTCAGTCATTAGTTATTCTCCTTTGTGTAATCAAGTAAACCGCCTGCCGTAAGAATGTCAACCTGACGTTCTGATACATCGCAGATAAGTTTATATTCTTCGTTTTTAGTTTCGTTTTTAAGTGTGATTTGGCTACCTGCTTTAAGCTCTGCTTTGATTGCAGGAAGTGAAAGCTTATCACCAACAGAAATTTTATCGTAATCATCTGCATCAACAAAGTTAAGAGGTAAAATACTTGCATTAACAAGGTTGGCTTTGTGGATTCTTGCAAATGATTTTGTTATAACTGCTTTAACACCTAAATATAAAGGAACAAGAGCAGCATGTTCACGTGATGAACCTTGACCGTAGTTATTACCACCAATGATTATACATGAACCTGCTTCTTTACAATGCTCTGCAAAATTCTCATCACATTGACGGAAGCAGAATTGTGAAAGATAAGGGATATTTGAACGATAAGGAAGAATCTTTGCACCTGCAGGCATAATGTGGTCTGTTGTAATATTGTCTTCAACTTTAAGAACTGCAGTTGCTTCAATAGAATCAGAAAGTGGAGAAGTCTTCGGGAAAGGTTTGATGTTAGGACCATAATAAACTTCAACTGCATCTGCTTCTTCTTTTGTTTCAGCAGGTAACTCAATCATATTATCGTTAATGATAAATGATTTAGGAAGGTTAACAGAAATATCTTCATTCCATTTTGTAGCATCTGTAAGAACACCTGTAATAGCAGATACTGCTGCGGTTTCAGGGCTTACGAGGTAAACTTGACCGTCTGCAGTTCCACTTCTGCCTTCGAAGTTACGGTTGAATGTTCTGAGTGATACACCAGCAGATTTTGGAGACTGACCCATACCGATACATGGACCGCAAGCGCTTTCGAGAATACGCGCACCTGCATCAATCATATCTGCGAGGCAACCGTTAAGAGCAAGCATATTAAGAACCTGCTTTGAACCAGGAGCAATACCTAATGAAACTGATGGATGAACCTTTTTGCCTTTAAGGATTTTTGCAACCTTCATCATATCAAGAAGTGATGAGTTTGTGCATGAACCAATAAGAACCTGGTCAATTTTTATTTCACCGATTTCAGCAACTGATTTAACGTTATCAGGCATGTGAGGCATTGCTGCAAGTGGTTGAAGGGTAGAGAGGTCAATATCAATTACTCTTGAATATTCTGCATCTTCGTCAGGAAGAAGTTCAACCCAATCCTGCTCTCTGCTTTGTGCTTTCATAAAATCATATGTGATTTCGTCAGAAGGGAATATAGATGTTGTTGCACCTAATTCTGCACCCATATTTGTAATTGTTGCTCTTTCCGGTACAGAGAGTGTTTTTACACCTTCGCCACCATATTCAATAACCTTGCCAACGCCACCTTTAACGCTGAGTATTCTTAAAACCTCAAGAATAATATCCTTAGCAGCTACGTATGGTGAAAGCTTACCTGTAAGGTTAACTTTTATAACCTCAGGTACTGTTATGTAGTAAGCACCGCCGCCCATAGCAACTGCAACGTCAAGACCGCCTGCACCCATAGCAAGCATACCGAGTCCACCACCTGTAGGTGTGTGGCTGTCGGAACCGATAAGTGTTTTAGCAGGGATACCGAATCTTTCAAGATGAACCTGATGGCAAATACCATTACCAGGACGTGAATATCTTACGCCTCTTTTTTTACAAACGCTTTGAATGAATTTATGGTCATCAGCGTTTTCAAAGCCTGTCTGAAGGGTATTGTGGTCAATGTATGCAACAGAGAGTTCAGTTTTAACTCTGTCAATATCCATTGCTTCAAGTTCAAGATAAGCCATTGTACCGGTTGCGTCTTGTGTTAAAGTCTGGTCAATTCTTATACCAACTTCATTACCGGGAGCATATTCGCCATCAACAAGATGGCTTTTGATTATTTTTTCGCATAAAGTAAGTCCCATGTTTTTTCCTCCGAAAAAGTTGTTTAATTTTTTAACAAACTTATTTTAATATGTAACAATTATTTTGTCAATGATATTTTTTTATCAATGTAATAATTTATATTTTATTAATAATACAAAAATAAAAATAGATATCAAAAATCTTGAACTTTTTAGGGCGTTGTGCTATCATTATATAATTAAATTGAAAATATTGCCTATAATATTGAATGGTGATATTTTTTGAGTATTAATTTTAATGATTTTTATGATTTTGAGGTTTCAAATCCTTTGGAGGAAGCATCTTCTGATGATGTGGATGAAAATGTTTCTTTTCCTAAAGCGAGTGATGGCGGTGTTACGTTAAGAAGAAACGGTAAGTATATTCATTGTCTGACGATAATCGGTCAGATTGAAGGTCATTACCTCAGTTCTTCAAATACAAAAACCACAAAGTATGAGCATATAATTCCTCGTGTTGTTGCAGTTGAAGAGGATGAGGATATTTCCGGTCTTCTTGTTATTCTTAATACAATCGGTGGTGACGTTGAGGCAGGGCTTGCAATTGCAGAGCTGATTAACGGTATGCGTAAGCCAAAAGCGACTCTTGTTCTTGGTGGTAGTCATTCAATTGGTATCCCGCTCGCTGTTTGTGCAGACAAGACTTTTATTGTTCCCACTGCTTCAATGACCGTTCACCCCGTCAGAATGAACGGCGTTGTGGTTGGTGTACCGCAAACACTTGTTTATTTAAAGAAAATGGAAGCACGTGTTGTTGATTTTGTTACACGTAACTCAAAGATTACGGCAGAACGATTCAGAGAATTGATGCTTAATAATAACGAGCTTGTTTCTGATTTTGGTACTGTTTTAGATGGTAAGCAGGCGGTTGATGAAGGTCTTATAGACCAAATAGGTGGCTTGTCTGATGCAATTGACTTTCTGGTTGGTGAAGTTTAAAGGAGAGTTTATGGGTTTAATTAATGCTATTATTCTTGGTATAATCCAGGGTGTTACAGAATTTTTGCCTATTTCAAGCAGTGTTCATATTTCTTTCTATTCATATTTTAGCGGAATAAGTTCCCATATAAATGGACTTACTTTCGCAATGTTACATATTGGTACGTTAATTGCGATTATTGTAACTTATTACCGAACCATTTATGATTTGTTTTCTGAATTTGTTTTGGTAATCAAAGAGATTTTTAAGCGTCAGTTTGTATTTGATTATAAAAATATGACTGAAACAAGAAAATTGCTTTTTATGTTAATGCTCTCATGCTTGCCGTTATTGTTACTTTTGTTGCCCATCGGGAACGGTGCAAGGCTTGTGGATTTTTTCAGAAGCTTATATTCCGATGACAGTATACGCACAGAAGCGATTTTTCTTATGCTTTCAGGTTTTTATCTGCTTGTTACTTCTTTTGTCACTGAACAAAACGAACGATTCAAAAAAATCAAACCTAAGTCAGCGTTTTTAATCGGAGTTTCTCAGCTTTTGGCTGTTTGTTTGCCTGGTGTTTCTTTATCAGGTGTTACAGTCTCTACTGCACTTATGTGTGGTATGTCAAAGAAAAGTGCAATTAATTATTCGTTTTTACTTAGTGTTCCAACAGTTGTCGCGTTTTCTTTTATTGAATTCAAGAGTGTTGTAACCGGTGATACGGTTGTTTCTGTTTTTCCGATTCTTGCAGGTACAATTATTTCTGCCGTTATCGGTTTACTTTCCATCAAACTTTTAAAAGTGTTGATAAATAAAGATTGGTTTAAGTATTTTGGTTTTTACTGTCTTGGAATTGGTTTTGTTGTTACAATAATAAGTGCAGTACAGACTTTTACGAAATAGAGGAGAGGGATTATGGCTAAAAAGAAAAAAAATATCAATCCTAAAAAAGGTACCCCTAAGAAAAATACGGGTTCAAAAAAATCTTTTTTTAGTACCGAGAACAAACAATTCAGAGCATTGATTGCTGTGTTTTTTGCTTTGTTTATGGGTGCAGTTGTTTATGTTGAGGCCGAAGGAGTATGGGGTGCATTAAGAAATCTGTTTTTTGGTGTGTTTGGTATTGCGACTTTTATTGTTCCGATATTTATTGCTTTTGTAAGTATTGTTGCTGCAATAGGTAAAGATTCAAGAGAATATAAAAAGAAAGTTATTGAATACTTTATCCTTTTCACATTGGTAATTGCTTTTTTACATATTGTGACCATAGATACTTCTTTGACCTTTGCGGAAAGAATTGAAGAGTCATACAATATATTTAAATCTTCTGATGGTGAAAAATTCGGCTATGGTGTTTTTGGTGCCCTTGTTGGTACGTTGCCACTTCTTTTTACCGCTTCAAATCAGGTTGCTGCATCTATATTTACACTGCTTATCTTCCTTGCTTTATTGATGTTCTTCAGTGGTACAACAATTCTTAAGATTTTCCAGAAGTTGAAAGACCCTGCAAAAAAAGTAGGTGAGTATGCAGAAGAAAAAATCAATAGCATGAGAGAGAAACAGGAGAATATGCCTGAAAATGTTGATGAAAGCCGTGCTAAAAAGGCGGAGAATGCTTCAAGATGGCGTAAAAAAGGGAATCATCAAATTGACCTTGATGTCCCTGTTGATGACGTTGCAGAGACTGTCGCTCCTGTAGAAGTACCAACGGTTATGCCTGAGACTCCAAAGGATGATTTGCCTTCTGTTGACCTTGATGATGTTATAGCTCTTTTTCAGGAACAAGAGTCATCTGTTTACGAGGAGCCAAAATCTGCTTCTGAAGAATACCTTGCGGATGTTATTGAAGTAGTAGCTGATGATGCGATTGTTGAGGTAGATTCTGAAACAGGTGAAATAATAGATGATTCAGTCAGTGAAACAGTTATACCTGAAGAACCTGTTATAAAATACGAGCTACCTGATATAACTCTTCTTGATGAACCAAAGCGTTCATCAAAAGCAGGAAATGGTAACGAACTCAGAGAAAAAGGTGAAACAATAGTCAAAACGCTCCAAAGCTTTGGTGTTGGTACACGAATTGTTGAGATTTGTCAGAGTCCTTCTGTTACACGTTTTGAGCTTCAACCGGAGCCTGGTGTAAAAATCAGTAAAATTACTGCACTTGCAGATGATATTGCAATGAATCTTGCTGCATCCGGTGTAAGAATTGAGGCTCCTATACCTAATAAAAATGCTGTTGGTATTGAAGTGCCGAATGCTGAAAAAGCAATGGTTACACTTCGCGAGATTCTTGAAACTGATTCATTTCGTAATTCAAAGTCAAAAATTAATGTTGCATTAGGTAGAGATATTCAAGGTGAGTCAACTTGTGCTGACCTTGCCAAAATGCCACACTTGCTTGTTGCAGGTACAACAGGCTCAGGTAAATCTGTTTGCCTTAACACTATGATTATGAGTTTGCTTTATAATGCAAAGCCTGATGAAGTTAAACTTATTATGATAGACCCTAAAAAGGTTGAGTTCACGGTTTATAAATCTATTCCGCATCTTCTTGTCCCTGTTGTTGCTGACCCTCGTAAGGCTGCAGGTGCACTCTCATGGGCAGTTGGTGAAATGGACAAGCGTTATGCACTCTTTGCAGATAACGGTGTAAGAAATCTACAGGGATACAATGCTTATGCTGTTTCCAATAATTTACCAAAGATGCCTCAGATTGTTATAATCATTGATGAGCTTTCTGATTTGATGATGGCTGCATCAAACGAGGTTGAAGATTCTATTTGTCGTCTTGCACAGAAGGCTCGTGCGGCAGGTATGCACCTTATTGTTGCAACACAAAGACCATCTGTTGACGTTATTACCGGTCTTATTAAAGCTAATATTCCGAGCCGTATTGCTTTTGCGGTTAAGTCACAAATTGACTCTCGTACTATTATTGATACTCAAGGTGCCGAAAAACTTCTTGGTAACGGTGATATGCTTTATTGTCCTGTGGGACTTTCAAAGCCTGTACGTGTTCAAGGATGTTACGTATCTGATGAAGAAATAGAGCGTGTTATTGAATTTGTTACTGCACAAGGCGATGTCAAATACGATGATTCCGTTATGCAGGAAATTGACCTTAAAGCTGCTCAGAGCAACAAGAAAAAATCCGGAGGCGATTTTGAGGTTGAAGCTCCGTCTTCAAACAACGGATTTGATGATGAAATGACACCGAAGGCTATTGATGTTGTTATTGAGTCGGGTATGGCATCAACAACTCTTCTTCAGCGTAAGCTTAAGCTCGGCTATGCAAGAGCTGCACGTATTGTTGATGAGTTATCCGAAAAAGGTATTATCGGTCCGTTTGAAGGTGCAAAACCACGTAAAGTTCTTATTACAAAAGAGCAATGGTACGAAATGCAGGCAAATTCATCTGTAAGTACACCTAAACAATTAACTATTGACGATATTCCTGTTCAGGAAAATAACGTTGCACAAGAAGAAAAAAATATATTGCCAAGTGACCACAATTATTTTGGTGCGGCTATTAATAATGATATTGAGGAGTAACAATGGATATTTTTGTTGAGTACTTAGATGGGGATTATGCGGTTTGCAGGCTTCCGGATAAAGCTAAAAATTTAATTCGTTTACCTTTACGAGAATTACCCAAAGGAACAAAAGAACTTCAGGTGATTTCAATGCGTGATAACGGTAGTTTTTGTCTGAATCCTTACTCCAGAGAAGTAAGAATGAAAAAAATTAATAATTACCTGAATTATAAAAAATATTGTTTCGAATTATCAAAATAATTTACAAAAAAGTATTGCTTTTTTTGTTTAAAGGTGATATACTTTCGTAGTCAAAAAACTCACGCAGGGTAGATTACAGATGCCGTGTGCACGTAAGTGTGGTGTTTGTGAGTCGAAACTTTGCGGCGGTTTAACAAAAAGGAGGACAATAATATGTCAGTAGTATCAATGAAACAACTTCTCGAAGCAGGTGTTCATTTCGGTCACCAAACAAGAAGATGGAACCCAAAAATGGCTCAATACATCTTCACAGAAAGAAAT
>JAZRKV010000039.1:0-4346 GCA_045646545.1 Acutalibacteraceae bacterium
GCCTATACCTCTCTAGTGTAGAGAGGGGGACCATCGCTTGCGATGGTGGAGAGTTATAGTGCCGTAAGGCACGTATAATAAAACAGATAACAGCCGCCAAAGCTTCGCAAGTTATTTAAAAATCTTAAATATAATTAAAAACAGCAGGTAGCCTTATGCTATCTGCTGTTTACTATTTGTAACTGCTATTTAATAATCGCGGGTTTACTCATTCACCAAATTACTCATATTATAAACGCCGTTTTCTTTGTTTTTAAGGAAAACTGCGGCATTAACTGCACCGTTTGCAAATATTGCTCTTGAACGTGCAGAGTGTGAAAGTGTAACGATTTCGTCTGTTCCTGCAAAAATTACCTGATGTTCACCAACAATTGTACCGCCACGTATTGCGTGTATGCCGATTTCGTTAGTGTGACGTTTTTCTCTCTTGGAATGTCTGTCGTATTCAAAATATGCGTCAGGCATTTCTTCTTTTATAGCATTACCAAGCATAATTGCAGTACCGCTCGGAGCATCAAGCTTCTGGTTATGGTGCGCTTCAATAATTTCAACATCAAAGCCGTTGCCAAGAACCTTTGCAGCAACCTTACTTAACTCACAAAGGAGACTTACGCCTAAAGACATATTGTAACTGAAGAAAACAGGCACTGTTTTTGATGCATCTTCAACAGCTTTAATCTGTTCATCAGAAAGACCTGTTGTTGCAAGTACAACTGCAGTTTTTGATTTTACTGCATACTCTAACATTGAAGGTAAAAGTGATATATTTGAAAAATCAATTATAACGTCAGCTTTTATATCAACCTCGTCATAATTTGAAAACACAGGAAAACCAAGTGTTGAATCTTCAACAATATCAATACCTGCAACGATTTCGCAATCTTTTCTTGATTTAACAGTTTCGGCAACAAATCTGCCCATTCTGCCACAACAACCGCTTAACAATATTCTTGTCATTTAAACGTCCTCCGGAAAGTGAATGTTTTAAAAAGTTAAATTAAATTATGTTTTCTTAACACTGATTTGAGATGCTCTTTGTTTTTCTCGTTAAGAGGTGACAGGGGCATTCTGCATCTGCCAACGTTGTATCCCATAAGGCACATAGCCTCTTTGACAGGGATAGGGTTGACATCGCAAAACAGAGCATTACATAAATCTATATATTTAAGCTGTAAATATGCGCTCTCTTTGGTTTTACCCTCAACGGCAAGTGTTGCAATATCGTGGGTAAGACGTGGAGCAATATTTGATAAAACAGATATTACACCTTTTGCACCCAGGGCACACATTGCGGTTATCTGGTCATCGTTACCTGAGTAAAAATTAAGGTTATCACCACAAAGGGCAACAGTTTTTGCAAAATGCGAAATGTCACCACTTGCTTCTTTAGCACCGTTTATAAGTGGTAGCTTAGATAACTCTAAATAGGTTTCAGGTGCAATATTTACCCCTGTGCGAGATGGTACATTATATAGAATAATAGGTGTTGAAACACGCTTTTCAATGTAAGTGTATGATTCAATAAGACCATCTTGTGATGCTTTGTTGTAGTAAGGTGTGACCATTAAAAGACCGTCAACACCGACTGCTTCTGCATCGTTGGAAAGTTTAACGGAGTGAACAGTGTCGTTTGAGCCTGTTCCTGCAATTACAGGTACTCTGCCTGCAGTAACATTGACCGCAACACGAATAGCCTCTAAATGTTCATCGTAAACAAGGGTAGACTTTTCGCCTGTGGTACCACAAACAACAATTGCATCTGTTCCGTTATTAATCTGATTTTCAATAATTTCCTCAAATAATGGGAAATTGATTTTTAAGTCCTCGTCAAAAAATGGTGTAACAATGGCTACGCCTGCACCGGTAAATATCGGCTTTTTCAAAACGAAAACCTCCAAAAAATATTTATATAGATAGCTTCTACGGATTAATCCATGTAGCCTTCTGCACAAAGAAGCTCAGCAAGAAGAACAGCGCCGCCTGCAGCACCACGAAGAGTGTTGTGAGCAAGGCATACGAACTTGTAATCGTACTGTGTATCTTCACGAAGACGGCCAATAGAAACAGCCATACCGTTTTCAAGATTTCTGTGGAGCTTTGTCTGTGGCATATTATCTTCTTCAAAATAGTGAAGGAACTGCTTTGGAGCAGATGGAAGTTCAAGCTCCTGAGCTCTGCCTTTGAAGGATTTCCACATAGAAATCATATCTTCTTTTTCAGGTTTGTTTTCAAATCTTACAAACACTGCGCCCATGTGACCGTCAGAAACAGGAACACGGATACATTGTGCTGTGAAGTGTGGCTCTGTTGCAGAAACGATTTCGTTTCCTTCGATTTTACCCCAAAGCTTAAGAGGCTCTTTTTCACTCTTTTCTTCTTCACCGCCGATGAATGGAATAACGTTATCTACCATTTCAGGCCATCTTTCAAATGTTTTACCTGCACCTGAAATTGCCTGATATGTGCAAACTACAACATCTTTAACAGTGTATTTTTCATGAAGAGGGAAGAGTGCAGGAACATAGCTCTGAAGTGAGCAGTTTGATTTAACTGCAATAAATCCACGTTTTGTACCTAATCTTTCTCTTTGTGCTTTGATAATTTCGATGTGTTCAGGATTGAGTTCCGGAACAACCATTGGTACGTCAGGAGTCATACGGTGTGCAGAGTTGTTAGAAACAACAGGACATTCTGCTTTTGCGTATTTTTCTTCAAGTTCTTTTGTTTCTGCTTTTGAAAGGTTAACTGCACAGAAAACAAAGTCAACCTGAGAAGCAATCTTTTCAATATCTTTTTCTGCATCATAAATAACCATATCAAGATATTTTGCAGGTGTTGCTTCTTCCATGCACCATCTGTCGCCTAAAGCTTCTTTATATGTCTGACCTGCAGAACGTGATGATGCTGCAAGAACTGTAACATCAAACCAAGGATGTTCGTTAAGAAGAAGAGCGAATCTCTGGCCAACCATACCTGTTGCACCAATAATACCAACCTTAAACTTTTTCATTGTGTATACCTCCGTATAAAAAACACTTGTAATTGCGGTGTAAATGAATTATAATATAAACCGCTATTTTAACTAATAGATAATACCATACTTTGTGCAATTTAGTCAACAATTTTTATTATAAATATATTGGAAAAAGGTCGGAATATGAATAAATCGGATTTCTTTTATAATTTACCTGAAGAACTTATAGCCCAACATCCTGCTGAGCCGCGTGATAGTTCACGTCTTATGGTTCTTTCAAAAACATCGGATGACATAAATCACAAGCATTTTTACAATATTCTTGATTATTTTAATGCAGGTGATTGCCTTATTCTTAATAACACCCGTGTTTTACCTGCACGTATTTACGGTATCAAAAAGGATACAGGCGCAAGAGTTGAATTTCTTCTCCTTAACCAGATTGAAAATGATTTGTGGGAATGTCTTGCAGGTCCGGGTAAACGTGCAAAGGAAAATGCAGAGTTTACTTTTGGGGACGGTATACTCAGTTGTGTTGTTACTGAAGTTCTTGATAACGGTAACAGAGTTATAAGATTTTCTTACGACAAAAACGATAATATATTCAATATTCTTGATAAAATCGGTCAGATGCCTCTTCCTCATTATATTACTGAAGAATTAGAGGATAAAGAACGATATCAGACAGTTTACTCAAAAGAGTTAGGCTCTGCGGCAGCACCAACGGCAGGACTTCATTTCACAGATGAAATTCTTGATAAATTACGTGAAAAAGGCGTTAATATCGGTTATGTTACACTTCACGTCGGTCTTGGTACATTCCGTCCTGTTAAGGCAGAGAAAATAGAAGAACACCACATGCACTCCGAGCATTATTATCTCCCCCCAGAAACTGCAGATTTAATTAACCAAACAAAGAAAAATGGCGGCAGAGTTATTGCAGTTGGTACAACAAGCTGCCGTACCCTGGAAAGCGTTGGTACATTTTGCGGTGAAATTAAAGAGGATGACAGATTTACAGATATTTTTATTTATCCGGGATATAAATTCAAGTGTATAGACGGTCTTCTTACAAATTTCCATTTACCTGAAAGCACATTGATTATGCTTGTTTCTGCCTTTTATGGTTACGAAAAAACAATGAAGGCCTATGATGAAGCCGTTAAAGAAAAATATAGGTTCTTCTCCTTCGGCGATGCGATGCTGATTTTGTAAATTTAAAATTCAAAATTTCGGGGGTACGCCGTTATTATAACGCTATCGCAATAAACTAACTGTTTGCGAAGCTTTGGCGACTGTTATCTGTTTTATTATACGTGCCTTACGGCACTATAACTCTCCACCATCGCAAGCGATGGTCCCCCTCTCTACA